>WRPG01000111.1 GCA_009773355.1 Limisphaerales bacterium
CGAAACTGGTCTGGTGGGTCATGTCAGGCAGTTTAGAAAACGCCCGCCGCGCCGTCTGCAACAAATCGAAACCCGATGGCTTAAATCAGCGTTTCCTTAACTCTTCCTCGGCAGCTCAATCTCGATGCCCACGTTGTTCCGGATGTCTTCGTAAGTCGCCTGCATCAGCGCGCGGTCTTCGGGGCGGAGGACTTGCGGGTCGGGCCGCCAGTGGAGCGGGCAGAGGTCGGTGGTCCAGGCTTGGCCGCGCTTGAGCATCTCCTGTTTGATGACCTCGTTCATCATGGCGCTGCTGCCGTGACAGTCGTGCTGGTTCTCCGTCATCCATTTGCGCGGGGAATACTTCCCGGCGTTGGCGATGAAGTCCATGAGCTGCGCGCCGAGGTTGTCGTCCGTGAGGAAGCGGCCGGTGTGCTCGTTGATGAAGACGCGCGAGCCGACCTCCGCGTCCTTGAACATGCCGGAGGGCGTGTTCGCGAACATGGCCTCGACGATGGCGATGCAGGAGCCTTCGCGCTTGGACATGATGAGGTTCACCTTCGCGCGGGCCATGCAGTCGAAGACCACGTCGTCCGGCGCGTTTTCCTTCAGCTCGAAGCGGTCAGCCACACCATAAGCTGCGGCCTCAGCCAAGAGAACTTCGCGCGTGCGCTTGTCGTTGTGTTGGCCGATGCAGACGACCTTCACCGAGCGAGGCATGTCGCGCAGCGCCTTGAAGAGGGCGAAGTGGCGTTTGTATTTGCCGAAGTTCGCCAGCATCACGATGTCGAGGTCCTTCTGCGCGAATGGCACCTGCGGATAGACCGCCGGGTTCACCCAGTGCGAGCAGTAGCGCGGGATGACGACGTGGCGCGGCGACTGGCGCGGAAGGGTGTCGAGGTCGTGCGGATCGCTGACGCAGGCGAAGACCGGGTCGTCGCCGGGCCAGATGCTGGGGAGGTAATAGTTGATGAGGCCGTGCGGCGTGGCCCAGACGGGGTGGACGATGAGCAGGTAGCGCTTGGCGAAGGCCTCCAGCTTGTCGCGGTAGTGGTGGACGAAGCGCGCCCAGCGGTGCTCGAAGGCGATGTAGCAGACGCCTTTCTCGCGCTCGCTGACGTAGGGCTTGAGCGGGACAAAGTAGTCAATCACCCGCTTCTTCATCGAGGACGGCTCGAACTCGGTGAAGTCCACGGGGCGGTTACCGAGGAGCTTCATGCGCTCGGCGATGCGGGCTTCGACCTTGAGGAGTTGGTCCATGCTCGCGGCGAGGCGCGCGGCGGAGCAGAGCTTCACGATGCTGCGGGCGATGGCCTGCGGATCGGAGGCAGGCGGGGACTTGTCCTTGAGCAACTCGACTTCGCAGAGGACGGAACGGACAGTGTCGCTGTAGCGAAGCGAGTCTTCCGCTTCGATTTTCAGGCGCTGGACGAAGGACATCGGCGGGAGAGTGAAGCGATTTGCGCAGCCGGGCAAGTTCAGGAAGCGCGTTGGGGCAAACTGTCCAGACCGACCCTGCGGTTCGCCCGGAGTGCCGCTACAGGCCGGGGACTGTGGTCTGCGGGACTCGCTCACGTTGTCCGCCACCGGCCCGGCTTGGCTGGCCTTCAACGCCGGCACCCGCACCTTTAGCGGCACGCCGCCCGCCGCCGGCACCAGCACTGTGACGCTGACCGCCACGGACAGCGAGGGGCTTGCCGCCGTCACCACGTTTGTGATCGTGGTTGCCGACTCGGGGATCGTGGTTCCCCCCAGCTCCGGGCCAACCTTGCTGGCGGCCACGTCTGATCCCAGCTTCCTGCTGCTCTCCTTCGTGGGCGTGAACGCCGGCACGCGAGGTGTCTTGGAGGTTTCCAGCAACTTGATCACCTGGGCTCCGGCGGACCCGCTGGTGGCGGCGAGCATCGCGACTCCGGTGGACGCGACGACCGAGACGGTGACTTATTACCTTCCGCGTGCGGGTGCGACCGGCGTGAGCCGCTTCTTCCGCATTCGCGTCAATCCGTAGTGGCTGGGCGGGACGGCGAAGTCTCCATCGCCTCCAGCCAAGCAAGGCCCAAGGTCTCACGCAGACTTCCCCACACTGGCACCCGCGCGCCAAGGGAATGCGGCGGGAGGACGTTGGCAACCTATCGCTTCACCCGGCCCGTGGCCGCACCGTTCATGAGGGCTTCGATTTCCTCGCGGGTGCTGTAGTTGAAATCGCCCTCAATGGAATGGGCGAGGCAGCCGGCGGCGGCGGCGAAGCGGATGGCGGTTTGCGGCGCGGCCAGCTCGGGAGTCGTCAGCGCGTGAATCAGCCCGGCGGTGAAGGCGTCGCCCGCACCCAGCCGGTCCACGATGTTGGTAATCGGATATAACCGGCCCGGCTCCGGGGCGTAGCTGAACTGGTCGCTGGCCTGGTCGTAGAGCAGGCCGCCGAAATTGTTGTGCGTGGCGGATACGCCTTCGCGCAGGGTCAAGGCCACGCGCTGGATACGGGTAAATTGTTTCCCAATTTCGAGGGCCAGGTCTTCCGAGGCACAGGTGCCGGACAGGCCGAGCATCGCCTCGGCATCCTCCCGGCCGCCAATGAACAGGTCCACGAGAGGCATCAGCTCGCGCATGGTGCGGGTGGCGAGTTCGCGCGGCGGCAGCGGCGGCTCCCATTGCCAGAGCTTGCTGCGGTAGTTCATGTCGCAGGCCACCTTCACGCCGCGTTGCGTGGCTTCGCGCAGGGCGGTGCGGGCCACTTCAGCCGCGTTGCGCGAGATGGCGGGGGTGATGCCGGAGATGACGAACCATTCCGCGCCGGCGAAGATGCCCGGCCAGTCATAGGCGCCCGCGGGCGTGATCGCCACGGCGGAACCTTCGCGATCATAAATCACATTGCCCGGCCGCTGGTTCGCGCCGGCTTCGAGAAAATACAAACCGAGCCGGCCCTGCGCCGTGCGCAGGATGTGGCGCGTGTCCACGTTCAGGGAGCGCAGGTCGGCCACGCACGCATCAGCGATGGCGTGCGCGGGCAGGGCAGTGACGAACGAGGCGTCGCCACCGAGATAGGCGATGGAGGCGGCAATCGAGGCCTCCGCTCCGGCGAAGGTGACGTCGAGCGCGCCGGGCATCGCCTGCTGGAAGCGCCTGAAGCCGGGCGCGGCCAGCCGCCCCATGATCTCGCCGAACGCGACGACGCGGCTCACGCCACGCCTCCGCGCACGCGTTTCACGATGGCAGACACCGCGCTCGCGTTGGCGGTGATGGCCGGCCATTCATGACGCTGGATCAGCTCGCGCGGGGCGAGCCACGAACCGCCGAGCGCATGGACCGCCGGTTCTTTCAAATACTGTTCCGCATTGCCCGCCGACACGCCGCCGAGCGGAATGTATTTCACGCCGAGATGCGCGTAGGGCGCGGCGATGGCGCGCAGATACGTCAGCCCGCCGCTCGGTTCGGCGGGGAAGAACTTCAGCAGCCGGCAACCGTGCTCCAGCGCGAGTTCAATGTCCGAGGGCGTGCAGATGCCGGGCGAGAACGTCAGCCCCACGCGCTGCGCCTCGGCCACCACGCGCGGGTTCATGCCGGGAGCCACGCCGAACGCGGCCCCGGCGGCCTTGACCTCGTTGACTTGCTGCGGCGTGAGGATGGTGCCGACGCCCACGACCAGTTCCGGCACCTCGGCGCGGATGCGATGCAGCGCGGCCATCGCCACGGGCGTGCGCAAGGTCAGTTCGATGCAGTCCACTCCGCCAGCCAGCAAAGCCCGGGCGAGAGGCACGGCATCGTCGGCCGCGTCAATCACGAGCACGGCGATGACGCCGGAGCGGTGAATCCGTTGGTGCAGGGCGGCGGTGGTCGGGTCGTTGGTCATGTCAGTTCACGATGGTGCGGTGAAATGGACCAACGGCTCAAGAATTAGACGGCGGCAGAACTCCTTGCTCGGTGCGGCCCTCTGGGCCGCAGCAACTGGAAGCAGGGAAATGATTGGGAAATCCCGAAGCACCTTCGGCAAGGTGGCCCCTGCGGCCCGGAGGGCCGCGCTTGTAGCTTGGGTTTGGTGCCGGCGCGAGCGATCACTCACGCCGGCAGGGAGCGGGGCGACACCGTGGCCGCGCTACG
>WRPG01000044.1 GCA_009773355.1 Limisphaerales bacterium
CCCCGCCGCCCCCGCCGCCCGGCACCAAGCCCCCGCCCCCGCCGCCGCCCAAGCCCGGCGGTCCCGCCGTCATCAACATCGCCGCGCCGAAGAAGACGCTGGATTGAGTCCGCAGCTCGACATTCCAATGTCGAGAACCGGCCGGCTGACGCGCGTCCGCACTCGACATCGGAATGTCGAGCCACGCCGTGATCCCGCCACTCGTTCACGACGTTTGCCAGCGAAGAAGGGGAATCATTGTTCCTTGAAGGGCCGGAGCCGCCCCAGCAGCCAATCAGCGCCCAGGATGAGCACCGGCATTGTCCGCACATAATTCGTGTAGCCGAAAGTTCCGCCCAGCCCAACCACGACGAACGAGAGCGGAATCGAGACGACGAATGCCAAGGTGAACGCGGCTGCGATGCGGGTGAATGTCTTCACTGTCACCGTTTCATCAGCGTCTCGTCCAAGTTCAGCAGCACATTCGCCACCGTGGTCCACGCGGCGAGGTTCGCGGCGTCCGCGCCTTCGGGCAGCGGGCCGAGCGGGTCGGTGGCGAGGGCGGTGGCCTTCGTCTTGTCCTTCGCGAACTCGGCGGCGCTGTCGGCGTGGAGCTTCACGATCTTGGCAAGTTCGTTGTCCGAGGGCGGGCGTGACAGCACGAGGCGGAAGCCGTGGCGGGCCTTGTCAGCCTCGGTCGCGCCGCCGTCCTTCGCCATGCGGCGGGCGAGAGCCTGCGCGGCCTCCACATAAACGGGGTCGTTCATCGTCACGAGGGCCTGCAGCGGCGTGTTGGTGCGGTTGCGGCGGAGGGAGCAGGACTCGCGGCTCGGCGCATCGAACGTGGCCATCGAGGGATACGGGCTGGTGCGCCGCCACTCGGTGTAGAGGCCGCGCCGGTAGCGGTCCTCGCCTGCGCTCGTGGTCCAGTCCAGCGCGCTGCCGAACGCGGCGTTGAGGCCCGAGCTGGGACGCGTGGGGCGGACACTGGGGCCGAGCATCTTGGGACTCAACAGGCCGCTCGCGGCGAGCGACTGGTCGCGCACCATCTCGGCGGTCAGGCGCAGGCGCGGCCCGCGCGAGAGCAGGCGGTTGTCCGGGTCCTTCTCCAGCGCGTCAGGCGTGACCTTTGAGGACTGCCGGTAGGCCTGCGAGGTGACCAGCAGGCGGAGAAACTTCTTCGTGTCCCACTTCATCGCGACGAGTTCGGTCGCGAGCCAGTCGAGCAGCTCCGGGTGCGACGGCAACTCGCCCTGCGCGCCAAACTCCTCGCTCGTCCGCACCAGGCCGGTGCCGAAGATGGCCTCCCAGTAGCGGTTCGCCACCACGCGCGCGGTTAGCGGGTTGTTCTCGTCCACGAGCCACTTCGCCAGTGTCAGGCGGTTGCGCGGCGCGTCCTTGGGCAGCGGATGCCACGCGACGGGGACGGCCTCCGTGGTTTCCTCGCCGAGGTTCTGCCAGTTGCCGCGAAGCTGCACCTGCGTCTTGCGCCGCTTGTCGGCCGCCAGCTCGCGGAGGATGGGCACGGTGCTGGGCTTCAGGTCCGCGAGTGACTTGGTGAGCGAGGCGAGCTGCGTGCGCTCTTGCTTCAACTCAGGCGCGAGCGTGCGGGCGTAGTAGTCCACCACCTTCGCGCGGTCGCCGGGCGGCAGAGTGTTCAGTGACCAGTTTTCAGTGTTCAGTGAGCGGCTGGACGCCAGTGTGGAAACAATCGCGACGGGCGTGCGCGCGACCTCGGCGGCCTTGCCGTCCGCCGTCACGCCGATGCGGAAGCTGCCCAGCGTCGCCTTTGCGGTGGCGGACTGCTGCTCCAAGGTCACGGCCAGCCGCGACCCGGCGGGAATCTCCACCGGCTTCTCCGCGATGAGCGTGAGCGAATGCGCCTTGCCGGTCCCGCCGCCCACCGCCCAGCCGCGCGTGCGGTCCTTGGCGGGCGCGGTGTCGTTGATGACATTCTCCGCGTCGTAGCTTGCCTGTGTGAAGTCCGCGATGGCCGCCGTGAACTTCACCTCGCGCGCGCCTTTCATGGCGAACGCCACGTCCTTCTTGGGCGCGTCGTTGCCGGCTTTGTCCCAGACCACGTTGCGCTGCGCGTCCAGCGCCACCACGCGGAAGCCCTTGAGCCGCTCGCCCGCCTCGGCGCGGTTCCAGACCACGATGCGCTCCAGCACGCGGGCCTCCTTCAAATCCACCTCCCACCACGGATTGTCCTGCGCCTCGGTGTGCGCCACGGAACCCTTCTCATACTCGCCGTCCGTCTTGCCGTCGTTGGCACGCGCCGCGGCGGCGTTCATGTAAGTGCTGCTCTGCTTGGCCTCGCCCTTGGGCGCGAGGTTCTCGCCGCCGCTGAAGACCTGGACTTCCGCGAGCTGGAGAAACTGGTTCTTCGCCGGCAGCTCGATGCGGATGAACCGCGCCGCCGGCCCCTTGCTTTCGGCGGGCGGAAGAATGTTCGCCCGCACGCGCGTCAGGACGAAGTTCCCCGCCGCCAGACCGGGGCCTTTGCCGGGGAGCTTGTCGCTGGGCAACGCCTCGACGCGCAAAGCCGTCAGCTTCTGCGCGTCGGACAGGGTCAGCTCAACGGTGAAATTGTCCTTCGCCGCTTCGTTCTTCGCCACGAACACCGAGCCGTCGTCCTGCGCCGTGAGCGCCGCGCCGGAGGAGGCTTTCGCGGCGGACGGCTTCGGCGCGTTCCAGTCGAGCCTCACCGGAAACGCCTTCGCCCACTTGTCCGCGCTGGCGACGACGGTGGCGGACGGCGACTTGAACTTCGCCTCGACCGCCGCGAGTTCCGCTGCCCAATCGGCCTTCTGCTTGCGCTGCGCGTCGGTGTAAAAGCTCAGGAGCGGCGACTCGTCGCGCTTGTCGGCGTCCTCGGTGTTGTTGAGGAAGGCGAAGAGCTGGTAATACTCCTTCTGCGCGATGGGGTCGTATTTGTGCGTGTGGCACTGCGCGCACGCCATTGAGGTGCCCATCCAGACCGCGAAAGTCGTGTTGACCCGGTCCACGATGGCGGCGATGCGCCACTCCTCGTCATTCGTGCCGCCTTCGGAGTTGGTCATCGTGTTGCGATGGAACGCCGTGCCCTTGAGCTGCTCCTCGGTCGCATTCTCCAGCAGGTCGGCGGCGAGCTGCTCGATGGTGAACTGGTCGAACGGCAGGTTGCGGTTGAAGGCGTTGATGACGTAGTCGCGGAAAGCCCAGATGACCCGCGAAGGGTCGTCCGCGTAACCCGCGCTGTCCGCATAGCGCGCGAGGTCCAGCCACAGCCGCGCCCAATGCTCGCCATAGCTCGGTTTCGCCAACTGCAAGTCCACGAACCGCTCGTAAGCCTTCGGCTGCTTGTCCGCGACGAACGCGTCCACCTCGGCCACGCTCGGCGGCAAGCCGGTGAGGTCCAGCGCCACGCGCCGGGCGAGCGCGTAACGGTCGGCTTCGGGTTGGGGCGTGAGCTTCTCCTTCGCGAGCCGGTGGTAGATGAAGGCATCAATGGGATTGGCGATTGCCGATTGCCGATTGCCGATTGCCGGCACCGCCGGCCGCACGGGCTTCTGGTAGGACCAATGCCCCGCAGACTTCGCCCCGCTCTTCACCCACGCGGTGAGCAGCTCCACCTCGCGCGGCGTGAGCTGCTTGCCCGTCTTGGGCGGCGGCATCACGTCATCGGGATCGCTCGTGATGACGCGCTGGATGAGCGGGCTTTTTTGCGGCTGACCGGGCACGACCACGCGCCGGCCATCACCGAGGTCCGCCACGATGCCCTCCGCCGTGTCGAGCCGCAGGCCCACGCCCTTCTTGCCGCCCTTGCGCTCCTTGTCATCCGGCCCGTGGCAATGGAAGCACTTGTCCGAGAGAATGGGGCGAATCTCCCGCTGGAAATCCGGCGCGGCCACGGCCTTGGGCGCGGGCGCGGCGATGGCCCACCCGACGGCGGTGCAGAGGAACCCGGCGAAGCCCCAGCGTTTCAAAATGCGTGTCATGTTCATGTCAGCTCGCGAGCTTGGACGCGCCAGGCCGGCGGGCGATTGAGGTTTTGCGGAGAAAGTGTCCGTCAACCCACCGGGCTTGTCCATCGCGGCGACGGCTCTCGCCACGCCGCTGTAGGAGACGAAGTGAGGAGCCTCTGACCAGATCGGAAGGCGGGAGCGGGACTTGGGAATCCTAATTAGAAACTCCTCACGTCGCCTCCTACGGGGAGCTACTCCGCGCCTTCCTGCTGCTTCACCAGTTGGGTGCCGCGGCGGAGGCGGAAGGGGTCGCTCTTCACGATGGCGGTGATGAGGGCGGAGAACTTGTGGTCGGCCTTCGCCGTCTGCGCGCAGATCTGGTTGAGCGCGCGGTTGTCGTAGAACTCCAAGCCGCGCCCAATGCCATAGGTGAGGAGCTGCTCGGCGAGGTTGCGCACGACGAGTTCCTGCTTGCCCTTGAGGATGGCCTTCAGCTCCGCCGGCCCTTGGAAGGACTTGCCGTCGGGCAGCGTGCCGGAGGGGTCAATGGGGCCTTCGTCGGTCTTGCTGCGGAAGCGGCCGATGGCGTCGAAGTTCTCGAAGGCGAACCCGAGGGCGTCCATTTGCTTGTGGCAGTTGGCGCACGCCGGATTCTCCCGATGCTGCTCCATGCGCTGGCGCAGGGTGCCGGTGAGCTGCTTCTGCTGCTCCAGCCCGAGGACGTTGGGCGGCGGCGGCGGCGGCGGCGTGCCGAGGATTTGCTCGAGCACCCACTTGCCACGCTTCACGGGCGAGGTGCGCGTGGGGTTCGAGGTGACGGTGAGGATGCTGGCGTGGGTGAGCAGGCCGCCGCGCTCCTTGCCGGTGAGGGTGACGCGGTTGAAGGAGTTGTCACCGCGACTGCGGTAGCCACCGCGGCCGCGACCCGAAGCATCCCCGCCGCTGTTCAGCCCGTAATGCCGGGCGAGGGTGTCGTTGACGTAGGTGAAGTCGGCGTCAATGAGGTCGAGCACGCTGCGGTCCTCGCGGACAATCTCGCCGAAGAAGAGTTCCGTCTCGCGGAGCATCGCGCGGCGGAGGCGCTCGTCGAAGTTCGGGAAGAGCTTGTTGTCGGGCGCGAAGGTTTTCAGCCGCTCCAACTGGAGCCATTGCAGCGCGAAGTTCTGGGTGAGCGACTCGGCCTTGGGGTCCTTCAACATGCGGCGGACCTGGTGCTCAAGGGCGGGCGTGAGCTGGTGCTTCGCGGCGAGGGCGAGCAGTTCGTCGTCGGGCATCGTGCTCCAGAGGAAGTAGCTCAGGCGCGCGGCGAGCTGATACTCGTCCAGCGGATGCGCGCCAGGATAGCGCGGCAGGGAGTCCAGCTCGACGCGGAAGAGGAACTTGGGCGAGCAGAGGACGACCTTGAGCAACTGCTGGACGCCGGCCTCCCAGCGGCCCTTCGCGTCGTCGGCGGCGGCCTGGGCGACCTTGAGGTAGCGGTCGAGTTCCGCCGGCGTGGGCGGGCGGCGGAAGGCGCGGGTGAGGAACCACTGCGTGAACTCGCGGAGCTTGCGGTCGTCGGGCGTGTTGACGAGGCGCGCGGCGACGCGCTGCTGGAACTCGGGCCGCGTGTCCGCCGGGCCGACGACCTGGAACTGCTGGACGAAGAGCATCCGGTTGGTCACGCCGCTGGTGACGGGGTTGAGATACTTGATGCTGAAGGTGTGCTCGCCCACGGGCAGTGGGAGGTTCAACTCGAGGTTCTCCCACTTCTTGATCGGGGCCGTGACGGTGAAGACCTGCTTCTCCACGTCATCCACCAACAGCGCCAGCCTGACCGGCTCGCCGTCGGGGGCGTTGGTCATGCCGGCCCGGACGCGGAAGACATAGTCCCCGGCCAGGGTGAGCTTCTGGCGGTTGAGCAGGAAGCCGCGCGTGACCGGCCGGGTGGAGTTCTCGGTGCCATAGCCGCCCGGCTCGAGGAAGATGGAGGCCGTGGTGCGGGTGGGCGGCTTGGGCGGGTCGAGCACGATGGCGCGCGCGGCGATGCCCTCGGCGGCGGCGAGGTAACGCTCCAGATGGACGGGCGAGATGGAGAGCACGTCGCCGATGTTGTCAAAGCCGTGGCCGATGTCGTCGGCGGGAAAATTCTCGGCGGGGTTGAAGTCCACGTTCACGAGGTCGCGGACGGTGTGGTTGTATTCGGTGCGGTTGAGGCGGCGGAGCGTGACGCGGCCAGGGTCGGGCGGGGATTTCTTCTCGGCGAGGGCGAAGGAGTTTTCGATGGCCGAGTTGAAGCCGGCTAGTTCCTGCGGGGTGGGCTGGGGCTGCTTCTTGGGCGGCATCTCGCTGGAGTTGACCTGCTGGAGGATGCTCTTCCAAAGCTTGTGCTCCTTGAGGATGTTGGTGTCGTCCTTGAACTTCGTGAGGTCGAGGTCCGCCTTCTTCTGCTTCTCCCCGTGGCAGTCGTAGCAGTGCTTCTTCATGAACGAGACAGCGGCGCCCTTGAAGTCCGGCACGGCGGCGGGCAACGAAGCGGCCAGGGCCAGCAACGCCGCCGCGCCCCAGGCCGCGCGGTGGTGGAGGAACGGAAGACCAACGAACATGGGAAAGCCGACGGCGACGGAGGGAGGCTATTCAGCGGGAGCTGGAAACCGACGATGAACCACCAACCGGCCCCAATGGGAGGGGAAGGAACGGCAGCTTGCCTCGCCTTTGGTCATTGGCCGTTTCAAAAGTGCAGGCAAGGCGGGTTGGCGGGGCAAAGCTGTCGCCCGCTGGGAGCACTCCTTGCATCGCTGTCTGCCCGGACCCACCAAATAGTGTGTCAAACCAGTTGCAGCACCACGACTAATTGGGGTAGAACCACCCAGAGCGCGCTTCGATGGCATTCTGGCTGGCAGTCTGTTCGGTGCTGGGCATTTACCTTGCCCGGATGGTGGAACTGCGGGCCAAACGCGAGACCATCCCCGGTCAAGTGCGCGAAACGCGGACGCTGACGTGGTTCGTCGTGACGGGAACGCTGATGTTGGTGGGCGCGCTGGGGGAATTTCTTTGGCGGAGGCCGGAGTGGAACACGGTGACGTTCGTGCTCGGCTGGGCGTGCGGGCTGGCGTCGTTCGGCATCCGGCGCAGCGCGATTGCGGCGCTGGGAAAGTTCTGGAGCCTCCATGTGGAAATCCGCGAGACGCATGAGTTCGTGCGCAGCGGCCCGTTCCGCTGGATGCGGCACCCGACTTACTTCTCGATGACGCTGGAACTGCTCGCGCTGGCGCTGATCTTGCAGGCGGGCTGGACGGCGCTGGTGGTCACGCTGCTCTTCATCCCCGCCCTCCACGCGCGGGTGCGGCTGGAAGAAACGGCGCTGGTCGAAAAATTCGGCGACGCCTACCGCGCGTATCAGCGCAGCACGCCGGCGATCTTCCCGTGGAAAGGGCCGACCCAATGAGCGTGCGCGAAGACGTCCGCCGCGTCGTCATCACCGGCCTGGGCGTCGTCGCGCCGAACGGGTGCGACGTGGAGCGGTTCTGGGATTCCATCTGCCGGGGGGAGAGCGCCGCCGCGCCGGTGACGCGGTTCGACACGTCGCCGTTCCCGACCAAAATCGCGTGCGAGGTGCGCGACCTCGAGGTGGGCAAATACCTCGAAGCCCGCAAGGCCCGGCGTTTCGCGCTGGCGACGCGGTTCGGGCTGTGCGCGGCGGTGATGGCGATGCGGGACGCGGGGATTGACTTGAAGGACCACAACCCCGACCGGGCCGGCCTCGTGGAAGGCACGTCCATCGAGGGCATGGACAGCTCCTACCAGACGCAGTTGACGCTGTTGCAAAAGGGCTACAAGTCCATCAGCCCCTTCGCGCTCATCAACGCCTACTGCGGCGGCGTGAGCGCGGAGATCGCGCTGGAGCTGGGCATCAAGGGGCACGTCGTCAACCTCAGCACCGGCAGCGCCTCGGGCAACGACGCCATCGGGCTGGCGCTGGACATGATCGCGCGGGACGACGCGGACATCATGCTGGCGGGCGGGGCGGAGACGCCGCTGCTGACGCCGCTGTGGGGCGCGTTCTGCCTGACGAAGGTGATGACCACGGCCAACGCCGCGCCGGCGCGGGCGATGCGGCCGTTCGACCAGGCGCGCGACGGCTTCGTGCTGGGCGAGGGCGCGGCGTTCCTCGTGCTCGAGGAGCTGGCGCACGCGCTGGGCCGCGGCGCGCGGATTTACGCGGAGCTGGCGGGGCACGGGCGCAGTTGCGAGGCGCACCACTCGGTCACGCCGCATCCCGAAGGCGTGGGCGTGCGGCGCGCGATTGAGAAGGCGCTCCGCCGCGCGCGCATGGACGCGACGCAAATCCAGTATGTCAACGCGCACGGCACCGCGACGCCCGCCAACGACGAGGCGGAGACCGCCGGCATCAAGACCGCGTTTGGCGCGCACGCGCGGCGGCTGGCCGTCAGCTCGACCAAGCCCGTGACCGGCCACCTGCTCGGCGCGTCCGGCGCGGTTGAGAGCGTCGTCACCACGCTGGCCATCCACCGGCAGGTGATCCCGCCGACGCTGAACCTGGCCACGCCGCTGGCAGATTGCGACCTGGACTACGTGCCAGGCGTGGCGCGGCCGTATCCGCTGACGGCGGCGGCGAACTTGAACTCGGGTTTCGGCGGGAAGAACTCGTGCCTCATCTTCCGCGAGTATCGGCGCGCATGAGCTTCTCCGCCTTCATCCCGCTCACGGCCGCCATCACCAACCTGGCGCTGACGCTGTTCGTGCTGACGCGCGACCTGCGCTCGCAGCTCAACCGCGTCTTCCTGCTGTGGGGGCTGTCCATCGTGGTCTGGAACCTCGGCACGTTCTTCATGTTCACGGTCGAGCAGCCGGAGGACGCCCTGTTCTGGTGCCGCTTCCTGCACTTCGGCGTCATCTTCATCCCGGTGAGCATGTTCCACCTGGCGCTGCTGGTCGCGCAGGTGCCGGTGACGCCGCGCATCCGGTGGCTCTACGGGTGGTTCGCGCTGCTCGCCCTGCTGAACCTCACGCCTTACTTCACCGCCGGCGTCCGCAACGCCGGCTACGCCTTCTACTCCGTGGCGGGGCCGGGCTTCTGGGTCTTCGCGGTGAGCCACACCGTGCTGGTGCTGGCCACCATCGTCATCCTTTACCGCAAGCAGGCGCGGCTCCAGCGGGTTCACCGGGCGCGCATCGAGTCCATGTTGCTGGCCAACGGCATCCTGATTCTGTTTGGCTTCAACGACATCCTGCCCATCCTCGGCTACACCACCTACCCGCTCATCAACAAGCCCATCTTCCCCTTCGGCAGCGCGGCGGCGATTTTCTACGGCATCATCGTCGGCTACAGTGTCCTCCAGCATCACCTGCTGGACATTCACGTCACGCTCGGCAAGGCCGCCGCGCACGCGGTGCGGCTGCTGTTCCTCTTCCTCGTCGGCCTGCTGCTGCTGCTGCTGCTCAACGTCTTCCGCCCCGGCGAGTTCACCGGCTTCACCTTCTTCGGCTCGCTGGTGGTGCTGCTGGTCAGCGCGCTCGTGGCCTCGATTTTCTTCCCACGCCTCTTTGGCAAGGGCGATGAATCCCTCGAACAGCGCATCCTCAGCGACCGCTACGGCGACCGCTTCGAGTATCACGACAAGGTGCGCTCCTTCCTCCAGGAGGTGCAGTTCTACAACAACGCCGACCTGCTGCTCAACGACCTCGACGCGCTGTTCGTGAAAACCATCCGCGTGCGCAACTACCAGATCATCCTGCTCGACGAGTCCACGCACGTCTTCACCGTGTTTCGCGGCCACCCGAAGGCCGCGCAGGCGCAGCTCCCCGAGCTGCGCGCCGACTCGCCCATCTTCCAGCTCTTCCAAAACACCACCGCCACCTACCTCGCCTTCAACCTCGCCTACATCATGCCGGGCGAGACCGAGATGGAGCGCGAGGCGCGGCAGCTTTTGAAACGCTTCGAGCCGGAGTTTTGCTTCCCGTTCTTCAGCGGCGACGAGCCGTTCGGCCTGCTGCTCATCGGCGAGAAAACCAGCGGCACGCCCTACACGCCGAACGACCTGCAACTGCTCACGCGCCTGGTCAAGAACCTCAGCCTCATCCTCAACCAGATCCGTCTGAAGAAACAGGTGCTGCTCGCGGAGGAGCTGGAGCTGCTGGGCCGCATGTCGCGCGGCATGGCGCATGACTTGAACAACCTGCTCACGCCGGTTTCCACCTTCCTGCAAATCACCAAGGAGACCGCCAACGGCAGCACCGAAGGCGCGAACGAGCTGCTCCCCACCTGCCTGCGCAACGTCGGCACCATCCAGGCCTACGTGAAGGACGCCCTGTTCTTCTCGCAGAACCACACCGTGCAGATTTCGCGCACGCCGATTGACCAGCTCATCCACAAGGTCATCGAGCTGGCCGAGCCGAAGCTCAAGCGCCGCCAGGTGCGCGCCGAAGTGCCCGAGCACCCGCCCACGCTGGTCGAGATGGACGCCGTGCTCATGCAGCGCTGCCTCGGCAACATCCTGTCCAACGCGATTGACGCCTCGCCGGTCGGCGCGACCGTGCGCATCGAGCTGCAAAACCTCGCCGCCCCCGAGGCGGGCCGCGAGTGGGTGCGCGTGCGCGTCATTGACCACGGCGAGGGCATCAGCCGCGAGAACCTCCAGCGGCTCACGTCCGCCTATTTCACCACCAAGGATTCCGGCGACGAAAACCGCGGCTTCGGCCTCGGCCTGGCGATCTGCCGGAAAATCGTCCACCAGCACGGCGGCAACCTGAACATCGCCAGCGAGGAGAAGAAGGGCACGACCGTCACGGTGGACCTGCCCGTCCACTTCGCCCCGCCCAGCCCGCCGCCCAACATCCCGCTGGAGGTGGAGGCATGAGCGCGCCTGGGTTCACCATCCGCTCGGAGCGCAGGCGTCCAACCTGCGCGATGATGATAAGTCTGAACGCGCAGGATGGACTCCTGCGCTCCGTCCGTTCCACATGAAAACCCTCCTCGTCATCGCGCCGCAGCCGGGCCTCGCCGAGGCCGTGCGCTGCGTGCTGGACGCGGGCGCGTTCCGCGTGCTGCACCACGTCGAGGTCTGGGCCGCCGAGCCGCTGTTCAGTCAAGGCAGCGTTGATGCCGTCATCCTCGACGCCGAACTGACCGACGTGCGGCCCATCCGCGCCCTCGAGCATCTTCGCCGCGCGCTGCCCGGCTGCCCGGTCATCCTCTACGCCAACGCCAGCCAGTGGGAATGGGAGGAGGAGGCTTACCTGCTCGGCGTGGACTACATCCTGACCAAGCCCGTCCGCGCCCGCCTGCTGACCTCGCTGCTGGAGCGCAGTTGGCGGAAGGAGCAAACCCCGACGCCGGTGCCGCCGATGGTTTCGCCTCCCGCCGCCGCCGCGCCCGCGCGCAACCCCGATCCCGCCCTCGGCGCGCTGCGCGACTTCTCCGGCATCCTCACGCACAGCCTGCACACCGACGCGCTGCTTCGCGAGTTCCTCCAGCTCCTGCGCGAAATCCTCGGCGTCAACCGCGCCGCCATCTTCCTGCGCGACCCGGCGGCTTCGCTTTCCTCCGCGCCTGCGCTCGGTGTCCCGCCTTCAGGCGGTCCCGGACGCGGCGGACACGCTGAAGCGTGGACACCAAACGCGGCGCTGCCCGCCGCCTGCGCGCTCGGCCTCACGCCCCAGTTCCTCAGCCACTTCGCGCTCTCCTTCCGGGGCGGCATCGGCGCGCACCTGCAACGCCACGCGCGCATCCTCCGGCGCGGCACCGCCGAGGCCGCGCACGACCCCGACATCGCGCGCGAGTTCGAGCTGCTCGGCGCGCAGGTCGCCATCCCCATCTTCGACCGCGAGTCGCTCCTCGGCATCGCCGTGTTCGACGGCCGGCTGACCGGCGAGCTGTTCACCAACGAGGAACTCGCACTCGTCTTCCACCTGCTCGAGGAACTCGGCCTCGCCATCCGCAACACCTGGCTGCACGACGCCCTCGCCGGCCAGCACGGCATGATGACCGACACGCTCGACCAGCTTGGCAGCGCGGTCGTCGTGGTCGCGCGCGACCTGAGCATCGTGCAGGCGAACCTCACCGCGCGCGGCTTGTTCCGGCGCGGCAGCACCAAGCCCGGCGACTCGTTCGCCTTCACCGACCTTCCGCAGTCACTCGGCAGCAAAGTCTTCGAGGCATTGCAGACCGGCTCCGCCCCGCCGCCCAGCCGTTGCAAGCTGCCCGGCACTGGCGATGCCACCTTCCGCGTCGTGCTCAAACCCTGCCAGCGCCGCAGCGCCACGGCGCCCGAGGCCGTGCTGCTCCTGCTCGACGACATGACGCAGGCCGACCGCGCGCAGCAGATGGAGGTCGAGGCCGCGAACCTGCGCCTCGTGCGCAAGATGGCCGAGCAGCTCGCGCACGAGATCGGCAACTCCCTCGTGCCGCTCTCCACCAGCCAGCAGCTCTTGAGCGAGGGCAAGGACGACCCCGCCACCCGCAAGGAAGTCACCGGCATCATGGGCGACAGCGTGCGCCGCATCAGCCGGCTCGCCCGCCAGATGCAGTATCTCTCCCGCGATGGTCTGCGCCGCGTGGAAAGCGTGCCGCTGGCGCAGCTCATCGAGGAGGCGTTCAAGGAGGCCCACGCGGAAAACCCGCGCGCCTCCGCCCGCCTGCAATACGAAAGCGGCGGCCAGCCGCTCTCGCTCATCGCCGAGCGCGCCGGCCTCAAGCACGCCCTCGCCGAAGTGCTGCTCAACGCCCTCCAGGCCACCCCCGACGACCAGCCCGTCGAAGTCGTTTCCAGCACCGAGACGCAGCCTGACGGCTCGCGCTGGGTGCGGATAGACGTGCGCGACGCGGGCAAGGGCTTCGACGCCGAGAGCGCCGCGCACGCCACCGAGCCGTTTTACTCGCAGCGCACCGTCGGCCTCGGCCTCGGCCTGACGGTCACGCGGAAGATCGTCGAGCTGCATCGCGGCCGCATGGAGGTTCGCACCTCCGCTCCCGGCACCGTGAGCATATCCCTGCCCGCCAACGGCTCCGACCTGGAGCAGTTGGCGGAATGATGGCTTGGTGGGGCGAGGAGCGCGGCGTTCACGCCGCTTCAAAGTCCGGAATCCACCGGCCAGACGTTACGCCACTGCCGCTCGAACGCTGAAGCGGACTGAAGTCCGCGCTCCGGTGGACAATGTCAAGATGCGCTCCCTCATCGCGCTCCCGCACTTTCCGCGTGCAGCGCGCCCTGTCTCCGTGTTTCATCTCCACCCCGTCAGCCCGCTGCCGGACTTCCTTATGGACGACACGAATTCGCTCATCGAACAACGCAAGGCCAAGCTCGCCTCCCTGCGCAGCAAGGGCATTGACCCCTTCCAAAACAAGTTCTCGCCCAGCGAGACTTGCGCCGCCGCCCGCGCCAACTACGCCGAGGGCCGCGTCGTGGCCGTCGCCGGTCGCATCACCGCGCACCGCGACATGGGCAAGTCCATGTTCATTGACGTGAAGGACCAGAGCGGGCGCATCCAGGCCTACGCGCAGAAGAACGTCCTCGGCGACGAGCAGTTCCACATCTTCCAGCACCTCGATCTCGGCGATTTCATCGGCGTGAAAGGCACGCTCTTCACCACGCGCACCGGGGAAATCTCCGTGAAGGTCGAGTCCTTCACCATCCTCGCCAAGGCCCTGCGCCCGCCGCCCGCCAAGTGGCACGGCCTCGAAGACACCGAGATTCGCTACCGCCAGCGCTACCTCGACCTGATGGCCAACGATGACGTGAAGCGCGTCATGCTCCTGCGCAGCCAGGTCCTCCGCGAGATTCGCAACTTCCTCCACGGGCGCGGCTACGTGGAGGTCGAGACGCCGATGATGCAGGCCATTCCCGGCGGCGCGGCGGCGCGGCCCTTCATCACCAAGCACGAGTCGCTGGGCTGCAACTTCTACCTGCGCATCGCGCTGGAGCTTTACCTCAAGCGCCTGCTCGTGGGCGGCGTGGACAAGGTCTTCGAGATCGGCCGCAACTTCCGCAACGAGGGCCTCTCACGGAAGCACAACCCGGAGTTCACCATGCTCGAAGCCTACGAGGCCTTCGGCGACTACGAGACGATGATGGACCTCGTGCAAGGGATGGTCTGCCATGTGTCGCAGGAGGTGCTGGATTCGTTGGTAATCGAGCACAAGGACGCCGAGGGCAAGGTGACCAAGACCATCAACCTGACGCCGCCGTGGAATCGCATCCGCTACAAGGACATCGTCCGCGAGCGCGCCGGAGCGGACTGGTTTGACATTTCCCCTTCCGAGCGACGCCAGCGCGCGCACGACCTCGGCGCGGAGATTGGCAAGGAATACGAGGACTTCGAGGTGACGGGCGCGGTCTTCGAGAAGCTCATCGAGCCAACGCTGATTCAGCCCACCTTCGTCACGCACCTGCCGAAGCAGCTTGTCCCGCTCGCCAAGCTCTCGCCCGACGACCCGACCACCGTCGAGGTCTTCGAGTGCTGCATCAACGGCCAGGAAATCGCCCCCGCCTACACCGAGCAGAACGACCCCATCGCCCAGCGCGAGGCACTGGAGCATCAGGCCGGCGGCGAGCAGCAGAAGCTCGACGAGGACTTCCTCACTGCACTGGAGCACGGCATGCCTCCCGCCGGCGGCATGGGCATGGGCATTGACCGCCTCTGCATGATGCTCCTCGGCCAGGAAAGCATCCGCGACGTGATCCTCTTCCCGCAGTTGAAGCCGAAGTGAGTTTCGGCCTGCGGTTTTGCCGTTTGACCGTCCGCCATCGTAGAGGCTAGAAGTTCTGTGGTATCGCCATGAAGCCCATCAAGTTCAACTTCAACGAGCGCAAGGCCGTGCAGGTCGCCGCCCGTCTCCTCGCGCACAACGGCGGCGAGATGAACTACATGGCCTTGATGAAGCTGCTCTATCTGGTGGACCGCGAGGCGTTGCTCCGGTTTGGCCGGCCCGTCACCGGCGATCAGGTCGTGGCGATGCGGCACGGCCCCGTCCTGAGCCGCGTGTTCGACCTCGTTTCGCAGAAGAAGCAGCGGCTGCCCAAGAGCCTGTGGCACCGGTTCATCCCCCGGCCCAGCGCCTACGTTTACACCGTCAGATTCAGCGGGGTTCCCGACGCGTCCGGCCTGTCAGAAGCCGAACTGGCCTTGACGGACGAGGTCTTTGCACGGCACCGCGACAAAACCGAGTGGGAACTGGTCGAGTTCACGCACGAGCTGCCGGAGTGGAGCGATCCCAAGCGCACGGCGAAGCCCATCCCGTTCGAGGCCATTCTCCGCGCCGGCCACAAGTCGAAGGCGGACATCGAGTCCATCGCCCGCGAGGCGGCGGCGGACGATTTCTTTGACACGGCGCTGGCGCGTGCCTGAGAGCCGCCTGTGACAAGCCTCGGCGACACATACCTGGGTGGAGCCGCCGTTCACGGAGAGGACCACCTGTGGATTGTCATCAACGAACCCGCGAAGCACGGGCACGCCGCATTGGTGGTGAACATCAGCACCCTGCGCGCGGGGGCCGAGACCACCTGTGTGCTGCAACGCGGTGAGCACGTTTTCATCCGGCACGAGAGCTACGTCCGTTACCAGTCCGCGCGCGCCGTCAAGACCTCCGACTTCGCAAGGCTCCTGCAGGCCGGTTATTTCAAGCCCCACCAACCGGCCAGCGTTGCCCTGCTGGACAAACTCCGGGCCGGCGCGCTGGCCTCGCCCTTTCTGGCCACGGAACTCAAGGCCTTGCTCTGAACTCACCTCCATGCCCTCAACTGTGTCGCCCCTCTCCATCCCATCCAACCTGATGAAACTCCGGCCCATCCTCGCCGCCCTCCTCGCCCTGACGTTGCCTCTGCCCGCCGCCGATGCGCCGAAGCAGCCCGTGCTGCTCTACTGCCGGCACTTCAACGCCGTCGGCGAGACGCGCTACCTGCCGGACGGCACGTTCAAGGAAATCCTCACCAAGCTGCGCGGCGAGTTCGAGGTGCGCGTGAACAGCGACCCGCTCACGGCGAAGTCGCTGGCCGGCGTCAACGTCCTGCTCATCGCCAATCCGAGCGACAAGGCAGTCGGCCAGAACCCGCCGCCACCCCATGTCTCCGCACAGGACGTGGCGACCTTGGGCAAGTTCGTCGAGCAGGGCGGCGGCCTCATCGTGCTCGGCAACCAGGAGAACCACAACCTGGAGTTCACCGACTTGAACCAACTGCTCGCGCGCTTCGGCCTCCAGTTCGTCGAGAAGTTCACCGACATGAAGGCCGTCGTGGTGCCGAAGAACACGCCGGTGATTGGCGGGTTGAACTGGGCTTACTACGCCGGCAACCAGGTCGTCCTCACGCCGGGCCACGCAGCGAAGCCGCGCGCACTGGTCAGCAACGACGTGTCTGTCCAGCCGCTCAACGGCGCGCGCAACGAGCCGGGCTGTCTCCTCGCCGTCGCCGAGCCGGGCCGGGGCCGCGTGGTCGTCGCCACCGACGCCGGCTGGATCACGGACGACGCGCTCTCCGGCAAGGGCGTGGGCAGGGTGTCCATCAAGCCGCAGGACAACTGGGAGATCATGCGCCGCCTCACCCGCTGGGCGGCGGGACGCTGAACGGCGCCTCGCTTCCGCAAACGCGCCGCTTGGCGGCAGCCGATTACGCCTCGGCGCGGGGCCACCACTTCTTCAGCGCGAGATGGGTCGGGAAGTAGAGCAGCGCGGGCAGGCCGGCCATCAGGGTTGCGAGCCAGGCCAGCGGCGGCATCCACGTCTGCGCTGCGTCGTCGCTCATGCCGTGGACGTAGTTGATGTTCACCGGCTCGGCACCCGCATCCGGCGTCGGCGCGGGCATGAAGCAGTAGCAGAACAGCACGAGCATCCATGCGAGCGCCCACCAGGCGGAGAAGGCGCGCCTGTCATAACCGAGCCGCCGCACCAGGAAGAGCAGCAGGAAGGGCAGCCAGCCGTGGAAGAGCGACAGCCCGCGCAGGAAGAGCGAGCGGCGCTCATCAAACATGTAAGCCGTCATGCCCAGCAGCTTCACCCCACACAGGCCCGCTGCGAAGTCCAGCACCCAGACCAGTTGCGGCAGCACGATGCCCACCGCCGCCATGCTGGCGAGCAGCGCGCTCTCCGTCCACACGGCGGCCAGCGTGAGGAACAGCGCCACGTCGCAGAAGTAGAGGAAGTTCGTCGGGCCGTAATTGGTCCAATAGACCGGCACGAGCACGGCCATGAAGGCGGTGAAGCCGAGCTTCACTGCCAGCGGCAGGCGGCGCGGGGCGGTGGGGGTTTCGAGGTCGGATGCGAGGGGCAGTGACATGTTGTTCATAGCTAAACAATCAGGTTTTGATTTGCGGGAGCATGGATAGCCGGGGCGGGCGCGCGGGGGGTAATCGAAAAACCCCGATGGACGGATTGAGGAAACGCGGCGGAGCACCGGCTCACTTCACCACCATGCCCGTGAACGGCGGGACGTAGGCTTGCAGGTAGACGAGGATGCCCACCAGCGCCGCGAGCGCGATGGAGTGGAAGAAGACGTAGCGCAGGATGCTGCCCTCGTGGCCATACCAGTTCGTCGCCGTGCTCGCCACGACGATGCTCTGCGCGTCCACCATCTTGCCCATCACGCCGCCGGAGCTGTTGGCCGCGCACATGAGCACGGGCGCGATGCCGGTCTGCTCGGCGGTGATGCGTTGCAGGCTGCCGAAGAGGACGTTGCTTGCCGTGTCGCTGCCGGTGAGCGCCACGCCCAGCCAGCCCAGCAGCGTGCCGAAGAAGGGATACAGCGCGCCCGTCTGCGCGAGCGCGAGTCCGAGCGTGGCGTCGGTGCCGGAATACTTGGTCACGTAGCCGACCGCGAGCATCCCGGCGATGGTGATGAGCGAGAAGCGGACGGCCCACAGTGTGCGGCGATAGACACGCGCCAGCTCCGCGAGCGAGAAGCCCATGTAAAGTCCGGCGAGGATGGCCGCGACGAGGATGCCGGTGCCGGTGGCGGAGAGCCAGTTGAGCTTGAACACGGCTTCCTCCGGCTTGGTGGGCTTCTCCGGCGTGGGCTTGGGCACGACGGGGAAGGTGCGGACGGTGGCGTTGTGCAGGCGGGGCATTTCAAACTTCGGCGCGGAGAGCGCGTCGAGCTGCTGCTTCACCTGCGGCACGCCCCAGATGAACACGAGCACGCTCAGGAGAATCCACGGCACCCACGCGCGGCGGATGAGTTCGGGTGGGTGGGGCGAGCGTCCCCGCGAGCCGTCGGCATCGCTGGGGGACTCCGTGGCAAGGCTCGCGGGGACGCTCGCCCCACCGGCGGCGGCTTGCGCCTCATTGACGGGCTTCCACCCGTCCGTTGGCTTCCAGACTTTTAGCAGCCCGATGACCGCGGCCATCGAGCAGATGGCCGCGACGATGTCCACCAGCCACGGGCCGTGGAAGTTCGAGACGAGGAATTGCGGGATGGCAAAACTCACGCCTGCGGTCAGCGCCGCCGGCCACACGCCGAGCATTCCGCGCCAGCCGGCATAAGCCCACACGACCCAGAACGGCACCACGAGCGAGAAGAACGGCAGTTGCCGGCCGACCATCGCCGAGAGCGCGTGCAGGTCCAGCCCCGTCACGCCCGCGAGCGCGATGATGGGCGTGCCCAGCGCGCCGTAGGCGACGGGAGCGGTGTTCGCGATGAGCGAGAGGCCGGCGGCTTGCAGCGGCTTGAAGCCAAGCTGCATCAGGATGGCCGCCGTCACCGCCACCGGCGTGCCGAAGCCCGCCGCGCCCTCGAAGAACGCGCCGAAGCTGAACGCGATCAGCACGAGTTGCACGCGCGGGTCGGGCGCGAGGTTCGCCAGGCTCCCGCGCAGCACGGCGAAGAGGCCTTTGTCCACCGTGAGCTGGTAGAGGAAAATCAGGTTCAGGATGATCCAGCCGATGGGAAACAAGCCGTAAGCCGCGCCGTAGCCCGCCGTCGCGAGCGCGGCATCCACTGGCATGTGAAACGCGAACAGCGCCACCGCCAGCGCGACGCCGAGACCGAGCAGGGCCGCGAGGTGAATCTTGATCTCCAGCCACGCGATGGCTCCGAGCAGCACCACCACCGGCAGCGCGGCAACGAGCGTGGAGAGGAAAGTGTTGCCCAGCGGGTCGTAATTTTGAGGCCAAGGTTGCATCGGTGTCGCGCCGAGGAGACGGGAGCGCCGCGCCAAAGTCCAGCCCGCAGCCGATGTGGGATGTTGCGTGCTTGTCGGTCATATGACCGACACGCCTGTCGGTCATAAAACATCTGGGCGGAACCGGAGGCATCGCTGACGCTCAGACCGGATTTTGAGCTGACAGCTCACCGTTTCCAGCGGGGTTCGAACCATGGCGCGCCAATCACAATCGAAGGACACGACGGCACCGGCCCGTTGGACGAGCCTGGCGGTGGCATCCGGTTACGACGTGCAAACGGCGGCCAGCGCCGAGCGGATGTCACGCCGTCAGTTGCACCGGTTGTGCCGGCGCGAGCTGGGGGTGAGTGTGAAAGAGTGGTTCCGCATGCAACGCGTCGAGGCCGGCCGGCGCTGGCTGCTGGCGACGCGCTCGGTCAAGCGGGCCGCCTGGGAGGCCGGCTTCCGGCAGGTTTCCCATTTCAGCCGTGAGTTCAAGCGGGTGCAGGGCCTCACGCCCACCGAGTTCATCCTGCGGCACGGCGGCGAGTCCCCGCCAGTGGACCTCAAGCCGCACCCGGACGATGTCCTCCACAGATAACACTCTGCCGTTGCCCCGGACGGCAGCGGTGGCTCCAATGTCCGCAGTCTGTCCCTTCACCACCGCCCCTCCCAACCATGAAACGCACTTCCCCGCGACCCACTTGGACCCATGCCGCCATCTGGCTGCTGCCCACGTTGGCCATCGGTTTGTTATCCGGCTGCGCCACGCCCTATCAGACCGCAGGTTTGGTGGTGGGTGGCGTGACTGGCGTGGGCGCACGCGTGCCCACGCCGGAGATGGAGCAGATATACTACCTCGGGGTCTTTGACCCGACTGAGCAGGTGCCACCCTCGATCTACCGCATCACCGTGCGCGGCCAGGCCAGCATCCTGAACCGGCACAAATTCGCCTCCGGCTGGGTGCCCGCCGGATTGATTGATTCCCTGGGTGGCGGCCTGAGCATGGACATGGCGGGCGGGAGCGGGGTCCAATACACGGCTGGCGACACAAACTTGCACGCCAAGGATTTCAAGGTTGGGCGGCGGCTCAAGCTGTTCGGCCCGGAGGGCTTTCGTGAGGCCCCGGCGAACCACCGGCTGGTCATCGTGATGGGTTCCAGCCCAGACGCCTACTTCCAGGCGGTGGACGAGGCGCTGGGCACCCTGAGCACCCACTCGGTGTCGCAGAGCAACAGCACCGTCCTCACCCGGCTGATCGAGGAGTTCGCCCGCACACGGGAATCCCGGAACAAGCTCCTGCAACTCCAGCTCGACGCCGCCAGCGCCCTGCAACCCAAGTAATTCCCTGCCATGAAAAAACCCGTTCAAATGTTCGTCGCCACCGCCCTGCTGGCGGGCGTCGCCGGCTGCGCCGTGCTCACCGTGGATGTGGATGTCTACACCGGCCCGTTGGCCAACACGCACGAAGTGCAGGCCGAGCAGGTCATCAGCCTCGCGATGGGGGCCAAGCCGCTGCTGGTGCAGCTTCGGGACCACTTGGAGGTATCGAGCCGCTCTGCCTATGCGCTGAAGACTGGGCGGGCCTTCGACATGACCCAGCGAAGCTATGGCTATTACTACGAGTTGAACGAACTGCGAAGCAATGAGTGGTATCGGGCGGGATTTTTCTCTCCCCAGTTCGGAACGGATCTCCGGCTAAAGTCTGTTCATGCCATCCGAGTCAACGAAGTGCTGGGGCTTTACAACGACCGGACGCCGGAGATGCTCGCACCGCTCATAGAAGCGGGCAGGCGGGCACTGGAGAAGTATTCGGCTGCCGCCGGAATTTTTCAGGGGAGCGCGTTTGCAGATGGCCAGGAGGAGAAGTTGTGGCAGGAGGTGCTGGCCGGAGCCAGCCAGCCAAAGGACCCACGATGGCTGGCCTTGAAGCCTTGGCTGGTGTCAACGAACGCACGGCGGTCGGAAAAGGAATTTGGCGAACTCGTCGGACGGTTGATTCGCGGCAGCAGCGAGCGCTTCACCACAGACAGGAACATCTCCACCACCTCCTTGTGCGCTTACCTGTTGTCAGCCGGGCGGATTTCTTCGCTGGACGCGTCACCCATCGAAACGCTCGCGGCCCATCTTGGGTTCCGGTCAGACAAGTCAGGGACGGCGGCAAAAGCGACCTTTGTGAAGCATACGCAACGGGTGTGCCAGGCCTTCCTGGATGCGCGCGCTGCCCGGCATGATTTGTTCAGGACTGCGTTGATGGGGATCGCTGTCAGTCAGGAACACCATTTCGTAAGCGACAGGGAACGCGCGTCGGTTCGAGAGGCGGCGGCGGACGTGGCCTCGCGAGCCGTCAGCGCCAGCGTGCTGAAACGAGCGCTTGCCCGGGAGGGATCGTTGACCAGCGGGTTGCGAACCCTGCTGGTGGCGTTGGATTCCGACCTTGAAGCCGGACGGAAGCACCTGGCCATCCAGCTTGCCAATGACCCAGCGCTGCATGCGCAATTGCTTGCACTGGATGCGCGTGACCTGGCTGCCGGCTACGCCTATGGGCTGGGAGGAGGACCGACATCAAACGAGGAGTTGCTCGCCCCGGCCGACCTTCAGGAAGGAGTGGCCGCCTTCGCGGCGGCGGCGGACAGCGCCTTGGGAGGGGGGCGGCTTCAGCCTGGGCTGGAGCGAACCATCGAGCAGTATCTTCAGGCAGCCAAAGAACTTCCCGGCAAATCGTTTGCTCAACGCATGGAACTGCCTCAATTCGCCGGGTTGATGGATGCGCTCGTCGCCTTCGGCCAGAAGGTGGTCACGCTGGGCAACACCTCCACCCTCTTGGACAGTGGCTCCTCCGAATCGGTCAAGAAATATGTCCATGTGCTCCAATACGTCGGCAACACCATCCTCGTTCACGTGGATGAGTTGAAGCAGCGCGCCGCCCACCAGGACAAACTCACGCGCCGCACCGGCTGGGCGGCGGACGCCGTGCGCACCGCCGGCTTCACGAACCAACTGAGGAACAACTGGGTGGGTTCGACCTGGACCAACGGCTTCAACGCCAAGGACGCCATTGAGCAGCTCACCCTCGCGCTCCGCACGGAGCACGCGCATCTGCTCTACCAAGGCGCGGGGCCGGTCAAGGCCACCGCCATCACCTCGGGCACCGTGCTGTTCTCCCAACCGCCGACGAACCCGGTGGTCCTCACCAACCTGCTCTCCCTCGGCGTCTCCGCCCTCACCAACACCAGTTCCGCGCGGCTGGGGACGGATGCCGCCACGGCCGCCACCGCGCAGCCCCCGCCCAAGCCGCCCACCCTCGGCGAATTGGCGGCGGCGGAGATTGACTTGAGCCGTGCCCGCGCCGACGAGCAGCGTGCCGACCTCATCGCCACGGAAAAACGCTCCGCCCACGAGGCGGCCCACCAAAAGCTCCAGACCTTTCTCAAGGACACCAAACGCGAACAGGCTGACAAGGACGCCCGGCGCAGGCTGGAGGAGGCAAAACAAAAGCTGGCCGAATTGCAGACCCATTTCAACGAGTGGCAGACCGCATGGAGGAAGGCCGCTGCCGCGCTCACCAACGCGGAGGGCCAGTTGAGCGCCGCCACCAAGGCGCTGGCGGAATCCGAGGCCGCGTTCAGGGCGGCCATCGCCCTGTGCACCAACACGGCCACCGCCTATCAGCAGATTGAGAAGAAGAACAGCCCGGAGGCCAGGCAGGCGGCGGAAGCCATGCACAAGGCCACCGAAGCCGGCAAGGTCGCCAAGGCCCGGCACGCTGCCGCGCAGAGCGCGGAGGCGAAGGCAAAGACTCAACTGGAGATGGCCGCGAAGCACTTGGCCGCCGCGGTGTCCAAACTGAACACCGCCGCCGCCGCCCGGAACCTTGCCCAGAAGGAAGCGGTCGAACGACAGACCGCTGCCAATGCGGCCAAACAGGCGCTCGAGACCGCGCGGAAGGACGCCACCGACCTGGCGGAAGCCGCCAAGAACGCGGCGAAGTCGCTTTCCGCCGCCGAGTCCGAGCAGAAGTTGACGCGAACGCGCCGGGAAACCGCCGAAGCCCGGCTCGCCAAAGCCAAGGCCGCCGCACTGGCCGCCGTCCAAGCGGGCACTCAGCCAGCGGCGGCCGACACAGCCACCAGTTTTGCCCTGTCCGTCACGAACCAAATCATCGCTCCGGGGCCGCATGAGAAGCTCAAACAGGCCATCGAGGCCGTCACTGAGATTCGCGAGGACATGATTTACCTCCGGCCCGCCGCCGCCTATCTGCGCAGCAGCTTCCCCGCCTCCACCGCCAACCGCAGCACGGTGGGCTGGGAGAACTCGCTGGAGAAGCAGACCTTGCGCGCCATCCCCGTGATCGGCGAGCTGTTTGACGCCGAGGGCCGCGCGCACCAGAAAATCCTGCGCGAGCTGGACAAGCAGTCCTGGCAGAGCATCAACCGCGTTCGGATCGCCGGCGCGGGCGATGTCAACTACGTCGTCGCCAAGGACGACATCGGCAACTGGTATGTGAAGAGCTACTCGGCCGACCCCAGCAACATGGTGCGCTCCGTCAAAAACCTGGCGATGTTCTCCGCCGGCGGCGCGTTCGGCGGCGGGCGGCTCCCCATCAAGGTGGGCGACAAACAGACCTTCGCGTTCACCAACTTGGTCTTTGACTCGCAGTTGCAGCAGGCGGTGGCCAATTACACGCGACAAACCACCAATGCGTTCATCCAGCTCACCAACGACGTGACCGGCCTGCCCGGCAAGCTGATCAACGCATGGAAGGGTGCCGGCTTCACCAACGACAGCTCCCTCACCGCCCTGCAAACGGCGGCGAAGACCAATCAGTTCAACACCGCCTTGAAAACCCCGCTATCCGATGCGAACAAGGCCTTCCAAGATGCGTCGCAGGATCTGAAAGCCTCTGTGGCTGACGAGCAGACGGTGACACTCCTGCGGGCCGTGGTGGCCTACGGGGCCGCCTTGCAGGGCGACGCTGCCGGGCTAGCCGAAGGCGACAAGCCGAAGGCGAAAGCGGCCATCTCCTCGACTGTGCTGTCCTTCGTGACCGCCGCCGCCCGGGGTCGGGCGGAGATCATCACCCGCTTTGAGGAAAGCCTCGGCGTCATCCAGGCCGGAGCGAGGCAGCAAAGCCAGGCGCTCGGCCAGTAGTTTCCGCTCAACCGCTGCCAAGTTATGGAGCCTGACCCGACTTCCACCCAGTCCGATGGTTCCGCCCCGGCCGCATCGCCGCCCGCCGGGCCAGCCAGCCAGCGGAAGGATCCCGCCTATCCAGACGACCTCCGCACGCGGGAGGAGGATTTGCTTCATGCGCGACGCACTGCGGCCGGCATTGCGGCCGGCGAAGGCCATTTGGGGCTGGCGCTGTCCGGCGGCGGCATCCGCAGCGCCACCTTTTGCCTGGGGGTGCTTCAGTCATTTGCGCGCGCAAGGTTGCTTCGGCGTGTGGATTACCTCTCCACAGTTTCTGGCGGAGGCTACATCGGCGGTTTCCTCGGAGCGCTGTGCGCGCGGAAGCCCCTCAAGGAGGACAAGCAGAAGGACAAAGTCCCGCCGCCCGGCGGCATCCAAGGGGCTGAGGACAGGCTGGCGAACATGGACTCGGCGGAGATCCGCTGGCTGCGCGAGAACGGCCGGCACCTCGCGCCCAACGGCACGGGAGATGTGTTCACGGCGGTGGCGGTCCAGATGCGCAATTGGGCGGCGGTCTTCACGGTCATGGCGTTGAGCGCGCTGGCGGTGTTTGCCGGCGCCAATTTTCTGCGCGCCTGGGTGGGAACCGAGTGCCCCCTGCTGCGGCACTTTCTGGCCGGGCTGGGCGGCTCCCCCGGTGTGGGCGGCTTCTGGTGGCCCAGTCCTTGGTTGTGGGCGGCGCTGCCGCCGGCCCTCATGACGGTGCTGTTCGGAACCACTTACTGGCTCGTTCCCAGCCGCCGGATGCTGGATCATGTGGATCGCCCCGTCTGGGTTTTTGCCTGTGTTGCCGCCTGCTGTGCTGGCCTGCTGGTTTGGGCCGGGTTCGGCCTGTCCCCCGTTCCGGCCGCGGCCCCGCCGCTGGCCGGCGGCGTCCTGCTTGGCTTGGGGGCGATGGGGTTGATCTGGCTGGCGGCGCGGCACCGCGCCCTAAACCAGCTCGCCGTCGCCGATCAGCCGCTGCCCGGCTCCGCTGCGGAGGCGGCCAGCCAGGTCAACGGCTGGCTGCGCAATTTCCTCTCGGTCCGCATGAAGGTCTGGCTCGGCTGCACCCTCGCGCTCGTGGTGTTTGGAGTGCTGGATTCTCTGGGCCAGTCGGCCTATGCGGCGCTCAAGCGCGAGCATTTGTTCGCCTTCGGCGGCGGCAGCGCGTGCGTGGCGGCGGTGCTTTCGTTGGGGGACAAGCTGCTGCCGCTGCTGGGCCGGAAGCCCTCCGCGAACGGCGGGCTTCCGCTCAAAGTCCTGGCGGGCGGGGCGGGCGTGCTCGGCTTCGGGCTGTTCCTGCTGAATGTCAATTTGCTCGGGCACGCCATCCTGTGGGGCGGGGCGTCGCCGGGCGCTCAACTGCCGGAGTGGCATTCGTCCCTGGCGCTGCTCCTCTGCGCCGCCTTGGTCTCGTGGGTGGGCGGCCACCAGATCGGCTTCCTCAACCACTCCTCGCTCCAGGCGATCTACGGCGCGCGGCTGGTCCGGGCCTATCTCGGGGCGAGCAATCCCCGCCGCCAGCAAGGCACCCCGGAGGCCGCCCGGGTCACCACCACGGTGCGGGGCGACGATCTCTGGCTGGCCGACTATGAGCCGCACTGTCACGGCGGCCCGTTGCACCTCATCAATGTCACCTTCAATGAAACCTGCTCCGGCGTGAGCAACCTTGAGCAGCGTGACCGTCGGGGCCTGCCCTTGACCATCGGGCCGGCGGGCGTTTCCGTCGGAGTCCGCCATCACGCGACCTGGCCGGAGGGCGGCCCGCAGGCCCAGGCTTGTTGTGAGCGGGGCCGCAAACTGCATCCCATCACGGAAGCGGGGGCGGCCGCGGGCGCGTTTCAGATGTTTCCACCGCTGTCTCGGGAGGCGCGCGAGGTGCAGCATCTCACGGTTGGCCACTGGCTGGCCATCTCCGGGGCCGCGTTCAGCACCGGCATGGGTGTCAACACCAGCCTGGGCACGAGCCTGCTCACGGGGCTGGCGAACATCCGCCTGGGCTATTGGTGGGACAGCGGGGTCAGCCCGGCCGAGCGGAAGCTGGGGTCCGAGCGCTGGCGGGAATGGTTTCAAGCCCAGGACGGTGGCGACCTGATCAGCCGGCATTTTCCCATGCAGGCCCACCTCCTGAATGAATGGCTCGCCCGTTTCCACGGCCCGGCGCGGCGGCTCTGGTATCTCTCCGACGGCGGGCACTTCGAAAACACCGCCGTCTATGAACTGCTCCGCCGCCGCCTCCCCCACATCATCTGCTGCGACTGCGGGGCCGACCCGAACTACGACTTCACGGACCTCGCCAACCTCGTGCGCAAGGCGCGCATAGACTTCGCCGCGGAGATCAAGTTCGTCGCCGCCGACCAGCTTCAAGCCGTCTTCCGCGCCGGCTGGCCGTGGCCAAAGCCGCCCCGGCCGCTGGGGGAAACTGCGGAGGGCGGGAAACGCGGCCGCGCCGGGGATTCGGCTCCGGACGGATTCCGCCCCCTCATCGGCACCGAGCACGATTTCACCACGGGCAAGGCCGACGGCACACAACCTCACGCCCTGCTCGCCGCCGTCCGGTTTGCCGAGGACGACCACGCGCTCATCCTCTTCCTGAAGCCCGCGTTCTCCGGGGACGAGCCGCTGGATGTCTGGGCGTATGACGTGCAACGGAAGGATTTCCCGCAGGAATCCACGCTCGACCAGTTTTTCGACGAAGCGCAGTGGGAGAGCTACCGCAAGCTCGGTGAACACACCGCCGACCAGGTGCTGGTCCCGCGCGCCGGGCAGCCCCTCTGGTTCACGCGCCTTGACCCGAAAACTGTCTGGGAACAACTGCCATGAAACTCCGCCTCGCCACCTACAACTGCAACAACCTCTTCCGGCGCGCCGCCGCGCTGCAACTTGAGGGTTTCTCCCCGCAGGCGAAGGCTGTGTTGCAGGAGGTCGCCGCCTTGAGCGAGCTGCTGGCGCGCGACTCCTACGCCGGCCCTGTCGGCGGGCGCATCCTCAAGCTGCTCGTGAAATACGACCAGCACCTCGCCAAACGCACGAAGCACAACCGGTGGTTCTCGATCAACATGGTCAAGGGCAAGCTCTTCAAGGTGCCCAAGGGCGGCCAGCTCCCGGTGCTCGCCGCCGCCGGACGCGGCGACTGGCTCGGCTGGGTGGAACTCACCCGCGAGACCGTGGACGAGACCAGCACCCAGAACACCGCCCGGGTCATCCAGTCGCTCGACGCGGACGTGCTCTGCGTCGTCGAGGTGGAGGACCGGCTCACGCTGGAGCGCTTCAGCGCGGAGCTGTTGAAGCCGCTGGCCCCCGCCGCCGCCTATGCCCACGCGATGCTCATTGATGGCAACGACCCGCGCGGCATTGACGTGGGCGTGTTGAGCCGGTTCCCCGTCGCCTCCGTGCGCCCGCATGTGGACGACACGTTCACCGGCCAGGACCAGAAGCCATATCGCGTCTTCAGCCGCGACTGTCCCGAGTATGAGGTCACGCTGCCGGAGGGCCGGACGCTCTGGCTGCTCGCCAACCACTTCAAAAGCCAGGGCTACGGCAGCCAGGCGTCCAACGACGCCAAGCGCCAGCGCCAGGCGGAGCGCGTGCGCGAAATCCTCCGGCGCTTCGATCTCAAGCGCGACCTCGTCGCCGTTGCGGGCGACCTGAACGGCACGCCCGACAGCGCGCCGCTCCAGCCGCTGCTCAGGACGCCGGGTTTGAACGACGTGTTGAAGTCCCCCATCTTCAACGGACCAGTCTGGACGCACGGCGGCCGGCAGCAGTTGGACTATCTGCTGGTGTCCACGCCGCTGTTCAAGCGGCTCAAGTCCGTCGGCATCGAGCGGCGTGGCATCTTCCAAAAGCCCCCGGCCGGCCAGCCGCCCGCGCATCTCCCGACCGTGACCAACGGCACCACGCAGGCCTCGGACCACGCCGCCGTCTGGGCGGAGTTCGCGCTCTGAAGGGTCTGCCGGGTTGAAATCCGGCTATTCACCCGCGCGGGGTTCTGCTACTTGTTGCCGGACGCCGCCCGCTCCGTCGCCTCGTCGCGCGGAAACGGGCCGCGACCCGACCGCCAACCATGCGCTCTGTCCTGAAGGCGTTGCTTTACGCGCTGCTGCTCGCCGCGTGCTACTGGTGCGGCTTCAGCGCGTATCGGGATTACGCGCTCCTGATGATGGAGGAGGGCGACGGCCTCACGCGCTCCGTCCGGCTCAAGTCCGCCCGGTCCACCAACGCCGGGCCGGCCACCGCCACGAACCAGGCGGCCGCCACCCTCACCAACCAACCGCCCGTCAAGCCGTCGGCCGCCGCCGCCGCCATCACAACGCCGGGCGAGGACGGCGAGGAGACGGCCACCGTCCGCACGAACCGGCGCGTGGGCCGGAACTATTTCCGGCTGCTCGGCTACACGGTGGGCTTCGCGGCGGCGATGCTGGTGCTGGGCTTCGTGGCCGCGCAGGATTTCGGCCATCTGCTGAAGTTCCGGCTCGGCCGGGAGGTCTCCTACGTGGACGCGCGGTCCGAGCGCAACGCGCAGTATGAGCGCGCCGAGCACCTCGCGCTCAAGGGCAGCGCACACGACGCCATCAAGCTGTTGCAGGCGATCATCGCGAAGCATCCGAACCATGTGCATTCCGTCCTGCGCATCGCCGAGCTTTACGACAAGGAGCTGCACGACTTCCCGAACGCCGCGCTCCACTACGAGGAGGTGCTCAAGCTCAAGATTCCGGACGAGCAATGGGGCTGGGTGGCCATCCGGCTCGCGAACATTTACTCCGGCAAGCTCGGCCAGCCGCAAGTCGCGCTCGACCTCATCCGCCGGCTCGCCGCCGAAAGGCCAGGGACGCAGGCCGGCGCCAAGGCGCTCAAGCGCCTGGCCAAGATCGCCAGCGCGGGTCTCGACCCGGAGGCGCACGGGGATGTCTGAGCGGGGGCAACGGGAATGAAAGCGTTAACCGACCGCAAGCCAACGCGGAAGCTCTGGCTGCTTTCCGCGGTGATTGCGGGCCTGCTCGCATTGACGACGTGGGACGTGCTGCGCAACTCCAGCGGAAGCTCACCCGCTGCCCTGCGACGCGCGGCGTTCGAAGGTGATGAGGCCACGGTGCGCCGTCTTATCGCGGCGCACCCGCAGTGGATCAATAGTGTAGGCTCGACCAACGGGCGCACGAGCGCTCTCACAAGCCACTTCACGAAGATCAAGCGGGAACTTGGGTTGACGACTTCATCGCGGGCTTCCGGTGATCGGGAGGGACTATTCCGCGAGCTTGAAGGTGCCGGAAGCACTCCGCTGTTCAACGCCATGGCGGCACGGCATGTTGGCCTGGCCATGACCCTGATCGAATCTGGGGCGGACCCGAGCGTGAAGCTTGCGCGCGGTTGGCCCCTTGTCTTTGCCGCCGCCCAGATTGGTGACACCAATCTGATGACGGCGATGATGAAGCGAGGAGTGAGACTGGACGTGCTCGAACCGGGTTCGGGGATGACGATCCTCCACAACGCCGCGTTTTCACAGAAGCCAGAGATGCTCAGTTTCCTCATTGCGCATGGCCTGTCAGTCAACGCGACGAACTATCGCGGGGTCACGCCGCTGGACATTGCGATAGGCCGCTCAAAGCTTGATCTGGTGCAGGTGCTCGCGACCAACGGCGCTGATTTGGAACCGAACCCTGCACGTGGGTATGACGCGCTGGAGGCGGCGCGACGCCAAGCATCAAGCAAAACCGACCCCAACGCGACCGCAGTCGTGACCTGGCTGGAGGCGTTCATCGCGACCAATCAACCGACTGCCAAACCCGCACCATGATGGCCGCCACGTGGTTGATGTTGCTGGAAAACTTCCACTACACTTTCCCGTCAGCCATGAAGCGAATCGCTCTTCTCCTCGTCGCCCTGCTCACCGCTGGTTCCGCCCGCTCGCAGACGGACGCCAAGACCGACCTGCTCGGCCAGTATTTCAAGGGCGTGGAACTTGCCGGCCCGCCCGCGCTCAGGCGCGTGGATGCGCAGGTCAATTTCGACTGGCCGGAAGCGCCCGCGCCCGGCCTGCCTGCCGACCAGTTCAGCGTGCGCTGGAGCGGCACGGTGCAGTCGCCCGCCACGGGCAGGTTCACGTTCATCACCGAGTCCGACGACGGCGTGCGGCTCTGGGTGGACGGTCGGCTGCTCATTGACAACTGGAGCGATCACGCGCCGACGGAGGACAAAAGCCCCGAGTTCATGCTGGAGGACGGCAAGCGTTACGACCTGGTCTTGGAGTTTTACGAGAACGGCGGCGGCGCGGCGGCGAAGCTGATGTGGAGCGGTCCCTCGACGCTCAAACAACTCATTCCCAGCTTCCGGCTCGCGCCGAAGGAACTCGCGCCACCCGGCGAACTGGACGTGGCGAAGCTGCCGCCGGACACGCGTGGCCTCGTGGGCCATTACTTCAGGGGCCGCGAGTTTGCCGGCAAGCCCGCGTTGCGGCTCGACAAGGAAATCGCTTTCGACTGGGGCGAGGGCGGCCCCAACTTGCGCGGCGCGGGGGAGGAGGATTTCTGCGTGCGCTGGACGGGCCAGGTGAAGGCGGAGAAGTCCGGCACTTACACCTTCATCGCCGAGGCGGACGACGGCGTGCGCGTCTGGGTGAACGGCCAGCGGCTCGTGGATGCCTGGGTGGACCAGGGCGCAACCGAGCACAAAGGCGAACTCAAGCTGGAGGCGGGCAAGAGCTACGATCTCGTGATGGAGTATTACGAGAACAGCGGGTTCGCGGTGGCAAAGCTCTCGTGGAGCGTGGATGGCGCGGAGAAGAAAATCGTGCCGTCGTCAGCGCTGACCCCGAAGGTCATCGCGGACAAGGGGCAGAAAAAGTAGGGCGGGCATCCTGCCTGCCCTGCGTTGGCAACGGCTCAGTGAAGGTTCACCAGCGCCTTCTTCGCAAACTGCTCGGCGGTGAGCTTGCCCTTGGCGAAGTCCTCGGCGTCAGACTTCTTCGCCCGCACGGTGAGCGTGCCAGCGCGCGAGCTGCCGCCCTCGCGGTTCATATAAGTCTCGACCTTGGGCGGGCCGCCGCCGGTGCTGGTGCTGGTCGTGGTGCGCGTCTCGACCGCGACCATCCCCATCGGGCCGAAGCCGCCGCCGTCACCGCCCTGCACCACGACGGTCAGATAGTCGTCGGGCTTGAGCGCGCGGATGTTGCTGGCCTGCTTGAGTGCTTCGAGGATGGACTTCTTCAGCTCCTCGACCTTTTTGGCGTCGTATTGCTCCGGCGGGGAGATGCGACCACCCCAAGTGTCACCAAACACTCCGCTGCCGCTGTAGCCCATCATGCCGTCACCGCTGCCGCCGGGGACCTTGTGTTCAAATCTTCCCGCTGGGCTGCCAGACGAACCGCCGCGTTCGCCGCCCGACGGGCCGAACAGCTCGCGGCGCGTGCGCTCCCACGGCGAATCCGTCGGCCGCTCGGGCTTCTTCTCGGTGGCGCGGACCGGCGGCGGGATGAGCGGCATCCGCGTGGTGAAGGTGAATACCGCACCATAGCCTTCAAGCAGCAGGGTGGAACTACGCCCTTCAAACCGAATGGTGATGGGAATGCCAAGCGCGTTGGGCGGGCTGCTGACACCGGTTTCGCGCTCGATCTCCTTTTCGAGCAGCCGGGCCATGATGCCGAGGTCTTCCTCTGCGGCGGCCCGCTCCTTGGGGTCGAGCGGCTGGCTCCTGACAATGATGGGCGAGGTCCGGCTCCGCCCGTCCCGCTGCGTGACGAAGGCGCGCGCGTTCGCGCTGTAAGTAATGTCACCTTTGCCGGAGGCGTTGCCGAATTGGTCACGACGCTCGCTGGAGCTGCCGAACCCACCGCCGCCGCCAGGCGGGCGGTGGTCAGACGGAGGCCGCTGAACATTGCGGTCGCGGTTCTCCTCAGGCCGCGCCTGGGCGAAGAGAATGACGCGGTCGCGCGGAGGTTCAGCCGCCAGCTCGAAGAGCAAGTCATCGGTGGGCGGCGGCACCGGCACGGTGTCTTGCGCGTGGGCTGGAGCGAGCGCGGTGAGCAGGGCGAGGAGGAGGGCGGAGTGTTTCATGGTGTGAGCGTTGATGGTTGGGCGGGGTTCAAGGTTTGGTGGGTTCGGTGAACGAGGCGAGCTGCACGATTTGCCGCTGGGCGGTCTCCAGGCTGTCCTCGGTGTTGACGGCCAGCGTCTCCACGGCGCGGCGGAGCGAGGCGTAATCCTCGGTGCGCTGAGATTGCATGGTCTTGAGGATGTCCGTCACTGCCTGACGGTCTTCGGCGAGCTTCGCGTCCACGGCGGCGGAAATCTTTTGCAGCTCGGGAGCCAGCGCGGCCCGCAGGGCGGCGGCGTCCGGCGCGGGCACGGAGAGCCGGCCCCCGAGGAAGCCAAAGCCAATCGCGAGGCACGCGGCGACGGCCCATTTGAGGAACGGCGCGAAGGCGACATTCCCCGGCGCTCGCTCACGCTTGGGCTGCGGCGCGGGCAGCTTCCAAGTGTCCAGCTCCGCCATCGTGCCGCGCCACTCGGTGACGAGCTTCTGGCACTCGGCGCACTGGCCGAGGTGCGCGGTGAGTTCGGTCTGCCGCTCCGGCGGCAGTTCGCTGTAGAGGTGGGCGACGAGGTCTTCGCGAGTCGGGTGGTTCATAAGTGGGCTTTCGTTTGCGGACGTGGCTGCCAGGCGACGGCGGTCGGCGCGGCGCTGGCTGTGGGCGGCGAGTCGTTCAAAGCGGGTTGCAACAGGCGCGTGAGCTGGCTCAAACCCTCCACCATGCGCGACTTCACGGTGCCTTCCGGCACGCCGAGCACGTCGGCGATCTCGCGGAACTTGAGGCCCTCATAGTGCCGCAGCACGAGCACGGTGCGGAATGGCTCGGTCACGCGCTGCAACGCCGCGCGCACCTGGTCGGCGCGCTCCCCGGCCTCCAGTTCGTCATGCGGCGTGGGCTGGAAGACCGTGATGTGCGGCGCGTGCTCGCCGTCCTCGCCGGTTTCCAGCGGCACCTCGCCGTGGCGGGTGCGACGGCGGTTCTCGTCGTGGCAGAGGTTGATGGCGATGCGCCAGAGATAGGTCGAGAGCTTGGCCGTGGGCTGCCACTCGCGACGGCGCGCATGGAGGCGGGAAAACGTCTCCTGCGTGAGGTCCTCGGCGCGATGCAGGTCGGCGGTCATGCGGAGGCAAAGGTTGCGAATCGGCCCCTGCCAGCGGTGCATGATCGCTGCGAAGGCCTCCGGGTCGTCGTGCGACTGCACGCGCCACATGGCCTGCTCGTCCGTCGCGACCGGCGCTGGGGAGAAGAACGACATCGTCAGTGGCGCGCGACGGGCGCAGGGCTTTGGAGTAGGCGGAGCACGGGCTTCAGGTGTTCGACTCGCATGGCAGCGGGCCGTTCAAGGAGTCAAACGCCGCGCGCGGCAGTTTGGTTCGGAGATTCTCCGGGCCAATCTCCGGCTTCCCAAGCGGCGAGTTTTCGTGTTAGGCTCTTTTCATGGACCTGACTGTGGACCTGTTCAAGGCCGAGATTGCCGAGGCCTTGCGCGCTTACGACAAATACATTGTCTGCATCGCCAAGACGCCCGAGGACTGCGAGGGCGCGCTCCAGCGGCTCGTCGAGAAGGCCATCAAGGCCTACTTGCAGCGCGCCCCCGGCCTGCGCCACGGCATCGCGCTCGACAACCAGGTCACCATCATCCTGAGCCAGCCTCCGGAGGATTCCACGCTGGAGAAGCCGCTCTGCGGCATCTATTTCAACCTCTCCTCGCCCTATCACAAGAAGCGCGCCCCGCAGTTGGTGAAGGCGGAAAAATAGCGGCCACGTGGCGCAGGAGCTTGAGCCTACGCGCTCAACACGGCCTGCAGCCGGCCGAGAAACTCCAGCTCGCGCTGCTTGCCGGAGATCGCCGAGTTGTCCCGATGCCGCTGGTCGCGCCCGCCGCCGTGCAGTTCCTGCACGCGCGCGGCGAAGAAGGGTTTCGGGCTGGCGGCGGACAATACCTCGTTCTTCAGCACCTCCTGCCAGTGCGGGATGCGCGCGAGCAGGTCGGCGGCGTCCTTGGGCTGGTAGGTTTCCATCAGCTTGAGCAGCGCCAGCAGGTCGGCGCGCTGGTAAAAGTCCTCGCTCGTCGCGGCCAGCAGGTAGCGGAAGAGCACGGCCCGCCGCGGCTCCTTGTTCCACACGATGCGCCGGGCCAGCGCCTTGAGCAGCGCGCGGTCCTCGGCGGGCGGCAGCGAATGCAGCAGCTTGCCCAGCGGATCGGGGATGACGACATCGAGGTTCAGCCGCGTGACGAAGCGTTCGAGGCTCACCTCGCGCAGCCGTATCGCGTGCGTGGTGCCGTCCTCGGTGGTCAGCCGCGCGACGGTGGGCCGGTCGCCCAGCTTGCGAATGAGCACGGACCATTCGCTCGTCGGCAGCGTCTGGCGGTCGAGCAGCTCGGAGAACGCCGCCTGCTCGGGCAGCGTGGGCGTGAACAGCGGTGAGAACAGCAGGTCAATCTCGTAATCCTCCAGCGCGTCGAGCTGGCCGGTGAGGAACGCGCCCAGCTCGTCGCGGCTCACGGAGTAGTGCGACGCGAGGTGATCCACCACCTGTTCGAGCAGCGCCCGGGGCCGTTCCAGCTCCGCCGCCACCGCGTCCACGAAGGGTTGCATGAGGCGAGTATGCGGGCGGTCAAAGGGTTTGCAACCGGGAAGCCCCCCGTCGCGACAGCTTCACTGTCCCAGCCGCTTCGGCCCCACGGCCAACTCATCAATCCACAGCGTCTGCGCGTGCGGCAGCAGGCCGGGGCCGAAGTAGGGCTTCAGCAGGAACTGGTTGAACTTCATCCTGGGGAAATCCGTGGAGCGCAGGACCACGTTCGTCCGGTCCACCACCAGCTTGCCGTCGAACCACGCGCGCACGATGCCGTCGGAGTTGGGCTTGTCCGCCTTCAGGTCGAGCGAGTTGAGCTGGAACATCGCCTCGATGCGATGCCAGCGGTCGTCGGTGAAGAGCCGCTCCGCGCTGTCGAACATCTGGCCGTTGAAGCCGCCGCGCAGCGGGCCTTGCGTGAGGCCGTGCGGCTGGGCCTGGTTCTGGATGTCCTGCGCGGCCAGGCGCAGCCGGCCATCCCACGGCTCGACATAGACCGTGAGATGACTGCCCGCCGGCCCGCGCCACCGGTCGTTCTCCGTGGTCATGAACTGGATCAAGTGCGGATGGTAGCCGCGCCCGGTCCAGCCCCAGTCCTTGGAGAGCCGCATATGGAAGCGCAGATGAACCGTGTCGGTCGGCTCGAACAGCCGGCGCATTCCGGTCCCGGTGGCCGGTGTCGTCCCTCCGTCCGCCCAGCGGAACTCAATGCAACCGCTGCCAGCATGAACCTCCCGTGCGGCGATGCTGAACTTGTCCCCGTCATACCAGCCGCGCTGAAGCAGCCGGGCGTCCTCGAAACTCTCGGCGAAGAAGTGGCCGGCGGACGGTTTGGCCGGTTCAGCCGCCGTCACAGCGAAATGGCTCCCGCCGGGCAGCGAAACCAGTGAGGCAACACACATCAAGGCGGCGGTCAGCATGGTTTTCACAGGACGACAGGCTACGTCCCGGCCGCCGCCGCGCGCAACCCCGCGCATCCGCCGACAAACTTGGTGAGGGCCTTTGGACCCGGCCCGAGGCTGCGGTTGAGGCGCGTCAAGCGCGGGCTGGCGCGGGCCAACGCGCTTAACTGAGCTTCGCCAGGTTCTTCGCCCCGTTCACCGTGGAGTTCACGCGCAGGCGCAGGCCGTTGAGGCGGATGAAGCCGGTGGCGTCGTCCTGGTTGTAGGCCTTGGTCGGGTCGGCTTCCATCGTGGCGATGTGCGGGTTGTAGAGGCTGAACTGGCTCTTGCGGCCCGCGACGTGGAGGCCGCCCTTGTAGAGCTTCACGCGCACGGTGCCGGTGACGTTCTTCTGGCTTTCCTCGACGAGCGCCTGCAACGCCAGCCGCTCGGGCGCGAACCAGAAGCCGTAATAGACCAGCTCCGCATACTTCGGGATGAGCGAGTCGCGCAGGTGCATGACCTCGCGGTCCATCGTGAGCGACTCAATCTGCCGGTGCGCGAAGTGCAGGATGCTGCCGCCGGGCGTTTCATACACGCCACGGCTCTTCATGCCCACGAAGCGGTTCTCCACCATGTCTACGCGGCCCACGCCGTGTTTGCCGCCGAGCTTGTTGAGAGTCCGCATGACTTGCAGCGGCGAGAGCTGCTTGCCATTCACGGCCACGCAGTCGCCCTTCACGAAGTCGAGCGTGACGAACTCGGGCTTGTCCGGCGCGTCCTCGGGCAGCACGGAGAGCGTGGTGAAGTAATCGCGGTTCTTCAGGTCGCCCGCGTCATACCACGGGTCTTCGAGGATGCCGGCCTCGTAGGAGATGTGCAGGAGATTGCGGTCCATCGAGTAGGGCTTCTTCGCGCTGGCCTGCACGGGAATGCCCTTGGCGGCGCAGTAATCAATCATCGCCTGGCGGCCGGGAAAGTCCTTGCGATACCGCTCGTCACGCCACGGGGCGATGATTTGGAGTCCGGGCGCGAGCGCGGCGGCGGTCAACTCGAAGCGCACCTGGTCGTTGCCCTTGCCGGTCGCGCCGTGCGCGATGGCGTCGGCCTTCTCGGCCTTGGCGATCTCAACCATGCGCTTGGCGATGAGCGGGCGGGCGATGCTGGTGCCGAGGAAGTATTGCCCCTCATAAATTGCGCCGGCGCGGAGCATCGGGTAGATGAAGTCGCGGGCGAACTCGTCCTGGAGGTCATCAATGTAAATCTTCGACGCGCCGGTCTTCTTGGCCTTCTTTTCGAGGCCCTTGAGTTCGTCTTCCTGACCGATGTTGGCGCAGAAGCAGATCATCTCGGCGTTGCCGTAGGTTTCCTTGATCCAAGAGAGGAGGACGGAGGTGTCGAGGCCGCCGGAGTAAGCGAGGACGATTTTCATGAGTTCAAAGCCAGTTCAAATCAGGGCGGGACTAAAGGCCAAGCGACGCGGGGAGAAAAGCAGAAAGTGCGGCGCGGGGCCGGCCAGCCGCAGGCATCGCCTCCAATGAGCCAAACGAACGCATGTCAGAGCGTCAGCAGCAGCACGACAATGCTGGCGCCCCCGGCACCGATCGTGACGAAGCCCCACCGGCGCGTCACGGGCAGCTTCCACCAGAGATACAAGCCGGTGGCGATCCAGACCAGCATCGTGACGCAGAACAAGTCCACGAAGAAGGCCCACAGCTTGTTGAGGAAGCCCGGCTGTCCGTAGCCGACGCGGAAATGCAGCCGGACGAGGACTTCGGGCCACGCGAACTTCTTCTTCTCAGCCCGCAGTTGCTTCTTTTCGAGGTCAAAGATCAGCCGCTTCGGCTCCCAGAAGTTCATCACCTGAATGTTGAGCCGCTGTCCCTGCCGCTGTGCGCCAAACGCGCCGCTCAGGCCGTTCTCCGCCATGATTCGACCGGCAGCTTCGCGCAACCCATCGCCGCCGGACGGCACATCGAACGTGTAGTCCTTTTCCCACAGCGGCAGCCATTGCGGCTCCGGGGCGCGATGATTTTCAAACCAGCCGTGGTGGTTGAACAACACGGCGGACACCGCGTAGACCATCACCCACGGCATCAGCAGCATCCCCAGGTAGAGGTGCGCCCGGCGAAAGAGAAGGTTCCAGTTGGTCATGGGTCGCAGATTAGAGGATGGCCAGCATGATTCCGAAAGCGCCCAGCCCGAGGAGCGCGAAGGCCGCGCCCCAGACGCGCGCGGGTTTGATTTCCCACCACATCCACAAGCCGGACGCGACCCAGAACACCATTGCGACGATGACCAGGTCCACGATGACGCCCCAGATTTTGGAGGCCAGGAACGGCTGGCCGTAGCCGTGGCGGAAGTGGGTCCGGTTCACGAACACCGGTGCGGTGAGCGGCTGCTTCTCCACCAGCAGGCGGTGCTCCTTGCGGAAGTAGGTGATCCGATGCAACGCGAACGGGGCGTTGCGGTTGATGACGAGCTTCGGCGCAGCCGGCCCACCTTGCACATTGAACGAGCCGGAGAGGCCGAGGTGCTCGAGGATTTGCGCGCCGATCATCCGCACGTCGGCGTCGTCGGAGAAAACGGCGGCGTAGTCGCGCTCCTCGACCTTCTCCAGCTTGTTGAAGTCCTCGCCGTAGGCGCTGCGGACGGCCTGGAAATGATTCAGCACCAGCCCGCTCAGGGCGTAGATGACCATCCACGGCGTGAGGAACAGCGCCAGATACATGTGCGCGCGGCGGATGATTTTGGAAGTGGAATTGCGCGCGACGCCGCGGCGCTCGGCTTGAGCTGCGGCATCCGGTGGCGGTGATTCGACCTTTGCGTCGGCGACGGCAGTTTCACGCGGGATGGGATCCCGCACTCCTTCGGGTTCATGTGGAGGTGTCATGTGTCGGAGCTGGGGGGACTCATTCGGCGTGCCGCTTGGCCTTCGAGCGGCCGCCCTTCCAGATGTCGTATTGCGGGTCGGCGTATTGGTTGAAGAACTCTTCGAGCTGCCGGGCGAGGGTGGCGCGGACCGTTTCGGTGCCGGGCTGGCCGAACAGGTTGAAGCGTTCCTGCGGATCCTTCTTCATGTCGTAAAGCTCGCCGGGGCCGTTCGGGTGGCGCGCCACATATTTCCATTGCTCGGCCCGGACCGCCCGGACGGTTTCCATCTCGTAAAACACCACGTTCTCCCACGGAATGTTTTTGCCGAGCAGCACCGGTGAAAAGTCGCGGCCGGGCGACTTCGGCTTCTGCGGCATCTTGTCTCCGAGTCCCAGGTGACCGAGAACCGACGGGAGGAAATCATAGTTGCTCACAATGAAGTCATTCGTGCGGCCTCCCGGAATCTTCCCCGGCTGCCGGAAGAGCAGCGGAATCTGCATCATCAAGTCATGCGCGCCGATGGGCCGGAAGTGGTCGCCCATGCCCCACATGCCGTTCTGGCCGCCCATCCAGCCCTGGTCCGCCGCATAGACCACGAGCGTGTTGTCGTCGAGGCCGTGGCGCTTGAGCGTGGCCATGATCTCACCCACGCCGTCGTCCACGCCGCTCGTCTCGGCGGCGACGCGCTCCATCGCGTTCTGCTTGTTGTGGAACTGCTTGTTCGCGTGCTGCCACGGGTGCATCGCGTCGCGCGGGAAGCTGGTGAACGCCTTGCCCTTGTAGAACTCCGCGTGGCGGTTGCGCGGCGGATTCATCATCAACTGCCCGAGCGAGTAAGGCCCGTTGTAGGCGAGGAAGAGGCAGAACGGACGCGCCTTGTTCTGCTCGATAAACTCAATGCCCTTGCGGGTCCAGAGGTCGGTCGTGTAGCCGGCCTCCTTGCGCAGCTTGCCGTCCTCAATGACCTGCTGGTCGTAAAACTCGGTGGTGTGGCCGTCGGGCTTCGTGACCCAAAAACTAAAGCCTTCGGATGGCGTGAGATTCGCGCCGAGATGCCACTTGCCACTGAGACCGCACACGTAGCCGGCGTCGCGCAGCACCTCGCCGAGCGACGTGAACTCGGCGAGCGTGTTGTAAGCCTGCGGCCCCATCATGAACTTGGGATCAAGGAACGAATGCACGCCGTGCTGCGACGGGATCAAGCCGGTGAGAAAGGTCGCGCGCGTGGGCGAGCAGACCGGGTTGCTGCTCAATGCGCGCGTGAAGCGGATGCCCTCGGCGGCGAGCTTGTCAATGTGCGGCGTGCGGATGTCGGGGTTGCCGTAGCAGCCGAGCGTCCACGCGCCTTGGTTGTCGGTGAGGATGAAGACGAGGTTGGGCTTGGGCGCGGCGAGAGCAACGGCAGCGGTCGCAAGGAGAACGAAGAGGCGGAGGAAGTTCATGGCAAACGCGCGTTAAGCTCCAAATCCCAAGTTCCAAATTCCAAAGAAGCTCCAAGTTCCAAGCTCCAAACGACACGGCTCCCCCTGAACGAATGATGCAAGCCATGCCTGACGTTCATTGGGATTTGAGATTTGGAGCTTCTTTGGAGCTTGGAGCTTGGAATTTACCTCTTCGCCCCTTCCTTCGCGCGGGCGATGGCGAAGTCCACCAGCGGCTGCGAGCGGAAGAAGCCCTCGAAGAAGTTGTGGCCCTGGCCTTCGAGGATGATGAGCTTCACGAGGTCGCCCGCGCCTTCGGCCTGATAGCGGCGGACGAGTTCGGCGGAGTTCTCCTTGAGCGGCACGACCTTGTCCACGTCGCCGTGGATGAGCGCGACAGGCACCTTGGCCTTCGCCAGCACGGCGATGCGCTCGATGGGGTTGAACTCCGCCGCGCGCGCCCCGAGTTGCTCCGGCGTCAGCTCGTAAGCTCCTGCCGCGCGGGCGAGGCCGGGATAGGTGCGGAAGTCATAGACCGGGTAGATGCCGATGAGGCCCGCGACGCGCGACGGGTTCGCGATGGCCCAACTGCTCGTCCACAAGCCGCCCCGGCTGCGCCCGAAGAGACACGGCTTCGCGCCGAAGCCGCGCTTCTCGGTCAGCTCGCGATAGAGCGCGTCGAACGCCGCGTGGCTCTTCGGGCTGCCGAAAGCCTCGCCCACGTCCACGCCCGCGACCGCGATGCCGGCGGCGGTGAACTGTTCGTGCATCCAGCGTTCGGCCTGGTCGGGATACGGCGCGAGCGTGGGCGCGTAGAAAATCCACGGCTGCGGTGACGTGCGTTTCTCCGGCGGCGGCAGGTAGAGGAACGCGGGCCGGCCCGCCACGGTGAAGTTCTCCGTGTGCGGGAGCGTGAGTCGGCCAACCGGCGCGGCAGCCTTGGCCTTCACGGGCGGAGCGGACTTCGCATCCGCCGGAAGTTGCGCGGCGAGATAGCGCGTGGCGTTCTCGATCACCCGCAAGTTCTCCGCCTGCTTGAAGACCGGATGCGTCTCGTGACCGGGCCGGTAGTAAAACACGCCGCCCTTGCCCACTTTCCACAGCGAGCCGCTGCGGAACCACTCGCCCTTGTCCCAGCGTTCCTCGAAGACCACCGCGTCCGGCGCAGGCACATGGAACGGCTCGGCATACATCTCGGTGGCCGGGATGTCCCACGCGGCGGGCAGGCCCTTCGCGATGGGATGCGCGGGCAGCAGGGTCTTCACATGGCTGGGCGCGCCGTCGTTGCGCCACGCGGGGAAGATGCAGCCGGGCGGAGTGAGCCGCCACACGCCGTCTACTTTCTCCAAGTAGGGCGTCAGCCGCGCGTCGGGCTTCACCATCGCGCGCTTGAGCTGGGCGGAGAAATCAAACTTGGCCGTCTGCAACTCAGCAGCGGGCACGAGCTTCTGCGCGTCGGTCTTCGCGCGCTCGTGCATGAGCCGCATGAACGGCTGCGCGAAGTGCGCCGAGTGCAGGCCGATGTAAGCGAGCTTCCCGTCGAGCACGCGTTGCACGAGCGCCTCCACGCGTGGTGTCTCGACGAGCGCGTGCTTCTGGTGGCCCCACCAGATGATGACCTGCGCGGCGCTCAACTCAGCATCCGAGAGGCCCTGGTTCGGCGAAGCGAGGTTGACGGAAGTGACCTTGAAGCCCGGCTGCTTCGCGAGGTGCGCGGCGATGGCGTCTCCGAGGAAGCCGCCGTCGTAAGCCTGCTTCTGCGTCGTCTGCTGCTCGTCCCACACGAGCACGCGGATGGGGGCGGCGGCGGAAGAATTGCCGCAAAGAACGCAGAGGAGCGCAAAGACGGAAAGCAGGCGTTGCATGATGCGATGCTGCTGACGGCGCGGCGGACTGGCGAGGGGAATTTGTGGTCGTGCCAGCGGAGTCAACTCGTCATCTCTTTCAAAATCCTGTCCGCCTGCTCGATGCAATGCTTGTCGCCGAGTCGAACGGCATCGGCGCGGCCTTCGGCCAGGCACGCCTCAGCTTGCTCTGTCTGGCCCAGCCAGTTCAGCCGTTCGGCCATGCAAAGGAGGATGCTGTGCGTTTGGTCGGGCAGCCGTCTGGCCTCGTCGAGCGCGCGGCGGTAGTAAACGAGCGCGGCTGCGGCGTCGTGCGTGAAATCGCCAACCGACTCCGTGAAGGATGGATGCCAGTGACCGGCGGCAACCTGCTCCTCGTAGAAGCTCACCAGGTTCTGGTAGGCGACTGCGCCGAGCACTTCGTCATCCATCGCCGAGGCGTTGCAAATCTCAGCTCCAAGGTGCTGTAGCCGGGGATTGATTACCTCCGCGTAGTGCTGGTGGCGCTGGTCGGGAGTCATGGCGGCTGATTGCGGTTGCTGGTGGACGGACGGCGGCTGGAAGCCGCCGGCACGGCGCTACTTGTCCTTCGCCTTCGCCTTCGCCTTCGCCTTCGCCTTCTTCTTCCCTTCACCGCCGCCGGTGCTGGGCCGCTCGGCGATGTTGTCCTTGGGCAGCAGGCTGGCGAGCGCCGCTTTTTGTGAGTCGTAGGCGGAGTCCTTCGCGAGGTTGGTCCACTCGTAGGGATCCTTGTTGTGGTCGTAAAATTCCTCGCCGCCGTCGGCGTAGTGGATGTAGCGGAACTGCTCGGTGCGGACGCCGTGGTTGTTCAGGTGGAACGTGGTGATGCCGGGCAGGTCCCACTTCGCCGCCGGGTTCGCGAGCAGCGGGCGCAGGCTCGGACCCTTCGCGTGCGCGGGCGTGGGCAGGCCAGCGAGGTCGCAGAGCGTGGGGAAGATGCTCATGAAATCCACGGTGCGCTCGCTGCGGCCGCCGGGCTTCGTAACGCCGGGCGCGACCCAGATGAACGGCGCGCGCGTGGCTTCCTCCCACAGCGCGAACTTGCGCCAGTGCTGCTTCTCGCCGAGGTGCCAGCCGTGGTCGCCCCAGAAGCAGATGATGGTGTTGTCGCGATGGGCGGACTTCTCCAAGCCATCGAGGAGCCGGCCAAGTTGCGCGTCCATGAACGCGATGCTCGCGAGGTAGGCTTGCACGGCTTCCTTCCAGCGGCCGGACGCGAGGATGGCCGCGTGGTCGCCGTCGGGCTTGGCCATCTTGATGCCGGCGGAGGGCACGTCGTTGAGGTCGTCCACGCGATGCGGCGGGAGCTGGATGGTGTCGAGCGGGAACTGGTCGAAGTATTTCTTCGGCACGCTGAAGGGCATGTGCGGCTTCACGAAACCAATTGCGAGGAAGAAGGGCTTGTCGTGCGGTTTGCCGAGCTGCTGGATGCCGTAGCTGGCGACCTTGAAGTCCGGCATGTCCTCATCGGGGTTCGCCAGCGGGCCGAACTTGATGCCGGCCACGCCGTCGTCCTTCGCGCTGGGATGCAGCTTCAACCCGCCGCCGCCCCCGCCGCCGCCCGTGAAGTAGTCCGTCCACTCGCCGTCGCGATGGTCGCTGGAGTGGTAAATCTTCCCCGCGCCGAAGACATGGTAGCCGCCCTTGAGGAACTGCGTGGTGAGCGTCTGCTCCTTCGGGATGGCGGTTTTCCAATCCTGGCCGTTGTCATAGACGCCGGTCTCGCCGGGGCGGCGGCCCGACATGAGCGCGGCGCGCGAGGGGTTGCAGACCGGCGCGGCGCAATAGGCGCGGGTGAAGGTCACGCCCAGCTTCGCGAGCCGGTCAATGTTCGGCGTCTTGGTTTGCGGGTTGCGCCCGAGATGGCCGACCCAGTGGTTCAGGTCATCCACGGCGATGAAGAGGACGTTGGGCCGCTTCGCTTCGGCGGCGCGGAGGCCGGGCGCGAGGGCGAGCAGGCTGGTGAGCAGCAGTGGGAGCAGGCGGGTCGGGGTCATAGGTGGACGCATGGTGCGGAGAGAAGGACGCGCGGGGAAGGCGTTTGGTTAGGGAAGCGCCCAAAAAAGGTTTGAACCGCGAATGCCTGCGGATGAACGCCAATGAAAGCAAGGCATCAGGCCGGGGAATTCGTGTCGCGTTGCGAGCAAAGGTGAACAGTGTGCGAGCAAACCCGGACAAGCGTGCGAGCAAAGGCGAACACTCCCGCCCTAGCGGGCCTGGAGGAGGC
>WRPG01000112.1 GCA_009773355.1 Limisphaerales bacterium
GCGAGCTCGTCGAGCGGGTCAAGGCGCGGGACCTCCTGCGGCTCATCGCCGAGGCGACCTGGCACTGCGGCGACCCCGGGATGCAGTTCGACACGACGATCAACGACTGGCACACCTGCCCCAACACCGGCCGCATCAACGCGAGCAACCCGTGCAGCGAGTACATGCATTTGGACAACAGCGCCTGCAACCTCGCCAGCATCAACCTCCTGAAGTTCCTCGACGGCGAGGGCAACTTCCTCATCGAGCAGTTCAAGTACGCGGTGCGCATCCTCATCATCGCGCAGGACATCATCGTGGACAACTCCTCCTACCCCACGGAGAAGATCACGCGCAACGCGCGCGACTACCGTCAGCTCGGCTTGGGGTACGCCAACCTCGGGGCGCTGTTGATGTCGCTCGGCATCGCCTACGATTCAGAGGAAGGGCGGGCGTGGGCCGGGGCGATCAGCGCGCTCCTGACCGGGCATGGCTATGAGGTCTCCGGCCAAATCGCCGAGTCGCTCGGGGCGTACGCGGGCTTCGCGCCGAACCGCGAGCCGCAGGTCCGCGTGCTGCGCAAGCACCGCGCCCAGGTGGACAAGGTGAACCACCGCCTGGTGCCGCAGCCGCTCCTGCGGGCGGCTACCCGCGCGTGGGACGAGTCCATCAAGCTCGGCGAGCAGCACGGCGTGCGCAACTCGCAAATCAGTGTCATCGCCCCTACCGGGACCATCGCTTTCCTTATGGATTGTGACACCACGGGGGTCGAGCCGGACATCGCGCTCGTGAAGTACAAGCGGCTCGTGGGCGGCGGGATGCTCAAGATCGTCAACCAGACGGTCCCCCAGGCGCTCAAGAAGCTCGGCTATGAGCCTCCCGAGATCGAGGCGATCCTCAAGCACATCAGCGAGAAGGACACGATCGAGGGCGCCCCCGGCCTTGCGCCCGAGCACCTGCCGATCTTCGACTGTGCGTTCCGCCCGCGCAACGGCACCCGCTCCATCCACTACATGGGCCACGTGCGGATGATGGGCGCGGTGCAGCCGTTCATCAGCGGGGCGATCAGCAAGACGGTCAACCTCCCGCAGGAGGCGAAGGTCGAGGACATCGGCCAGGCCTACACCGAGGCGTGGCGCCTGGGCCTCAAGGCCATCGCCATCTACCGCGATGGCTCAAAGCGCGTCCAGCCGCTCTCGACGAGCAAGGACGACACGGGCGGCGCGAAGAAGGCCCCCGTCGGCACGCCCTACCGCCGGCGGCTCGCGGATGAGCGGCAGGCGGTCACCCACAAGTTCTCCGTCGGCGGGCACGAGGGGTACCTCACCGTCGGCCTCTTCGAGGACGGCACGCCCGGCGAGATCTTCATCACCATGTCGAAGGAGGGCTCGACGCTCTCCGGCCTCATGGACGCCTTCGCCACGATGGTCTCGCTCGCCCTCCAGTACGGCGTCCCGATCCGGGTGCTCGTGAACAAGTTCTCGCACGTGCGCTTTGAGCCCTCGGGCGTGACGAACAACAAGGACGTCCGCTTCGCCAAGTCGGTCATCGACTACATCTTCCGCTGGATGGCGCTCAAGTTCCTGCCGGCGGAGGAGGCGCAGCACTTCCGCGTGACCGAGACGCCGGGCGCCAAGCCCGCCAACGGTACACCCGCCGCGGCCCAGAAGCCCGCGGCGCCGGTGTCCGCCGTCAACCCGTTCGAGCAGCAGGAGCACATCACGTTCGTCGCGCAGGCCGATGCGCCCGCCTGCAGCGACTGCGGCTCACTCATGGTCCGCAACGGCAACTGCTACAAGTGCCTCAACTGCGGCTGCACCTCAGGGTGCTCCTAACGAAGGAGGGCTGACGCATGGGATGGCTCGCGACGCCTGAAGTGTCGAAGAAGTGCCACGCGTTCATCAGGGACCACTGGGGCAAGGACGGGGTCGAGCAGGTCATGGAGCGGCCGGTGAGCTGGGTGCGCCACGAGGCGAACCCGCACCTGAAGCAGCTGCGGCGCAAGCGGAAGAAGCTGCCGCTCATCTCGGTCACCGGCACCGTCAACCGCATCCACTTGGCGCTCTCCACCGAGAAGAAAGGAGCCCTGCATGTTTGAGGCGCAGACGAAGCTCTCGGAGCTGCCCGAGCACATCCCCGGCCCGCCGTTCGCGACCGCCGGGGCGGGCAAGTCCACCGGGCGCATCCTGGTGGACTGGGAGATCCGCGAGTACGTGAAAAAGTTCCGCATGTTGGAGCCCTTCGAAGAACATTTAAAAAGAAACGGGGTCATCTCCTACGGCCTCTCCTCGATGGGCTACGACATCCGGGTGACCGACGAATTCAAGGTGTTCACGAACCTCAAGCAGGCGGTGGTGGACCCGAAGGAGTTTTCCCCGGACTCGTTCGTGGACTTCAAGGGGCCGGTGTGCATCGTGCCGCCGAACTCGTTCACGCTGGCGCGCTCGGTCGAGTACTTCCGGATGCCGCGCTCGGTGCTCGGCATCTGCCTCGGCAAGTCGAGCTACGCGCGCTGCGGCATCGTGGTGAACATCACGCCGCTTGAGCCGGGCTGGGAAGGGCACCTGACCATCGAGATCTCCAACACGACGCCGCTGCCTGCGCGCATCTACTCCTTCGAGGGGATCGCGCAGGTCCTGTTCTTCGAGGCGGGATCCTTGCCTGAGGTGTCCTACGCCGACCGCAAGGGGAAGTACCAGGGCCAGCAGGGCATCACGCTGCCGAGAGTCTGACGAAGCGGATGTTCGCGTGATGTTCGAGGTCGCCGCGCCGGACTTCTCCCTCCAGGCGAGCCTCTCCTCCGGCCAGACCTTCCGGTGGCACGCGCACGACGGCTGGTTCTACGGGTTCATCGGGCCGTCCGTCGTGAAGGTCCGGCAGGAAGACGGCCGGCTCCTGTACGAATCCTCAGATCCCGCCCTCACCCCGGACCAGCTTCGCCGCTACTTCGCGCTCGACCTCGACCTCCCCGGCATCCTCTCCTCCATCAACGTGGACATCCAGGTCCACGGGGCGATCCGGCGCCACCGGGGGCTGCGCGTGCTGCGCCAGGACGGGTGGGAGACGCTCGCCTCGTTCATCTGCGCCTCATTCAACAACATCAAGCGCATCGAGGGGATGATCAGCCGGCTCTGCGCAGCCTTTGGGGAGCCGGTGGCGCTGAACGGGTTCAGGGGGTTCAGCTTCCCGCAGCCGGAGGCGGTGGCCGGGGCGTCCGAGCGGCGGCTGCGCAGCCTGGGCCTCGGCTACCGCGCGCCCTACCTGAAGGCGACGGCGCGGCTCGTCGCGGACGGGACGCTGCCGGTGGCGCACCTGCGGCACGTGGACTACGACGCCGCGAAGCGCTCACTCTTAGGCTGCGACGGGGTCGGGGACAAGGTGGCGGACTGTGTCGCGCTCTTCGGGTTCGAGAAGTACGAGGCGTTCCCGATCGACGTCTGGATGGAGCGGGCGATGCGCTACTACTTCCGGCACCGGCGCATGACGCGCGCGCGGCTGCACGCGTACGCCCGGCGCCACTTCGGCCCGTACGCGGGCTACGCGCAGCAGTACCTCTACCACGACCTCAGGACAGCGCGTGAACGGTCTTCTTGAGCACCGCGCCGTCGGCGCCGAGCTCATACACGATCGGCGGGCCGGTGGCGATGTTGAGCGCAAGGACCTGGTCTTTCGTCAGCCGGTCCAGGTGCATGACGATCGCGCGGAGGCTGTTGCCGTGCGCGACCACGAGGATGGTCTGGCCGGCCTTCACCAGCGGCAGAATCTTCGCATTGAAGTAGGGCAGGGTGCGCGCCGCGGTGTCCTTGAGGCTCTCGCTGATGCCGTCCGGATTCCACTCGGTCTTGTCCTTCGGCGGCGCCATGTCGTAGCTGCGGCGCCAGAGGCGGACCTGCTCCTCGCCGAACTGCTTCGCCATCTCCGCTTTGTTGAGCCCCTGGAGGGCGCCGTAGTGCCGCTCGTTGAGCGCCTGGTCGCGCTCGACGGGGATCCCGCGCTGGCCGATGGCGTCGAGGACGATGTCGAGCGTCTCCTGGGCGCGCCGGAGGGCGGAGGTGAAGGCGCGGTCACACTGGAGGTGTCGGAT
>WRPG01000045.1 GCA_009773355.1 Limisphaerales bacterium
AAACCTCCGCCTGCGCGACGCCGCCCGTGCCCTGGCTGGCACGCGCGACGCGGCGGTCGCGCGCGCGCTCCTGCTCAGACTGCGGCACCAGCATCGGGGCCGGACGAGGGTGGCCATCGCGTCCGTCTTGCGCGGACTCGCGCAACCTCCCGCCGCGGCACCCGAGGCAAGGGGAGCGGACGCGGCCATCGCTCATGCGCACGCGGCCTTGCACGCCGCCGTCGGGAAACTTCGGGGGCTGCGGCTCCCGCCCGCTGACGCGCGCAAGGTCGTGGAGATCGGCCTGCGCGCCAGCTACCGCCGGAGCCGCCACCAGATGAGGCTCGTTCGCAGCGGCGGGGACGCCGCCGCTTGTCACGAGTGGCGCAAGCTGGCCAAGCGGCTCTGCTACCAGCTTCAGTTGCCCGGCTTGGCGAAGTCAAAGGCTGTGCGACGCATGGTCCGGCGGCTGGACGAGCTGCAAGAGCAGTTGGGCGCGGAGCATGACGCCCAGCTCGTCATGGCCCTGCTCCGTTCCGCACCGGCGCGGCTGGGCGAGACGAAGCACGCGATGCGGGTCGCTGCCCTGCTGGAGCGACGGGGGGAGAAGCTGCGCGCCCGCTGCCTCCGGCTGGGAATGAAGGTGTTCGCGAACCAGCCGGCGGCGTTCGCGAAGGGCATCCGCCGCCGGCTCCGCCGCTTGCGTGCCGGGGTGAAACCGGCATAGCCTCGCCCTGTTCCATCATGCGCGCCGCCACCTCTCTCACTCTGCTGGCCGCCGCCAGCCTCTCGGTTGCGGCGGCAACCCCGCCCGAATTCGTGAATGCCATCGAACAACTCAAGCAGACCGCCGCCGCCGAAGTGCAGCGGGGCATTCTGCCCGGCTTCTCCATCGCGCTCGTGGATGACCAGCGGGTGGTGTGGAGCGGGGGCTTCGGCCTGGCGGATGTGAAGAAAATGTCGCCAGCCCGGCCGGATACGATCTATCGCGTCGGCTCCATCTCGAAGTTGTTCAACGCCGTGGCCGTGATGCAGCAGGTGGAGGCCGGCCGGCTCGACCTCGACGCGCCGGTGCAGAAGTTCGCGCCTGATTTCCGCATCCAGTCGCGCTTCCCGAACGCCGGCCCGGTCACGCTGCGGCAGTTGCTCTGCCACCGCTCCGGCCTCATCCGCGAGTCGCCGGTGGGCGGCTACTTCGATGACCGGCAGCCAACCGTCTTCGCCACGGTGAGGAGCGTCGCGGATTGCGCGCTGGTCAACCCGCCGAACACGCAGACACGCTACTCGAACATCGGCGCGACCGTCGCTGGCTACGCGGCGCAGAGCGTGGCCGGCATGGCCTTCGACTTCTACCAGCGCGAGCACATCCTCGGCCCGCTGGGGATGAGCGACTCGTCCTTCGTGCTCACGCCCGCCGTGCGCCGCAAGCTCTCGAACAGCTACATGAGAATGGCGAACGCCGACGGCACGTTCCGCCACGAGGCGTCGCCGCTCTTCGAGCTGGGCACCATTCCCGCCGGCAACCTCTACGCCAGCGCGGAGGACCTCGCGCGCTTCATGTCATGCCTGTTTGCCGAAGGGAAGACTGCGGCCGGAAGGCAGATTCTCAGCGCCAGCTCGCTCAAAGAGATGTTCACACCGCAGCTCACGGGCGCGACCAATGGCTTCGGCCTCGGCTTCAGCGTCGGGCGCTTCGGCAGCTTCAAGGTCGTCAGCCACAGCGGCGCGGTGTATGGGTTCAGCAGCTCGTTCATAGCGCTGCCGGGGCCGAAGGTCGGCGTCATCGTGCTGGCCAACGAGGACATCGCGATGGGGCCGGTCAGCAAGCTCGCCGAGGCCGGGCTGGAGCTGCTCCTGCAAGCCAAGCTGGGCCGCGCACCCGTCGCCAAGCCCGCGCCGGTGAAACTCGACGCCGCCGCACTTGCGGCTTTGGCTGGCGACTACGAGTCCGAGAGCTACTGGGCGAAGCTGGAAGTGAACGGCGACAAGCTCCGCGCGAACATCTCGAGCCAGGAGCTGGACCTCACGCCGCTCAGTGCGACGAGGTTCCGCGCCGATGGCCGTTTCGCGCACAACGGCCCGGTGGATTTCACCCGCGACGGCGCGGGCCGCGTGACCTTCACCGCGCTCGGCCAGAAGTTCTCCCCGGCCCCGGCGAAGCCCCCGTCCATCCCGGACGCGTGGAGGAAATTCCTCGGCAGCTACGGGCCGAAGTTCATTCCCGCCATTGTCTCCGTGCGCCACGGCCATCTCTACGTGATGACCGAGAACATGGTGGACTACCGCCTCACGCCGCTGAACCGCACGACCTTTGCCTTCTCCCCCGGCCTCTACACGGACGAGCACCTGATCTTCAACCTGGACGCGAGCGGCAAGGCCCGCAGCGTCATCCTGGCGAACATGGAGCTGAGGCGGAACTGAAACCACGAATGGACACCAATGGACACGAATCCCGAAGCGCCAGGTTCAGCTTGTCTCTGATTCGTGTTCCTTCGTGTCCATTCGTGGTTGTCTCGTTCCCATGATTTCCCCGCAAGACACCTGGTCCCTCTGGGCGCTCATCCTGTCCGGCACCGCGCTCGCCATCTGGCTGGAGAACAACTTCAAGTGGGCCGCCAAGCTCAGCGGGCCGGTCATCGCGTTGCTCATCGCGATGGTGCTCTCGAACCTCCGCATCATGCCCGCCGAGTCGCCGGCCTACGACTTCATTGGCGACTACTTCGTGCCGCTGGCGATTCCGCTGCTGCTCTTCCGCGCGAACGTCTTCGAGATCGCGCGCGTCACGGGCAAGGTCTTCCTCATCTTCCATGTCGCTTCGCTCGGCACCATCCTCGGCGCGGTGCTGGCCATGTGGCTCTTGAACGGCCGCGTGCCCGGCACCAACACCGAAACGCTCAGCCAGGTCGCGGGCATCATGACCGCCAGCTACATCGGCGGCGGCATCAACTTCTTCGCCGTGAAGGAAACCTTCGGCACCAGCGAAAACCTCACCGGCCCGCTGCTGGTCGCGGACAACTTCATCATGGCCGGCGCGTTCGTCGCCATGCTCGGCATGTGCGGCAGCGCGTGGTTTCGGCGGCATTTCTCGCACCCGCACGAACTCGCCGCCGAGCAGGCGGACGCGGCGGTGGTCGGCGGGCACTGGACGGCGAAGGACCTCACGCTCATTGACGTGGCCAAGGCGCTGGCCGTCGCGTTCGTCGTCGTGGCGCTGGCGAAGAAGCTGGGCGTGCTCATCAACGACACCCTGCCGGCGTCCTTCTACCGCACGCTGCTGGGCAACAAGTTCGTGCTCATCACGGCCATCGCCGTGGCGGCGGCAACGCTGTTCCCGCGCCAGTTGGAGCGCATCCGTGGCGCGGAGCTGCTCGGCGGGTTGATGCTCTACGTCTTCCTTTTCTCCATCGGCCTGCCCGCCGACCTCGTGGCGGTGTTCAAGAACCTGCCGATGCTCTTCCTCTTCTGCCTCATCATTGCCGTCGTGAACATGGGTGTCACCCTGGCCGCCGCCCGCGCCTTCCGCTGGAACATCGAGGAGGCGGCCCTCTGCATGAACGCCACGCTCGGCGGTCCTGCCTCCGCCGCCGCGATGGCCGCGTCGAAGGGCTGGGACAAGCTCGTCCTCCCCGGCCTGCTCGCCGGCATCTTGGGCTACATCATCGGCACCGCCATCGGCATCGCCACGACGAACGGGCTTATCGCGTGGCTGGGCGCGGCGAAGTAGTCGCCCTTGGGCGGAGCGCGGTCACGGAGGCGAGCCGCAGTCACGCGAGCGGGGAAAGTCGGCGTCGGCAATTCACGGCTTCGCGGCCTTGAGCTTGGCGATGAGGTAATCCTGCGCGGTGGCGTGCTTGACGCCGGGCGCGCCGGGATAGACCAGCTCGCAGGCCACACCGTTTTTCTGGCAGTGCTCCTGCAGCTTCACGCCGAAGTTCGAGGTGTGCGTCGGATCCTTCTGGTCCTGGCCGAGCGCGGGCGGGGCGGAGAAGAAGAGATACACCGGCGGGTCATCGGACGTGACCAGCGCGTAGGGCGAATACTCCGCTATCCACGGCAGGATGGTGTCGCGCTTGGCGAGGAACTCGTCGAACTGCGAGAGCTGCTTCGCGGGGTCGCCCTTGAAGCCGAAGGCGTGGCCGCCGTATTTGCTGTTGGGCGTCCAGTCCTTCATCTGCCGCGGGTCGAGCGTGGTCTGCGCGCCCAGCACGGCGGCGCACCAGAGCCGTGTGGATTCGCGCGCGACGGGGTCGCTGCTCTTCGGGTCGGCCAGGTCGGAGTGGAAGGCGAGCCACAAGCTGGAGCAAGCGCCCGCGCTGCCGCCGCTCGCGCCGATGCGCTGCTTGTCCAGGTTCCACTCGGCGGCCTTGCTGCGAACGAACTGGAGCGCGCGCGCGGCGTCGTGCAGCGGCCCCTTCACCGGCGGCACCACGCCGTCGGCGGTGGCCTGCGGGATGAAGCGGTAGTTGATGGCGACCACGGAGATGCCGGCCTTGAGATAATTCTCAATGCCGCCGGTGCGGTTCTTGTCGCCGCCCATCCAGCCGCCGCCGTGGATGTAGAAGAGCAGGGGAGTGGGCGTGGCGGACTCGGCCTTCCAAAAGTCGAGCACCTGCCGCTCGTGCTTGCCGTAGGGGACGTTCGCGGCGAAGGGCTTGGGCTGCGCGACGGCGGCGGTCTTCTTGGCGGCGTCGGCTTTGGCCTTGGTCGCGTCAGCCGGCTTCTTGGCCGGTGCGTCGGCGGCGAAGGCGGCTGAGGCAAACGGAAGACAAATCGCAGTGGCGAGGGCGAAACAGGTTTTCATGGCGGCGAGCTTGCCAAGCTGGAGCCGAGTTGAACACGCCGAAGTTGCCCCTCGTTCCTGTTGGGCAAGGAGGAGAAATGGCGGCAGGAAGCGGCCGCGAACAACGAAGACGCGTTCGTCAGAGCGATGCCGGCCAAGCAGATGAGGCAAGCATGAGACACGAGCCTTCCTTTCAGGCGCTCGCACCGTGCCCGGGAGCCGCGAGCACCTTGATTCCCTACGGCTCGTCCGCGATGAGGTAGAAGCGCCGCGTCGGTCCCGCGCCGCCCGCGTCGTCGAGCTGCAGTTCTCCGTCCGCCGTCAACACCGTGTTGGTGAGCCGCTGCCAGCTCGCGCGCGGGAGGTTCACGTCCGGTGAGGCGAGCACTTTGAGCCGCGTGCGGCGGTTGAAATCCAGCGGCGTGCGGTCGTCATGGCCGAAGAGCACGCGGGGCAGGCCGCCGGGGCGGTCGAGCTGATGGATGCGCAGCGGCCGGTGCGGCACCCCGGAGAGCCGCGCGATGAAGATGTCGGAGTTGCCCAAGCCGGCCAGCAGGTTCGCACCGAAGGTTGCGCCGCCGAGGCTTTCCGCCTCGAACGCGCCGGTGAGATACACGCCGTCGGCATTGGCCGCCACGCCATAGGCGATGTCGCTGCCCGCGCCGCCGGCCACAGCGACGCCCAGCGGGTTGCCGGACGCGTCGAGCCGCGCGACGAAGACTTCCTGGTCGAAGGCCGGCAACGTCAGCCAGCCGGCCACGACCGGATTGCCGCCGGGGTCCACCGCCACCGCGTGGCCGCCGCCGGAGTCGTTGAGGCGGCGCAACCACACCGGCACACCGTTGGAATTCACCTTCGCCAAATAGCCATAGCCGCCGCCCGCGAGATTCGTGACGGCCAGCGCGCCGACGGTGAAGTTTGTCCCGCTCGAACTGCCGGTGAAATAGACGCCACCCGCGTCGGCGGCGACGCCGAGCGTCTCGTCGAAGCCGGACCCCGCCGCCGCCAGCGCCCATTGCACCGCGCCGTTGGTGGACACCTTCGTGACGAAGCCGTCCGAGAAGCCGCTGCCGGTCAGGTTCGTGGCGTCGAAGGTGGTGTTCGTGCGGAACGTGCCGGCGAGGTAGAGGTTCGCGCCGCCGGGTTCGAGCGCGAGCGACCAGACCTGGTCATCGTTCGTGCCGCCGTAGCGTCCCGCCCAGAGCACGTCGCCCGCGCCGCTCAAGCGCGCGAGAAACAGGTCGTTGCCCCCGGCGCTGGCGAGGGAGTTCGTCCCGAGATTGAGCCGCCCGCCGAACGTGCCCGACCACCATGCGTCACCAGCGGCGTCCACCGTGAGCGCGGCCCAGAAGCCGGTGTTGGTCCGCCCGGCCTGCGCGGCCCAGAGGAAGTTGCCCGCGCCGTCGAGCTTGGTGAGGAAGAGGTCGCCTGAGCCTGCGCTGACGAGCGCGTTGGTGCCGAAGGTCGCCGCGCCGTTGAAGCTGCCCGAAACGAACGCGTTGCCGGACGCGTCGCTGGCCACGGCGAAGCCTTCGTGCTCGGCCGTGCCGCTGGCCGTCCGCACCCAGAGGTAATTCCCGGCGGCATCAAGCTTCGCCACGAAGAATTGCTTCCGGCCGTTCGCCGCCAGCGAGTTCGTGCCGAACGTGCCCGCTGCGGCGGAAGGCCCGGCGGGGAACAGTTCCCCAAACGTGCCGGTGACAAACGCATTTCCCGTCGGGTCGAGCGCGACGCCGGAACCACGGTCGTGATGCGGCCCGCCCGCGTGCCGGACCCAGACCACCTCGGCGGCGGCGGGCAAGTTGGTGCGCACGGTCACGGTGAGCGTGGCGACGGCGCTGGTGGAGGAGCCGCCGGGGTTGCTGGCGACGACGGTGTAACTGCCCGCATCGGCCAGCCGCACGGGGGAAAAGTTGATGGCGTTGTTGGTCTGGCCGGCAAGCGGTGAGCCGTCCTTGCGCCATTGCAACGTGATGGGTGGGGCACCGGAGGCGATGGCGAAGAACGAGGCGCCCGTGGCCGCGCGGTTGGTCTGGCTCTGCGGCTGCAACGTGAACACCGGCGGCGCGAGCGGGTCGAGCCGCGCGGCCAGCGACGTGGTGCTGCTGGCGTTGTTGGTGACGCGGCACGCGTAGGCGCCCGTGTCGCCGAGGACGAGGTTGGCGAGGTTGAGCGCGGGCGTGGTGGCCCCGCTGATGCGCGCGTCGTTGGTCAGCGGCACGCCGTCCTTGAGCCATTGATAACTGAGCGGCGGGCTGCCGGTCGCGACGACGTAGAAGGCCGCCGTGCCGCCCGGCGTGAGCACGCGGTTCGTGGGCGACGACGCGATGAACACCGGTTCGGTGACGAGCAGCGCCATGGTCGGGCCGGCGATGGAACCCGACGGCACCGTGAGCCGCACGACATACACGCCGCTGTCGCTGGTCTGGAGGTTGACGATGCGCAGCGCGTTGCTGGTGCTGCCTGTGACGCGTCCGCCGTCCACGAGCGCCGCGCCGTCCTTGAACCACTGATACGTGATTGGCCCGTCACCCGTCGCGGTCACGGAGAAATCCGCAATGCCGCCGGACGTGCTGCCGGCGGTGTGGCTGGAGCCGGTGATGCTCAAGTTCGGCGGCGGCGGCTGCACCGTGAGCGGAAGATTCGTGCTCTGGAACGTGCGCGCACCCGCCGTGGCCGTGACGTGGTAGGTGCCCGCGTCGTTGGCGACGAGGCTGTAAATTTCCAGCCGGCCCGAATCCGCGCCCCGGACGCGGCTGTCGTTGGTCAACGCCACGCTGTCCTTGAACCACTGGTAGGCAAAGTTCGTGGAGCTTTCGAGGACGAAGGTCTGGAAGTTCCCGACCGTGTTGGTGAACGCGGTGAAGAGCATCGCTCCGGGCACGATGAAGGTGCCGGGACTCGTCGCGACGCCGCCGGGCGTCGTGACAGTCACAGAGTCCTCTAGGTGATGCACCGGCAGCGTCACGCGGATTTCCGTGTCCGTGTGGAACGGCAGGGCGAAGCGCGTCACGCCGAGACGGATTTCCGTGGCTCCGTTGAAGTTGGTGCCGCGAATGACGAGCGTGCTGCCGGCCAAGGCGTTGGTGATGGCGGTGTTGTTCGTGTTGAACAGCCCCGTGATGGTGGGCGCGGGCGCGGTGACCGCCGCCACCGCGCTGGTGACGACACCGGCGGAGTTGCTGACCACGAGCGTGTAGCTGCCGAGGTCGTTCGTGCGGAAAATGGGGATGGAGTAAGTGAGCGAGTGCGTGTTGTTCGTGGAGCGCGACTCGCGCTGCTCATCCAGCGGGACGCCGTCCTTGCGCCACTGGAAATAAACCGGCGCGCCCGTGGCCGTGGCGGTCAGATTGGTGGCCGCGTCGAGCGGCACGACCATCGCCGCCGGCTGCGCCGTGATGGCCGGGGCGAGCGCGGAGCCGAACTTCACGAGGCCGTTGTTGGGACTGATGTCGCCGGTCCAATACAGGTAGCCCGCTGCGTCCGTGGCCGGCGAGACCACCCCGGCGGAACGCGTCTTGCGCGCGAGCAGGAACGTGCCGCTGGGGTTGACCTGCGCGATGAAGGCGGAGTTTGTGATGCCGACGCCCGCGAGGGTCACGCGGCCATCGGTGCCGGCCCCGTAGAAGAAGTTGGCGGACGTGTAGCCCTGCACCCAGGCGTTGTCCAGCGCGTCCAGCGCGAGGCCATGCACGGCGCTGATGGCGCGCGGCGTCGCCTCGCCCATCGTGGCCCAGAGCCACTGGCCGGCGGAGCTGATGCGCGCGAGGAACATCGTCACGTCACCCTCCGCATACTGAAGCGGCGTCAGCGTCGTGCCGCCAAACACGCCCCGGCCGTAGAAATGCCCGCCCACGTAAGCGCTGCCATCCGAGAGCACGGCGATTTCCTTGCCGATGTTGGACAGCGCGTAGAAGCCCTGCGTCGGCGCATTCGTGACCCAGGTGGCCGCGCCGGTCGCGCCGTTGAACTTCGCCACGAACGGGGACTCGCCCACTTTCGGAAAGGGCAGGCCGAAGAACGTGTTTCCGCTGTCTTGGCCGCCGCCCATGGTGCCCGTGATGTAGGGATTTCCCGACGCATCGGTGGCCACTGCGAACGCCCAGCCGCCGAAGCGCCCGCTGCTTTCCGCGTTCACCCACTGCCAGTCGCCGTTGCCGTTGATTTTGGCGACGAACGGCCGGAACCCGCCCGTGTTCGGCACGATGATGCTGCCGAAGTCCTGCCGGTGATAAAGCTGGCCGCAGACGAAGGCGTTCCCGGACGCGTCCACCGCCAGGCCGTTGAAGTCCGCCGTGTCCGTGCCGGTCACAAACCGCGCCCACAGGACGGTGCCCTGCGGGTCGAGCTTCGCGATGTAGCACGCGCCATAGTAGTTCGAGGACTGGAACGAGTTCGTGCCAATCGTCGTCGGGCTGCCGCCGGCAATTTTCCCGCAGATGAAGAGGTTCGTGTTCGCGTCCATCCGCACCCGGTTGATGGACGAGTAGGGAAACACCTCGCCGCCGAAGGGCGACCGCGGGGCCTCGCCAATCTGCCGGAGCCACTGCAACGCGCCCGCGCCGTCGTAGCGCGCGAGGTAGAAACCGCGCCGTCCGTTGTTGTTCGTGAGCGTCACCCCGCTGAACTCGCGCGTCACGGTCGTCGCCTGCGCCCCGTCAGCGAAATCCGCCGTGTAGGCGACAAACACGGCGTTGGTGCCGTCCGCCACCGCCAGCCCGCCGCCATCCGCGCGCTGCCGCCAGACCTCCTCGATGTCGGCCCGCGACGGCAGGGCGGTGAGAAGGAGCGGGAGGGAAAGCAGCGAGACGCGAAGTGCATTCATAAAAGCCTGTCTCCGATGAATCGGGCGAACAATCTGTGCTGAATGGAACTGACACTGCATAGCACATCCCCAGCGAAATCGCCCGCGAAAAGTTCAGCCACCTCGACCGGCGGCGAACTCCTTTGCTCAACCAGCGACTCCTTCAACGGCCTGATCCGCAGATGGTCAGAATTGGGCGGCTCGCCGGACTCGGTTCCTTGGTCTGAGGTTTGCCCGGCCGCAGTCCTGCGAAACACCCCGGACCCGCTATCTCGCCTCGCCTGCCCTCTGCCATTCCTCGAACACCTTTGCCATCGTCTGCACGCGCTCGGATTGCTGCCTGGCGAGATCGTTCAACTCCGTGCGGTCCGTCGCGAGGTCGTAGAGTTCCCACGGCGCGCCCTTGAGCGAGACAAGTTTCCACGAGCCGGCCCGCACCGCCCGCGCGCCGGACGTGGACCAGCAGAGCGAGGCGTGGCCTTCACGCTGGCCGCCCTTGAGCACCGGCAGCAGGCTGCGGCCCGCGAGCGGCTGGACTTGCCGACCCTCGAACTGCGCTGGATACGTTACTCCGGCCACGTCCAGACACGTCGCGGTGATGTCCGTGATGTGGGCCAGCTCAGGTGAAATGCCGTTCGTGCGTGCGACGACGCCGGGCCACCACGCGATGAGCGGCGAGGCAATGCCGCCTTCGTGGTTCGTCTGCTTGTGCTGGCGGAATGGCGCGTTCGACACGTTCGCCCACGCGGGACCGGCGGTGACGAAGTTGTCCGCCGGACCGGGCTGGATGTCGGGCTTGTTGCCGAAGCGCGTGCGTGTGCCGTCCAGTCGCCACGTCTGGCCGGGCTTGTCGAGTTGCGCGTTCATCGGCTGGTCGGACGCTCCGTTGTCGGAGAGGAACAGCACCAGCGTGTTCTTGTCCGCGCCCGTGCGCCGCAGTGTCTCCATCACGCGGCCCACGCTCTGGTCGAGCGAATCCACCTGCGCCGCGAACGTCGCCATGCGCTCGGCCTCCCAGTCCTTGTCCTTCGCCTCGCTCCACGCGGGCGCACGCGCGTCGCGTGGCGACAGCTTTGTGTTCGGCGGAAGCAAACCCAGCTCCAGCAACCGCCGGTGCCGCTGCGCGCGCGCCTCATCCCAGCCGAGCTGGCGGTAAAGCTCGCGATACTTCGCGATGTCCGCCGGCTTCGCGTGCAGCGGCCAGTGCGGCGCGTAGTGCGCGAAGTAGAGGAAGAACGGCTTCTCCTTCCCCGCCGCCTCGGTGATGAACTGCGTCGCGAAGTCGGTGATGAGGTCGGTCTTGTAGCTGCCTTCCGCCGGCAGCGTGAACGGCTGGCCGTCGCGGAAGAACGCCGTGTTGCGCACGGCCTTGAAGTAGTTGCCCGGCCCCGTGTGCCCCGTGCTGCCGAGGAAGCGGTCCACGAACTTGTGGATGTTCACCGGGTCGTGCCACTTCTCCGCCGTGACCATGTCGAGCCGGCCCACGGCGGCGGTGGCGTAGCCCGCGCGCTTGAGCAGCTCGCACGCGGTGACGCAGCGCTGGTTCAGCAAGCCGGTCCAGCCCGTGATGCCGACCTGATGCGGGTGCAAGCCCGTCATCAGCGCCGCGCGCGAGGGGCCGCACAACGCGCAGTTGTAGAACTGCGAGAAGCGCAGGCCGCCGCGCGCGAGCCGGTCGAGGTTCGGCGTCTGAATCTCGCCGCCGTAGCAGCCGAGGTCGGAGAAGCCCATGTCGTCCGCGAGGATGAGGATGATGTTCGGTCGGGCAGAAGGTGTGGCCGGCTGCGCTCCGTGCAATGCCAGCGACAGCACGAGCAGCAGCGCCAACTGGGCGAGTATCCGTTTCATGGCCAGAATCACCCCAGGCCCGCCACCTTCCACCCGTCGCGGTAGGCGCGACGCACGAGCGCGTTGGCCTTCGGGTTGTTCGTGAACTTCAGCGCCTTGCGGTCCCAGTCCAGCCACTCGCCGGCGTGGCGGTCCGCCATCGCGCCCACGAGCACTGTCTCGGTGAGCGGGCCGCCGTGCTTGAACTCGTCGCACGCCTTGCGGCCTTCGAGGATGGCGTCCACCCAGTCGTGATAATGGTTCTGCGGCTTGAGGTCCGCCGGATACTTCCCGGCGGGAAACTTCTCCTCCGGCAGCACGATGGGTTTCCCGCCGCGATAGTTTTTGTAAATCGCTCCGTGCTCGCCAATCCAATACGTCCCCGACTCCGGCAGCTTCGCCACGCCCTGGGGCAGTTGAATCTTCCGCGCGTCCGGCTCGATGCCACCGTCGTGCCAGGTGAGCTGCACCGTCTTGCCCGCCGTGATGTCGCTGCCGGGGAAAATCATCTCCACCACCCGCGACTTGCCCCAGAGCGGCCCGCTGCTGCCGGGCGTGGTCTGGCGCACGCGCAACGGCGCGGTGAGCCGGAGCGCGTCGAAACTCGTGTCGAAGTGATGGCAGCCCATGTCGCCCAGCTCGCCGCCGCCGAAGCCGAACCACGCGCGCCAGTTCTGCGGATGATACGTGTCCGCCAGATACGGACGCGGCTCCTGCACGCCGAGCCACAGGTTCCAGTCCAGGCCGGCGGGAATGGCATCGGCCTGCGCACGCAGCTCCGTGTTCCTTGGCCACCAGCTCAGCGGTTTGTTCTCCCAGAGGATGACCTCCTTCACCTTGCCAATCGCCCCGCTGCGCAGCAGTTGCACCGTCATGCGGCTCTCGATGGTGGACCGGCCCTGGTTGCCGAGCTGCGTGACCACGCCCGCCTTGGCCGCCTCCTGCGTGATGACGCGGCACTCGTGCAACGTCGTCGCCATCGGCTTCTGCAAATACAAATGTTTCTTCGCGCGCAACGCCGTGACCGCCGGCGCGGCGTGCATGTGGTCCGGCGTGCCGATGGTGAGCGCGTCGAACTTCCCGGCGTGCCCGCTCAACAGCTCGCGCCAGTCGCGATGCCGCGAGGCGTCGGGAAACGTCTTGGCGGCGGGGTCGAGGAACCCGGTGTCGACATCGCACAGCGCGGTGATCTTCACCTTGGGATGGCTGGCGACGGCCTTCATCGTGTTGCCGCCCATGCGCCCCACGCCGATGCAGGCGACCTGGAGCATCGAGTTGGGCGACGCGCTGCGGAGCAGGGCGGGGAAGCCGAGCACGGCGGCAGTGGCGGCGGAACGGCGGAGAAACTGGCGGCGGTTCATAATGGGTGACAGGTTGAGCCTGAGTTAAGCTGCGTGGTTTGGAATTGCGAGGGGAATTTCCTGTCCGAACGGGTGCAGCCTGCCTCCGGCATCGGTCTCTGACCCGGCGCATTTCTGATTGGAAGCAGTTTCTCTGACCTGGCAACCCCCTTTGTCGTTCGGAGGGGGGAAGGTGGCCGACTCGTCCCCGTAGCCTTGGCGAAGGTGGTGAGCCGGATGCGGGGGCAGCCGCCAACGCCGACGCACGCAGCCCCTCACCCCGGCCCTGCCCATAGACCTGTAGCGGCGGTCTGTGACCGCCGGGTGTTGCATCCCTGGCCGATGGGCAGCCAAAGCCCGGCGCTCACAGAGCGCCGCTACAGCCGTCGGCGGTCAGGGGAATAGTTGACGTGAACGGGCGAAGACTTCCTTGGGCACTCCCAGCGCCTGCTTGAGTTCCACGTCCCGGTCCCACGGGTTTTCAATCGCGGAGATACGGCGGCATTGTTCCCCGGTGAGTTGCAGAGGGTAGCAGTAGGGCGAGCACAAGGCCGTGTTGATGAGCGGGAAGTCGGAGCCGAAGAGGAGTCGGCCCTGCCATTCCGGGCGGGTGAGGGCCTCGCGGAGGTAGCCCAGCTTGTTGACCTGAGTCAGGGAGGAGATTTCGGAGAAGAGGTTCGTGTAGGTCGCCATCATCGGGGCAAGGCGGTCGGTGTCGCGCTGGCCGGCATTCGCGCCGGTCGAGGCGATGTGCGCGACAATCATCGTGACACCGAGCTTCAGGGGGAGGTGGAGGCGCTGCGGGTCGCACAGTTCATCGCGCGCGTGGGTGAAGGAACGCTCCTGTCCGGCGTGCGTGAGGAGCGGAAGCTTCAGCTCGACGAGTTTCCGATAGAAGGGCGTGAGGCGTTTATCGGCGGGGTCGAATTGCATGATGCTGGGAATCCACTTCACCAGTCGCGCACCGTTCGCCTTGGCCCAATCGAGCTGTGCGAGGGCGTCCTTGCGCAGCGGGTTGATGCTCGCACCGAAGAGGAGGTTGGTGGTCTTCGCCGTCTCCTTGGCGATGAACTCGTTGGGCACGTAGATTTCCGTCCGCGACTTGTCTAGTTCGCCATTCGCATCCACGACACCGTCCATGGCAAGGAGGATGGCCTGTCCGACGTGCTTGCTTTCAGCCAACTGACGGGAGATGAGCTGCACGACATGCGCATCGCCCTTCGCCTGAAGTTCCTCGCGCGAGGTGCCGAAGCTCTGGAGGTAGATGCCCAGCTTCCAGCTCGATTCCATCTGCTTGGAGATGAAGCACCCGCTGTCACCGGCCCCGATGCCCGCCGTGTGAACGTGCATGTCGAGGAGCTTGGCCTCGGGCAGAAGTTCCGGAGCGCGATAGGGGCCGGAGTGGAAGACCTTGCAAGCCACGCAGCCGCCAAGGGAGAGCGTGAGCAGTGTGATGGCGAGCAGGCGGGGCCAGCGGCGCTTGGGCGAGGGTGTGGCGGAGGTGGGAGCAGCGGTCATGTGAGGGAGGAATTGGCCCGCGAATGACGCGAATGAACGCGAATGAGGGAGGGGACGAACGGCCGGTAGGCAGGGCGCGTCTGTCCCAGCGCGCCGCTGCGGTGGGCGAATATCAAAACGGCGCGCTGGGGACAGGCGCGCCCTACCAGCGATAGTTTTCTATTCGCGTTCATTTGCGTGATTCGCGGGCAGGCATCACTTGGCAGGCTGGACCAGTGCCTGCAACTCGCGGTGGTTCACCTTGCCGGTGCCGAGCTTGGGGATTTCCTTCACGACGACAATTTCGCGCGGGACGCAAAGGTTGCTGAGGCCCTTGGCCTTGATGGCGTCGCGAATCTCGGCGGGGGTGAGCTTCGGCTCGTTCGTGCAGCAGATGAGGGCCTCGCCCTTGTCCTCGTCGGGACGCGTGACAACAGCGGTCTGACAGCGGAGGCCGTATTGCGGGAACGCGCCGGCCAGGGCGTCCTCGACGGCGGTGAGGCTGACCATCTCGCCGCTGATCTTGGCAAAGCGCTTCATGCGTCCGCGAATGCTCACGAAGCCCTCGGCATCCACGCTGACGATGTCGCCAGTGTCATACCAGCCGCCGCCGGCATGGAACTTGGCGTTCGCATCGGCATTGAGGTAGCCCTTCATGATGTTGGGGCCGCGCACAAAAAGACGGCCGGTGTGCGGGTGTGAAAGCGGGCTGGTGGGAGAGTGCCCCGTCTCGCTTTCCCACTTTCCCGCCTGCTCACCTGCTTCGCCAATACCTTCCACGGCTTCCAGCCTCCACTCCACGCCCGGCAGGAAGCGTCCCGCCGTGCCGTGCTTCGGCTCCAGCGGGGTGGTCGCACTGATGCACGGACTGCACTCCGTCGCGCCGTAACCTTCAAAGACCCGGACGCCAAACTTCTGCGCCCAGAGTTCCGCCGTCGCCTGCTGGAGCTTCTCCGCGCCCGCGAAGAGGTAGCGGAGACTGCGGAAGTCGTAGGGATGGGCCTTGCGCCCGTAGCCGCTGAGGAAGGTGTTCGTGCCGAAGAGCACGGTGCAGTCCTTGTCGTAGAAGACCGTGGGCACGACACGGTAGTGGAGCGGCGACGGGTAGATGAAGATGAAGTTGCCGCGAATGAGCGGGAGAATCAGCCCCGCCAGCAGGCCGAAGCTGTGGAAGAGCGGCATGGCGTTGAAGAACCGCTCGTCGTCGCGCAGGTCGCAGGCGGCCAGCATCTGGCGGGTGTTGGCGAGGAGGTTGCGGTGCGAAAGCTCGACGCCTTTGGGGACGCCTTCGGAGCCGGAGGTGAAGAGCACCACGGCGGTGTCATCGGATTGGCGATTGCCGATTGCCAATTGCCGATTGAAGAAGCTGCCCACGAGCGCGGCGAAGCGGTCGCAGCCGCTGATGGTCGCGCGGATGTCCTCCAGATAAATCACCTTCACGCCGGCCTGCTCGAAGGGCGCGGCGTCCAGCTTGGCGCGCTTGAGGAAGTTGCGCGACGTGACGATGTGCTTCAGCCCGGCCAGTTCGGCACACGCGAGCATCGTGGCGGTGCCGGTGGAGAAGTTCAGGATGGCCGGGACTTTGCCTAGCTGCCAGAGCGCGAGCAGGACGACGGGCGTGGCGTTGACGTTTGGCAGCAGCACGCCGACGCGCGGCGAAGTTCCGCACTGTTGCGCCAGCCGCTCGCCCATCAGCCCCGCGCCGATGAGGAGCTTGCGATACGTCAGCTCCGTGAGCGTGGCGTCTTCGAGGATGACCTTGCCCGGCTCGGCGGCGGCGGTTTCGGCGATGGCGGCGGGGATGCTCGTCGGGCCGAACTCCATTTCCGTGCGGAACTGCTGGCCGACCATCTGGTCGCGCAGCCAGCGGGTGAAGAGCGAGCGGCTTTGCGACGTGCTGAGGTGCTCCTGATGCGGCGCGGAGAGCGCGTCGCTGAAGTGCGCGGTGACGGTTGGGAACCAGCGTTTCACGCCCGGATGCGGCGAGAAGGGCAGCCGGCTCGCGCCGCGCAGGTAGGCGGTGATGACCTTGGCGTGCGTCTTGTGGATGAGGAAGCCCGTGCCGTCGAAGAGTTTCATCAACGTGCCGGTTTTCGAGAGCCGGCCCTCGGCGAAGAGCACGAGCTTGCCGCCCTTCGAGAGGAATTCCGCCATGTGCTTCACGGCATAAGGCGAGGCGTTGTCGATCGGGAAGGTGCGGCGGTTCTTCATCACAAACCGGTGGAACCACGACTTCTCCGCCGTGGTGCTGGACGTGACGAACTTCCAACTGTCATCGAGGCACACGCCGATGAAGAGCCAGTCGAACCACGAGGTGTGGTTCGGGATGAGGAGCACCGGGCCGGGGATGTTCAGCGCGGCCTCGTTGAACGCGCGGTAGCGGAAGAGCAGCCGGACGAGGAGGCGGAGGAAGGCTTTCATGCGAATGAGAGATTGGGAGCAGGATTACGATTAAGAGGTGGCGGGGGAAGGCTGTTTGCGTTGGAAGCGATGCTTCAAAGCCACGCCGAGGGTCAAGGCCACACCAGCTAGACCAAGCCATGCCAAGCAGCGGTCGAAAGGAAGTCTTCCAATTCCCTCGCCCGGGAGACGGACAGCCGTGGCCCCGCCAATGATTTCGCCCTGCCCCGGAAAGGGCGCGCTCTCAAACACCGTGCCGTTTTTGGACACCAACTGGGAGATGCCCGAGGAGCACACGCGGAAGACCGGCATGCGATATTCCGCCGCCCGAACCGGCGCGACGCGGCTGTGCAACTCGTGCTGATGCGTGCCCCACTCGGTCATGTCCATCACGGGGACAATGATGGCCTGAGCACCCTGCCGGACCAACTCGTCCGTCACTCGCGTGAAGCTGGAGTCGTAGCAGATGCAAATGCCGAGCATGCCCCACGGAGAGTTCCAAACCTTCTGCTCAGGCGCGGGCAAGCCGTCTTTGAAGAACTGGATGGGCACGGCCTTGGCCTGCTGGAAGACGATTTCGCCATCAGGTCCGACGACAAAAGCAGTATTGTGGTAGCGGCCATCACCGAGGTCGTCCTTGCCGCCCACGAGCAGGTGCTTGCCGTTCTTCCTACACCAGTCGCGCACGCGTTTGGGCACCGCGCCGTCGAAGGTATATTCGCTGAGGACGAAGAGGTCGGTCTTGGGATGGGCGAGCAGCACGCGGTCCAGTGCGGGTGGCACTTCCAGCATCGCGGGGAACTCGAGTTGGATGCCAGCGACGCGGAGCGGCCATCCGGTTCGGCCCGAACTAACGAATGGCGGAAGTGCCACCAGCACAGCAACCGGGAAAAAGACCAGCCAGAAAATTTGGAATCTCCATAGCGGCCAGCGCCTGTCGTGCCAGCAGAACGAGTGGAAGCAGGCGAGCAGCATGAAGGCAGCGCCGACGCCATACACTCCGCCGCACGTCTTCACAAGCAACGGCCACTCCGCGAAGGCGTAGCCCATGTTCAACCAAGAGAAGCGGAGGAAGTAGAGTTCGCTGCGGAAGTATTCGAGGCCAATCCAAAGCAATGGAAGCAGAAGCAGCGCTCCGTTGCCAAATTGCTGCCGGGCCAGCCGCCCAACCCACACGAACAAGCCAATCCAAAACGCCAGCACACACCAAAGCGGCACCGCCGGAATGCCAAAGATGGTCCAGAGGAAACCCATCTGCGGCACGAAGCTGCCAAGCCCCAGGAAGAAGCCTGACAGGAAAGCACGGCGGCCGGTCTGAACACGCGTGAGTTCCACCAACGCCCACGCGTAGCCCAACATCAACGGACTGAGCAGGCTGGAATAGTAGGCGAGGTGAAAACAGACGAGGCCGACTACGCCGCAGACTAATGTCATCCGCAAGCTGATGGATTTGGGCACACGCTCTCCCTCACCCCGGCCCTCTCCCGCTGGGAGAGGGAGGACGGCAGCCAGCGGTGGAGTCGCCGCGGTAGGTGCGGTGACATTGGGCGCGTTCGCCGCGGCTCCCTGTCCCGGCGGGAGAGGGTTGGGGTGAGAGGGAACGGCTGCTTGCGCAGACTGGTTTGCTGGGTCAGAGCCGTTGGTTTTCATTCGCGTCCTTTCGCGTGTTTCGCGGGCAGTTCAGTTCTCGGCCGGCTTTTCCCCCTCCCTCACCGACGCCGGGAACTTGAGCCAGGTGAGCGCGGCAACCACCATGACCGCGAGGACGAGAAAGACTTGCGAGGCCGAGAGGCTGGCCTTCACGCATACGAAGACCAGCAGGCCCGCGATGACCATGCCGCTGTTGTCGCAGAAGTTCTGCACGGCGATGGTCTTGCCGAGCTTGTTCGGGTCGGACTCGGCCTGGAGCGCGGCGTTGAGCGGGATGAGGAAGAGGCCCGCCGCGAAGCCCGCGCCGATGAGCAGGCCCATCACCACGGGCAGGATGACCAGCACGGCCTTCTGCGCGCCGTCCGCCCCGGCCTTCTGGATGAGCTGCTGTCCGATGTGCTGCAAACCCAGCGGCTCGATGGCGAAGACCGCCAGCAGCATCCCCGCGAGCAGCACGCCGTAGCGGCGCGTGCGGCTGAGGTCGCTCACGGCGAGCAGCTTGCCGGCGGTGATGCTCCCAGCCATCACGCCGACGCTCAACCACAGGCCGAGCAGGGCGATTTGCGTGTTGTCAGGGAGCTTGAGCACGTCGAGGCCCCACGCCTGGAAGTTGATTTTCATGGTCGCGCCGCAGACCCAGAAGAGCGCGGTGCCGACGAGCACCTTGCCCAGGCGCGGTCCGGCGAACAGCGCGCCGAAGTGCCCGAAGAATTCGCCGACGCTCTGACCAAGCCGGACGTTCGCGTCCGACGGCGTGCGCTCCATGAAGAAGTTCAGCGCAAGCGACGCACCGAAGATGCCGGCGACGATGATGTAGCAAACGCCGACGGGAAGCTGGTCCACCATGACCGAGCCGACGATGGCGCCCATGAGGATGGCGAGCAGGGTGAGCAGCTCGACCATGCCGTTTGCCTTCACGAGCCGCTCGCGCGGGAGGATTTCCGGCAGGATGCCGTATTTGGCCGGGCCATAAACCGTCGCGCCGATGCCGACAAGGAAGTAGCCCGGGGCCTGCCAGATGTAGCCGAACCAGATGCTCAAAGCGCACATGCCGGTGCCGAGGAGTTTCAGGAAGTTGCCGCCGGCCAGCCATGAAGTCTTGGCGTAGCGGTCGTTGAGATAGCCAGCGAGCGGCGCGAGCAGGATGTAGGGGATGAACAGGATGCTCGTGTAAATCGTGCTGCGGGTGCGCAGTTCCTCGGAGGTGATTTCGCCGGCCTTCTGCAAGATGGTGAGCTGGCCGACGATGACCGCGAGGATGGCGTTGTCGCCGAGGGCGCCGAGGAACTGGCTGGCGAGGAGGAGAGGATAGTTGCGGGTGGATTTCATGGAGAGTGTTCAGGAATTGGCTTGGGCGGCGCGGGTGGCGTTTTCGCTGATGGTGGCTAGTTCGGCGACGAGCTTCTCGGCGCGGGTGGCGGGGAGTTTTCCCCAAACCAACTCGGCGGCGGCGTAGTAGTGCGGGTAAATCTCAGCAAGCAGTTTCCGCGCGGCGGGCGTGAGCACGACTTGCCAGGCACGGCGGTCCTTTGTGTTCTCTTTCCGGGCGACCAAGCCGCGCTCCTCCAGCCGGTCCACCAATCCGGTCACGTTCGAGCGGTGCATGATGAGCTGGCGGCTCAGGTCGGACTGTGTGCAGCCGCCGGGAAAGTCGGTGAGGACGTTGAGGAGGTTGAACTGGCTGGGGCTTAAGTCCCAGCGGGCGAAGAAGACGCGGCTGGCGTTCCACAGCTCCTCCGCCGTGCGGAGCAACTGTATGAGCGCCGCGTAGCGCGGGCCGGGCGAGGTCGTTTTGCGTTTCATCGGCGCATGGTTTAGCAGGCGATTGTTGAGATGTCACCATTGAGAAATCTGGCCGAGCCATCGGTGAAAGATGGGAGGGAAGCCGAATCAGACTTGAGGAGTTCGCGGCGTGACAGCGAGTTCCAAGGTGAAGTGCGGGTCGGCGTCATCGCAGAAGCAGGCAGTCCACGAAACGTCCATCGCTTTCGGGAAAGCGAACTGGATGGAACCGCGCGTCCGACCAGTCGTGGGATCGGGAAACCGGACCGGGTTTAGCCCAGCATGGACTTTGAAGACATTCTCGACTTCCGCAAAGGCCACGGGCAGCAGTGGGTCAGTGCGGCTACCACCCAAGTCTGCTGCCTCCAGCACCGGCAAAGCCTCTGATTGCCGAAAGGTCACGCGGCTCACGCCTTTGGCCGCCAGCGCACCCAGCAGGCTCAAGGTGTAATCGGTGGCTGGCGCGACTGGCTCCAGTTTGAACTCCGGTTCTTTCCTCAAGAAGCCGGGCACGCGAAACAGCTTGGTGACACCTCCGATGCTGAAGCCAACAAAGTCGGCGTCATATCGCTTCAACCACTTCATGGTTGGAGCGTGCGCGGATACCTCGGTGAAGGCAATCCACTCCTCCACTCCCCTTCGGTTTCTGTAGTGTCCTTCCTCCGCCCGGCTTTGCTATAGCCAAGGCCCATGAACGACTTCGCCCCGTGGCTGCCAGTGATTGGCTGCGTGCTGGGCTTCCTCTGCCTGCTCGGCGCGCTACGCGCGGGCAAGCGTCGTCGGCTCGTGGACAACCTGCCCACGTCGAAGACCACGGGCGTCTTCATCGGCCTCGTCGAGCTGAAGGGCACGGCGGAGGTGGACGCGCCGCTCAAGAGCTTTCTCGCGGAATGCCGTTGTGTTCACTACTCGTGGGGTGTCGAGGAGGAATGGGAGCGCACCGTCACCGAGACCTACACCGACAGCGACGGAAAGACGCAGACGCGCACGCGCACGGAGCGCGGCTGGACCACGGTGGCCAGCGGCGGCGAGATGATTCCCTTCTACCTCAACGACGACTGCGGCGCGGTGCTGGTGCGGCCCGAAGGCGCGGAGATTGAGGCGTTGTCCGTCTTTGACCAGACCTGCACGAGCTGGGACGCGCTCTACTACGGCAAAGGCCCGGCGGGCGGCATCATGGACTCCACCGGCCGCCGGCATTTCCACGAGCATGCCCTCCCGCTGCACACGCCCATCTACGTGATGGGCCAGGCGCACGAGCGGGCGGACGTGGTCGCGCCGGAAATCGCGTCGGACAAGAGCGCGCCGATGTTCCTCATCTCGACGCGGAGCGAGCAGCAAATCAGCTCGGGGTTCGCGTGGAAGTTCTGGGGCTGGCTCTGCTTCGGCCTCGTGCTGGCGGTCGGCGGCTTCGTGTGGCGCGACGGCGCGCAAGGCCGAGATTGGCAGCGGCAATGGCCGGTTTACTTGCTGCCCGCATCCGGCTTTGGACTCACGGTCGTGCTCGGCTGGGTGTGGATGGTGTTCAACAGCCTGATTGACCTCCGCCAGCGCGTGCGGCAGGGCTGGGCGCAGGTGGACGTGCAACTCAAGCGGCGTTTCGACCTCATCCCGAACCTCGTCGCCACCGTCACCGGCCTGCGCGACCACGAGGCGAAGTTGCAGGAAAGCATCGCCCTGCTCCGCGCACAACAGACCGCCACGCCGCCGGGCGTCACCGGGCCGGACTACGCGGCCTGCACGAAAGTCCTCGTCGCCGTGCGCGAGGCTTACCCGCAGCTCACCGCCCAGCCCGCCTTTCTCGAACTCCAGAAATCCCTCGTGGACACGGAGCATCGCATCGCGCTGGCGCGGGGTTACTTCAACGAGATTGCCACCCACTACAACACCCGGCTGGAGCAGATTCCCGACCGCTTCATCGCCGCGCTGGGCGGCCTCCAGCCGCAGCCGCTCATGTCGGCGAATGACTTCGAGCGCGAGCCGGTGGCGGTGAGCTTCGCGCCGTGAGACCGCTCAGTTCGACTTCGGCGCGGTCGCGCTGATGCGGTTGATGAGGTCGAGCAGTTCGCGCATGTCGAAGGGCTTGGCGCGGTAAAAGACGTTGTTCTGCGGCTCGTCGCGCGGGGTCTTCTCCGGGATCCAAGTCCCGCTGATGACGACGCAGGGAAACCCCTTCTGCCGGCCTTGCACAAACATCACCAGATCCAGCCCCGTTTGCGGGCCGCTGAACTGGTAGTCCGTCACCACGGCATCAATGTATTTCTGGTTCGCCTCCCAGAGCTTCATCGCCTCGGCGACGTTGTCCGCCTCCAGCAAATGCCAGCCCTGGCGTTGGAAGAGGCTCCGCAACGTGAAGAGCATCGCATGGTCGTCATCCACCACCAACAGCGTGCGGGTGCTGGCCGGCTTGCGCCCGGTGGCGGAACCGGCCGGCGCGGAGATTTTGAAGTTCAAGGCCATGCAGTGACTTCGCGGTTTGTTTGGTTGTCCGTCGCCCGTCGTCGGGCGTATTGATTACGGGCATCAAGCGCCTGGGCCGCGTTTCATTGGGAAGCTGCCTCACCCACGCCCGACCATCGCCGAATCAGACGCCGAGGTGAAGAACTTGTTACAACGATTCCGGAAGCGCTGGCGGTTGGTGACCGCCAGCCTGCTGGTCGCCGCGTTCGTCGCGGCCAACGTCGTGGCCTGGCGGCACGCGCGGGCGATGTCGCGCTTCGTGCGCACCGGCGAGCGGACCGCCTCGCCGGAAAAACTCGGCGCGCTCGCCAAGGCCCGCGTGCTGCTGACGGGCGTGACCTTGCCCCGGCCGGAGAACCGCCGGACGCCAACGGACGTGGGGCTGGCGTATCAAACCGTCCACTTCCCCGGAGCGAAGGGCCTTCGACTGGAGGCTTGGTTCATGCCCTCGGCAGCGCCAACGACTAACGGCATCGTCCTGCTCTTCCACGGCTACGGCGCGAGCAAGGAGTCGCTCTTGCCGCCAGCGGTCGAGTTCCACGCGCTGGGCTGGGACACGCTGCTCGTTGATTTCCACGGCAGCGGCGGCTCGGCGGGCGACACGACGAGCGCGGGCTGGCACGAAGCGGCGGACGTGGCGGCAGCATTCGCGGAAGCGGCCCGACTCGCGCCGGGAAAACCCCGTGTGCTCTACGGCGTCTCCATGGGCGCGGCGGCCTGCCTGCGGGCCATCCACGCGCACGGAGTGAAACCGGACACGCTCATCCTCGAATGCCCCTTCGACCGGATGCTGACCACCGTGCAGCGCCGCTTCCAGGCCATGCGGCTGCCCGCCTTCCCGTTGGCCGAGCTGCTTGTGTTTTGGGGCGGCCAAACCGGCGGCTTCAACGCCTTCGCGCACAATCCGGTGGACTACGCGCCGTCCGTGCGCTGCCCCACGCTGATGCTGCACGGGGGCAAGGACCCGCGCGTTTCTGTCCGCGACGTCGAGCGCGTCCATGAAAGCCTCGGCGGCGGCAAGGCGCTCGTGGTCTTTCAAGAGCTGGGCCACCAATCCTATGTGGAGGCGAAGCGTGAGCCATGGCGTGCTTCCGTGCAAAATCACCTCGCCGGCTTGAGGCCGGGACCCGGCGGCCCGGCCGTGCCTTCCAGCGGAACATTTTGATGGTTTGTCAGGGCCGTTTCCTGCTCAAATGCCCGCCGCCTCGTTTGCGAACCGCCGGGGGCCGGCGTTTCCCTGAAGACCGCGCCGGATGCGCCGTCCGAAGCGGGGCTTGGGCAATGATTGAGCTAGCCACTGGGACCCAGACGGCCACCGGCGCGGCAACGCGGCGGGGCCAGGCTGACTCGCACCCAGACGCGGGCAGGCGCGACGGTTCGCCCACGGTCGCGCAGGTGCTGGACAGGCTCGGTGACGCGTCATTCCGGCGCGACCACGGCCTGCGCTACGCCTACGTGGCCGGGGCGATGGCGAATGGCATTGCTTCGGTGGAACTGGTCGAGGCGATGGCGCGAGGTGGAATGCTCGGCTTCTTCGGCGCGGCGGGGCTGGGCAAAGACCGCGTCGAGTCGGCGCTGCATCGGCTCCAGGCGGAAATCTCCGGTCTGCCGTTTGGCGTGAACCTCATCCACAGCCCGAATGAGTCGGAGCTGGAAGACGCAGTGGCGCGGCTCTTCATCCAACGCGGGCTGCGGCTCATTGAGGCGTCGGCTTACTTGCGGCTCACGCTCGCGGTCGTGCGCTTCCGGGTGGCCGGCATCCATCGGGACGCCACCGGCCACATCGTCACGCCCAACCGCATCGTGGCAAAGGTTTCGCGCGTCGAGGTCGCCACGCAGTTCTTCTCCCCACCGTCGGCCGAGTTTCTCAACGAGCTTGTCCGCACTGGCGAACTCACCGCCGAGCAGGCTGTGCTCGCGGCGCAAATCCCCGTCGCGCAGGACGTGACCGCCGAGGCTGATTCCGCTGGCCACACAGACAACCGCCCGCTGATCACGCTGTTGCCGACGTTGCTGGCATTACGCGACCGCTTGCAGGCGCAGTTCAACTACACCCAGCCGCTCCGCGTCGGCGCGGCTGGCGGCCTCTCCACCCCCTCGGGACTCGCGGCGGCGTTCGCGATGGGCGCGGCCTACGTCGTCACCGGCTCCGTGAATCAGGCGTGCGTCGAGTCCGGCTCCTGCGATGCCGTGCGCAAGTTGCTCGCGCAAGCCGAGCAGGCAGACACCGCGATGGCTCCCGCCGCCGACATGTTCGAGATGGGTGTGAAGCTCCAGGTGCTCAAGCGCGGCACGATGTTTCCAATGCGCGCCGCCAAGCTGTGGGAACTCTACCGCGCGCATCCGAGCCTCGACGCAATTCCCGAGACCGACCGTGTGCAACTGGAGAAGCAGTTCTTCCGCGCCACGCTCGATGAGGCCTGGCGCAGCACGCGCGAGTTCTGGCTCAAGCGCGACCCCAAGCAGGTCGAGCGCGCCGAACGCGACGCGAAGCACAAGATGGCCCTCGTCTTCCGCGCCTACCTCGGCCTCAGTTCGCGCTGGGCCAACGCCGGCGAACCGTCGCGTGTGATGGATTACCAAGTCTGGTGCGGCCCCGCGATGGGCGCGTTCAACGAGTGGACGCGCGGCACGTTCCTCGCGCAGCCGGAGAATCGCCGCGCGGAAGTCGTCGCGCTGAACCTGCTCTACGGCGCGGCCAAGCACTTGCGCGCAGTCGCGCTGCGCTTGCAGGGAATTCCCCTGTCGCCGGAGGAAGCAGTTTGCGCTCCGATTGAGCCGAACCGGTTGCACGAGTTGTTGAACGCGAAGCCAGATTAAGTGATGAGCCAGTCCACGCCCCTCGCCATTGTCGGCCTCAGTGCCATTTTCCCGCAGGCCGACGACCTGCGCGCCTACTGGCGCAACCTCAAGGCCGGCACCGACGCCATCACGCCCATCCCCGCCACGCACTGGCGCGCGGAGGACTTTTTTCACGCGGACCCGAAGTCGCCCGACATGACCTACGCGCGGCGCGGCGGGTTCATCTCGCCGGTGAATTTCAACCCGCTGGAGTTCGGCATCGCGCCCAAGGACCTCGAGGCCACGGACACGACGCAATTGCTCGGCATGGTCGCCGCGAAGCAGGCGCTCGCCGACGCGGGCTACGCGGACAAGCCGTTCAACCGCCAGCGCACCAGCGTGCTGCTCGGCGTGACCGGCGCGCTCGAACTCGTCATCCCGCTCGGCGCGCGGCTCGGCCATCCCATCTGGCGGCGCGCGCTTGCGGAAGCGGGCGTGGCGAATGACGTCGCCGAGGATGTCGTGCAGCGCATCGCGGACGGCTACGTGCCGTGGCAGGAGAATTCCTTCCCCGGCCTGCTTGGCAACGTCGCCGCCGGTCGCATCGCCGCGCGGCTGGACTTGGGCGGCACAAACTGCGTCGTGGACGCCGCGTGCGCGAGCAGCTTCGCCGCGCTGCACCTCGCCGCGATGGAACTCGAGACCGGCCGCTCGGACATGGTCATCACGGGTGGCGTGGACACTTTCAACGACATCTTCATGTTCATGTGCTTCAGCAAGACCCCGGCGCTCTCGCCGTCGGGGAACGCGCGGCCCTTTGACCGCGACGGCGATGGCACCATCCTCGGCGAAGGCATCGGCATGATTGTCCTCAAGCGCCTCGCCGACGCGGAGCGCGACGGCGACCGGATTTACTGCACGATTCGCGGCATCGGCTCGTCGAGCGATGGTCGCGGCGGCGCGATTTACGAACCGCGTTCCGAAGGCCAGGTCCAGGCGATGGAGCGCGCCTATGCCAACGCCGGCATCAGCCCCGCCACCGTGGAACTCGTCGAAGCCCACGGCACCGGCACGAAGGTCGGTGACGCCACGGAACTGCGCTCGCTCGCGAAAGTCTTCCGTGCCGCGCAGCCCGAAGGCACCTGGGCCGCGCTCGGCTCCGTGAAGTCGCAAATTGGCCACTCCAAGGCCGCCGCCGGTGTCGCCGGCCTCATCAAGGCCGCGCTCGCGCTGGAGCAAAAAGTCCTCCCGCCCACCATCAAAGTGAACCAGCCGCTCGACGAAGCCGCGCCCGGCACGTCGCCGTTTTACCTCAACACCACGAAGCGCCCATGGCTCCCGCGCGCCGCGCACCCGCGCCGCGCCGGCGTGAGCGCGTTCGGGTTCGGCGGCACGAACTTCCACATCGCGCTCGAAGAGCACGGCTCTGCCCGCCGTGCCGTGGATTGGACCGGCGACGTGGACATCCTCGCCTTCGCCGCCGACACACTCTCCGACCTGCGCGCGCAACTCGCCGCGCTCCCCGCCGAACTCCCGTGGCTCGACCTTCGCCGCCGTGCCCATGCGTCACGCGCCGCCTTCCGCGCCGAAGCGAAGTTCCGCCTGCTGATCCCGTTGTCCAAAGACGCTCCCTCGAAGTCCACCGCTTCAGTCCCCCTCGCCCCCACCGGGGGAGAGGGCCGGGGAGAGGGGGCGACGGCCACAAATGCCTTCGCCTTGTCTCCTCTCCGCGACGCCGCCCTCGCCACCCTCGACAAAGACCCGACCAAGCCCAGTTGGTCCCTCCCCAACGGCACCGCATACGGCTCCGGCCCCGCGCGCGGCCAGCTCGCCGTCCTCTTCCCCGGCCAAGGCTCGCAATATCCCGGGATGCTCCGCGACCTCGCCTGCCAGTTCCCCGAGCTGCTCGACACGCTCGCCGAGGCCGACGCCGCATTCGCCCGCGAGCAGCCCGCCGCCGCGCAGCGCCTCAGCGACTTCATCTACCCGCACCCCGCCTTCTCCGATGACACCCGCCGCGCGCAGGAAGGCGCGTTGAAAGCCACCGAAGTCGCCCAGCCCGCGCTCGGTGCCGCCAGCCTCGGCGCGCTCCGCGTGTTGCAGGGCTTCGGCATCGCCCCGCAACTCGCCGCCGGCCACAGCTACGGCGAACTTGTCGCGCTCCATGCCGCTGGCCGACTCGACGCCCCCGCGCTGCACCGCCTCTCGAACGTCCGCGGCCGCCTCATGGCCAGCCGCCCCGGTGCACCCGACCGCGGCGCGATGCTCGCCGTCGTCGCGCCCGAGCAAACCGTCGCCGAACTCCTCCTCGCCGGCGGCCCCGACCTTGTCATCGCGAACCGCAACTCGCCCGCGCAATTCGTTATCGCCGGCCCCAAGCCGCAGATTGAACGCGCCGAAACTGAGGCCAAGAAGCGTTCCCTCCGCGCCCGCGTGCTGCCCGTCTCCGCCGCCTTCCACAGCCCGCTCGTGGCCGATGCCCGCGAGCCGTTCGCCGCCGCGCTCGCAGAAGTGGAGTTCACCCCCGCGCGCACCCCCGTCTTCTCCAATACGTCGGCTTCGTCCTATCCGTCGGATGCGTCCGCTTCCCGCGACCTCCTCGCCAGCCACCTCGCCAAGCCCGTGGATTTCATCGCCGAAATCCGAGCAATGCACGCCGCCGGCGCGACCACCTTCCTCGAAGTCGGCCCCGGTCGCGTCCTCAGCGACCTCGCCGCCGCCATCCTCGCCGACACCGGCGCGGAGACCATCGCCCTCGACGCCTCACGCGGCGCGCGCAACGGCACGCTCGACCTCGCCACCGCACTTTGCCGCGTCGCCGCGCTCGGCCACCCGGTGAATTTGGCGAAGTGGGAAATCGCCCCGCCCGCCGCGCCCACGGGCAAGCCTGCCTTCACCGTCCCCATCTCCGGCGCGAACGTCCGCACCTCGAAGCCCGCCGCGCGCCCGCCCATTCTGACCAAGCCCGCCGCTCGTGCCGGCGACTTGCAGTCGCCGCCCGCGTCCACTTTGAACACCCCGACTCCGCCCTCCGCCCGTGCCGGCGGTTTGCAACCGCCGTCCAACGTGTCCGCAGCCCCCAGCGGCGACTTCAAGTCGCCGGCACTTCCCCCCGACCTTGCCGCCGCCCTGCAAACCGCCCAGCAAGGCATGATGGCCCTGCAAAAACTTCAGGAGCAAACCGCCCAGCTCCACGCCCAATTCCTCGCCGGTCAGGAGTCCGCCCGCCGCACGTTGGAAGGCCTCCTCGGTCAGCGCCGCGAACTCCTCGGCCTCGCCCCCGTGACGGTGGAGCGCGGCTTTCCAAGCCGCAGCAACGCAGTTGCGCCCGTCGCGCAACCCATCTTCTCCACACCACCCTCGAAGCCAACCGCTTCCGTCCCCCTCGCCCCCACTGGGGGAGAGGGCCGGGGTGACCCGGTCGCACCCGCCGTCCTCGCCGTCGTCTCCGAGAAAACCGGCTACCCCGTCGAAATGCTCACGCTCGACATGGGCTTGGACAGCGACCTCGGCATCGACTCCATCAAGCGCGTGGAAATCATGGCCGCCCTCCGCACCCGCCTCCCCGATGCTCCCGAAGTCAAACCGGAGCACCTCGGTTCGCTCCAGACGCTTCAGCAGGTTGTGGAGTTCCTGAGTGCCGGCAGCAGGGCAACTGCCCTGGCTGCTTCTTTAAGCGATTCATCCGCGCAAGTCGCTCCGGCATCCAGTTCCGTTGCCCCTGCTGTGCTTGCCGTTGTTGCCGAGAAGACCGGCTACCCCACGGAAATGCTCACGCTGGACATGGGTTTGGACAGTGACCTCGGCATAGACTCCATCAAGCGCGTCGAAATCATGGCCGCGCTCCGCACGCGCCTGCCTGATGCCCCGGAGGTCAAGCCCGAGCACCTCGGTTCGCTTCAGACCCTCCAGCAGGTCGTGGACTTCCTTTCGGCTGGAGCGCGGACGCCCACGTCCGCAGCCGCAAACGAACTTCCGCCGCAAACCGCTTCACCCGGACGTGGGCGTCCGAGCTCCACCGAAGCCGCCACCCGCGCCCTCCTCGCCGTCGTCTCCGAGAAAACTGGCTACCCCACCGAGATGCTCAATCTCGACATGGGCCTGGATTCCGACCTTGGCATAGACTCCATCAAGCGCGTCGAAATCATGGCCGCCCTCCGCAGCCACCTCCCCGACGCCCCAGAAATCAAACCTGAACACCTCGGCTCTCTCGGCACTTTGCAAGAGGTCGTGGATTTTCTCTGCGCAGGTGCGCGGACGCCCACGTCCGCAGCCGCAACCGAAGTCTTGCCGCAGCCCACTTCATCCGGACGTGGGCGTCCGGGCTCCACTGAGGCCACTCGTCAACTCTCCCGCCAAATCCTCCGTCCCACACCGTTCCCGGCCGCCGACACCCGACCGCACATCAGCCTCGCGCCCGGGTCGCTCGTCTGGCTCACCGACGACGCCACCAGCCTAACCGTCGCGCTCGCGAAGAACCTTGAGCAACGCGGCTTCACCGTCCGACGCGGCTCGCCTACCGAACTCCTCGCCGACCGCAACGCCCCGCTCCCTGCCGCGCTCGTGCTGCTCTCGCCCGCCGCGCCCGGTGGCGACGCCTTCCTCAAGTCCGCCTTCCGCCTCATCCAAATCGCCTCACCCGCGCTCCGCGCCGCTGGACGCGCCGGAGCCGCCGTGCTCGTCTCGCTCTCCCGCCTCGACGGCCTCTTCGGCCTCGGCGTCATGAGTCCCACCGCCGACGTCGTCAGCGGCGGCCTCGCTGGCCTCGTGAAGACCGCGCACCACGAATGGCCCGAAGTTCACTGCAAAGCCCTCGACCTCGACCCCGGCGCAGCCAGCGGCACCGAACTCGCGAACCAAATCACCGAGGAAATCTTCCGCGCCGGCCCCATTGAAGTCGGCCTCTTCGGCGGCCAACGCTACAGCCTCGAAATCGAGACCGCCCCCGCGCTCGACAACCCCGCGCCCGCCCTTCAGCGCGGCGACCTCGTCGTCGTCACCGGCGGCGCGCGCGGCGTCACCGCCACGTCCGTCCTCGAACTCGCCCGCCGCCACCAGCCGCGCTTCCTCCTGCTGGGCCGCAGCACGCTCCCCGACGCCGAGCCGCACTGGCTCACCGGCCTAACGAGTGAAGCCGACATCAAGAAAGCCCTCCTCGCCCACGCCGACGGCGACCGCTCGCCGAAGCGCCTCGAAGCCAAGTTCCGCGAAGTCATGGCCCAGCGCGAAATCCGCGCGCACCTCGCCGAGATTCGCGCGACCGGCGCGCTCGCCCACTACGCCACGCTCGACGTCCGCGATGCCGCCGCTGTCACCGCCACGCTCGGCGAAGTCCGCGCCGCGCACGGCCCGATTCGCGGCCTCATCCACGGCGCGGGCGTGCTGGCCGACAAACTCATCGAGCAAAAGACCGAGGAACAGTTCGACCTGGTTTACGGCACGAAGGTCCACGGCCTCCGCAACCTCTTCGCCGCCACCGCCAGCGACGACCTTCGCCTCATCGCGCTCTTCTCCAGCTACACCGGTCGCTTCGGTCGCACCGGCCAGGTGGACTACGCCGCCGCGAACGAAGTCCTGAACAAGATGGCCCAAGCCGAGGCCCGTCGCCGTCCGCAATGCCGCGTCGTCGCCTTCAACTGGGGACCGTGGAACGGCGGCATGGTCACCGAGGGCCTCAGCAAAATCTTCGAGCGCGAAGGCGTCGGCCTCATCGAACCCGCCGCCGGAGCCGACTTCTTCACCCGCGATGTGTTGGCTCCGACCGGCGAAGCCGTCGAAGTCTTAGCCCTCGCGACCGCAGACACGGAGCACGCAACACGTAACACGCAAGTTGCCACGAGCCACTCGCAGCCCAACTCGCACGGTGTCCCGTCCTTCCACCCCGCCTTCGACCGCGATGTCTCTGTCCGCGCCCTCCCCTGTCTCGTCTCGCACGTGATGAACGGCCGCGCCGTCCTCCCCGCCGCGCTCATCATCGAGTGGCTCGCGCACGGGGCGCTGCACGGCAACCCCGGCCTCGCCTTCCACGGCTTCAACGGCTTCAAGGTGCTCAAGGGCCTCGTGCTCGAAGGCGACTCCGCCGTGCCCGTCACCGTCTCCGCCGCGCCGCCGCAGTCGCGCGACGGCCTGCTCGCCGTGCGCGTGCAATTCACCAGCCGCAACGCCAGCAACAAAACCACGCTGCACGCGACTGCGGAAATTCTCCTCGCCGACACACTCCCCGTCGCGCCGAGCATCACGCCCGCCGTGAAACGCAACGGCATTCTCTCTGACAAAGTTTATGGCGACGGCCGCCTCTTCCACGGCCCCGACTTCCAGTGCATCGAGGCCCTCGAAGTCTGCAACCCCGCCAACGCCGCCGCGCTCGTGCGCTCCTCGCCCGCGCCGAAGATGATGATTACCCAGCCACTCCGCCCCGCGTGGCTCGCCGATCCGCTCGCGCTCGACGCCGCGTTCCAGCTCATGATTTTGTGGAGCACCGCGCAACGCGCCGCGCCGTCGCTGCCCTGCGCGCTCCGGAGCTTCCGCCAGTTCGCCGCGTTCCCGAAGACCGGCGGCAGCCGCGTCGTCGCGAGCATCACCTCGGCGGAAACGCTCGTGGCCGTGGCCGACCTCCAGTTCTTTGACCGCGACGGCGGCCTCGTCGCGCTCGGCGAAGGCTACGAGTTCGTCGTGGACGCCAACCTCCGCGACGCCTTTCGACTGAACCAACTGCCCGCGTGAAGTTCGGCGAACCCATCGCCATCGTCGGCATGGGCGGCGTCTTTCCCGGCGCTCGCTCGCTTGACGAGTTCTGGCAAATCATCGCCGCCGGCCGCGACACCAGCCGCCCCGCGCCCGCCGGTCGCTGGCGGCTCAACCCCGCCGACATCCTCCACCCCACGCCCGGCACGCCTGACCGCGTCTACACCGACCGCGCCTGTTTCATCGAAGGCTTCGCGCTCGACCCCGCCGGGCTGAACCTCGACCGCGACCTCCTCGCGCAACTCGACCCCGTCGTCCACCTTCTGCTTGCCGCCGGCCGCGACGCCTTCGCCAGCGCGAAGACCGCTTCCCTCGACCGCGCCCGCATCGGCGTCACCCTCGGTCACATCGCTTTGCCAACGGAAAGTTCCTCCAAGCTCTGCGAGGAAATCCTGACACCGCTGCTGGAAGAACAACTCTTCGGCCCTCGCACTCTGCTGGGTGGAACAGGCGACCCGCCTGTCCCGTTCGGCGACCCGCCGAACGGAACGACCGCGCGCATCCCTGCTCACAACGCACGCGGTTCCTCCAAGCACGCTGACTTCCGTCCGGCCAGTGGCCGGACGGAACGGGCTGGTAGCCCGTTCCACCCCCTCCGCACCCATCCGCTCAACCGCTACGTCGCCGGCCTGCCCGCCGGCCTCCTCGCGCAAGCCCTCGGCCTCGGCGGTGGCACGCGCACGCTCGACGCCGCGTGCGCCTCTTCACTCTACGCGCTGAAGCTCGCCTGCGACGAACTCCACGCCGACCGCGTTGACGCGATGCTCGCCGGCGGCGTCTCGCGCCCCGACTCGCTCTACACGCAGATGGGTTTCGCCCAGCTCCGCGCGCTCGCGACCTCGGGTCGTTGCACGCCTTTTGACGCAGCGGCCAGCGGGCTCATCGTCGGCGAAGGCGCGGGCGTAGTCGTCCTCAAGCGCCTTTCCGACGCCCTGCGCGACGGCGACGAAATCCACGCGCTCATCCGTGGCATCGGCCTGAGCAACGACCTCGACGGCAACCTCCTTTCCCCCGCCAGCGAAGGCCAGCTCCGCGCGTTGCGCCTCGCCTACGACGCGGCGGGCTGGGAACCCGAGAGCGTCGAGTTTATCGAGTGCCACGCCACCGGCACACCCGTCGGCGACGCCGTGGAATTCTCCAGCCTGAACCAACTCTGGTCCGACCGCACCTGGCAGCCGGGCCAATGCACGCTCGGCGCGGTGAAGGCGAACGTCGGCCACCTGCTCACCGGTGCCGGCGCGGCGGGCCTGCTGAAAGTTCTTCTCTCGCTCCGCCACAACACTCTCCCGCCCGTCGCGAATTTCCAGCGGGCGAGTGACAAAATCCCGCTCGCCCAAAGCCCCTTCCGTGCGCTCACGCAAAGCCAGCCGTGGGAGAAGCGCGCCGATGGCCGCCCGCGCCGCGCCGCCATCAACGGCTTCGGCTTCGGCGGCATCAACGCGCATGTGCTCATCGAAGAGTGGTGCGGTCCCGATACTGGTAGCAGCCGACGTAAGGAGGCTCCATCTAAAGTCGGAGGGCGGAATGCGGAGGGCGGAATTCAGTCAGAGCCTCCTCACGTCGGCTGCTACTCGGCGAGTGCGCCCATCGCCATCATCGGCCTCGCAACACACATCGGTCCTTGGCGTAACCTCCGCTCCTTCACCGCCCGCGTCCTCGGTGCCGACACCGACACACAACCCGCCGCCCGCTCCGACTGGCGCGGCCTTCACTCCGAAGCCCTCGCCGCGCACCCTGGCTACTTCGTTGACGACCTCGCCATACCGGTCAGCCGCTACCGCATCCCGCCGCGCGAATTCGCCGAACTGCTCCCCCAGCAAGCCCTCATGCTCGAAGTCGCCCGCGATGCCCTTGCCGACGCGCGCGTGAGCGAGCCGAACCCGACGCGCACCGGCGTCTTCATCGGCCTCGGCCTCGACCTCCGCACCACCGACTTCCACTTCCGCTGGTCCATGCTCGACCGCGCCAACGACTGGGCCAACCGCCTGCCCGCGGACTTGAGCGAACAAGACCAAGCCGCTTGGGCCGCGCGCGTCGTCGAAGCCGCGAACCCGCCGCTCAACGCCGACCGCACGATGGGCGCGCTCGCCGGCACCAACGCCAGCCGCATCGCGAAGGAATTCCGCATCGGCGGCCAGAGCTACACCGTGTGCAGCGAGGACACGAGCGGCCTGAGCGCCTTGGAAATCGCCGTGCGCGCGTTGCAACGCGGCGAACTCGACCTCGCGCTCGCCGGCGGCGTGGAACTCACCGGCGACCTCCGCACCCGCCTCGCTGAGGCCGCGTTGAGCAAGGCCACCATCCCTGGCGAAGGCGCCGTGGCCCTCGTGCTGAAACGCATCGACGATGCGCAACGCGACGGCAACCGCATCTACGCCGTGATTCGCGGACTGGGCGCGGGGAGCGCGGCGTTCACGCCGCAGAAAGCCACGACTCCCGAGACAGCCACGGATAATCCCGAACGGCTCGATGCTTCGGACATTTCTGCGGCCTCAAGGCCGCGCTCCGCCGGCGAACTCGCCAAGTCGCGGGCTTGCGCGGAAGCGGGCTTTGAAAACGCCACGCCAGTTCCCAGCGCCACCGCTGAAGTCGGACACACCGGAGCTGCTTCCGGCCTTGTGGATTTGGCTAAAGCCGCGCTCGCGTTGCACACGGAGATTTTGCCAGCGAGCGACGCCTCCGCTAGTCTGGCAACCGTCCCGGTTGCCGCCGCTCCCGCTGAGACGTCGGAGCGACCAAGGCAGGCGGGCCGCCTGCCCCACTACTGGCTCCGCAACCGCACCGCCGGCCCCCGCCGCGCCGCCATCACCGCGACCAGCGTGGATGGGAATGCGATGAGCGTGGTGTTGGAGGAAGCGCAGGCATCCGTAGGAGACGACGTGAGGAGTCTCACAATAAATCGGCCAGCCAGTGAGAGACTCCTTACGTCGTCTCCTACGAGACGTGGTGAATCCCTCTTCACTTTCGCCGCCGCCGATGCCGCTGGGTTGCTCGCCCAACTCGACTCGCTCCGCCAGCACGCCGCCGCTGCGCCGAGCGCGTCGTTGAACGCACTCGCCCACTGGAGCGCGGACGCCCACGTCCGCGGCACGGACTCGCGGGCGTGGGCGACTGCGCTTCACCGCCTCGCCTTCATCGCGCAAGACCGCGCGCAGTTCACTCGCCTCCTTGAGGCCGCCGCCCAAGTAGCTCGACATTCCGATGTCGAGTCCACGACTTCCCTAAACTCTGCCGCAGCCAGCCCGAACACTCGACATCGGAATGTCGAGCTACTCGACCATCGCGACCGTGACCGCCTTTTCTTCACGCCGCCCGCGCAACGCGTCGCCGGCAAAATCGCCTTCGTCTTCCCCGGCGCGGGCAATCACTTCGCTGACATGGGGCGTGAGCTGGGCCTGCTCTTCCCCGAAGTTCTCCGCGTGCAGGACCGCGAGAACGAACGCCTTGCCAGCCAGCTTTTCGCCGCGCAGTTCTGGAACGCCACCGCGCCCGTGACCGACCAGCGCGCGTCCATCTGCGGCCAAGTCGCGCTCGGCGCGTTCGTCAGCGACATCGCGCGCTCGCTCGGCCTCAAGCCGGATGCCGCCATCGGCTACAGCCTCGGCGAGAGCACGAGCCTCTTCGCCCTGCGCGCGTGGACGGCGCGCGATGAAATGCTCGCCCGCGTCACGGCCTCGACGCTGTTCACCAAAGACCTGACCGGCGAACCCGCCGCGCTGCGTCGCGCGTGGAAAATTTCCGCCGACCAACCCGTCGCGTGGCTCGCGGGCCTGGTGGACCGGCCCGCCGAGGAAGTCCGCGCCGCGATGACCAACCTCGCGCGCACTTACATCCTCATCGTCAACACGCCGAGCGAATGCGTCATCGGCGGCGACGCGGAGCAGGTGCGCTCGCTCGTCGCGAAGCTCGGCTGCCACTTCTTCGCGCTCGAAGGCGTGAGCACGGTCCACTGCGATTTGCTCAAGCCCGTGCTGGAGCCATATCGCGAACTGCACCGCTTCCCCACGACGGCCGCGACGGGCGTGACGTTCTACAGCGGCGGTTGGGGCCGCAGCTACGTGCCCGACCGCGAGACGGCGGCGGATGCCATAGTCGCGCAGGCGAGTGCCACGATTGATTTCCCTCGTGTGGTGCGGGCGGCTTACACGGACGGCGTGCGGTTCTTCATCGAGATGGGACCGGGCGCGTCGTGCTCGCGGATGATTGGGCAGATTTTGGAAGGACAACCTCATTTCGCGCACTCGCTGTGCGTGTCGGCGAAGGAGCCGTTGTTGGATGTGCTGCGTGTGGGCGGTGCGTTGTGGGCGGAGGGCCTGCCGGTGAACTTGGAGCCGCTGTATGGCGTGGTGGAGGATGAAGCCGCGCCGGAGCCGGAGGGGAAGAAGGTGGTCATCCCTATCACGGGCACGCCCATCGTGGTGCCACGGTTGCCGCAGGGGAGCGCACGCGGCCCGCGTGCCGAATTGGGCGGCCCGCCCAATTCCCTCGTCACTCCATCTCTCTCTGTGGCACGTGAAGATGAGTCAGTGGGACGAAGTTTTCAGCGGGCCGCTGAAAACAGCACGCCAGCGGCGTGCGCTCCCCAAGACTCGCCGCAGCCCACGTTCGCCGCCATGAGCCCCCCCGTCATCGCCGACCCGTTTGAAGCCGAACTGCTCGCCGCGATGGCGCAGGCGCAAGCGGCGACCTTGCAGGCGCACGAGGCTTATCTGGCATTCTCTGAAGGCGTGTTCAAGACGCTGTCCGAAGCGGTGCAGACACAGTTGGATTTGGTGGCACGGGCGGCGAATGGGCAATCGCTGGCACAGTTCACGCGCGGCCCCCTTACCCCGGCCCTCTTCCCCGGTGGGGGCGAGGCAGAAGAGCTGTCGCAGCTCGCACGCCACGGAGCGACCGCAGCCCGCGCCGGCGACTTGCAGTCGCCGTCCGTTGGCTCTGACGTCACCCCAGAGCGGCGACTGCAAGTCGCCGGCACGGGTGCGGTTCCCCGCTCGCTCACGCGGGAGCAGTGCTTTGAGTTTGCCATCGGAAAGATTGGCAGCGCGCTGGGGCCGATGTTTGCCGAAGCCGATTCCTTCCCCACCCGCGTGCGGCTGCCGGATGCACCGCTCCAACTCGTGGACCGCATCACGGCCATCGAGGGCGAGCCACGTTCGATGACACACGGGCGCGTCGTGACCGAGCACGACATTCATGCCGGTGACTGGTATCTCGACTGCGGGCGCATCCCGACGTGCATTGCGGTGGAGGCGGGGCAGGCCGACCTGTTTCTCAGCGGCTTTCTCGGCATTGATTTTCAGACGCGCGGGCTGGCGATGTATCGGTTGCTCGACGCAAAGGTTTGTTTTCATCGCAACCTGCCGGGACCGGGCGAGACGATTCGCTACGACATCCGCATCGAACACTTCTTCCAGCAAAGCGGCGTGTGGCTCTTCAAGTTCAACTTCGAGTCCACGGTCAACGGCCAGCCGTTGCTCACGATGACCGAGGGCTGCGCGGGCTTTTTCACGCCGCAGGATTTAGCGGCGGGCAAGGGCGTCGTGCGCACCGCGCTGCAGCTCAAGCCTCAACCCGGCAAGCGCCCCGCCGACTGGGAGGACTTCGTGCCGATGGCGGTGGAGTCGTATTCGGCGGAGCAACTGGACGCGTTGCGCGAAGGCAATTTGGTCAAATGCTTCGGGGAAAAGTTCGCCGGGCTGAAGCTCGCGAAGCCGGTGACGTTGCCCGGCGGACGGATGCGTCTCGTGCATCGCATCGAACGACTTGAGCCGAGCGGCGGGCGGTTCGGACTCGGGCTGATTCGCGGCGAGGCGGACATTCATCCTGACGACTGGTTCATCACCTGCCATTTCGTGGACGACCGCGTTATGCCGGGCACGCTCATGTATGAATGCTGCCTGCACACGTTGCGCGTGCATCTGCTGCGGTTGGGCTGGGTAGTCGAGACACGCGCGGGCGTGGCGCTGGAGCCGGTGCCGGGCGTCGTGGGCCAGCTCAAGTGTCGCGGGCAAGTGCTGGAGACGACGAAGCTGGTGACTTACGAGATTGAGATTAGGAAAATCGGCTACGGGCCGGAGCCGTATGTCATCGCCGACGCGTTGATGTATGCGGACGGCAAGGCCATCGTGGAAATCAGCAACATGAGCCTGCGCTACACGGGCGTGACGCGGGAGGAGTTGCGGGAAAACTGGGCGGTGGCGAGGGGTGAAGGCGAGGCTTCGGCGGATCAGGCCGTTCTCCCTCTCCCTAGCCCCCTCCCGCTGGGAGAGGGGACAGCCACGCGGCCGGCTCGTAGTCCTAACGCGCTCGGCTCCGGCCCAGCACGGGGTGCGTCGCTCCCTCTCCCAGCGGGAGAGGGTTGGGGTGAGGGAGAGCGCGTTGTCAACTCAACCGGATTCGTTCATTCAGGACCGGCACTCTACGGCCCAGAGCGCATCACGGCGTTTTCCAGCGGCAATCCCTCCGAAGCCTTCGGCGAGCCTTACCGGATTTTCGATGCGGGCGCATCGCGACGCATCGCGCGGCTGCCGCGCGCGCCGTATCAGTTTCTCGACCGCATCACGGAGATTCGCGGATGCGAAGCGTTCAAGATGATCGCGGGCGGCGAAGTGACGGCGGATTACGACGTGCCGCCGAACGAGTGGTATTTCGCCGCAAACCGCCAGGGCGACATGCCGTTCGCCATCCTGCTGGAAATCGCCTTGCAACCCTGCGGCTGGCTCTCGGCTTACCTCGGCTCCGCGCTCACGAGCAGCGACGACCTTTCCTACCGCAACCTCGGCGGCAGCGGCACGCAGTTCGTGCCCGTGCGGCCTGATGTCGGCACGCTCACCACGCGCATCAAGAACACGCGGCTCTCCAGTTCGGCGGGGATGATTATCCAGTGGTTCGACTTCGAGGTGAACGCGGGTGCGGAAAAGGTCTATCGCGGCGATACTTACTTTGGCTTCTTCCCGAAGGCTGCGCTGGAGAAGCAGGAAGGCATCAAGGGCGCGAAGCTTTACGAGCCGGACTCAGCGGAGTTGTCGCGCGCGAAGTCGCTGCCGTATCCGACCACCGCGCCGTTCGCCGACACGATGATGCGGCTGGTGGATGAAATTCCGGTGTTCATCGCGGACGGCGGACCGCAGCGGCTCGGTTTCATTCGCGGCACCAAACGCGTCGTCGCCGAGGAGTGGTTCTTCCTAGCGCACTTCTACCAAGACCCCGTCGTGCCCGGCTCGCTGGGCCTCGAATCGTTCCTGCAACTGCTCAAGTTCGCCGCCGTCGAGCGCTGGGGCCACACGCCCGGCACGCGGTGGGAAGCCGTGGCCACCAACACGAAGCACGAGTGGACGTATCGCGGCCAAGTCATCCCGCGTGATGCGCTGGTGACGGTCGAGGCGGTCGTGACCGCCGTGGACGACGCGGCGCGCACACTCACGGGCGAAGGTTTCCTGTGCGTGGATGGCCGCGTGATTTATGGCATGAAGAACTTCGTCGTGCGCGGGGTGAGCGAATGAAATCCCAAATCCCAAGCTCCAAGTTCCAAAGAAATCCCAAGCTCCAAGCTCCAAGGACCGGTGCATGGTCGGGAAGTGCGCGAGCAAGCGTGGTCGGGCAATTGGAGCTTGGTAATTGGAGCTTCTTTGGAGCTTGGAGCTTGGAGCTTGGAGTTTTCCCCCACGGACTTTCCACATGATGCCGAAATATCAACGTGTCTTCCTCTCCTCGCTCGGCTACGAGCTAGGCCCCGTCGTGGTCACGACGGCAGAACTGGAAGAGCGGCTCGCACCTGCGTTCACGCGGCTCGGGATTCAGCCGGGGCAGTTGGAGGCGTGGACGGGCATCAGCGAGCGCCGCTGGTGGCAGCCGGGCACGCCGCTTTCGCAAGGAGCGACCGCTGCCGCCCGCAAGGCGCTCCAGAAAGCGAACCTCAGCGCGAGCGACGTTGGGATGCTCCTCTACTGCGGCGTGTGCCGCGAGAATTTCGAGCCGGCCACGGCATGCGCCGTCGCGGATGGCATCGGCCTGCGCGGCGGGACGTTCGTGTATGATTTGAGCAACGCCTGCCTTGGCGTGCTCAACGGGATGATTGAAGTGGCGAACCGCATCGAGCTGGGGCAGATCCGCGCCGGCCTCGTCGTGTCGTGCGAGAGTGCACGGGAGATCAACGAGATTGCCCTCGCGCGGATGCTCAACGGCACCGGCGGCATGGACGAGTTCGCGCCGGCGCTGGCGACGTTCACCGGCGGTTCCGGCGCAGTCGCGGTGCTGCTGACGGATGGCTCGTTTCCGAACCTGCGGGGGCATCGCCTGCTTGGCGCGGTTTCGGAAGTTGCGCCGGAGTTTCACCAACTCTGCCGCTGGGGCATCAAGCCAAACGCCGAGGGATTGCACGAGCAGTTCATGGTGACGGACTCGGTCGCCGTGCTGAAGAACGGCGTCGCGCTCGGGGTGCAGACATGGAAGGCCTTCCTTGATGCGATGAACTGGACGCCAGCCAGCGTGGACCGGGTGATTTGCCATCAGGTCGGCAGCGGGCATCAGGACGCCATCCTGAAATCCATCGGCGTGCCGCGCGAGAAGGACTACACGACCTTCCGCTTCCTCGGCAACATGGGCACGGCCGCGCTGCCTGTCACGGCCGCCATCGCAGACGAGCGCGGCGTTCTGAATGCTGGTCAGCGCGTGGCCTTCTTGGGCATTGGCAGCGGGCTGACGTGCCTGATGATGGGGGTGGAATGGTGAAGGCGCGCCATATCTTCGTAGGAGACGACGTAAGGAGTCTCACTTGTTTCCGCGGAGAAGTCAGAGACTCCTCACGTCGTCACCTACGCACTCAATCGTGAACTTTCGCCGCGAACACTATCCCTTTGTCGGTCACTTCCTCGACCGCGACGGCATCGCCATGCATTACCTCGACGAGGGCAGCGGCGAGGCCGTCGTGATGCTGCACGGGAACCCGACGTGGTCCTTCTACTATCGCAAACTCGTGCTCGGCCTGCGCGGGCAGTGCCGCGTCATCGCGCCAGACCACATCGGCTGCGGCCTCTCGGACAAGCCCAACGACGCGCACTACGAGTTCACGCTCGAACGCCGGGTGCGCGACCTGGAGGCGCTTATCGAGCACTTGAAGCTGCCGGCGAAGTTCACGCTCGTGCTGCACGACTGGGGCGGGATGATTGGCATGACCTACGCCATGCGGCACCCGGAGCGCATCTCTCGGCTCGTGCTGCTGAACACCGCCGCCTTCCACCTGCCCACTACGAAGAAGCTCCCTCCGTCACTCTGGGTCTGCCGCAACACGCCGCTCGACGTGCTGCTCATCCGCAGGACCGGCCTGTTCGTGCGCCTGGTCACGCGGTGGGGCGTGCGCACGCACGAACTGTCGCCGGTCGAGCGCGACGCCTATCTGACGCCGCACGCCGCCAAGGCCAGCCGCCTCGCTCAGCTCCGCTTCGTGCAGGACATTCCCCTCAGCGCGGATCATCCCAGCCACGCGCTCGTCAGTGAAGTGCAGTCCAAGCTCGGCCAGTTTCGCCGGACGCCGACGCTGATTTGCTGGGGCGACCAGGACTGGGTCTTCGACAAGCACTTCCTCGCCGAGTGGCAGCGCATCTTGCCCGAAGCCGAAGTCCACCGCTTTCCCGATGCCGGCCATCTTGTGCTCGAAGACAAGCCGGACGAAATCTTGTCGCTCGTGAAGCGGTTTTTGGCGAAGCATCCGGTGGCGGGATGAGTTGACTGGTGTGAAAGCTCCAAGCTCCAAATTCCAAGTTCCAAAGAAGCTCCAAGCTCCAAATTCCAAACCGGTCTCCGGCCACGATGCTGCTTGGTGTTTGGCGCTTGGAGCTTGGAGCTTCTTTGGGATTTGGAGCTTGGAGTTTGGAGCTTCTGCTTGATTGCCATGAGCGCAGCCATCTCATCGAACATCGCCTCGCACCTCGCCGTGATGGCCGAGCGGCAGCCCGACCGGCCCGCCGTGCTCTTCCCCGCCCGCCGCGACGGGCACGGCGCTCACTACACGCAATACACCTTCCGCGAGTTGGACACGGTGAGCAGCCAGATGGCGCGCGGCTTCGAGCGCATCGGCATCCGGCGCGGCACCCGCGCGGCGCTGCTCGTGCCGCCGAGCCTCGACTTCTTTGCGCTGACCTTCGCGCTGTTCAAGGTCGGCGCGGTGCCCGTGCTGATTGACCCCGGCATCGGTTTGAGCAACTTCGCCAACTGCCTCGCGGAAGCGGAACCGCAGGCCTTCATCGGGATTTCCAAGGCGCAGGCCGCGCGCGTGCTGCTCGGCTGGGCACCGTCGGTTTCGCTTCCGGTCACGGTGGGAACGAGATGGTTCTGGGGTGGACACACGCTTGCCCAAGTTCGAATGCTCGGAGCCACGGAGGAAACTTTCTCCCCCGCCTTTCCCACGCCGGACGGGACCGCCGCCATCCTTTTCACCAGCGGCAGCACCGGGCCGCCGAAGGGCGTGGTCTACACTCACGAAATTTTCACCGCGCAGGTCGAGCACATCCGCGCGCTCTACGGCGTTCAGCCGAGTGAGACGGACCTGCCTACCTTCCCGCTCTTCGCGCTGTTCGGCCCGGCGCTGGGGATGGCGGCGGTGATTCCTGAAATGGACCCAACGCGGCCCGCGCAGGTGGACCCGGTGAAGCTCATCGAAGCCATCCAGCGCTTCGGCGTGACCAACATGTTCGGCTCGCCTGCGGTCATCAACCGGCTCGGCCGCCACGGCGAGGCGCATGGCGTGAAGCTCCCGACACTCCGCCGCGCCATCTCCGCCGGCGCGCCAGTGCCCGCGAAGGCGCTCGCGCGTTTCGTCGCGATGCTTCCGACCGACGCTCAAGTCTTCACGCCCTACGGCGCGACTGAATGCCTGCCTGTCGCCAGCATCGGCAGCGACGAAATTCTCGGCGAGACACGCGCGCAGACCGACCTCGGCAAAGGTGTGTGCGTCGGCCAACCTGTGCCGGGCCTGACAGTCAAAATCATCCGCATCACCGACGAGCCCATCGCCGCGTGGAACGATGACCTCGAACTGCCGCGCGGCGAGATTGGGGAAATCTCCGTGCAGGCCCCGCACGCGACACGGAGCTATTTCAATCGTCCCGCTGCCACCGCGCAGGCGAAGATTCCCTCAGCCGACAGCAAGTTCTTCCACCGCATGGGCGACGTGGGCTATCTCGACGAGCGCGGGCGCATCTGGTTTTGCGGGCGCAAGTCGCACCGCGTCATCACGCGCGGCGGGACGCTGTTCACGATTCCGTGCGAAGCCATCTTCAACACGCACGCTGCGGTATTCCGTTCGGCCTTGGTCGGCGTGCCACGCAACGGCGACACGGAGCCAGTGATTTGCGTCGAGCTGGAAGCCGAAGCGCGCGGACGGGATGAGGGGAAGTTGCGCGAGGAGTTGCTGGCCCTCGGCGCGAAGTTTCCGCACACGCAGGCGATTCGCACTGCCCTGTTCCACCCCGCCTTCCCGGTGGACATCCGGCACAACGCGAAAATCTTCCGGGAAAAACTCGCCGGATGGGCGAAGGAGCAGCTCGGATGAAAGCGCTCGTCACCGGCGGCGGCGGATTTCTGGGGCTTGCCATAGTGCGGGCGCTGCGTGCGCGCGGCGACGCGGTGCGAACCTTGTCGCGCCAGGAGCACCCCGCGTTGCGTGAGCTTGGTGCGGAGCATGTGCGTGGCGATGTGGCAGACGCGGCGGCGGTTTCGGCGGTGGCGCGCGGGTGTGACATTGTCTTCCACGTCGCGGCGAAGGCGGGGTTGGCGGGGCCTTACGAGGAGTATCATCGCGCCAACGTCGTCGGCACCGAGAACGTCTTGGCCGCTTGCCGCGAGCACGGCATTCGACGGCTCGTTCACACCAGCTCACCGAGCGTGGTCTTCAACGGGCGCGACATGGAGGGCGTGGACGAATCCGTGCCTTACCCGACGCACTTCGAGGCGCACTACCCGCACACCAAGGCGCTGGCCGAACAGCGCGTGCTCGCAGCCAATTCGCCGACGCTGGCGACTGCCGCGCTGCGGCCACACTTGATCTGGGGGCCGGGCGACAACCATCTGCTGCCCCGTCTCATGGCGCGGGCCAAGGCCGGCCAGCTTCGGCGAATCGGGACGCAGCCGAAGCGGGTGGACACCGTGTTCATCGAGAACGCGGCGGACGCGCACCTGCTCGCGGCGGACGCGCTCGCGCCCGCCTCGGCGTGCGCAGGGAAAGCCTACTTCATCTCGAACGGTGAGCCAATCGAGCTGTGGGACATGGTGAACCGGATGCTTGCCGCCGCTGGCTTGCCGCCAGTGACGCGCAGCGTGCCGGTGCCAGTCGCGATGGCGCTCGCGTGGGGTTTAGAGAACTTCGCGCTGCTGACCGGCAGCCAACGCGAGCCGCGCCTGACGCGCTTCGTGGTGCGAGAGATGAGCACGGCGCACTGGTTCGACATCTCGGCGGCGAAGCGGGACTTCGGCTACGTGCCGCGCGTGTCCACGGAAGAAGGGCTGCGCCGGATGGTGGAACACTTGAAACGAGGCGGCGGATGATTCCTGGCTGGCAAACGCTTTCCGCTCCGCGCCCGCTCGCCGCGCGCGCGATGCGTTTGCCGCTCGCAGGACTGGCTTCGCCAGTATGGTTTGCCAGCGCGAGTTCTGCCGACTTGAAAGAGCTGCCGGGGGAGATGTTTCTGACCTCCGCCGAGAGCACGCGGGCGAGTGCGTTCAAGTTCGGGCAGCCACGGGAGAATTTCACGCTGGGGCGGCTTGCGGGGAAGCTGTCCTTGGAGCGCGGACGCCTACGTCCGCGTGAGCTTGTGGCGGACGTGGGCGTCCGCGCTCCGATGGCGGCAACCGTCGGCACCAGCGGCCCCCTCACCCCGGCCCTCTCCCTCGGTGGGGGAGAGGGAGAGGAGTTCGCGCGTAGGTTGCGTGCGTTTGAAATTGGCAACGCCGAGCGAGGTGAGCCGGTGGTGCGTGCCGGCGACTTGCAGTCGCCGCCTTTGGCTTCGTCGGCAGCGCTGGACGGCGGTTGCAAACCGCCGGCACTGGCGGTGAGCCTCAGTCATGTGAATGGGTTGGGCGTGGCGGTGGCGTTTCCGGCGAGCGAGCGAGTCGGGCTGGACTTAGAGCTGATTGATGCGAAGCGAGCGGAGACGGTGCGGAAGGGGGTGCCGTTGTCGGCGGAGGAAGAAGCCTGGTTGAAGGAAACTGCGCTGCCGGAGGCGGCGGCGTTGCTGCTGCTGTGGACGGCGCGGGAGTCGCTGGGCAAGGCGCTGGGCTGCGGTCTGGCGTGCAAGTGGGAGACGCTGGCGACGCGGCAAATTGAAACAACGGGCAACGGAGTTTTCTCGGGCCGATTTCTGCATCAGCCGCAGTTCGTTTGCATGAGTTGGATTGGGTCGGAGGCAGTGATGTCGCTGGCGTTCGCTCCAACTTGACTTGTTTGCGGGTGAGACGCCTACCCCACAGCGCTTGCGGCTACTCCGCGTTCGGATAGGAACCGAGCACTTTCACGAAGCTGCACTGCATGCCGAGCTGCGTGATGGCTTTGGCCACCTTGCCTTCGCTGGAGTGGCCGTCGCAGTCCACGAAGAAAAAATATTCCCACGCGCGCCGCTTGCTGGGGCGGCTCTCAATCTTGGTCATGTTCAGCCGGAACTTGCGGAAGGGCGCGAGCGCGCGGTGCAGCGCACCGACCTCGTCCGCGATGCTGAACATGAGGCTGGTGCGGTCGTGGCCCGTGGGCGGGCTGCACTTGCGGCCCAGCACGAGGAAGCGCGTGGCGTTGGCGGCGTTGTCCTGAATGTCGTGCTCCAGCACGGGCACGCCGTATTTCTCGGCGGCGAGCAGGCCGGCGATGGCGGCGGAATGCTTTTCCTTCGCGGCCAGCTCGGCACTGCGGGCGTTGGAGGAGGTCTCGACGATCTCCGCGCCGGGCAGGTTCTTGTGAACCCAGGTGCGGCATTGCGCGAGCGACTGCGGGTGGACGTAGAGTTTCTTGATGTGCGCACGGCCTGACTTGCTGACGAGACAGTGCGAGATGGGGAGGACGATCTGGGAAACGATCTTCAGGTCGCTGTCCACGAACATGTCGAGCGTGTGCGTGACGACGCCCTCGGTGGAGTTCTCGACCGGCACGACGCCGTAGTCGGCGCGGCCCTTGGCGACTTCGTTGAAGACGTCGGCGATGGTCTTCTGCGCCGCGTAAAGCAGACTGGAGCCGAAGCGCTGGATGGCTGCCTGGTGCGTGAAGGTCGCCTCCGGGCCGAGGTAGGCGATGGTCATGGACTTCTCCAACGCGAGCGCGCTGGACATGATTTCGCGGTAGATGGCGCGGAGCGAGGCGTCGGTGATGGGGCCGGCGTTCTTCTTGAGGATGCGCTGAAAGACCTGTCGCTCGCGGGACGGGACGTAGATTTCCTCGCCGGCCTTGCGCTTGATTTCGCCGATGCCGAGGACGTGCTTGGTGCGCTCGTTCAAGAGAGCGACGAGCTTGGCGTCGAGGGCATCAATGGCCTTGCGGTGCTCGGGGATGGTCATGCGGAAAGGGCTACTGCTCGGAAGCGCCGCGTCCGGGCGGGAGGCGGCGCTCGAAACGCATCAGCGTGTTCTCAAGTTTGAGTTCCAGCTTTTCGCGCCTGTGGCGTTCCTCCTGCAACTGCCGGGCCAGGTCGCGCACCCGTTCCTCCAACTGCTCCAAGTCGGAACTCGTCTTCGTGATGTCCCGACGGTTTTCCTGAATCTCCCGCGACATCAGCAGGAAACTGCGGAACAAATCGAAGAGCTCCTTAAACACGGCCCAGGAGGGAATCAATCTCGGCCAGACGGCGGGTCGAATCCTTGCGGGTCCGCTTGAACTCGGCACGTGAACGCTTCAAGTCCGAGAAGATGACCTTCAACTCGCGCTGATACTCGGCGATGAGCGCCATGTATTTCTGATCCTGCTTGCTCAGGCCTGCGGCTTTGCTCGTCATGGGGGAAAAGCTAGTCAGTTGCGTGGACTTGGCAAGCTCAGGCCCGACCCGCTTCTGGCGGAGGCTCGGTCGGCGGGCTGGTGCGCGGCTCGGAAGTGGCCACTTCCGGCGGCGCAGTCTCGCGCGGGGTGACTTCCTGCAACGCCAGTTGCTCTGGCGGTGCGGTGGCAAGGCCAGGCTCGACGGTGAGGAGCGCCTCGGGTTTCTTGACGGGAATTTTGCGCAGCTCATCGGCGGCGGGGAGGTCTTCCAGGCCGCGCAGGCCGAAGTATTCGAGGAACGCCGGGGTGGTGCCGTAGAGCGCGGGGCGGCCCACGACTTCGGCGCGGCCGGTCTGCTCGACGATGCCGCGTTCCAAAAGGGTTTGCATCACGCCGTCCACGGCCACGCCGCGAATCTGCTCAATCTCCGCGCGGGTGAGCGGCTGGCGGTAGGCGATGATGGCGAGCGTCTCCAGCGCGGGTTGCGAGAGGCGACCGGGACGGCTCTTCTCGCCGACGAGGGTCTTGATCCACGGCGCGAACTCCGGCTGGCTGACGAACTGCCACGCGCCCGCGACGCACACGAGACGGAAGGTGCGGGCGGCGGCCTCGTGCTCCTGCGCGAGCGTTTCGAGCACGGCGATGAGTTCCTCGTCCTTCGTCTTCTTGAACGACTTGGCAAGCGGCTCCTCGGAGTTCTCGGCGGTCTGCGCGAGCACGTCGCGGAGTTCTTTCGGACTCAGCGGCTTCTGGGAGTTGAAGAGGACGGCCTCGATGATGGTTTTGAGTTCCATGTCAGTTCATCCGCAGGTTCAGCTCGGCGGCGGGAGCGGGGGCGGCTTCGGCGGGAGGTTCGGGCGGTGGCGCGACGGGTTGCGGCGGAGCCTGAGAAATCTCGATCTCCGAAAACTCCTCGGTCTGGGCGATGATAATCTGCTTGAGGCGGATCAACTCCAGCATCGCGAGGAAGGTCACGACGACCTCCGTGCGGCTGGTCGCCTCGGCGAAGAGTTCCGAGAACTTCACGGCGGGCCGTTCGCGGATGAGGTTGACGATGGTCTCGATCTTCTCGCTGACGGTCCACTTGTCCTCGAAGACATCGCGCGAGTCGGTGGTGGCGAAACGCTTGAGGATGACGTTGACGGCGTTGACGAGGTCGAAGATGGAGACTTGCACGCGTTGCGCGGGCGCCTCGAACTCCAGCTTCGGCGCGGTGCGGCGATAGACGTTCTCCTGCGCGTGTTCCATCTCCTGTAGGCGCCCGGCGGCGTCCTTGAACTTCTTGTATTCGACGAGCTGGCGGATGAGTTCCCAGCGCGGGTCTTCGCCGTCCTCCTCGCCCTCGACCGTGACCTGCAAATCCTTGGGCAGCAGCTCGCGGCTCTTGATATACATGAGCGTGGAGGCCATCACGAGGAACTCGCCGGCAATGTCCAAATCCATCTCCCGCATCACGTCCACGTAGGCGATGAACTCGGTGGCGAGCTTGGTGAGGTTGACCTCGTAGATGTCCACCTCCTCCTTCTTGACGAGGTAAAGAAGCAGGTCGAGCGGCCCCTCGAAGATCTCAAATTGGACTTTGAACTCGGACATCAAATGCGCCGCGCGCTGTCGGTCGCGGGCTGGCGGAGAGTAAGGGGAGGGCCGGAAGTTTGGCAACGCTTTCGCGGCTGCCGTGCGGCGTTACTCGCGCGAGCCGGCGGACTCACGGAACAGCGAGGTGTCACCCAGCCGACGGAAGACCTGCGCGTCCGCCTCGAAGTCGGCGGGGGCGACGCCCAGGCCGTCGTGCAACTGCTGCAAGTAGGCGGCCACCTCGGGTGACGGCTCACCGTCCAGATACGCCTCGTGCAGCACGTTCGCGAGGACGCAGCGGCGTTGCGCGGGCTGGAGCATTCCGCTCATCACGGTCACGAGGCCGTCCGCGCCAAGCTGCTCGACGTAGGTCTGGCCGGCGTTGATGGCGTCGGTGGACTGGATGCGGCGTTCCAGCGCCTTCACGCGGCGCTCGGCGGTTTCCGGGTGGTGCTGGATGACGCCCAGCAGCCCGGCGCACAGCAGGTTGATGGGCATCCAGTCCGGGCCGGCGGGCGTCTCATTCACCAGCACGCCGACCGAAGCCGTGGCGAGAATCGTGTCATAACCGCGCTGATAGCGTTCTTCGGTCATGCCAGCCGCCAGCCGCCACTCCTCCAGCATTGTGATTTCCCCGTGGGCCAGCTTGTTGTCGCTGAAGCCCAGCTCGATGAGGCAGACGACGACGGTTTCCATCTCGGCCGGCGTGAGCAGGCGCGCCGCCTCGGTGAGCAGTTTGGCGAAGCCGTGCTTCAGCACCCACGCGCCGCCGCGGCGGAAGGAGTTTTGATTGCCGAAGTGCGCCACCACCCAGTCCAGCTCCTCCTTCGCCAGTTCCCCGTCGGTCTGGGCGAGCGCGTAGGCCGCCGCCGCGCAAACCAGGTGCGGAGTGAGCGCCGCCGGCGGACGCAGGGTGTTGACCGAATCCAGCGTGGGCTGCAACGCCACGAGCTTTTGCAACACCTGATCCTCCGACGGCGGCAGGCGCAGGACAAACTCCGTCTCGGGAAAGCGGGCTTGGAACAGCAGATGGTCGCCATCCGACCCGGCCTCCAGCGAGGTGGCCTCGGAAATCCGATAATCATGCCGCATGAACTCACCGCCGGCGGGCTTGGAGAAGCACGCCAGCACCGAGCCATCGCACGCCAGCCAGGTCAGGCCCGGCTCGCCCGTGAGGTCGCAGGTGGCGCGCAGGACGAGGTGCGGCTCGCGCTTGAACTCCGCGACGAACTCTTGCTGCAATTGTGCCGGCAGACCCATAAGGAGCGCGGAGGATAAGCAGGGTTCCGCTCAAAATGCACATGGAAAAATGTGACGAATGGCCGCTCCCGACCAGCCGGCGTCACTGCTCCAGGTCGTATCGCCGCAGCCCGCTCAACTGGCCGAGGGTGCGGAGCGCGAACAGCGGGTTGTTCACCAAATAGCGCGGGCCGAGCCGGCGCGGCTCCTGGCACAGCCGGTAAAACCACTCCAGCCCGCTGCGCTGCATCCAGCGCGGGGCCTGCGACTTCGTGCCCGCCAGCATGTCGAACGCCGCGCCGACGCCGAGCATGAGCGTCGTGTCGAGGCACGCGAGGTTCTCGGCCATGAAGCGCTCCTGCTTCGGCGTGCTCAGGCCGACCCAGAACAGGTCCGGCTTCGCGGCGGCGACCTGCGCGGTGAGCGCGGCCTGCTCCGCGTCGTTCAGCGGGCGGAAGGGCGGCTCGTAGGTGCCGGTGACTTGCAGGCCGGGAAACTTCTCGGTGAGCACGGCGCGCAACCGCTCCGCTGTGCCGTTTGCACCGCCGTAGAAGAAGTGCCGCCAGCCGCGCGCCACGGACTCGCGCATCACCAGCGTCATCAGGTCCGGCCCATACACGCGACCCATCGCGCGATGCCCGGCCAGCCGGCCCAGCCAGACCATCGGCATCCCGTCGGGCGTGTTGAGGAAGGCGCGGTTCAGGATGCGGCGGAACTCCGGATCCTCCTGCGCCTCCGTCACGCCGTGGACGCCGGTGACGCACACGTAGCCCTTGCGCCGCTCCGCCACCGCGCACGCGATGGCGTCCAGCGCCGTCGTCAGGTTCAACACGCTGACGCCGACGCCGAGGACGTTCACGCGGGTTGAACCAGTTTGCATTGCAAGAGGGTCACACCGCATTCGACTGCCCAATCAAAGAGCTGGCCTTCGACTTCAACGAATGGTCGCGACTCAATCATTGAGAGTTGCGACTTAACCCGCAGCTCGGACGCGTCATCCAAAAAGCAAATAAGAGGAAAGACCTCTCCGGCTGCATCCCGAAACTCACCCTTCAAGTAAGGGCTGCCTTCCCCGTTACCAGCAATGACTATGAGAAAGTCGTCGAGCTTGACGCGTAGGGGTTCGCGAAACTCGGGATGCTCGTGAAAGTGAAACACGGGGCCAAGCGCAGAAAACTTGAGCTGCTCAAGTTTCATCGAACCTGATTCAAGAACTCCTCCACGTCCACTGTGGCATCGCGCAGCGCGCCCTTGAGCGTGAAGCGGTCCACTTCGTTATGAAACGGGAAGACGATGCGTCGCCCGTCGGGGTGCTCCATTTTGACGTGACTGCCTTTGCGGTGAATCTCCACGAACCCGAGCCGCTGGAGGGCGGTCAGCACCTGCCGGCCCGATAGCAGCGGCAGTTTCACAGCGTGAGCGCCACGACTTCGTGGTTCTCGTCCGCAACAACTTCCTTGGGCGACGGCTCCAGATAGAGGTCAATCGCCTCACGGATGTTGTGGAGTGCCTCATCACGCGTGCGTCCCTGTGACCAGCAACTCCGGAGCGAAGGGCAGCGCGCCGAGAAGTAGCCATCTTCGCCGCGCTCGATAACAACTTGGAGTGTCATAATGGGGAGCTTAGGCGGCATCGCTGCCGGGTCAATCCGTTCGTTCGCTCACCAGCAGAACCCTTCATACTTCGCCGGAAGTTCCTTCAAGTCCGCCCAGCCGTTCACGTCGAGGACGTGGTGGTTCGCGGTCACGAGCTTTTTCAACTCGGCCAACGGCGCGCACTTCTGCGCGGCCACGATGAGGCCGCGCGGGCCGATGGCGGTGGCGAGGTCGGTGTGCAGGAGGCTGGCGAGGTGCGGCATCTTGGTGTCAATCACCCGCTTGTTCGCGCCGACGAGCGCGGCGAGGTTCAGCGCGGGGTCGTAGATGCGCAGCTTGTAGCCGCGGCCCAAAAGCGCCTGCGCCACGTCCACCATCGGGCTTTCGCGCAAGTCGTCGGTGTTGGACTTGAACGAGAGGCCGAGGATGACGACTTCGCGGTGCTCGGTCTCGGTGATGAGATGCAGCAGGCTGGCGAGGTGGCGGTCGTTGCTGGTGAGGAGGTTTTCCAGCATCGGCAGGCTGAGGCCGTTGGTGCGCGCGAGGTTCGTGAGCGCACGCACGTCCTTGGGCAGGCAGGAGCCGCCGAAGGGATTGCCCGGCTTCATGTAGTAGCTGGAGATGTTCAGCCGCGTGTCCTGGCAAAGCAGCGACATGACGGCGCGCGCGTCCACTTCCACGGACTTGCCCACGCGGCCAACTTCGTTGGCGAAGGTGATCTTCGCGGCGTGGAAGGCGTTGCAGGCGTATTTGACCATCTCGGCGGTGGGCCAGTTGACCACGGCGGCCTTCTCGCCAAAGAGGTTCTTCATCAAGTCCGCCGGTGGCGCGGAGCCGTCGTGCGAACCGACGACCGCGAGCGAAGGCGTCTCGAAATCCGCCACCGCCGTGCTCTCGCGGAGGAACTCGGGGTAATAAAACACGCGCAGCGCGCCGGACTTCTCCAAGTCACCGAGCAGCTCGCCGACGAGCTTCGCCGTGCTGCCGGGCAGCATCGTGCTGCGGAAGACGAGCGTGTGCGGCTTGGCGGACTTGCGGAGCGCGTCGCCGATCTCACGCGCGACGCCACGCACGAAGTTCAGGTCCAGTCCACCCGCCGCATTCGACGGCGTGCCAACGCAGACGATGGAAAGCTCCGTGTCCGCGATGGCGTCAGCGCAGTCGCGCGTGGCGCGCAGCAACCCCTTCGCCTTCGCGTCCTTGAGCAACTCATCCAGGCCCGGCTCGACGATGGGCGGGATGCCCCGGTTGAAATCCTCGACCTTCGCCGGATGCACGTCCACGCCGACGATGTAGTGGCCGTGGCTGGACAAGCACCCCGCCGTGACCGCGCCCACGTAGCCCAAGCCGAAGATGCTGATTCTCATGCGTCGCGCGAGGCTAGGAAACGGGAGGCGAAAAGCAAGGCTGCGGCGCGATTCACCCCGGCGATTGGGGCAGAGAAGCGAGGTGAGGCAGCCCGTTACGCTTGGGGAGCTACAAGAGTTCCTTCATCACGCGCCCGTTGTTGGCGATCATGATGGGCCGGCCTTCGGCGGTGTGCATCTCGTCGAGCGGGTCGAGGCCGAGCAGGTGGTAAAGCGTCGCGGCCATGTCCTCGGGGCCGTAGGGCGTGTGCGCGGGGTGGGCGGCCCACTTGTCGCTCGCGCCGACCACGCGTCCGCCCTGGATGCCGCCGCCGCCCATGAGGACGGTGAAGCACGGTCCCCAGTGGTCGCGCCCGGCGTTCTTGTTGATCTTCGGCGTGCGCCCGAACTCGCCGCTGACCAGGACGAGGGTCTTGTCCAGCATCCCCCGGTCGGAGAGGTCGCGGAAGAGTGTCGCCATCGCGGCGTCGAGCTTTGGCAGGAGCGCGCCCTTGAGCGTGTTGAAGTTGCCGTCGTGCGTGTCCCAGTTCGCGTGGTCAATGGTCACGCAGCGCACGCCGCTCTCGACGAGCCGGCGGGCGAAGAGGCAGGACTGGCCCAGCGTGTTGCGCCCGTAGTCGTCGCGCAGCTTGTCCGGCTCGGCGGCGAGATCGAAGGCTTTCTTGGCATCCGCCGAGGTCATCAGGTCGAAGGCGCGCTGGCTGAAGACGCTGACGTTGCGCGGGCCGGCGTTGGCGGCGGCTTCGGCGGCCTTTTGGTAGCGGTCCACCTGGGCGAGCAGTTCGCGGCGCGCTTCGAGGCGGTTCGCGCCGATGAGCATCGGCGGGGCGAGGTCCGGCACGGAGAAGTTCGGCGCGTTCGGGTCGGTCTCGACGACGAAGGGCACCGCCGCCGCGCCGAGATAGGCGGAGCTGCCGCTCGGGTGCATGCCCGGCAGGCAGACGTAGGGCGGCACGGAGCCGCGCGGGCCAAGCTTCTGCGCGAGCACCGAGCCGAAGGCGGGATGCTGGTTGTTCGGCTTGAGGCCGCCGTTGAAACCGGCCGACGGGAAGAAGCCCGTGAGCATGTAGTGGTCGGCGGGGCCGTGGTCGGACGAGCGGTGCGTGAAGGAGCGGATTTGCGAGAACTTGTCCATCACGCGGGCGACGCGCGGCAGGTGCTCGCAGACGTGGACGCCGGGGACGTTCGTCACGATTTCCTTGAAGTCGCCGCGCACCTCGACGGGCGCGTCGGGCTTCATGTCGAAGGTGTCAATCGTGCTGAGGCCGCCCTTGAGGAAGATGTAGATGAGCGACTTGTCCTGCATGGCCGCCGCCGCGCGGGCCGAGCCGGACAGCATGGTGGCGAATGAGAACTGCGTGCCGAGCACGCCGGCCGCGCCGATGCGGAGGAAATCCCGGCGGGCGAAGCCATCGCAGAAGGGTCGGTTGGGCTGGCGCATGAGCTTGGTGAACTGACGGGCGCGACCGAACCCCATTCAACCGGAAACCCGCTCAGGGCTTGCGGATTTCCTGCCGGCGCGGCGTGCCGGGCAGCTCTTTGAACTTCAAGTTGATGGTGATGGCGCTGGCCACGGAGCGGCTGTTGCCGTCACGGATGTCCAGCGGCCCGTGGGTCTTGCCCTGCTCCCAGCCGGTGCTGATGAGCGAGATGCGGTCGCGGGCCGACTCGTCGAAGTAGAACGTGTTTCCGTCGTCGCTGAGGCGCACATCAATCTGGTTGCGGCTGGTGGAACGGCCCTGTTGCACAAACTCAATCTCCTTCCGCTCCCCGCGCACGAGGTCGAAGCGCACCGGCTCGTAGGGCCGATGCTTGCCGTCAATCGCCACCAGGCCGCCCTGGATGGTGACGGTGACGACGTCGCCATAGCGGGCGCGGGCGTAGAGATGTTGTATCCGCTGACGCTCCTCGGCGGCGCGGGCGGCTTCCTCGGATTTGCGGTGCTGCTCGGCGGCCTCCTGCTGCTGACGCCGCCGCTCATTGACCTGCGCCTGCTGCCGGGTGTAGTCCGCCTGTTGCTCGGGGGAAAGGGTGTTCCATTGCGCCTCGCTCAAACCCATCGGATAGGACTGGCAGCCGGCCAGCAACGCGGTCAACAGCGCGACGCAGACGAGGTGCTTCATGGGTGAAGGGTGGACGAACGGGGGTCGGACGGAAAGCCTCTTCACGACTCATGCAGCGCGCGCAGCTCGCTGTTCGAGTAGCGGAGGCGCACGGCGAGTTCGTGGCAGAGGCAGCGCAGGATTTCCACGGCCAGTTCGGGATGGCTCTTCGCCAGCGTCTCGAAGCGCGTGCGCGAAAGCACGAACAGCTCGGTGTCCGTGACCGCCACGGCGTCGGCGGAGCGCGGCTGCTGGTCGAGGAACGCCATGTCGCCGAAGCAGTGGCCGTCCGTGAACGTGGTCAGGTGGTAGCGGTGGCCGGCGTCGAGCGGGAGGTTCACGCTCACGTTGCCCCGGCGGACGATGAACAGCTCACAGCCGGGATCGCCTTTGCGGAAGATGACTTCGCCCGCCCGCGCGGATCGCTCGGTGATGATCTCGACCAGCGCCGCAAAGGCACCAGGCGACTTCAACCCAGCAAACAGCGGGATGTCGCGCAATCCGGGCAAGGTTGATGAAACGCCGCCCGCGCCCGCGCCGGCGAGGATTTGGTCCTCGGCCCATTCCAGCGCCTCGTCGCGGTTTTCGAAGAGCCGGAGGTGTTGGTCGGCTGGAAGGATGCCGAGCAGGCGCAGGTAATCCGCCAACCCGAGGCCCGTCGGCAGCCGCGCCGGCAAATCGCAAAGGATGAGGAAGCCATCATGCGCCTTCACCTGCTTGTGGATGACCTGGAGCACATGGCCGGCGGTGAAGTCGAAGGACTGCACGCGCCGCAGGTCGAGGATGACGAAGCGGCACGCGCGGATGTCCTCGTCCAGCTCGGTGAGCAACTGGTCCGTGGTGCCGAAGAAGAGGCTGCCCTGCAACTCGCACACCACGGTCTGCCGGCCGTGCCGCACCAGCAGCGCCTTTTCCCCGGTGAGCCGGTGCTTGCGCGAGGAAAGCTGGTCCCCGTGCAGCTTGCGGCGGATCACCGAGCCACGAATCAGGTCGCGCATGAACAGCCCGAGCGCCAGCGCGATGCCGACGCCTGCTGCGGCGATGAGATTATAGGCTATTGCCACCACGACCACCGCCGCCATCACGGTGAAATCGAAGAAGGTCGCCCGGTGCCGGAGCAGTTGCAGACTTTCGCGGTCCACCATGCGGCTGCCGAGCACGATGAGAATGCCCGCCAGCGCCGGAGTCGGAATCAGCGCGATCAAGGGCCGGCCAAACAGAAACGCGGCGAGGATGAGTCCGCCGCTGATCATGCCCGCGCGCCGCGTCTGGCCGCCGCTGTTCAGGTTCACAAGCGTCGGCCCCATCGTGCCCGCGCCGGGCATGCCACCAAGCAGGGCGGAGAACAAGTTGCCCGTGCCTTGCGCCAGCAGCTCGCGATTCGAGTTCGTCCGCTGACCGGACATCGCGTCGAGCACCACGCAGGTCTTGAGCGTGTCAATCGAGAGCAGCGTGGCGAGCGTGAGTGCCGGCGTGAGCAGCGGAAGCAACTGGTCGGCGGACAGGCTGCCGGCAAGTCTCCAACGCGCCCCGAGGACGCCGGCCAGGTCGGAAAGGCTTCCCTGCATGGGACCGACGAGGAGCGGGTTGTGCGCGACCACGCGCAGTTCGGGATTCCAGAGAGCCAGCGCCGCAAAGGTCAACGCACCTGCGCTCAAGCCAATGATAGCCGCCGGAACAGACTTGCTCAGGCGCGGGGCCGAGATCATCCCGACCATCGTGAGGCTGCCGACCAGCAGGGCGTTCCAGTTCCAGTGATCGGGATGCAGCAACCCCGACCAAAACTCCGGTCCCGCGTGCAGGCCGAAGACTTTGGGGGCTTGGGCCAGAATGATCATCAAGCCCACGCCGCTCAGGTAGCCCGCGACGACGGGATACGGGATGTATTTGATCAGCCGCCCGCCGCGCGCCACGCCGAACACGATCTGGATGACCGCCGAGAACACGCCCACGAGCGTCAGCAGCAGCAACACGCGCGTCGCGATCATCGCCTCGTCCTGCCCGGGGTTGCCTTGCGCAACAAAGCTCACGGCGAGCGCGGAGAGAATCGCCGCCGCCGGCGCGCACGGCGCGGAGATCAACTGCCGGGCGCTCCCCAGACTGGCGGCGGTGAAGCCCAGCGCCACTGCACCGATGACGCCCGCCAGCGCGCCTTGAGCTAGGTAGGCGGGACCGAGCACCGCGACGGTGGTCACGCCGTAGGCGATGGACGACGGCAGCGCGACGAGCATCGCGGAGACGCCACCCCAAAAGTCGCCTTTCCCGCTGGCGGGCGGAACCGGGTTTTCGTTCTGCACCATGATCGGTCAGCCGCGAAGGGGCGCAGCGGTCACAAAAACTTCCTTCTCACCTCACCTATGCGTTCGCTCGCGGCAAAAGGGCATCGGTTCAAACGGCAGCGGTTCACAACGCGGCTTCCAGATGCTGGCACAACGTCTTCACGATCTGCACGCGGGCGAACTTCTTGTCGTTGCCGGCCACGAGTGTCCACGGCGCGAACTCCGTGCTGGTGTGCGCGACCATGTCGTTGATGGCGGCCTTGTAGGCGTCCCACTGCTCGCGGTTGCGCCAGTCCTCGGCGGTGATCTTGTAGCGCTTGAAGGCGATCTCCTCGCGCTGCTTGAAGCGCCGCAACTGCTCGTCCTTGCTGATGTGAACCCAGAACTTCGAGACCACGATGCCGCTCTCGGCCATCTGCTCCTCGAAGTCATTGATCTCCAGGAACGACCGCTTCCACTCGTCCTCGCGCGCGAAGCCCTCGACGCGCTCGACCAGCACGCGGCCATACCACGAGCGGTCGAAGATGGTCGTCATGCCCGCGCGCGGCAGGTGCCGCCAGAAACGCCAGAGGTAATGTCGCGCGCGCTCCTCGTCCGTCGGCGCGGCGATGGGCACGATGCGATACAGGCGCGGGTCCATCGCGGCAGTCACGCGGCGGATGGCGCTGCCCTTGCCAGCGGCGTCCCAGCCCTCGAAGAGCGCGACGCTGGCGATCTTCTTCTCCCACGCAGCCCAAGTCAGGCGCGTGAGCCGACTCTGCCATTTCTCCAACTGCGCCTCGTATTTCTGGTCGGTGAGACGCTGCGTGAGATTCACATGATCGAGGATGGTGATGCCGGCCTTGGTGCGGACACGGGCGGGCTTCGGCGGCGGCACGGCGGCGGAGACGGCCTTGGCTTTCTCCAGCTCACGCAGCTTCCGTTCGATGGCTTGCAGGAGAAGTTTCCCGGCGGTCAGCTCACGAAAGCGACGATCCGCCGCCTCGATCAAATGCCACGGCGCGTGGCCCGCGTCGGTGCGGCGGAGGGCGCGCTCGGAAACCTCGGTGAACTTGTCATAGAGCTTGAAGTGCTTCCAGTCGCTCGGCAGCACGCGCCAGTGCGTCTTCGGGTCGCTTTCCAAATCCTTCAGCCTTCGGCGCTGCGCCTTCTTGGACAGGTGAAACCAGAGCTTCACAATCACCGCGCCGTCGTCCGCGAGCATCTTCTCGAAGAACGCGACGCGGTCCATCTCGGTGTCGAGCTTGCTGGCCTTGATCTCGCCATAGACGCGCCGGATGATCGGCTCGGAATACCACGAGCCGAATAGAATCCCCACGCGCCCGCGCGCCGGCAGCGATCGCCAGAAGCGCCACCAGCGCGGGCGCTCGCGTTCCTCGTCGGAAGTCTGCCAGAAGGCCTGCGTGTCCACGCCACGCGGGTCGAGCCACTCGTTGAGGCGGTGGACCACCTCGCCTTTGCCCGCGCCGTCCGCGCCGGAGACGATGACGATGACGGGCACCTTGGTGTCCTTGAGCGCGAAGTGCGCCTCCAGCAGCGCCGGGCGCAGCCTGGCCAGCTCGGCGTCGTATTGGGCCTTGGTGAGTTTCTGTCCAAGTTCGGCGGCTTCAAACATAACGGGCCTTTCGCTTAGGTGATGGCGTTTTGCAAAGCGCGTGCGGCGGCGAGCGTGTGGGCGGTGACGTTCGCAACTTCACCCTGCCCGTCCACCTGCGTCAACATACCGGCGTCGCGGTAGAACTGAATCAACGGCTCGGTCTGCGCATGAAAGGTCTTGAGCCGCGCGCGCACGGTCGCCGGGTTGTCGTCGTCGCGCTGATACAACTCGCCGTTGCACCGGTCGCAAACGCCAGCCCTCTGCGGACGCTTGTAGCTCGTGTGATACGGCGTCTGGCACTGGCGGCAAATCAGCCGGCCGGACAGCCGGTCCACAATCGCCTCGTCCGACACGGCGATGCACAGCACGCCCGCGACCCGGCGTTGCAAGTCGGTGAGCATCTCGTTCAACGCCATCGCCTGCGGCAGCGTGCGCGGGAAGCCGTCGAGGATGAAGCCGCCCGCCGTGTCCGACCGCGCTAGGCGTTCGCGCACCATCGCCTCGGTGATTTCGTCGGGCACCAGCTCCCCCCGGTCCATGTAGCCCTTGGCCTGCCGGCCCAGTTCGGTGGCTTGCCGGAGATTCTCGCGGAAGAGATCGCCCGTGGCGATGTGCGGCAACTGAAGTTCCTTGGTCAACTGCTCTGCCTGCGTCCCTTTCCCCGATCCGGGGCCGCCCAGCAACACCAGCCCGAGACACGCGTGACGCTCGTAGGAGGGCAGCAGCAGCGCCTGCCGGTGCCACGCCGGCAGCGTGACGGTGGCCCCGGTGGGCTTGAACGCCGCACCGCGTGTCCGCAACGACTCCAACGCATTGAGGATGGCCCACTGCACCTTGTCCACCGGCCCGTCCGCCTCGATCACCCGCAGCCGTCCCGACGGCTGATAGTATTCCAGCACCGGCCCGGCGGTGCGCTGGAACATCCGCAGCCGTGCCAGCGCGCGATCCGCCTCATCATCCGGGCGGCGTTGCAATTCTCCGCCGCAGCCATCGCAAACCCCCGCGCGGGCGGGCGGACGCATCGTCGCGTGATATGGCGTCTTGCAGGTGCGGCAGATCAAGCGCCCGTCCAGCCGGCGCAGCATCTCCGCCTCGGAAAGGTTCAGCAGCACCACCGCATCCAGCCGGCTGCCCAGCCCGGTGAGCAAATCATCCAGAAAGCGCGCCTGATATTCCGTGCGCGGAAAGCCATCGAAGAGAATGTCCCCGGCCGGATCGCTCTTGCGCACCCAGTCCTCCACCATCGCGTCCACGATCTCATCGGGCACCAGCTCGCCCCGGTCCATGTAGCGCCGGGCGAGCAGGCCCAGCGTGGTTTGATCCTCAAGGTTCTGCCGGAACAAATCCCCGGTGGCGACGTGTTCCAGCCACAACTCCTTGACCAAGGCTCCCGCGTGTGTGCCCTTGCCTGCGCCGGACGGACCGATGAGTGAGAGGTTCATGCGTGGCCGAGAGTTGCTTTCCCTGCCGAGGGCACACTAACCGACTCACCCGCGTCAACCACCCGCCAATTGCGCAACACATCGCCAAATTTGCGCCAGTCGGCGTCAAACCTGGCCTGGACGGTTGTTTTCCAGCCACTGCCCTGCCACTTGCCGCGCCTGCGCTGCCGTGGCCGCCGGGTGCCGGCTCAGTAAGTCGCCCGCCCGCCGGAGAGGTCGAAGACCCCGCCCGTGGTGAACGAGCAGTCGTCCGAGCAGAGCCACGAGACCAGCGCGGCGGCCTCGTCCACCTTGCCGAAGCGGCCCATCGGAATCTTCGAGAGCATGTAGTCAATGTGGTATTGCGCCACCTGCTTGAGGATGTCCGTCTGGATCACCGCCGGGGTGATGCAGTTCACGAGGATGCCGTGCGGCGCGAGTTCCTTGCCGAGCGACTTGGTGAGGCAAATGACGCCGGCCTTGGCCGCGCTGTAGTGCGAGGCGGTCGGGTTGCCCTCCTTGCCGGCGATGGAGGCGATGTTGACGATGCGCCCGTATTGCTTCTCCAGCATGATGGGCACGACGGCGCGGCAGACGTAGAAGACCGCGTTCAGGTTCGTCTCGATGACGGCGCGCCACTGATCGGGCGTGTATTCCCAGAGCTTGCCGTTCACGCCGGCGATGCCCGCGTTGTTCACGAGCAGCTCGAGGGAGCCGAACTCCGCCTTCGTCGCGGCGGCGGTGGCGGACACCGCGTCAGGATTCGTCAGGTCCACCGTCTGCGTGGCGACGGTGCCGAGCGCGGAGAGCTTCTCCTTCGCTTCCCGCAGCGCGTCGGCGTCGCAGTCCCAGAGGCAGACCTGCGCCCCGGATTGCAGCAGCCGGGTGGCGATGGCGAAGCCGATGCCGCGCGCGCCGCCGGTGACGATTCCGTGTTTGCCCTTCAAATCGAGTTGATTCATGCGCGGTTTGGTTAGCGGCTCGGACGGCGGCGGACAAGCTTGTTCTGCGGGCCTAGCCCAGCCGCGCCCGCACCGCCACGAAGTAAATCACCAGCAGCGCCGCCAGCAGGTGCAGAATCCAATGGACCGAGCGGCCCTTCCCGGTGAGGAGCTTGATGACGGAGTAGCTGATGAAGCCCAGCGCCAGCCCGTCGGCGATGGAGTAGGCCAGCGGAATCCCCAGCACCGTCAGAAACGCCGGCACCGATTCGGTGGGGTCCTCCCAGTCAATCTTGCTGACATTGCGCAGCATCATCGCGCCCACGAGCACCAGCGCGGGCGCGGTTAACGGCGCGTAGCCGCCCACCATCGCGATCACGGGGCTGAAAAACAGCGCGAGGAGGAACAGCGCCGCCGTGGCCAGGCTGGTCAGCCCGGTGCGCCCGCCCGCCGCCACGCCGGTCGCGCTCTCGAGGTAGCTTGTCACCGTGCTGGTGCCGAGGCACGCGCCGGCCGTGGTGCCCAGCGCGTCCGCGACAAAGGCCTCCTTCGCCCGGGGCAGCCGGTTGTCCCGGATGAAACCGGCCTGCTCGCCCACGCCGACGAGCGTGCCCACCGTGTCGAACAGCACCATGAACAGGAACACGATGACGAAGGGCAGCATCGCCAGCGACAACGCGCCGCGCAGGTCCATTTGCAGGAATGTCGGCGCGAGCGACGGCGGGGCGGCGACCAGTTTGTCCGCGAGGGCAAAGCGTTTCACGAGCAGCGATTCAGTGACTTCCTTCGACATGGCGATGCCGTCCGGCAGGCTGGGCAGCGCGAGTTTGAACACGATGGCCAGCAGCGTGGCGCTGGCGATGCCCCAGAGAATCGCCCCGCGCACCTGGCGTGCGTGCAAGGCCGCCGCGACGAACAGGCCGACGAAGAAGATGATGAGGTCGGGCGAGCCGAAGTGGTGGTTGAGCGTCACGCCGGTCGCGGGGCTTTTCACGATCAGCCCGGCGTTTTGCAGCCCGATGAACGCGATGAACAGGCCGATGCCCACGGCGATGCCGTTCTTCATGCTGGGACTCAACGCGTCGAGCAGCGTCTCGCGCACGCGGAAAAGCGACAGCACGAGAAACAGCACGCCTGACACGAACACCACGCCCAGCGCGACCTGCCACGCGTTTGTGAATCCCGCCGCAGCCGCCGCTGGAATCGCGCCGAACACGAAGAAGAAGTTCTCGCCCATGCCCGGTGCTTGCGCGATGGGGTAGCGCGCGTAGAGCGCCATGATCGCACTCGCCAGCGCGGCTGACAGACAGGTGGCCGTCGTCACCGCTCCGAACTCCATCCCCGTCGGCCTCCCGAACATCGCGCCCGACAGCACCGCCGGCTGCACGAAAATGATGTAGGCCATCGTCAGGAAGGTGGTCAGCCCGGCGACGAGTTCGGTGCGGACGGAGGTCTGGTTTTCGCGGAGCCGGAAGTGCTGTTCGAGGAAGTCGTTCATGGCGCGAACGTGGCGAGTCTTGAGTCCGCCTGAGAGGCCGGCAAGGGGAATGTCCGCGTGGCGGTTGACGTGCGCCGGTTCGCGTCGGCAGAGTCACCGCACCTTGACCATGCAAACCACCGCGAACTCCGGCATCCGCTACGCGCACACCAACCTCATCGCCAACGACTGGAAACGGCTGGCGGATTTCTACACGCAGGTCTTCGCCTGCGAGCCGGTCAGCTCGGAACGCGATCATCATGGACCGCAAACCGACGCGCTCACGGCCATGCCCGGCGCGCGGATTCGGGGACGGCATTTACGACTGCCCGGCCACGGCGAGCGCGGCCCGACCATCGAGATTTTCAGCTACGAGAGGAACGAGCCGCTCCTGCCGACGTGCCTGAACCGGCCCGGCTTCGCCCATCTCGCCTTCGAGGTGCCGGACGTTGATGCCAAGCGAGCCGAAATCCTGTCGTGGGGTGGCAAGGACGTGGGCCAGCTCGTGACCTTGGACATTCCGGGCGCGGGCCGGCTCACGCTCATCTACATGGCCGACCCGGAGGGGAACATCATCGAGCTGCAAAAGTGGCATTGAGCGGCGTTCCCGGTCGTCACCCACACGGGCGCGCGTCGCGGGGCCAGCGACGGTCCACTTGGACAGCCACAACCCGGCGTTTGAAGTCCCGGCTCCGGGAAATGCCACGCCCCCTCACGGGGTGTCCGGCTCAATCAGGTGGCTGACCAGCACGAGGAGCTCATCGGCCGAGAAGGGCTTGTTCAAGGCTCGGTGCGCCCCGAGCTTTTGGGCCATGCCAAGGAACGACGACCCGGTCTTGGGCGCGCCGCCGGAAATGGCGATGATCTTCGTGTCCGGATGCCGGCGGCGGATCTCCATGATGGTTTCGATGCCCTCCCTGCCGGGCATGAACAAGTCCACGATGGCCACCTGGGCCGGGAACGTGCGGAGGGCGGCGATCGCCGCGTCCCCGTCCGCCGCCTCGCGCACCTCGTGGCCGGAGGTTTCCAGCATCCGCTTGAGGAGGAAACGAAAGCCCTCCTCGTCGTCGGCGATTAGAATTTGTGCCATGGCAATTCCCGCAAACACCCTGCCTGCTGCCGGAGGTATCGGCGCGGGCCGGCCGGACTTGAGCGCGAACTGGATGCCGCTCAAGAAACCTCCGCGTCTGCCGATGATGGGGCAACAATGCGCGCCGCATGAGTCACGAGCCACCTGCCGGCCCCGCCCGGGCCTGGGACGGGCGCTTGGCTGAACGGGCGTCCGGCCAAAACCCGGACCCCGGGCGCTTCCGCTCCACGGAGGCGTTTTACCACGTCCTGGTGGACAATCTGCCGCACTACGTCTTCCGCAAGGATCCGCACGGGCGGTTCACCTACGCCAACCTGCTCCTGTGCGAAAACCTGGGCCGGGACCTGGAGGACCTGCTGGGCAAGACGGACTTTGACCTGTTTCCCGCCGATCTGGCCGCGCGCTATCAGGCCGGCGACCGTGAGGTCATCCGCTCCGGGCAGAAGCTGGAGGCCGTCGAGGAATATCGTCTCCCGGACGGCGACCGCCGGTTCATCCAGCTCACGAAGGTGCCGCTCTTCGATCCCTACGGGCGGGTGGTGGGGGTGCAGGGCGTGTTCTGGGACGTGACCGAGCAACGGCGGGCCGAGGAGGCGATCCGCGAGCAGGCCGACCTGCTGAACCTCGCCGGCGACGCGATCATCGTGCGCGATCCGGCGGGCAACACGGCCTTTTGGAACCAGGGGGCGGAGCGGCTTTACGGCTGGACCGCCGCCGAGGCGCGCGGCCAGCCCACCGCGAAGCTCACCCACGACGAGGCGGACAAATTGATGGAGCTTGAGCTCAGCCTCCAAACCCGGGGGGAATGGAGCGGCGAGTTGAAACAAAAGAGCCGCGCCGGGGGCGAGCTTGTCGTCATGAGCCGCTGGACGCTGGTGCGGGATCCGCAGGGCCGGCCCAAGTCCGTGCTCATCATCAACACGGACCTCACGGAGCGCAAGCGGCTGGAGGCGCAGTTCCTCCGCGTGCAGCGCATGGAGGGCGTCGGCACCCTGGCCAGCGGGCTGGCGCACGACCTCAACAACATCCTGGCCCCCATCGTCATCTCGGTCCCGCTGCTGCGCGGCAAGCTGACCGAGGGGGAAATCCACGAGATCGTCGCCACCATCGAGAGCAGCGCCCGGCGCGGCACGAGCATCATCCGGCAGTTGCTCACCTTCGGCCGGGGCGTGGAAGGCGAGCGCATCCCCGTGCAGGTGCGCTACCTGATCGAGGACACCATCAAGATCGCCCGCGAGACCTTCCCCCGCAGCATCCGCCTGCGCGCGCTCCTGCCCGATGACATCTGGCCCGTCAACGGCGACCCCACCCAGATCCATCAGGTGCTGCTCAATCTGGCCGTCAATGCCCGCGATGCCATGCCGGCCGGCGGGGAACTGTGCATCGCCGCCCGGAACCTGATGCTCGACGAGCAATACGCCGCGATGAACATCAAGGCCCGGCCGATCCCGCACATTCTGGTCCGGGTGCAGGACACGGGCACCGGCATCCCGCGCGAGATACGCGACAAGATTTTCGACCCCTTCTTCACCACCAAGGAGGTCGGCAAGGGCACCGGGCTGGGCCTCTCGACCGTCGCGGGCATCGTCAAGTCGCACGGCGGATTCATCGAGCTGGACAGCGAGCCGGGCCGGGGCACCGCCTTCAGCATCTACCTGCCCGCCCTGCCAGACGCCCGGCAAGTGGAGGGGATCACGGACCCGGTCCCCTCTCCCAATGGCAGCGGAGAAGCCATCCTCGTTGTGGACGACGAGGACAGCGTGCGCGACGCGACACGCAAGATGCTGGAGCGCCACGGCTACCGGGTGCATGCCGCCGGGGAAGGCTCGCAGGCGCTCGCCTTGTTCTCCACCAAGCTCGGCGAGATCAATCTGGTCATCACCGATGTGGACATGCCGGTGATGGACGGTCTTGCGCTCGTGCGCGTCCTGCGCAAGATGGCGCCGCGATTGCAGATCATCGCCTCGACGGGCTTGAGCACCGACCAGCGCATCGAGGCGCTGCGCCAGCTCGGCATCGAGCGGCCGTTGTTCAAGCCCTACACCGCCGACGAGCTGCTTCAGGCGGTCCATGCCGCGCTGCACCGGCCAGGGGTGGCACGCGGTGCGTCAGGCGGCTGACTGCGAAGCAAGCGTGGCGATGCCGCGCCTGGTCATTGGCCTTCAAAGGACTGCAGGTCGCGCTCCGCCGCCGCCACTTCCTCCGCAAGGTCCAAGTCGAGTCCGTAAACCGGCTCGAAGCGTTGCAGCAGGCCCCACTCGGGCCAGTTCTCGAAATCCGGGGTTACCTTGCGCTCGCCGCCCAATCCCCCGGCTCCCACATGCGCGAGCGCGTCCGCAAAACCCGTGACCGTCGCGAGGAAGCCTTGATCGCCGTTCAACAACCGTTGCGCCCCGGGATGCTCCGGCGTGTGGTGAAATAGAATCGCGGTGCAAATCTGGGGATGCAGCTTCAACCGATGGCAGAGCGCCGCGCCGACCTGAGTGTGATCTAGGCCGAAGATCTCCCGCTCGCTCAGATAATGGCCGCGCTTGCGCGTCCATGACCGCATCAGGGCCTCCTCAAAATCCTGGGGCAGATGATGCTGCAACAGGAGCTTCCCCGAGTCGTGCATGAGGCCGGCCAGATATTCCATGCCGCTGGACTGCCGGAACGCCCGCGCGATCCGGTCGCACAGGCGGGCCACCACCAGGCTGTGCAGCCAAAACCCCCGCCAATCCACCTTCAGGCGCATGTTCCGAAAGCGGTCCATCACCCCGACGGAACAGGCAATCCGCCGGACCTCCCGCAAACCCAGCCGGAAAACCGCCTCGTTCAACGTAGCCACGGTGCCTGAAGAGTAGAAGGCCGAGGAGGCAACCCGGATGCAGTTCGTGGCTAGGCCCACGTCCCGGCCGATCACCGCCACCAGCTCATCCGTATCCACGTCGTCCCGCTGAGTGAGGGCGACCAACTTCATCACCGCCGAGGAGAACGAGGGGACGCACGCATTGTCATTGAGGATCGTGATCAGGCGCTGGCCCACCCAGCGTTTGGCCGGCTGGTTGACTTCCAGATACCGCGCGATTTCGGGCGAAGCAGACATCAGAGATCAATCCCCTGGCATCCTGTGCCGAACCGGCAATTTCGGGCCATGCGAAACAACGGACCGGAGATTGGAAAATCCGGTTTCCAACCCCGGATCAAGGATTGATTTGGAAGCTTCGTCCGTCGCATACCCACGGGCCGGTTGAATCTGATTGAACCATCGGCAGAAAGCCGGGGCACTGAAAGAGAAAATAAACTCAAAGGCTCAAAGCCTCGTGACCGAGGGCTTCCCTCCGCCGCCATCAGGCCTCCACGTAGATGGGTTCCCGCACGCCGGACAGCGCGGCGAAGTTGCGCAGCCGCTCCAGCAGGCTGGGCGTGATGCGGTTGCCGGCGGCGAGGATGAGCAACCCCTCCTTGGTGATGACATCGGCGACCAGCACCTGACCAGGCTTCAAGTCCTTGAAGGCAATGCCCGCCGTCGGCTTGAGCGCGCCCGCGCCCAGCACGGCGGCCACCGCATCCAGCAACTGCGGGTCATACCAGCCGCCGCGCTCGCGCATCAGCGCCAGCGCCTCGCGACGCGAGCTGCCCCGCTGCTCCAACTGCGCCAGGTCCACGAGCACCTTGAGCAGCCGCGCCCCGGCGGGAATCTCCATGCCGCCCGGCGGGTCCAGCGGAAAGCCGGTCCCGTCGAAATGCTTGCTTTGGAACAGGACGATGCGCGCCACCGTTTCGAGCCGCGGGATGTGCAGCAGCAAATTGCTCCCCACCTCCGGCACGCGCCGCACCATCGTCTCCTCCGCCGCCGAAAGGGCCGCGCCCAGGCGTGCCCGGGTCGCCACCTCCGCCGGCAGCGTGACCTGGCCCAGGCCGTGCAGCATCGCCGCCAGCTCCAGCGCCCAGACCTCGGGCAGCTTCAGCGACTCCGCCACCGCGCGCATCTGCTCGCGCAACTGCTGGCCGCGCCCGAAGGTCTCCGGCGCGAGCAGCGAAAGAATGTCCGTCAGCGCGCGCACGCTGCCGTTGAGCGTGTTCTCCAGCAGCTCGCGCTCGGCGGTGATGAGCCGGTGCTGTTCCAGCGCGGCGGTCAGCGTCGCGGCCAGCCGCTCCGGCGGGCAGGGCTTGGTGAGGAAGCGGAAGATGCTCCCCTCGTTCACCGCGTCCATCGCGGTCTGCTGGTCCGCGTTGCCGGTGAGCATCACGCGCACGGCGTCCGGCCAGCGCTGCTTCACGCGCTGCAGGAGTTGCAGGCCGTTCAGGCCGGGCATCCGCATGTCGGAGACGATGACGGCGAAGGCTCCGCCCTTCTCCAGCATGGCCAGCGCGGCCTCGCCGCCCTGGGCGGTCTCAAGCTGAAATTGCTTTCGCAGGCTGCGCTGGAAGCCGGCCAGCACGTTCGCCTCGTCATCCACGCAAAGAATCTTTTCCGTCACAGGCTGCCTCCCGGTTGCACGCTGGCACGGCAGCCCTCCTGCCACGAGCCGACGCGGCCCGCCTTGCCTACTCGCGCGAGATAGTCGAAATCAAAGTCCGGTCGCCGGCCGGCCACGGCTTCCTTGTCCAAGGCGTAGGCCAGCACGTTCGCCGCGTGAACCGCCGTCAGCGGGCTGAAGGCGTTTTCCAGCGTGCGGTTCGGGTGATGGTGATAGGAGACGCACTCGACGACCGGCACCGGCAGGCCCCAAAGCCCGAGCAAATAGCCGCCCACGTCCGCGTGCGTGCAGCCGAAGACGCCGTGCTCCGCCGCCGTGAACGACAGGCCGCCGTCCTGCGCGAGCCGCATGGCCCGCGCGTATGGCGCGCTGAAGTTCGCGGCCAGGACCAGCTTGCCGGTGTCGTGCAGCAGGCCGCCGATGAACGCCTCGTCCACGAGCTTGGCGTCCGCATTCTCCATGCGCGCGATGTGCTTGGCGCAGGCGGCCGTGATGAGGCTGTGGTTGCGCAGCGCGACCATCGAGATGCCGCCGAGGTCCGTGCTCTCGTATTGCGAGAACGTGTGCAAGGAGAGGACGAGCGCCTTGATGGTGTCGAGGCCGAGGTAGTTCACGGCGTCGGCGGCGTTGGCCACGCGCCGGCGGAGGCCGAAGAAGGCTGAGTTCACCAGCTTGAGCACCTGCGCGGACATGCCCACGTCCTTCGCGATAATCTCGCCCACGCGCGCAAGCGAGGCGTCCGCCGACTGCAACTCCTCGACCACTTGCAGGTAGATCACCGGCAGGCTCGGCAGCCGGCTCATCTGGGACACGAGCGCCTTGACCTGCTCGTTGTCGAGCGAGTCGCCCAACGCCACGGCGCGCTGCACGGTGGCCTTGAGCAGCTCCGGCTCGCAGGGCTTGTGCAGATACTGGTGCGTGGAGCCGACGGCCTTGAGCACGAGGTCGTGGTCCGCGTGACCGGAGAGGATGATGCGCACCGTCTTGGGGAAGCGCCTCATCACCTCGGTGAGCAGTTGCGCGCCGTTCATGCCGGGCATCCGCATGTCGGAGACTACCACGTCCGCCGGCGCGGCGGCCATGCGCTCCAGCGCGGCGGGGCCGGACTCGATGAACTCCATTTCCCAGTCGTTGCGCATCGGCCGCAGCATCCGCTGCAAGCCTTGCAGCACCATCGTCTCGTCATCCACAAAGAGAACGCGCTTCTTCATGCCCGTTTTGCCTCCCCTGCTCCGGGCGCGAGTGGCAGGCGCACGATGAACGTGGTGCCCTGGCCGGTCTCGGTCTCGAAGGTGATGGTCCCGCCGTGCTTGTCCACGACCACGGAGCGCGCGATGGCCAGCCCCTGTCCCGTGCCCTTGCCGACCTCCTTCGTCGTGAAGAACGGCTCGAAGATCTTGTCCCGAGCGGGTTCAGGAATGCCCATGCCGGAATCGCGGATGCGGATGTCCGCCCAGTCGCCGTCCTTCCGCGTGCGGACGGTGATCAGCCCCTTGCCGCCGGAGCCGTCGCCAATTTTGGCGGCGATGGCATGGGCGGCGTTGACGATGAGGTTGAGCACGACCTGGTTGAACTCGCCGGGCAGGCACGGCACCGGCGGCAGCGCGGCGTCGAAGTCCGTCTCCAGCTCGGCCACATATTTCCACTCGTTGCGCGCGACGGTGATGGTGCTCTCGATGGCACGGTTCAAATCCACGGGCGTCTTCTCCTCCGCGCCCGGGTGCGAGAACTCCTTCATCGCGCGGACAATGGTCGAGACCCGCTCGACACCGGCCAGCGACTCGCCGATGGCGCGGGGGATTTCGCCCTGCAGGTAATCCACATCCGCCGTCTGCACGGCCTGCTCGGCGACGGCGATGATTTCGGGCGTCGGCCCGCCGTTCTTCGCGGCGGCCAGCAGCCGGCCGTGCGCGTCCAGCAGCGAGCCGAGGTCGCGGAAGGCGTCCTGGAGGAAGCGCAAGTTGTCGCCGATGTATTGCGTGGGCGTGTTGATTTCGTGCGCGATGCCGGCGGCAAGCTGGCCGATGGATTCGAGCTTCTGCGCCTGCCGGAGCTGCGCCTCCAGCTCGCGCCGGTGCGTCACGTCCACGGCCAGCAGGATGTAGTTGAGCCGGTTCTCCACGTCCGGCTTGCTGGGTGTGACGCTGAGGTTGAGGAAGGCGTCGCGGCCGGAGGCGCGGGCGACGCGGAAGTTGTCCAGCTCCAGGTGCCGCTCCAGGTGGACGGCATGGCTGATGACGGTGAGGAGCTTTTCCCAATCCCACCCAATCGGCAGCGAGTGAAAGGACTGATGCATCACCGCCTCTGCGGCGAGACCGAAGGTCTGTGCCGCCGCCTCGTTCCAGCGCGCCACGCGGCCCTCCACGTCCACGCCGATGAGCACGGCAGAAATCGAGGCGAAGAGCTTCTCCGTCTCCCGATGCAGCCGACGCATCTCTTCCTCCTGCTGCTTGCGCTCGGTGATGTCGAAAATGACACCGTCGAGCCAGCGCACTCGGCCGTCCGCATCGAACGCCGCCTGGCCCTTCTCATGCACCCAGCGCAGCGTGCCATCCCAGCGCACCACGCGGTAATCCGCCACGTAGGGCAGCCGCCGCGCCAGCCCCTCCTGGATGGCCGCCTGCACCCGCGGGAAGTCGTCCGGGTGCGTGATGGACGCGAAGCCATGCGTGCGGTCGTCGAGGAAGTCAGCGCTCGCGTAGCCTGAGAGATCCCAAATCAATTCACTGATGAACTCAATGCGCCGCTCCGGCGGCGGCGTGCAGCGATAGACCGCGCCGGGGATGTTCGCGATGAGCGAGCGCAGCCGCTCCCCGCTCTCGTGCGCGGCGGCCTCCACCTGCTTGCGCGCGGTGATGTCGCGGGCGACCAGGACAAACTTCTCCACTTCGCCGCGCTCGTTGCGGATGGCGGCGCCGGATGATTCCAGCGTGCGCCAGGAGCCGTCCTTGTGCTGCATCCGGTATTCCAGGTTGATGCCGTGGCCCTCCTGCGACGCCGCGCGCCGCGCCCGTTCGATGCGCGGGCGGTCCTCGGGATGCACCTGCGCCAGCGATTTGGTGCGGCCCAGCTCCGCCGGCGTGTAGCCCAGCACCCGTTCATAGGACGGGCTGTTGTAAAGCCGGTTGCCGGCCGCATCCACGACGGCGATCAGGTCCGCCGCGTTGTCCGTGATGAGGCGCAGCAGCTCCTCGTTGCGACGGAGCTGCGCCTCGGATTTGCGCCGCTCGTCCAGCTCCCACTGGACCTTCGCCAACGCCTTGCGCGCGTCCTCCGTCCGCTCGAACACGGCCTGCTCCAGGTTCGCCAGATGGCCTTGCGATTCGATGAAGTGCTGCCACTTGGCGGTCATGGCATTGGCCAGTTGGAGAATTTCCAGCAGCTCGAAGGGCTTCTTCAGGATGATGAGCTGGTCCGTGTGCCCAAACCGCTCCAGCAACCGGGCCAGCGCCGTGTCCGCCGCGCCGGTGCACAGCACGACCTGCAGCTCAGGCGAGACGTGCCACAGCCGGCTCAAGGTCGCCTCGCCGTCCAGGCCCGGCATATACATGTCCACAAAGGCCATCGCAAAGGGCTGGCCGCTGTCCTCCGCCGCGCGCGCCAGCCGCTCGGCCTCCTCGCCGCCCGAGGCCGACTCCGGCTGGAAGGGAGCGATGTTGATGACGGCGGCACCCCGCGCCACTGGCGGCGGCATCGTCAGCACCCGCTGCATGATGATGTGGACCTGCGGGTCATCGTCCACGATCAGCACGCGGCGGTTGCGCTCGGGCGGCGCGACCGGCACGGCTGGGGAGGAAGGATTCATCGGCGTCCGTGCCCTCGACTCAAGTCACCGCCGCCTCCGCCAGCGCGGCGGCCAGACGGCCCGCCGCCGTGGGCAGGACCGCGCGCAATTCCTCCAGCCGCCCGTTCACCGCCGTGACCGCCGCCTCCGCGCCGAACTCAATCAGCCGCCGATACCAGCGGAGAAACTCCCCGCTCACCGCC
>WRPG01000046.1 GCA_009773355.1 Limisphaerales bacterium
GCGTTGACCATCAGCTACGCCACCCTCGCGGCGGCGGCGAACGCGGCCGACGTGGACGGAGACACGCTGTCCTTCCGCATCGAGGCCGTGTCGGGCGGCACGCTGACCAAGGGCGGTTCGGCCGTGACGCCGGGCACCACGCTGCTGGGCACAGGCGAGTCGCTGGTCTGGACGCCGGCGGCCGATGCCAACGGGACGCTCAATGCCTTCACGGTCAAGGCCACGGACGGAACACTCGCCTCCGCTGCCGCCGTCCAGGTGCAGGTGGTCGTGGCGGCCGTGAACGACGCGCCGACGCTAACCACCGTGACCGCGCTCACCGGGGGGACGGAGGACACGGCGTTGACAATCACCTACGCCACCCTCGCGGCGGCGGCGAACGAGGCCGACGTGGATGTGGGAGACACGCTGTCCTTCCGTATCGAGACCCTGTCGGGCGGCACGCTGACCAAGGGCGGTTCGGCAGTGACGCCGGGGACCACGCTGCTGGGCACGGGCGAGTCGCTGGTCTGGACGCCAGCGGCCAATGCCAACGGGACGCTCAACGCCTTCACGGTCAAAGCCACGGACGGAACGCTCGCCTCCGCTGCCGCCGTCCAGGTGCAGGTGACGGTCAACGCTGTCAACGACGCGCCCACGCGCACCGCCGGCAGCGTCGCCACGCTCACCGTGCTGGAGGACGCGGCGGCCACTGCGCTCGGCCTGGGCCCGCTGGCCTATGCGGCCGGACCGGCGGACGAAGCTGCCCAGACGCTCACCTACACGGTCACGGCCGTGCCCGCCTCCACGCTGGGCGACGTGGTGCTCACGGATGGCACCACGGTGGTGAGCGCGAACACCACTTACACGCTGGCGCAGTTGCAGGGGATGAAGTTCAAGCCGGCAGCCAATGCCAATGGCGGGCCGGCCACGTTCAGCTTCACGGTGAAGGACAATGGTGGCACGACCAGCGGCGGCGTGGACACCCTCACCGAGTCGCTCACCGTCACCGCCACCCCGGTGAACGACGCACCCTCGGGCACCAACAGGACGTCCGGCTCGCGGGAGGGCCCGGTCACCACGCTGGAGGACACGGCCTACACCTTCGCGGCGGCGGATTTCGGCTTCAGTGATAACACAGACACCCCGGCGAACGCGCTGAAGGCGGTGAAGATCACCACCCTGCCAGCGGCGGGCGGGCTGGCGAACAATGGCGTGGCGGTGGTGGCGGGCGCTTTCGTGAGTGCGAGCGACATCAGCAGTGGCCAGCTCAAGTTCACGCCCGCGACCAATGCCAACGGCACGGCCTACGCCAGCTTCACCTTCCAGGTGCAGGACGACGGCGGCACCGCCAATGGCGGCGTCGATCTGGACGCCTCGCCCAAAACGCTGACACTCAACGTCACCCCGGTGAACGACCCGCCTAGCTTCGCCCTCCCGCCCGGCAGCTCGGTCATAGTTTGGGGTCTTATCGGCTTTGCCCCCACCGAGATCCCCGCCAACCTCTCCGGCGTGACGGCCATTGCCGCAGGTCATGTGGACACGGTGGCATTGAAGAGCGATGGCACCGTCGTGGCTTGGGGTCCTAGTGCGGCCCCCGTCCCCGCCACCCTCTCCGGCGTGACGGCCATTGCCGCCGGTGCTACTCACACGGTGGCATTGAAGAGCGATGGCACCGTCGTGGCTTGGGGTGATAACACCTCTGGCCAGACCACCATCCCCGCCAACCTCTCCGGTGTGACAGCCATTGCCGCCGGTGGGGACCACACGGTGGCTTTGAAGAACGATGGCACCGTCGTGGCTTGGGGTCGTAATGCCGAGGGCCAGACCACCATCCCCGCCACCCTCTCCGGCGTGACGGCCATCGCCGCAGGTGGTGCTCACACGGTGGCATTGAAGAACGATGGCACCGTCGTGGCTTGGGGTTGGAACTTCTCTGGCCAGACCACCATCCCCGCCAACCTCTCCGGCGTGACGGCCATTGCCGCAGGTGGTCTTCACACGGTGGCACTGAAGCGCGATGGCACCGTCGTGGCTTGGGGTGCTAACAGCTATGGCCAGACCACCATCCCCGCCAACCTCTCCGGCGTGACGGCCATTGCCGCCGGTTATATGCACACGGTGGCATTGAAGCGCGATGCAACCGTCGTGGCTTGGGGTGATAACACCTCTGGCCAGACCACCATCCCCGCCAACCTCTCCGGCGTGACGGCCATTGCCGCAGGTGGTAATCACACGGTGGCGCTCGGTGCTTCGCAGCGTGACTTCATCCTTTCCTTCGCCGACGGCAACATCAGCAGCGGCTACCACGAACGCGATTCCTTCATAGCTAGCATATCGGGAGGCCCGGCCAACGAGGCCCACAATGGGCTGAGGTTCAACTTCTCTACCGACCTCCCGGAGCTCTTCACAGAAGCTCCTCATTTTGCAGGGAGTGACGACACAGTCCAATTCACATTGGCCTCCTTCAAGGCCGGCGTCGCCACTGTGACCGTGACGCTGACCGACGACAGCACGCAGGGCGGCCCGGCCCTCACCTCGGCAGCGGAGACGTTCACCATCACCGTCCTCGGGCTCGGTTGCCCGATTGTAGAGTTATTGAAGCCGCAGCCATCTCCGCAATCAGTTTCGCCTCAGAGCCTTGGCCTCCGGGTGGCCGCTGATGTGGCCCCCGCCATCTCGCTCGCCACCTTCCACGCCCTGGAAGGGCTGCTGGGCGACAGCGCGGAAGGGCGACGCCTGAAGAACCTGTATCGGGCGCACGGCACTGAGATTGTCCAAATCATGCAGGCGCAACCCGCCCTGCGGACGCAGATGACCAGTGTGATCACCAGTTTCCAGCCGCTCGTGGTGGCGCTGCTGTCCGGCCGCGCCCAGCAGGTCCAGATCACGCAGGCCATGACCGATCAGCTCAATGTCATGTGGAACACGATGACGAACTTTGCCAGTCCCTCGCTCGCGGGGACGCTGAACACCGAGCGAACCCGTTTCAATGGCTTCCAGGACTTCGTGGGCCGTGATTTCTCCCAATGGGCCGCGATGCTGCAAGTGCCGGCCCCCACCAAACCCCGGGTGAATATCTCCGACATTGGCCGCCCGACCAATGGGATGTTGAGCCTGGAGGCCAATCTGGTGGAAGGCGCGGACGTGGCGCTGTGGGGCAGCCCCGACCTGATCAACTGGAGCCCCGTGCCGGGTGCGGTGCGGCAGACCAACGGCTTCAGCCTGTGGTTGACCGACCCCAACCCCTCGAACCTGCGGCGCTTCTACCGTCTGCAAACCGGACCGTAACCAGTGCCTCGCAGCCGCCGAGGTCAGGAGGCGGACCGGATTTTGTCGGTCTGAGTGGACCGGCCACGGGCGGGAGTGAGAGCAGTCGTGTGCCACTCCCGCCCGTGCTTTCCCCGGCCCGCGCCCGCGAACTGAGTAGTTCGACATTGGAATTTCGAGCTGCACTCCTGTGTTCTTGGGGGGCAAGAACCCGGTTGTCGCCGCGCGCCGGGCGGGGTATGAATCGCGCCATGTTAGCCAAGGTCTGTTCCGCCGCCGTGCAGGGCATCGAGGCGTATCCGGTCGAGGTGGAAGTCAACGTCGGCTGGGGCGACACAAAATTCACGCTGGTGGGGCTGCCCGACGCGGCGGTGCGTGAGTCGCTCGACCGTGTGACCACGGCGATGACGAACTCGGCATTCAAGTTCCCATTGGAGCGGACCACCGTTGACTTCGCTCCGGCGAATGGAGGAATGAGGGCTGAACCTTGACCGGCTCCGGACGGGCAATCGGATTGTTCCCACGGTCAGCAAGTGCCAGCATGCGCTGCGGCGCTCAACCGGCACCTGTTTCCGCACCGGCATGAACTCAATCTTAATCGTGGATGACGATGACCGGGGGCAGTTGACGTTGGAGGCGTTGCTCGCGGGGGAGGGTTGTCAGCTTCGGGCTGTCGCCGATGGCCCGGCTGCTTTGGCATCTGCGGCCGAATCGCCGCCCGACCTCGTGCTGCTGGATGTGATGATGGCGGGGATGGATGGCTTCGAGGTCTGCCGCCGGCTGCGAGCCGATGCTCGTCTGCGCGAGGTGCCGGTGGTGATGGTGACGACGCTCGATGACCGCGAGTCGCGGTTGCGGGGCATCGAGGCGGGGGCGGATGATTTCATCAGCAAGCCGTTTGACTCGGCGGAGCTGCGGCTGCGGGTGAGGAGCATCCTGCGGCTGAACCGCTACCGCCGGCTCGTCGGCGAGCGCGAGCGGTTTGAGAAGATATTTCAGCTTTCGGCCGAGGGGATTTTCATCGTGGACGGCGGCGGGGTGGTGAAGCTGGCGAATCCGGCCATCGAGCGGTTGATCGGCTTCGACGCCGAGACGCACATGGTCGGGCGCAACCTTATGGAGTTCATCGCGCCGGAGCAACTGGAGCACTGCATGACCTGCTTCCAGCGGCTCATCACCGGCACCGGCGAACCGGTGCGAATCGAGACTTGGTTCCGCCGCGCGGCGGGCGAGGCGGTCGCGGTCGAAGTGAACGCAGGCAAGTTCGAGTGGCTCGGCGCGCCGGCGGCACAGGTCTTCGTGCGCGACATCACCGAGCGACAGGCGCTCGCGCGGAAGGTGGTCGAAGCCCAGGAGGCGGAGCGGCGCTTTATCGCGCGCGAGCTGCATGACGAAATCGGCCAGCACCTGACCGGCTTGAAGCTGAGTGTTGAGCTGGCCGGTCAACTGCCGGCGGATGCGCTCCCCGCGCGGCTCGCGGAAACCCGCGCCCGCGTGGATGAACTGCTCGCCAAGGTGCGCGGCCTCTCGCTCGACCTACGCCCGCAGATGCTGGATGAACTCGGCCTGCTGCCCGCGCTGGAACTGCTCTTCGACCGCTTCACCGCGCAGACGCGGGTGCGCGTGGACTTCAAACAGGTTGGCCTGAGCGAGCGCCTTGCGCCCGAGATTGAAACCGCCGCCTACCGCGTCGTGCAGGAGGCGCTTATCAACATCGCACGCCACGCGAAGGTGACGAAGGCCGACGTGCGGCTTTGGCTGGCCGGTGGCGCGCTCGGCATCCAAGTGGAGGACGAGGGCGCGGGCTTCGACGTGGAGGCGGCGGCGCGGCGCACCCACTCCTGCGGGCTGGCCGGGATGCGCGAGCGGCTCGTCCTGCTCGGCGGCAGCCTGCGGATTGACTCCGCGCCGGGAGCGGGAACCTGCCTTGTCGCCACGCTGCCACTCAAGTCCGCGCCCGCGAGCTGACCGCCCACATGACCACCATTGTCATCGCTGAAGACCACCACGTTGTGCGCGACGGCCTGCGCGCCTTGCTCGCGGCGCAGAAGGATTTCCAGCTCGTCGGCGAGGCGGCGGACGGCTTGGAGGCGGCGCAGCTTGTTGAGAAACTTCAGCCCGACGTGCTCGTGCTCGACCTCACGCTGCCGCGCCTGCACGGGCTGGAAGTCGCCCGGCAGGTGAAGAAGTCGTCGCCGAAGACGCGCGTGCTCATTCTTTCCATGCACGCGAACGAAGCCTACGTGCTCGAAGCGCTGCGCAACGACGCGGCGGGTTATCTCCTCAAGGATTCCACCGGCGCGGAACTCGTCCGTGCCGTCCGCGACGTGGTGGCGGGCCGCCGCTACCTCAGCGGCTCGCTCTCCGAGCTGGCGATTCAGGCCTACATCCAGCGCAAGACCACCGACACCGCGCAGGACATGTATGAGGCGCTCACCGACCGCGAGCGCGAAGTCCTCCACCTCGCCGCCGAGGGACTGAACAACCCGGACATTGCGAGAAAACTCTTCATCAGCCCGCGCACCGCCGAGACGCACCGCGCGAACGTGATGCGCAAGCTGAACTTCAAAACCCAGACCGACCTCGTCCGCTTCGCCATCCGTCGCGGGATTCTGCCGATGTGAAACTGCGCGCGGCCGCGCCGTCACTTGCCTCCCTGCTCGGCCAGCTTCTGCCGGAGAAACTCCCGGTCGAGCGCGTCCTTCTCGCGGTAGGTTTGCTTCATTCGCAGCATCAGTTTGGCAGAGGCAAACGGAATGGGCACCCCGCCAATGGTGCGCGTCTCCACTTCCGGCAGTGCTTCGTCGTAGGTCACGCCGCAGGTCTCCAGCATCAAGTCCACGACGATTTCATCCGCGATACGGACAACGATGTAGTTGTCGAGGTCATCGGGTTGCATCTCGCGCACCGCCTTGTCGGGAAGAATTTCCAATGCCAGCCGGACGCGCTCCTGGTTTGCACGCGATGGTTCAATGAGCAGGTCAATGTCCTCGGTCGCGCGGACCAGCCCGTGCTGGTTGATGGCCATGCCGCCGACCACGACGTAGCGCGCGCCCCGCTGGTTCAACTCGCGGCAAAGTCGCGCGAGGTCTAGCTGCTCGGGCGGGCGCGGCGGAGGGAGGTCTGCATTTTCCATTCGTTGAACTCCTCGAATGTCTTGAACCGAAACACTCCCTTGGGCCCGACGCCGCAGCCCAGGAGCTGATGCGACGTGCGTTGCAGGCGGTCGAAACGCTCGCCCGGCGCGGGCAGATTGCGACCGCCGATGACTTTCATCTCGCCCTTCACGCCTGCAGGCTACCACACGCTGCGAAGCCGCCGCAACCCACCTTCCGTCTCCGGGCATTCCCCGCTGCGTTTCCGTAAGTGCCCGAATGCTCCTTGGCCGCCCGCTCCCGTAGCGTCGGCGGCCTATGAGAACAACCTGTTCCACTAACGGCCCTCGCAATTGCGAAGGGAAAACCAACTGCAACCTCCGCCAGCGCTTCGCCGACTTCGTCGCGCGATGCGTGAACTGGTTCCGCTCACGCTTCACGCGACGCGCATCGCTCTGGGCACTGGCCGCGTGGCTGGCGCTCGGAGCGACTGGCGGCCATGCGCTCGCGCAGGACCAAAGCGGCCTCACCGCGATGCTGGTCACGATGAAAGTCGTGCCGCTCGCGGATGGCCAAGAGCGGCTCGTTCACGCCCGCGAGGCCCGTCCCGGCGAAACGCTCCACTACGTCGCGACCTACCGGAACGCGTCGGCCTCTGGCATCCGCGAACTGCAACCGGTGCTGCCGATTCCTGCCGGGATGCAATATGTCTCCGGCTCCGCCACGCCGCAGCCCACGCACGCCAGCCTTGATGGCCGCATATTCGCGCCGCTCCCGCTCAAGCGCCTGGTGAAGCTCCCCGACGGCTCCACGCGCGAGGAACTTGTCCCCGCCGCCGAGTATCGTGCGCTCCGCTGGTCGCTCGGCGACCTCGCCACCGGCGCTTCCACCAACGTCTCCGCCCGCGCGCGGCTCCTCCTGCCGGGCGAAACAGCCGCCAAGTAATCCACCACCGCGTTCGCTCCCGCGCGCCTTCTCCCTCTCCCCCATCGGGGTAAAGGGCCGGGGTGAGGGGCAACGAGCACCCACGATTCCCCAACAACACCAACCAAAAACCTAAACTGAGAAATCCATGAAACTGAAAACTACTGAAACCCTCCGCTCGCGCCTCGCGCGCCTCGGACGACACGTCACGCAACTGAAACCCCGCGCGCTCCTGCGCCAAGGCACCGCGCTGTTCACGCTCGCGGCGTTCCTCAACTGGTCGGCGCACGCCGCCGCGCCGCCTGCCGGCGCGACCATCGGCAACCAGGCCAGCGCGACCTACACCGACGGCTCGAACACCAAGCGCACCGTCACCTCGAACGTCGCCGTGACCATTGTGCAGCAGGTCGCGAGCTTCACGCTCACGGCGGACAACGCGAAGACCGCGTCGCCCGGCGGACAGGTCACGTTCCCGCACACGCTGGTCAACACCGGCAACGGCTCCGACGCCTTCGCGCTGTCGCTCGCGAACCTCACCGGTGATGACTACGACTTCACCGGTCTCGCGATTTACGCCGACGCGAACGGTGATGGCATCGCCGACAACGCGACGCCCATCACCACGAGCGGCCCGCTCGCCGCCGGCGCGGTGTTCCAGTTCGTCGTCGCGGGCATCGTGCCGGCCACCGCATCGGCCAGTCAGGCGGGCAAGGCGCGCGTCACGGCCACGAGCGGCTTCGACGCCACGCAGACCGCGTCGAACACCGACACCGCCACGGCCAGCGCGAACGCCGTCATCAGCGTGAGCAAGGCCGTCAGCGTCGGCTCCGGCCCGTCGCCCAGCGGCCCCTACAGCTACACCATCACGTATCAGAACTCGGGCAACACCGCCGCGACGAACCTCACCCTCACGGACATCATCCCGACGGGTTTGACCTACGCGACGAACAGCGCGCGCTGGAGTGTGACCGGCTCGGCCGTCCTCACCGACGCGAGCAATCTCGACGCGCAGGGCACCACGCCGAACACCGTCACCTACGACTTCGGCATCACCGCGCCCGGCCGCGTGACGGCGGTCATCGCAAGCGTCGCGCCCGGCCAGTCCGGCACGCTGACGTTCCAGGTGAACGTGAATTCCGGCGTCGCTCCCGGCCCCATCAACAACCGTGTCAGCTACAGCTACAACGACGGCGCAAACCCGGTCGGGCCGTTCGACAGCAACCCCGCCGTCTTCACCGTGCAGCAGACTGCCAGCGTGACATTGAGCGGCTCCACGGTCGCGAGTGCGTCGCAAGGCGGCACGGTCACATTTACCAACCTCCTCACCAACACGGGCAACGGCACCGACACGTTCGACATCACGGTGGATTCGAGCAGCTTCCCCGCTGGCTCGACGGTCGCGATTTTGCAGCCCGACGCGAACACGCCGATGACCGACAGCAACGGCAACAACCGCCCCGACACCGGTCCGCTCGCACCCGGCGCGGCCTACAACGTCGTCGTGCGCGTCACGCTGCCGCCCGGCGTGACCGGCGGCGGGCCTTACGCGTTGAGCAAGCGCGCCACGTCCGCGAACAACAGCGCCGTCTCCGCGACCGCGAGCGACACGCTCACGACCATCGCGCCGAACACGGTGGACTTGAGCAACAACTCCGCCGGCTCGGGCGCGCCCGGCTTCGGCAACCCCGGCGCGGGCAGCGGCAACGGCCAGCCGGAAGCCGCCGCCGTCACGGTGAACACCAACGCGCCCGGCACCACCTCGCGCTTCACGCTCCACGTGAACAACACGAGTTCGTCCTCGGACACCTACAACCTCGCGGCCAGCACCGACTTGGCCTTTGCGGCGCAGACCTTGCCCGCTGGTTGGAGCGTCGTGTTCCGTGACGCGAGCGAAGCAGTCGTCACCTCGACCGGCGTGATTCTCGCCGGTGGCAACAAGCTCGTGTATGCCGACATGACGATTCCCGCGAACCAGACGCCCGGCACGACGGACATTTACTTCCGCGTGGCTTCGCCCACGACCGGCGCGTCCGACCGCAAGCACGACGCTGTGACCGTCAGCACCGTGCGCCGGCTCTCGCTCACGCCGAACAACTCCGGCCAGGTCTATGCCGGCGGCTCGGTGGTTTACCCGCACACGCTCGTCAACCAGGGCAACGTGCTCGAAGGCGACGGCAGCGTGAGCACCATCGCGCTCGCCACTGCGGATTCGCAGACAAGCAGCGGCTTCAGTTCCGTCATCTACCGCGATGCGAACGGCAACGGCGTGCTCGACACGGCGGACCCGGTGGTCAGCAACTTGAGCGGCCTCGGCGGTCTCGCCCCCGGTGCGAGCGCGACATTGTTTGTGAAGGTGTTCGCTCCCGCCGGCGCTTCACCCGGTGCCGTGGACGTGACCACGCTCACCGCGACGACCGCGAACGGCACTTACACCACGCCCGTGCCGGCCGCAGTTTCGGTCACGGACAACTCGTCCGTCATCTCCGGCGACCTGACCATCCTCAAGGAGCAGGCGCTCGATGCGAACAACGACGGCATCGCCGACGGACCGTTCACCACGCAGGACATCAGCACCGGCGCGACGCCCGGCAAGGGCATCGTCTATCGGCTTACCGTCACCAACACCGGCGCGGCCAACGCCACGTCCGTCGTGGTCTATGACGCCACGCCGACGTTCACGACGTATTCGAGCGCGACGCCCGCCGCGACCACGCAAGGCACCGTCACCGCGCCCGCCAACGGCGCGGCCGGCACCATCGCCGCCACCATCGGCACGATGACACCCGGCCAGACCGTGACCGTGACGTTCGGGGTGAACATCAACAACTAGCCCGCCCCGGCGGAGGGGAGGAGATGCACCTCCTCCTCTCCGCTCCATTTCAACTCCTCGAATCTCCGCCCTCCCATGCGCCCCGCCCCCACCATGTCTCCGCCAAACGCGGCGTGGCGCATTTGGAGCGCGGCTGGGTGTGGAGTGCGGGGACTTGTCACCGCTTTCCGCAGGCGACTTGTCGCCGTCGAAGCACTGAGCGCGTTGGGAATTCTACGAACCGCTCCGCGCGGTTCTGCTTCGCCGACAAGTCGGCGAAGCGGTGAAAGCGGCGACAAGTCGCCGCACTCCAAAGCGGTGCTACTTCTCGCGTCCTTATGGTTCGCCGTCTCATCGCCCGCCTCCGAAGCCCCCTCTCGCATCGTCAACCAGGCTTCCGGCCAGTTCCACAACCGCACCGGCGTCCGCGAGCAAATACACTCGCAGCCGGTCACGGTCCTGCTTCAGCGCGGCGAGGCCATCGCGCTGACGCCGGACCATCAGCTCACGTTTCCGCCCGGCGCGACCGTCTCCCTCGCTCATCGTCTCGAAAATCCCGGCAGCTTCACCTCCACCTATCGTCTCGACTTCGCAAACCTCCCCGGCGACGACCATGACCTCGCCAGCCTCACCCTCACGCTCGACGCCGACGCCAACGGCATCGCGGACGCGGGTGAACGCCGTCTGGCCAACGGCGACAAGCTCACCCTGCCGCCGGGCGAAGCCGTCGCCCTCGTCCTCACCGGTGTGATTCCTGCCAACGCCCCGGCCGGCACGCGCGCCCGGCTCCAGCTCACTGCCACCATCGCCACGCAAGCGGCCCGCCAGCCCGCTGCGCTCTCCACCGCGCAAACCATCAGCGCCACCAACACGGACACGCTCACCGTCGGCGACGGCATTGCTTCCCTGAAGCTCACCAAGTCCGCGTCGCGTCTCGCTGCGCAGCCCGGCGATGAAGTCACCTTCACCCTCACCGGCAGCAACACGGGCAACGCGCCCGCCACCGGCGTTCCGGTCACTGTGGACGGCGTGCCCGCCTCGCTCGTGCTCGTGCGCGACGCCATCCCGCGCAACACCGTGTTCAGCGCCATCGCGGGCGCAGGCTCCGCCCGCGTGCTCTTTCATCACTGGGGCGAGCCGGACACGGCCTTCCGCACCCAGCCGCCCGCTGACCTCGCCCTGCTCGACGCGGTGGCGTTCGCGTGGCCGGAACTGATGGTGAAACAGAGCTTCAAGGTCGCCTTCACTGTCCGCGTGGGCGCGAATGCCAGCGGCGACTTTCGCAACACGGCTCACGCTCACTTCAGCGCTGGTGGCAGCGCGAACGAGGAGCTTTCCAATCCCGTTGTCATCTCGGTGCCCACCGCCGGGGCGCGGATTGCGAATCACCTCTCCAACCGGTTTGCGCAGGCCGCGCCGGTCGTGAGTCTTGGCTCGCCACTGTTTCTGCGGGCGAGCGCAGCCGGTTGCAACACGCGGTCCGGCGAAGTCGAGCGGCGCCGGGTTTTCATCACCTCCACGCTCACCGGTGACCGCGAGGTGTTCTGGGCTGAGGAAACCGGGCCAAACACGGGCCTGTTTCACGTCCTGCCCGGCGTCGAGACGCGCGATGCAGCGGCGCAGCCCGGCGACGGCGTCATGCAAACGTGCAAGAACGACCGGCTGCTCGTCGAGTTTGACTGCGGCGACCACACCGTCTCGACCACGGTGCTGATTGACCCGTTCGGCATCGTCTTCAACAGCCGCGACAACACGCCGGTCGCGGGCGCGGTCGTAACGCTCATTGACGTGACCGGCGCGGGCAACGGCGGGCAACCGGGCCGGGGTGCCACGGTGTTCTTCGCCGATGGCGCGACGCCTGCGCCCAGCACGGTCACGACCGGCGCGGATGGACGCTTTGATTTTCCGCTTGTGCCGCCGAGCAGCTACCGGCTCGAAGTCGCGCCGCCCGCCGGGCTGAAGTTTCCTTCGGCGGTTGCGCCGGGCGCGTTGTCCGCGTCGCGCACGCTCAACGCGAGCGGCTCCTTCGGCGGCAATTTCCCCGTGGACGCCACGACTGGCGCGGTGAATCTCGACGTGCCGGTGGACCCCGCGCCCGTCGGCACCGGACTGTTTGTCGAGAAGACCGCGTCGCGCACGGCGGCGGAGCTGGGCGACCTCGTGGGCTTCAGCATCCGCGTGCGCAACACGACGAGCACGCTGCTCACCGGGCTGCGCGTGGCGGATGATTTGCCGGCGGGCTTCCGCTACGTGCCCGGCTCCGCGCGGCTCGACCGGCTGCCGCTCGCGGACCCGGCGGGCGGCGTGGGGCCGCGACTCGATTTCGACCTGGGCGCACTCGCGGGCCAGGCGACGGTGACGCTCACGTATCAAGTGCGCGTGGGCGTGGGCGCGTTGCAGGGCGACGGCATCAATCGCGCGCGGGCCAGCACCATGGCTCCGGCGGGCGCGAGCAATCTCGCGACGTGTCGCGTGCGCGTCGAGCCGGGGGTCTTCACCGACCAGGGCGTCGTGCTCGGCAAGGTCTTCGTGGACGCCAACACGAACCGCGTGCAGGACGCGGGCGAACCGGGCGTGCCCGGCGTGCGGCTCTATTTGGAGGACGGCACGTTCGTCATCACCGACGGCGAAGGGAAGTTCAGCCTCTACGGCCTCCGCCCGCGCACGCATGTGCTCAAGGTGGACAACACCACGCTGCCGCCTGGCGCGAAGCTGCTCGTGCTCTCCACTGACAACGCGGGCGACGCTGGCAGCCGTTTTGTGAACCTCAAGAAGGGCGAGCTGCATCGCGCCAACTTCGCCATCGCCTCAACGCCCGAAGCGCTGGCCAACGTGACGGCCCGCCGCGCGAAAGGCGACGTGCGGGTCGCTGAAATCGAGAAGGGATTGGCAGAGCGCCTCTCCCCCGACGGCGAGCACGCAACGACAGGCGATGTGAAGTCGCGCCCGGCGAACGGACTTCTGGGTAGCACAGGCGACTCGCCTGTGCCGGTCGGCGACCTCGCCGACCGGAATGACAAGAAGCAATCATCTCAACAAGGCTCGATGAATTACGACGGACGCGCCACCAGTGCTGCCCGGCGAGTCGCCGGGCAGGACGGGCGGGTCGCCCGTGCCACCCCGGAGTCGGAGACCGGCGCTCCGAACTACACGAACCTTCTCCCGCCGAACACACTCAACGGCGACAACTCGCGTCTGCCCTCGTCGCCCGTTGCGAGCGCGCCGCGTGTGAACTTGGAGCAATCACTCACCAACCTCACCGACAACGCCCTCGGCTTCCTTGACCTCAAGGACGGCGACACGCTGCCGATGGCGCAGGCGAACGTGCGCGTGAAGGGTGTGCTCGGCGCGACGTTCGTCCTGCGCGTCAATGGCCAGGCTGTGCCAGACAGCCGCATCGGCAGGCGGGCTACGCTCGAAGCGAAGCGGCTTCAGGCATGGGAGTTTATCGGCGTCAGTTTCCAGCCCGGCACGAACGCGCTCGAATTGCTCCAGCAGGATTCCTTCGGCAACGCGCGCGGCTCGGTGTCCATCACCGTCCGCGCGCCGAACAAGCTGGGGCGCACCCAAATCCTCCTGCCGAAGTCGGAGCAACCCGCCGACGGCGTGACGCCCGCGCGCATCACCGTGCGGCTCACGGACGCGGACGGCGTGCCGGTCACATCGCGCACACCGCTCACGCTCGAAGCCAGTCACGGACGCTGGCAGACAGAGGACTTGGACCCGCGCGAACCAGCCACGCAGGTCTTCATCGAGGGCGGACGCGGCGAGTATTTGTTGCTGCCGCCTGCTGAACCGGTCACGGCGGAGATTCGTGTCAGCAGCGGCGTGCTCGGTGCCCGCGCCGAGCTGCCGTTCCTCCCCGACCTGCGCCCGTTGCTCGCGGTTGGTGTGGTCGAGGGCGCGATTAACCTCCGCAGTTTGAGCATCAGCTCGCTCGTGCCCGCGCGGTCACGCGACGGCTTTGAGGAAGAGTTGCGTTCCTTCGCCACGAGCAGCGCGGACGGCAAGGTGCAGGGCGGCGGTCGCGTCGCGTTCTTCATCAAGGGCAAAATCAAGGGCGACTACCTGCTCACCGCCGGTTACGACTCGGACAAGGACACGCGCGAGCGGCTTTTCCGCGACATCCGGCCGGACGAGTTTTATCCGGTTTATGGCGACGCGTCGGTGCGCGGCTTCGACGCGCAGTCCACGGGCCGGCTCTACGTGCGCGTGGACAAGCGCAAGAGCTACCTGCTCTACGGCGATTTCAACACCGCGTCGCCCGCGCTGGAGGGCCGTGGTCTCGCGAACTACAGCCGCAGCCTCACGGGCATCAAGGAGCACTTCGAGAACCGTCGCGTGCGCGCGAACGTGTGGGCCAGCGAGGACAGCACGCGGCAGGTGGTGGAGGAAATCGCGGGCAACGGCACGTCCGGCCCGTATCGCTTCCGCACTGGCAACGCGCTCGTGAACAGCGAGCGGGTCGAGGTGCTCACGCGCGACCCGAACCATCCCGACATCATCCTCCGGGCGCAGGCGATGGCGCGCTTCACGGACTACACGTTCGAGCCGTTCACGGGCGAGCTGCTCTTCAAGGCGCCGGTGCCGAGCCTCGACGCGAGCCTGAATCCCATCTCGATTCGCGTGACCTACGAGACCGAACAGGGCGGCGACCGGTTCTGGGTCTATGGCGGCGACGCACAGTTGAAACTGACGGAGCGCGTGGAAGTCGGCGGCTCGGCGGTGCGTGACGAAAATCCGCTGAACCATTATCAGCTCTACAGCGCGAACATGACGCTTAAGCTCGCGCCGCAGACGTTCCTCTTTGGCGAAGTGGCGCGGAGTGAATCCGAACTCGGCGGCATCGGCGACGCGGGGCGCGTGGAGTTGCGGCACAAGTCAGCGGGCACGGAACTGCGCGCGTATTTCGGCGAGACGGCGGGCACGTTCACCAACGCCGGCTCGATTCAGTTGCCGGGCCGCATCGAGGGCGGGTTGAAGTTGTCGCTGCGGCTTGATGAGAAGACACGCGTCACGGTGCAAGGCGTGTTGACCGACGAAACGCAGACGGGCAGCACACGGCGCGGCGTGGGCGTGGATGTGGAGCGAACTCTGCCAGGCAACGTGCGCGTCGAGGTCGGCGGGCGCGTGAGCGAGGAGACGACCGCCACCGGGACAGGCGGCGGCGCGCGGAACGATGTGCGCAGCGCGAAAGTGAAAGCAACCGCGCCCGTGCCGAAGCTGCCGGGCGCATCGGTGAACGCGGAATACGAGAACGACCTGGTCGCGACGGAGCGGCGCACGGTGGCGGTGGGCACGGATTATCAGTTGCGGAACAAGACGCGGCTTTATGCAAAGCACGAGTTTGTGTCCGACCTCGCGGGACCGCTGGAGGCAAACGCCTTTGGCCAGCGCAACACGACCGTTGTCGGCCTCGACACCGAATACATGCGCGACGGGCAGTTGTTCAACGAATACCGCGCGCGTGACTCCGTGAGCGGGCGCGAGGCAGAGGGGGCCATTGGCTTGCGCAACCTCTGGCACGTCGCGGACGGCTTGCGGCTGAACACGACCTTCGAGCGCGTCATGGCGATGCAGGGTGACGGTCGCAATGAGTCCACCGCCGGCACCGCCGCCATCGAATACACGCGCGACCCCGACTGGAAGGGCACCGCCCGCCTCGAACTGCGCGACGGCGCGAACAGCGACAGCCTGCTCAACACGCTCGGCTACGCGCGCAAGCTCGACCGCGACTGGACGTTCCTGGGCAAGACCATCCTCTATCTCGTGGACAACTCCGCACCAGGTTCGCACGACCGCGTGCAGGGGCGCCTCCAGACCGGCCTCGCGTGGCGGCAGACGGACGTGGACCGCTGGAGTGCGCTGATGAAATACGAATTCAAATACGAGGACGGCGACGTGTTCGACGCGACGAGCAGCCTGCGCCGGCAGGTTCACATTCTCTCGCTCCACGCGAACCACAAGCCGAGCGCCGAGTGGACGTTGAGCGGGCATTACGCGGGCAAGCTCTCGCTCGACACCGCGCCGCAGCGCTCGACCTACCATGCGCACCTGTTGTCGGGCCGCGCGCTGTATGAGCTGACCTCGCGCTGGGACGTGGCGCTGAACGTGAGCACGCTCTTCAGCGAGCGCATGGCGAGTGCGCAGTTTGGGGTCGGCCCGGAAATCGGCGTCACGCTGCGGCGCAACCTGCGGCTGGGCATCGGCTACAACTTCCTTGGTTTCCGCGAACGTGACTTGAGCGAGCAGGCCTACACGTCGCACGGCGTGTTCATCGCGCTGCGGCTGAAGTTTGATGAAGGGCTGTTTGCTCTGGGGCGGAAGCAGGAGGAGGCGAAATGAATGACCTGACTGATGGCAACCGACGTGGGGAGGCACAGAGACCCCGAGCAGGCGGGAGGAACAATCTTGGCTACTTGGAGCCGAATGGGTTTGCAACAGGCTCTTCCCCCTCACCCCAGCCCTCTCCCTCCGGGAGAGGGAGCGACGCACTCCGCATTTCGAGAACACCAAGCGCTGGGTTCACGAGCCAACCTTCCGAACCAACGGAGGCGCACGAATGCTGTCCCCTCTCCCAGCGGGAGAGGGTCAGGGTGAGGGAGAGCGGGTGCTGTGAGGCACGGCTCGTTACCAACTCTCATCGTGTTCCCTTCGCAACGCGCTGCGTGCGGCTACTCGTCCTGCTGCTTGGGTTGTGCTTCCTCGGCTCCTCCGTTTCCGCCAAGACCTGCGTGGACACGGCGTGCGTGCAAATCAGCAGCCGGCTGGCGTCCGTCAGCAGCGAGCGCGGCGTGCTGCTCAACGCGCTTTCCAGCACGCTGCTCGATTCGCCGGTCAACGTCACCTCTGGCGACTGGCAGACGCTCGCGCAGACGCCGCTGAACTTGCAGAAGTTCGTCGAGCGCCTCCAGGCCCGCACCGGGGCTGCCACGCCGGACGCCGCACTCGCCGCGAGCGTGTCGCTGGTGACGGTCATTGATGCGGCGCGCGACGCGCTCATCGAACAGGGCCAGACCACTGCTGCGAACGCGCTCGCGCCGTTGCGCGATGCCGCGAGCCGACTCACCGGCACGTTCCGCCTCAGCGACATGCTCGATGCCTGCGCGGACTGCGGCGCGCTGGAGAACATGAGCCTGTCCACGCTCGATTTCATGTCCGGCAGCATCTCGCTCTACAACTACAAGAACGGCCCGAGCACGCCGACGCCCGTCACGATTTCCGGCAGCAGCCTCGGCTTGGGCGACACGGTGAACTCAATTGAGTTCTATGCGTCCGCAACCGAGCCGCCGCGCATCGTCTGCGGCCCGGCGGGCACGAAGTTTTACTCGTCCGCGAACCGCTACAAGTTCGCCGTGGACCTGGTGGACAAGAACCTCACCGGCGCGTTGAACACGCAGCTTGCCGCGAGCGGTGTCGCGCTGCCGGTCGGCGCGACGGACTTGCAGGTGCAACTCGGACGGCTGGAGTTTTACGCCGCCACGGCGCGCGCCGAGGGCACGATTCAATCCGTCAACGCGCTCGCCCAAGCCGTCACGGTGCAGGCCCGGCCCGGCGTGGCGGACCTGTATCTGGGCCGCATCGAGGACAACGTCTTCTTCGACAAGTCCCGCACGCTCCAGCCGGCGACGGACTTGCAGTTCGGCGAAATCGGCACGCTCACGGCAAACCTCGCGGGCACGCCCGTCACGGCGGTGATTCGCGCGAAATCCTCGGCACATGGCCAGTCGCCGACGAGCACGACGCTCAATTTCACCGGCCCGTTTCCGCAGACGCAGACCGCGTCGAGCGGCGCGGGCTTCACGGACAACCTCGTGCAAAGCCTCGTCAACAATCTCGAACTCGAAGTCGTCGCCACGTCGCCGTCGCCGATGGACGCCGCGACGCAGACAGCCTTCGATTCGCTTGTCACCGCGCTTCAGCCCGGCTTGAAGACGGTGTTTCAGCAGGCGCTTTCGCCCGTGCTCTCGACGCTCGTCACGCAGGCGGTGAACCCGGTGCTGGAGCTGAACGGCGTGCGGCTCGGGGAGGCGGACGTGACGGTGTTGAGCGTGTCGCAGGAATGCACGTTCGACGTGTCGGGCCGCGTGTATCTCGACGCGAACCGCAACGCCACGCGCGACGAGGCCGAGGCCGGCACCGCGCTGACGCTCTACGCAAAACTCGTGCCTGGCGGCACGCCGGCCGGTCCCGCGACGCAAGCGGTGGCGGTGAACCCGGTGAGCGGCGCGTTCGCGTTCACGGGTGTCGAAGCGGGCACGAATGTCATTGTGCTCGATGACAACGCCACGCTGACGGACGTGACACCAACGATTCCCGCCGGCTGGGTGGGCACGGAAAGTCCGTTGCTCAAGCGCACCGTCGTCACGGCGCACACGGATTTATTGAACCAGAACTTCGGCCTGGTGAACGCCACCACGCTCAAGGGCACGGTCTTCAAGGATAATGGCGCGGGCAGCGGCACGGCCAATGACGGTGTGAAGAACGGCGCGGAAGCCGGTTTTGCTGGCGTGACGGTGAGGCTGACGGACGCAACCGGCGCGACCGTTCACGACACCGCGACGACCGATGGCAGCGGCAACTACACGTTGTTCATCCCCGCCTCGGTCGCCGCCGGAGCGACGCTCAAGGTCGTGGAGGAGAATCCGGCGAGCCACGTCTCCACCGGCGCGAGTGTCGGGGACACGGGTGGCAGCTATGACCGCGCGACTGACACAGTCACGTTCACGCGCGCAGCGGGTGTGAGCCACAGCGGCGTGAACTTCGGGGATGTGCCGGAGAGCCGCCTGCTCACGGACGGTCAGCAGGCCGGGTTGCCCGGCAGCGCCGTGTTCTACACGCACCAGTTCGTCGCGGGCACGGCGGGGCAGGTCACGTTCAGCACGGCAAACACGGCATCGCCTGCGAACTCCGGCTGGTCGCACGTCCTCTACCGCGACGCGAACGGCAACGGGAAGATTGACGCTGGCGAGCCGGTGGTGAGCGGGCCGGTTCCCGTGGTGGCGGATGAGAAAGTGTCGCTCATCGTAAAGGAGTTCATCCCCGCCGATGCGCCGTTCAATGCACAAGACCAGGTCAAGCTCACGGCCGGTTTTGCTTTCGCCAATGCCAGCCCCGCGCTCACCGCAACGCTCACGCGCACCGACCTCACGACGGTGGGTTCCCCCACGACCGCCGGGTTGACACTCGTGAAGACCGTGGACAAAAGCACCGCCGCGCCCGGCGAAGTCATCACCTACACGCTGGCCTACGCGAACCAGAGCAGCGAACCGCTGGCGAGCATCGTCATCAGCGACGCCACGCCGGCCTTCACGACTTTTGTCGTCGCCAGCAACGGGCCGCTGCCGCAAAGCCTGACCGCCGTGTCCGTCACCGCGCCCGCCAGTGGTGCGAGCGGGCCGTTGCAATGGACCTTCACCGGCACGCTCGCTCCCGGCAGCAGCGGCACGGTGAGCTTTCAGGTGAGGTTGCAATGAAACTTCACGTGCCTTGCTGTTGCAGGCGCGATTGTTGATAGTCTTGCTCCCTTGGCCGCCAGCGACGTTCAACTATGACACCTGCCTCGATTCCAGAGAACGAAGCCGCGCGCCTCGCCGCACTCGCCCGCTACGATGTGCTCGACACGCCGGCCGAGCCGGCCTTCGACGACCTGACGCTGCTGGCGGCGCACATCTGCCAGACGCCCATCGCGCTGGTGTCGCTGGTGGACGCGGACCGGCAGTTCTTCAAGTCGCACTACGGCCTCGACGCGACGGAGACGCCACGCAAGGTGTCGTTCTGCGCCCACGCCCTTCATGAGCCAGAGCTGCTCGTGGTGCCCGACGCGCTCGCGGACGAGCGCTTCGCCGACAATCCGCTCGTGACCGCCGCGCCGAGCATCCGCTTCTACGCGGGCGCTCCGTTGCGGACGCCGGACGACTTCGCCGTGGGCACGCTCTGCGTGATTGACCGCGTGCCGCGCACGTTGTCGCCGCAGCAGGAAGAGGCTTTGCGGGCGTTGAGCCGGCTGGTGGTGAGCCGGTTGGAATTGCGCCGCACGCTGGCAGAGAAGGCGCGGACCGAGGCGGCGCTGCGCAAGTCGGACGCCTTTCAGAAAGCGATTCTCGACGGTGCGGACTACAGCATCATCTCCACCACGGCAGACGGTGTCATTACGACGTTCAACGCGGCGGCGGAGCGGATGCTCGGCTACGTGGCGACGGAAGTCATCGGGCGAAAGAGCCCCGTGCCCATTCACGATGCCAATGAAGTGAAGCAACGGGCGGAGGAACTGTCCGCCGAACTGGGCCGTCGGGTTGAACCGGGCTTTGAAGTGTTCGTGGTGAAGTCGCGCGGCGGCCAGCCGGAGGAGCGGGAGTGGAGCTACATCCGCAAGGATGGTTCGCGCTTTCCGGTCCTGCTTTCAGTCACGGAGTTGCGCGACGACGGCGGCCAGCCCATCGGCTTCCTTGGCATCGCGCGCGATATCACGGAGCGCAAACGGATGACCCAGTCGTTGCAGGAGAGCGAGGCGCGCAAGAGCGCCATCCTCGAAGCGGCGCTGGACTGCATCATCACGATGGACGAGCGCGGGTGCATCGTGGAGTTCAACCCGGCGGCGGAACGGACGTTTGGCCACCGGCAGGCGGACGTGGTCGGCGCGGAGCTGGCGGAGAAAATCATCCCGCCGCACTTGCGTGAGGCGCATCGGCGCGGGCTGGCGCACTATTTCAAGACCGGCGTCGGGCCGGTGCTGGGCAAACGCGTCGAGGTCATGGCGATGCGCGCAGACGGCGCGGAGTTTCCCGTCGAGCTGGCCATCACGACGATTCAGGCGGGCAGCCGGCGGCTCTTCACGGCCTACTTGCGCGACATCACGGAGCGCAGGCAGCAGGAGGAGGTCCTGCGCCGCGCGAAGGAAGTGACGGACGCCGCGAACGCCGGCCTCGCGCGCGCGGCGCGGCTCAAGGACGAGTTCCTCGCGAACATGAGCCACGAGCTGCGCACGCCGTTGAACGCGGTGCTCGGCTTGTCGGAGGCGCTGCTGGAGCAGGTCTCCGGGCCGCTGAACGAGCGGCAGGCGAAGTCGCTGCGGGTGATTCGCGAGAGCGGCGCGCATCTGCTCGAACTCATCAACGACATCCTCGACCTCTCGAAAATCGAGGCGGGCCGCGTGGACTTGCAGCTCGACACCGTGCCGGTGGAGCCGCTCTGCCGCGCGAGCCTGCGGCTGGTGAAGGAGGCGGCTTACAGGAAGAACCTCGACGTGAAGCTGGCCGTCGCGCCGGGCGTGGCCGCCGTGCGCGCGGACGAGCGGCGCTTGAAGCAGGTGCTGGTGAACTTGTTGAGCAACGCAGTGAAGTTCACGCGCGAAGGCGGCGCGCTCGGATTGGACGTGGCGCTGAACGCGGAGCGAGGCGCGGTGGAGTTCGCAGTTTGGGACACGGGCATCGGCATGGCGGAGGAAGATTTGGGCAAGCTGTTCCAGCCGTTCGTGCAGCTCGACAGCGGGCTGGCGCGGCATCATCAGGGCACCGGCCTCGGCCTCGCGCTGGTGCGGCGGCTGGCGGAACTGCACGGTGGCAGCGTAAGCGTGACGAGCGAGCTGGGACGCGGCACGCGCTTCACGGTGGTGATTCCGGCGGGGAAGACTGCCCCGGAACCGGTGAGCGAAAAGTCTCGGCTTGGGATTCCGTCCGCACCGGTGACCGGAGCAACCGCTTCCTCGTCCACCGGCCCGCTCGTGTTGCTCGCCGAGGACAACGAGGCAAACGTGCTGACGCTCCGCGATTATCTCGAAGCGCGCGGCTACCGCCTGCTCGTCGCGCGCGACGGTGCGGAGGCCGTGGCGCTGGCGCAGACCCACGCGCCGCAGCTCATCCTCATGGACGTGCAGATGCCGGACGTGGACGGACTTGAAGCCACCCGCCGCATCCGCGCGCTGCCGGCGCTGCGGACCACGCCCATCATCGCGCTCACCGCGCTCGCCATGCCCGGCGACCGCGAGCGCTGTCTCGCTGCGGGCGCGGATGATTATCTCTCCAAGCCCGTCGAGCTGCGCACGCTGGCCGCGCGCATCGCGGAGCTGCTCACGCGCTGATGCGATGGAGCGCGGCATTCATGCCGCAGAAACGAGCTGACAAGGAAGCACCTCGGTGACTCCTTAACGCCTCCGCCTTTCCCAGCCTTCTGCGGCGTGAACGCCGCGCTCCCGCCCTACGGGCTTTCCCCGCTGACGTTCCGTAGGTGCCCGAATGGGGTGATGCGGCGATTTCTCCTACGTTGTCTAGCGAACGATTTAACCAGCGTTCGCCATGACAACAAAATGAAACTCACATCCGCCGCCTCCCTCACCAACCACAACCTCCCGCTCCCCGTCGTCCTCCTCGTGGACGATGACCGTGCCAACCTCGAAACCCTCACGCAGCTCCTCGCGGGCGAGTCGTGCCGCATCGAAACCGTCACCAACGGTCCCGATGCGCTGGCCCGCGCCGCCGAACTGAATCCCGACGTGGTCCTGCTCGACGTGATGATGCCGGGCATGGACGGCTTCAGGGTCTGCGAACGGCTGCGGGCCACGCCGGCACTTGCCGAAGTGCCCATCGTGCTCGTCACCGCTCTGGATGACCGCGAGTCGCGGCTGCGCGGCATCGAGGCGGGCGCGGACGACTTCATCAGCAAGCCGTTCGACGGCACTGAGCTGCGCGCGCGGGTGCGGGCGCTGCTGCGGTTGAACCGCTACCGGCAGCTCTTGGAGACGCGCGAGCACCTGCTCCGGGCGCAGCGGCTCGAAAGCATCGGCCTGCTCGCCGGCGGCATTGCGCATGACTTGAACAACATCCTCGCGCCGGTGCTGATTTCGTCGCAGTTGCTCGAGCAGCGCCTCGCGGACGAGTTCGACCGGCAGCTCGCCGGCAACATCCGCGTCTCGGCGGAGCGCGGCGCCGGCGTCGTGCGGCAGGTGCTGAACTTCGCGCGCGGGCTGGACCGTCAGCCGGCCGAGTCGCAGCCGCGCCAAATCATCCGCGAAATCTCAAGCTTCGCGCAGGACACATTTCCCCGCTCCATCGAGGTTCGCCACGACCTGCTGCGCGACGTGTGGCGCGTGCCGCTGGAGCCGACGCTGCTGTATCAAGTGCTGCTGAACCTCTGTGTGAACGCGCGCGACGCCATGCCCGACGGCGGCACGCTCAAGTTCGCGGCGGTGAACGTGGTTTCGCAGGGACGCCTCGGACAGTCCGGCGCGCCGCTGTCAGCCGGCGAATACGTGCTGCTCTCCGTGGGCGACACGGGCACGGGCATCCCGCCGGAAATTCTCGCGCGCATCTGGGAGCCGTTGTTCACCACAAAGGCTCCGGGCAAGGGCACCGGCCTCGGGCTCGCCACGGTCGCGCGCATTGTGCGTGAGCACGATGGGCACATCGCGGTGGACAGCGTGGTCGGCAAGGGCACGACGTTTCACATCTACCTGCCGGCGGTGCGGTCCAAGGCCGACGCGATGCTCCTGCTCCCGCCGCCGCCGATTCCCGGCCGGGGCGAACTGCTCCTGTTCGTGGACGACGAGGCAACCATCCGCGAAGTGGCGCGTGTGGGCCTCGAAAGCAACGGCTATCGCGTGCTGACGGCGGCGGACGGCATCGAGGCGATTCTCCTCTTTGGCCAGCACCGGGATGAAATCGCCGCCGTGGTTCTCGACTTGAGGATGCCGCATCGCGACGGCCGCTCGACCTTGCATGCACTTCGCCAGGCAGACGCTCGTGTGAAGGTGCTCGTCACCAGCGGTGAGGCGGGCGCGCGGAGTGCGTTCCCCGAGTTCAGCGAGGGACTGCGCTTCCTGTCCAAGCCCTACGACTCGGCGCAACTGCTGTGCTGCCTCCACGCGCTGCTGCACGGCTCGAACGCAGAGGAGAAATCAACGCCCGACCTCATCGCGTGCGCAGCCTGAAACCCCGGCCCGGAAACTCAATTCAACTCAGCAAACACACATGAACTCAACCTCCGCGCTTCCGCACATACTCAAGCAACTCACCTTGGGCAGCTTCCTTTGGATGGTGGCCGCCGTCATCGCGGCGCGCATGACCACCGCCGTCATCAAGTCGGTCTTCACGTTCCTCGCCGAGAAGACGCCGCCGCGCTGGCGCATTCGGATTCTCGGCTGGATGCCCATCGCGCGGCTTGCGGTCGTGCTGGCGACGACGGCCTTCATCGTCTCGCAGCTCATTGTGCCATCGTGGCAGAACGTCGTGGCACTCACCGCCGGGGCCGGGTTGGTCTTGTCCTTCGCGTTGAAGGACTACGGAAGTTGCCTGCTCGCTGGAGTGGTGACGATTTTCGAGCGCACCTACCAACCTGGCGACTGGGTCGAGGTGAAGGGTGCTTACGGTGAAATCCGCTCAGTGGGCTTGCGCGCCGTGCGTTTGGTCACGCTCGACGACACCGAGGTCATCGTGCCGCACTCGGCGCTGTGGGACTCGCCCATCTTCAACGCCACCAGCGGCGGCCACACCGTCCTGTGCGTGGCGGAGTTTTTTCTGCATCCCGACCACGACGGCCTGCTCGTGAAGCAGCGGCTCCGCGAGGTCGCAGTCACCAGTCCGCTTTGGCTCCCGGAGAGCGACGTGGTCATAACCGCCGAAGAGCAGCCTTGGGGCACAAAGTATCGCCTGAAAGCCTACGCCCGCGACAGCCGCGAGCAGAGGAATTTCACCACCGACCTGACCCTGCGCAGCAAGGCTGTCCTTCGCGAGCTGGGCATCCGGCCCGCGCAGGCGGTCGTGGCGGCGCGGTAGAGAATGCGTTGCCCGGCGGCGGTCGGTTTGGCTAGGCTGCGGCCATGTTAGCCAAGGTCTGTTCCGCTGCCGTGCAGGGCATTGAGGCGTATCCGGTCGAGGTGGAAGTCAACGTCGGCTGGGGCGACACCAAGTTCACGCTGGTGGGCCTGCCGGACGCGGCGGTGCGCGAGTCGCTCGACCGCGTCACCACGGCGATGACGAACTCGGCGTTCAAGTTCCCGATGGGCAAGACCACCATCAACCTCGCGCCCGCCGACGTGCGCAAGGAGGGGCCGAGCTTCGACCTGCCCATCGCGCTGGGCTGGCTGGCGGCGAGCGAGCAGATCGAGTCCGACCAGCTCGACAACTTCGCGATGGTCGGCGAACTGGCGCTGACCGGTGGAGTGCGCCCGGTCAAGGGCGTGCTGCCCATCGCGCTGCGGGCGAAACAGGACGGCAAGGCCGGTGTGCTGGTGCCGGCGGAAAATGCCGCCGAGGCCGCCGTGGTGCAGGGTTTGCAGGTCATTCCCATCCGCAACCTGCGCGAGGCCGCCGGCTTCCTCGAAGGCGAGGTGAAGATCGCGCCGGCGAAGGTGGACTTGGAGAAAATCTTCGAATGCGTCACTGACGAGTTGGTGGACATGGCGGATGTGAAGGGCCAGGAGTCCGTGAAGCGCGCGCTCGAAATCGGTGCGGCTGGCGGCCATAACCTGCTGCTCATCGGCCCGCCGGGAACGGGCAAATCCATGCTGGCCAAGCGGCTGCCCACCATCCTCCCGCCGCTCACGCTCGACGAGGCGCTGGAGACCACGAAGATTCACAGCATCGTCGGCGCGCTCGCGGCGGGGCAGGCGCTGGTGACGCAGCGGCCGTTCCGTTCACCGCATCACACCGCGTCGGACGCCGGCTTGCTGGGCGGCAACATCAACCCTACGCCGGGTGAAATCTCGCTCGCGCACAACGGCGTGCTTTTCCTCGATGAGCTGCCGGAGTTTAAGCGCACCGTGCTGGAGACGATGCGCCAGCCGCTGGAGGACGGCCGGGTGACCATTTCGCGCGCGGCGGGCACGATGACGTTCCCCTCCCAGTTCATGCTGGTGGCCGCGATGAACCCGACGCCGGATGGCAAAATGCCCGGTGAGTCAAAGTCCTCGCCCCGCGAGATTCAAAACTACCTCGGGCGCATCTCCGGGCCGCTGCTCGACCGCATTGACCTGCACGTCGAGGTGCCGCAGGTGAAGTTCCGCGAGATGCAGGCGGCGAAGCCGGGCGAGACTTCGGCGCAAGTCCGCGAGCGCGTCATCGCGGCCCGGCGCATCCAGCAGCAGCGTTTCACCGGCAAGAAAGTCACCTGCAACGCCCGCATGGGCAGCCGCGAGTTGAAGGAGTTTTGCCAGCTCGACGAGGCGGCCGGCGAGCTGCTCCGCCACGCGATGACCGAGATGGGGTTCAGCGCCCGCGCCCATGACCGCATCCTGAAAGTCGCGCGCACCATCGCCGACCTCGCCGCCAGCGCGGGCATCACGGCGGAGCATCTGGGCGAGGCGATCCAGTATCGCTCGCTGGACCGGCAGTTGTGGGGGTGACCTCCGCCCGGAAGCTACCGCGCCTCGAACTCCGCGCGCCTTTCCAGCAGCCGGGGTTTGACCTCGCCGATCGCCGTTTCGAGTGCGGCCAGCCGCGACGCGACAGCCGCGCCATCGCCGGCGTGCGCCAAGTCTTCGATTTCCACCGCGAGCGCCCGCACGGCTGCCGCGCCGACATGGCCCGCGCACGTCCGCAACGGGTGCATCGCGTCCTCGACGCCCTGCCAGTCGCCTTTGCGCTCCGCAGCCTGCGCCGCCGCGAGCTTGGTCGGGGCGAAGTCGAGGAAGAGGTCCACCATGTTGCCGGCGAACTTCGGCCCGCCAATCCGCAGGAGCTTGGCGAGCGCCTCCTCGTCGAGGCTGGGCACCGGTTGCATGGGCAATTGTTTTCGCGCCCGTCCGCGCGCCGCAAGCATTGAAATCCGCCGGCCCTCTGTCACTCTCGGCCCATGAAACTCTCGTGGTCCAATGCGCTCGTTCTGTCGCTGGCCGTCGCTTCCAGCACCGTCAAGGCCCAGGTCGTCGAGGCCGACCTCTGCATTTTTGGCGGCACGTCCGGCGGCATCGCGGCGGCGGTGCAGGCGGCGCGCATGGGCAAGACCGCCGTCATCGTCAACCCGACGAAATATCTCGGCGGCCTCACCACCGGCGGCCTCGGGGCGACGGACATCGGCAACAAGGCGGCCATCGGCGGCATTTCGCGCGACTTCTACCACCGGCTCGCGCAGCACTACGCGCAGGACGCGTCGTGGACGCTGGAGACCGCGCCGGATTACTTCGCCAAGCGCCGCGGCGGGCAAGCGGGCGCGAGCGCACTGACCGGCGCGGACGCGACGATGTGGACCTTCGAGCCGCGCGTGGCGGAGAAGGTTTATTTCCAGATGCTCGCCGAGTCGAAGACGCCGGTCTATCTGGAGCAGCGCCTCAAGTCCGTGACCAAGGCCGGCCCGCGCATCACGGAAATCACGATGGAGAATGGCCGCGTCTTCCGCGCGAAGATGTTCATGGACGCGACCTACGAAGGCGACTTGCTGGCGAAGGCGGGCTGCTCATTCCACGTCGGGCGCGAAGCGAATGCGACTTACGGCGAGACGCTCAACGGCGTCCGCGCCAGCACGCCGCATCACCAGTTCACCGTGCCGGTGGATCCGTATGTGAAGCCCGGCGACGCGGCGAGCGGCCTGCTGCCCTTCATCCAGCCCGGTGACGGCGGTAAGCCCGGCGACGGCGACAAGGCCACGCAGGCTTACAACTACCGCCTCTGCTTCACGACCGACCCGAAGAACCGCCTGCCCGCGCAAAAGCCGCAGGGCATGCCGCAGCCGAAGTGGGACGCGCTGCTCAAAGCCGCGAACGGCAGCCTTCCTGTCACGCCGCCCGCCAACTACGACGCGAAGCAGTTCGAGCTGCTCGGCCGCTACCTCGTGGCGCTCGTCGCCGCGAACAAGAACCCGCGCCTCGCGCAGTTCTGGAACCCGATCTGGATGCCCAACCACAAAACTGACATCAACAACAACGGCGGCTTCAGCACGGATTTCATCGGGCGCAACTACGATTATCCGAACGCCGACTACGCCACGCGTGAGCGCATCGCGAAGGAGCACGAGGCTTATATCCGCGGCTTTTGCACCTTCCTCGCCACCGACCCGCGCGTGCCCGAGGACATGCGCCGCGAGATGCAAGGCTGGGGGCCGAGCCGGGACGAGTTTCTCGACACCGACGGCTGGTCCCGCGAGATGTATGTCCGCGAGGCGCGCCGGCTCGTGGGCGAATACGTGATGAGCGAGAAGAACTGCCGCGCCGTGGAGACCATCACCGACTCCGTGGGCCTCGGCGCCTACAACATGGACTCGCACAACTGCCAACGCATCGTGAAGAACGGCAAGGTGGAAAACGAGGGCGACGTGCAGGTGCCGCCGATGAAGCCCTACCCCGTCTCCTACCGGTCCATCATCCCGAAGGCCGCCGAGTGCGACAACCTGTTCGTCCCCGTCTGCCTCAGCTCGTCGCACATCGCCTACGGCAGCATCCGCATGGAGCCGGTCTTCATGGTGCTCGGCCAGAGCGCGGCGACGGCGGCGGCCATCGCGATTGATGACAAGGTGCCGGTGCAGAAGGTGAACTATGACAAGCTCCGCGCCCGCCTTGTCGCCGACAAGCAAGTCCTCGACTGGACCGGCGGCGGCACCGCGTCCGGCGGTGGCAAGTTCATTGACCCGAAGTCGCTCGCCGGCATCGTGCTCGACGACGCGGACGCGAAACAAGCCGGCCATTGGAGCGAGTCCTTCTCCTCCACCTGGCGCGTGGGCCGCGGCTACCATCACGACAGCAACGCGGGCAAAGGCGAGTCCACTGCCGTCTTCACGCCCGACATCCCTGCGGCGGGCGACTACGAAATCATCCTCTTCAACGCCCCGAACGCGAACCGCGCCAGCAACGTCCCCGTGACCGTGAGCATCTCCGGCCAGCCGGCGAAGACGGTGAAGGTGGACCAGAAGTCGAAAGGCGAAATCTCGCTGGGCAAGTTCAAGCTCCCCGCCGGCAAGACCACCACCGTGACCGTTTCCAACAAGGACACCGACGGCTACGTCATCCTCGATGGCGTGCAGTTCAAGCCGGTGAAATAGGTCGGGGGTTGCCAGCGCGACCTTCCAACTCACAACAACCGCTCAAGCGGGGGATATTGCATGGCAGGACAGGCGAGACGCACGGCCCTACCCATGAACCGGAGCGCCGAGCATTTCTCGGCAGGAGCGGACAAACACCCCAAAACCGAGCAATGCTCGGCGCTCCGCCCCGGTTCGGGGGCCGAAATCGCGGCGGTCGGCGGGCTGTGGATTTCCTCCCCGCTTGGGTGGGAGAGGAAGTCGGGGCCGAGATGCGCCCCGCGTCAACCTGCTCGCGCGGCGAACAAAGAAGGAACGCCGGCCTCCGACGGCCGCGGACAGCTCAAAACGCTCACTTCGAGCGGTGCATCTTGAAGCTGCTCGCGTGGGCCTTGGCCGGCTCGGGGTTCCACTCCGGCAGGCTGGTCTTGGGCGCCGGGGCCGGCGCGGCCAAGGCGAGCTGCTCCACCTGGTGCATCATCGCGGAGAGGTTCACGTTGGCCTTGGACAACTCGAACTGCGCCTTCTTCAGCTCCGCCTCCAAACCCCGCAGCCGGGTTTGAAACGCATAAAGCATGTAGATGCCCAGAAACAGAATGGCAGCGGAGATCAAGGCGCTGACGATGGCAATCCACTTGAGATCATTGTCGCTGCCGGGATGCGGGGCTGCGGTGGTCGCAGGCGCGGCTTCCCGGGGGCGCAGCTCTGGCTGTGGTTCGCGGGCCCGGGCCGGTTCAGTGAACAGGCTGCCGGGGTTGGTGTCCGTGCCACTGGGCGGGAGGGTGAACAGGTCGCGCGTGGCGGTGGCTGGCGCAGGTTCCTTCGCTCCGGGTGGCGGCGTGAATGGTGGCAAGCTCGGCTCCTTCCCGGTGGTGTCGGCCACGGCTGGCTTGGTGGACGCCGGGGCCATCGCCTTGCCGGGAGGCGGGAGCGTGGGCGTGGCGGGCAGCGGCTCTCTCATGCCGATGGCCGAGGGGTTCAAGTTCGTGTCCTGACCGGGCGAGGAAAACGTCAGTCCGCTGGTGAACGGCGGTGCGGTGAAAGGAACTTCCCTGCCCGTCGCTGTCGGACTGGAAAACGCGGCGGACGGAGTTCTGCCGATTCCCTGCCCGGATGCCGCAGCGGTCATCGGTGACACGACCGGAGGCGTGCCGGACGCGGTGGCTGGCGGATTGCGATCCACCTGCGCAAGATACTGAATGGCTGGCTTATGGCCAAAGGCTGCCGCCTTCTCCATCCACGCACGGCCTTCCGCCTCGTTCCGTTCCGTCCCCTCCCCGGCGAGCAGCGCACGTCCGTAGTCGAACTGTGCTTCGGGCCAGCTTTGCAGCGCCGCCTTGCGAATCCACTTCGTGGCTGTCTCCAAGTCCATGGTAACTCCCTCGCCCAACTGATACAGCCGACCGAGGAGAAACTGCGCCCGCGGATCATCCTGATAGGCCGCCCGCCGCAGCCAGGAGGCCGCCTCCACACGGTCACGCTCAACTCCGTTGCCATGCACATAGGCCAGCCCAACATTGCACTGGGAACGGGCGTCCCCCTGTTCCGCTGCCTTGCGGAACCAGTCGAAGGCTTTCTTCGTGTCCTTGGGCACCCCCTCGCCCTTCAAGTAGCAGAGCGCGATGTTGTATTGCGCGTCTGGCAGGCCCTGCGCCGCAGCGAGTCCATACCACTTCACCGCTTCGCGGAGATCGGCGGGCACGCCCTCGCCCTGATCGTAGAGGGTGCCCAACACATACTGCGCAAACGGGTCGCGCTGGTTTGCTGCTAGCCGCAGCCAGCGGATGCCTTCGGCAAGATCCTTCGTGACGCCCTCTCCGCTGAGGTAGGCGTTGGCCACCAGCCGTTGCGCAATGACATCCCCCTTCGTCGCCGCGTCCCGGAGTTCACTCAAGGAACGGGCTGCGGGGCCGCGCCCCAGGAGCGACTGCGCCCCCGTCTGTGCGCTGAAGTTGAAGAAGACCGCCGCCACCACCGCCATCCCCAACCGGACAAGGGGGAATCCTGGCCGGAAGGACGCGAAAAGTTTGCTCATAAAAGCGACCGGCACCGCGCTCACCTGACAAAGGAAATTCTGCTGCGGGCCAAGCGGCGGCATCGTGTAAGTCGTCATTGGCAGTGTCAAGGTCGCGCTTGCCCGGCACGCTCCGGGCGCTACGCTCCCGCCATGCGCTCCCAGTTTTACGCCTCGCTCGCCCTCGGTTTCCTCGGTGCCTGCTGCCATGTTTTTGCCGCGCCGCTGCCGGGCACCGCCCCGCTCACGCGCACGGGCGACTACTCCGAGCAGATGGTCGCCGGCATCCAGAGGTTCCTGCTGCGCGAGACGGAGAACTCGGTCGTCGCGCGGGCGCAGTTCTGGAAGCGCGATCTCAGTTCGCCCGAGGCTTACAACAAATCCGTCGAGCCGAACCGCCAGCACCTCGCGCAGATCCTCGGCGTGGTGGACAAGCGCGTGCCGTTCAGGGCGCTGGAACACGTTGCCTCCACGCGTGACTCGGCGGTGGTCGCAGAGACGCCCGATTACACCGTGTTCGCCGTGCGCTGGCCGGTGCTGGAGGGCGTGACCGGCGAAGGTCTTCTGCTCGAACCCAAGCGGACGCCGACGCCGCGCGCGCAAGTCATCGCGATGCCCGACGCCGACCAGACACCAGAGCAGCTCGCGGGCGTCGCGCCCGGCAGGAACGCCTGGGCGCGCTCGCTCGCTGCCGCCGGCTGCCGCGTCGTCATCCCGACGCTCATTGACCGGCGCGACGAATGGTCCGGCAACCCGCGCATCCGGTTCACCAACCAGCCGCATCGCGAATGGGTTTACCGGCAGGCGTTCATGCTGGGCCGCACCGTCATCGGCTACGAAGTGCAGAAGGTGCTGGCGCTCGTGGACTGGTTGGAAGCGCGGAACGCGGAACCCGGAACGCGGAAAGCCCCGGTCGGCGTCGCCGGCCAAGCCGAAGGCGGCTTGCTCGCACTCCACGCCGCCGCGCTGGACACGCGCATCTCCGCCGCGCTGGTCAGCGGCTACTTCGATTCGCGGCAGGGACTTTGGAAGGAACCCATCTACCGGAATGTCTTCGGCCTCCTCCGCGAGTTCGGCGACGCCGAGCTGGCCAGCCTCATCCATCCGCGCCCGTTGCTCATTGAGCACAGCTCCGGGCCGACCATCACCGGCCCGCCCGTCGCGCGCGCGGGCCGCTCCGGCGGCGCGGCTCCCGGCAAGTGGAGCCTGCCGGACTTGTCGTCCGTGCAAGCCGAGGCCGCCCGCGTGGGCAAGCTGACCGGCAAAGCCCCGGAAGTTTTCCACGGCAACGGCGGGGCCACCACCGGCCCCGGCTCCATCCGCACGCTGGAGGCATTGCTCAAGTCCGTCGGCGTGAACGCGCGCCTGGACTTCCCGCCCGAGCAACCGCTCGGCGACGCGCGCAAGGACTTCAGCGCTGACGACCGCCAGCGCCGGCAGGTGAAGGAGCTGGAGAACTACACTCAGAACTTGCTTCGCGTGGCGACCTACATGCGCGACGAGTCCTTCTGGGCGAAGGCCAAGGTGCCCAACGCCGCCGCGTGGGACACGGCGCGCAAGCCGTGGCAGAGCAACTTCTGGCACACGGTCAACGGCAAGCTCCCTTCACCGAACATCCCGGCCAGCGCGCGCTCGAAGGAGATTCTGAACACCGCCAAGTTCACCGGCTACGACGTGACGCTCGACGTGCTGCCGGATGTGTTTGCGTGGGGGATTCTTTTGCTGCCGAAGGACCTCAAGCCCGGCGAGCGCCGCCCCGTGGTCGTCTGCCAGCACGGCCTCGAAGGCGTGCCGATGGACACCGTGACGACAAACAAGGCCGACCGCGCCTGGGCCGCCTACAAGGGTTTCTCCACCGCGCTCGTGGAGCGGGGCTTCATCGTCTTTGCGCCGCACAACCCGTATCGCGGCAAGGACGAGTTCCGCAACATCCAGCGGCTCGCCAACCCGCTCGGCACGCACCTCTTCTCCGTCATCTTCGCCCAGCACGAGCGGATTCTGGAGTGGCTCGGCGCGCAGCCGTTCGTGGACAAGTCGCGCATCGGCTTCTACGGCCTGAGCTACGGCGGCAAGTCCGCGATGCGCATCCCGGCGGCGCTCGACGGCTACTGCCTCTCGATCTGCTCGGCGGACTTCAACGAGTGGGTCTGGAAAAACGCGACCGTGGACTGGCGCGGCAGTTACTTGTTCACCGGCGAATACGAGATCTTCGAGTGGAACCTCGGCCACACCTTCAACTACGCGGAGATGGCCGCGCTCATCGCGCCGCGCCCGTTCATGGTCGAGCGCGGGCACGAGGACGGCGTGGGCATTGACGAGTGGGTCAACTTCGAGTTTGCGAAGATCCGACGCTTCTACAACAAGCTCGGCATCGGCGACCGCGCGGAGATCGAGCACTTCGACGGCCCGCACACCATCAACGGCCAGGGCACCTACGACTTCCTGCACAAGCACCTGAACTGGCCGAAGCGGTGAGCTGTGCCGACGGTTTGCAACCGACGTGTTGAGGGGCTGAAACAACCGATCCGTTTCAAAAGCCGGCGCCTTCGGACGGCGGTTACAAACCGCCGGCACAAGGGGAAATTGGCGGAAGGAGTAGGATTCGAACCTACGGTTCGTTTTCGACCGAAGCCGTTGTCAATTTATTGGATTTCTGATAGCTCTAAACACCGTTGACAGAACTAGTTGTTATGCAAAAGTTATGCCGATTATGGCGAGCTTGCATCGACAACCCGGCAAACCGAACTGGTTCTGCGCCTACACAACTCCGGATGGCGTCAGGCGCTTCCGATCCACCCAGACCTCCGACAAGAAGCAAGCGTGGCAAGTCTGCAACACATGGGCCAAAGCGTCCACGTTAGGCGGGAAGCTGACACCAGAGCGAGCGCGAGAAGTGATCGCGGCTGGCGTAGCGGATGTCCTAATGGCAACCGGACAAACCCTGCCCAGCGCAACCATCCGCGCTTGGTTCAAGCGGTGGCTGGAATTTAAGGAAGTAGAGAACGAACAGCGAACACATGAGCGGTATGAACTGTCGGTCCGCCGGTTTCTGAACTATCTGGGAAGTAAAGCGGACAGGGATTTGACGACACTTACTGCTGATGAGCTGATTCGATTTCGTGACGAAACCGCGAAGTCCCTTTCGGCCACATCCTGCAACATGGACCTGAAAGTGATTCGCGCATGCTTGGGTTCGGCCGTGCGGCAAGATTTGATCGAGAAAAACGCGGCCAAGAACGTCGCCGTTTTGAAGCAGCGCGGGGAACACAAGCGACGGGCGTTCACTTTGGCTGAAATACAGAAAGTGCTGACTGTTTGCGATGAACGCGGCGGGGAATGGCGAGGACTGGTGCTGACCGCCGTTTACACGGGGCAACGACTTGGCGACGTCGCGCGGCTTACCTGGCAGCAGGTTGACCTGTCAAAGCGGCAAGTCTCGTTTGTCACAGAGAAGACCGGAAAGCGGCTGTCACTCTCAATGGCCAAGCCGCTCTTCGATTTCCTAGAATCGTTGCCTTCGTCGGATGATCCCAAGGACTTTGTGTTTCCCCACGCCGCCGCTGCCGTTGAAAAGCGGACGGGCACCATGTCCACTAAGTTTTACGATGAGATCTTGGCTCCGGCCGGCTTGGTGCCGGTGCGGTCCAAGCAGCGTGCTGACGACGGGAAAGGTCGTGCAGCGCGGCGAACCCAGAGCGAGATTTCCTTTCATTCGTTTCGGCACACGTTGACGACCTGGTTGAAAAGCGCTGGAGCAAGCAATGCGTTGGCGCAAATGATCATCGGGCACGACAGCGAAGTAGTTTCCCGAGGCTACACCCATCTGAGCGCCGACGACACGATGGATTCGATCAACAAATTGCCAGACGTAACTGGTAAGAAGAACCAACCGAAGGCGGGATAAGGTTCGTGATCGAACCGCCACCACATCGACGCCGAGACCAAGCGCAAGGCCGTGGACAAGATGCCGGACATCTTCCTCGGCAAGTAACCAGTGAACGCTTCCATGGTAACAGGCTCGGTGGCGTTGGTTTCGGTGTAATCCAAGCTCTCCCATCGTCGTCTTCGTTTACGGTTTTGTAAGAATCTCCGCTGCTTTCTCGCTGTTGAGGGCATGAAGATGAACGCAACGACAACCGCAGCAGCACAAGCCGACAATCAACCGTCAATCACCCCCGAGTTCATCCGCTTACCAAAGCCAGGCACGCTTTGTCGCTGGACCGGCCTTTCCCGCAGCAAGCTCAACGAATTGATCCTCCCCAGCCCGTTGAACAGCTTCAAACCGCCCGTCCGGTCGTTGTCGTTGAGGAATCGCGGCCAGATCAAGGCGGTGCGGTTGATCGTGCTGGAATCCCTCCTCGGCTACCTGCGCGGCCTCCTTGAACAGCAGTCCACCGAGGCCCACAGCGGATACTCAACGGCTTGTGGCGCGTCGTGAACCTCCAGCAAACGCGTCTATGCAGGTTCAACGAATCAAAACAGCGGGAAGGCGGCGGTTGCTCGATCCAGCCAGCTCCGTTACGGTCGCCACAGGAACCCAGCGCGGAAATCCGGCTTTGAAATCCTGGCACCGGCGGGGTTGCTCAAACTGATAGGCGAAATCGAATGAAAGCCATCGAACAGGAAATGCCGGATGACGTTTACCAAAAGCTGGAAAGCTTGGCGTCGCACGATCATCAACGGGTGGATGCGTTCGCGCGGCAGAAGCTGGAGGAGCTGGTGGGGGCCGTGGAGAACTTCGCGGAGCTGGAGCGTCGTGCGCAGCGGGGCAACATCGACAAGTTTCGCGCCGCCATGGCCCAGGTGCCCAACGTGCCGCCAATGCCAGGGGATGAGTTGCCGCGATAGGGAAACAGAAGCCCTGACGAGCCACTGGAAGGCATAAGCAGCCTCCCAGCTTACAGGTGAGCGACTACCGGATGAGCTGAAAAGCCAAGCGCTGGGAGAAATGCTTCCACTTGGCCGAGTCGATGAGGAGTTCCGCCCCCAAGCAAGCCAGGCCCATCAATCCCACGACAACGGCCAGCATGTGCAATCCGCAGAAGCCAATGTAGAGGAAATCGCGTGCAAAGAAGCGGAACGTCACGATTGTCAGGTAGGTCGGACGCACGGCAAGGTGGAAGATGGGAAACAGCAGCACCACGCCAGCGAGGTAACGTGCTTGGCAAAGAGCAGCTACCATTGGCCGTTGCGTTTGCGGCTGCCAGCGAATCAGTCTGGCCGCTCCCCACGCAATGAACCCGATGTAGAAGCCACCGAGGCCGTTGAGGAAATTGGCGGCGCTGAAAGGCAACATCACTTCCGCGAGGTCGACCGGCTTGCCATCAAGCTCTAGGCGGTAATAGACGTCCAGCACCGTCAGCCAGGCTATGAAGAAACTGGCCGCGAGGAAAATCACCACCCGCTCGGTCTGGTAACGGCGGTAGGTGAGGATTCGCAACAGCCAAGGTCGGCGTAAGCTCTTGGCGACAGCCTTGACCGGGCCAAAGGCTTCAATGGCACGTTGCTGGGCAGCATCGGTGCTCAAGTTCAACGCCACGCCCTCCCGCCATTTCTCCTGTAGATGCGTCGCCAGTTCGTGCGCCCTCAACGGCCATTCGTCGTAATCCAAGGCCGCCCGCTCACAAACTTCCGAGGCGAGCCGTTCAAAGGCTAGGCTGACTGCGGGAGGGATTCGCTCGCCAGAATCCATGTTGCTTCATGCCTTCTTGAGCAGCATTTCCGCCCAAGCCCCAGTTTCGGCCTGAATCGCTGACTTCTCGGCCAACCGCAGACCACCGGCATCCGTCAGCCGATACATCTTCAGCATCCGAGTGCTGCTTTCCCGCCATTCCCCTTGCAGCAAGCCGGAGGATTCCATCGTTGCCAGCAATCCGTAAATCGCGCCTTCGCCTTGGCCAGCCAACCGAAATAGCCCCTGGTTGAGCTTGCTGATCAACTCGAATCCATCGGCGGGTTGTTCAGCGATGAGCCTCAGCAACAGCGCCTCCATCTGCTTCTCGGACAACTCCTTGGGCAGCGGAAACTCCTCGTTCAGCACCCGCTCAAATGCAGCCCGCACCCGGTCAGGCTGTCCAGCCGGCGGGTCCGCCAGCTTGTTGACGAGCGGCCCCACCTGCTTCAGCAGGGCTTCCAGCTTCAGTTTTTCAGCATCATTCATCCGGGTAGATAACGGGATCGTTCCAACGCTTCTTACAGCAAAAGTTCATCTTTCTTCAGAATCTTGTGCAGGGCCTCCAACCCCCGCTGCAAATACACGCCGATGGAACCGATTTTCAGCCCATGTTTGTCAGCAATCTCCTGCTGGGTGAGGCCGTTGAAGTAGGACTCCTCCACGACTTTCCGGTATTGCTCAGAAATCTGCCTCAAAGCCTCCCTTACCATTGCGGCCCGTTCTCCGTGGATAACCGCCACATCGGGCTGCTGCTGGCTTTGATCGGGAGCGTTGCTTACTTCCGTGTCCTCCGGTTCCACCAGCTTGCCTCCGCCGTGCTTCAGGGTTGAACGCTGACGAAAGATGTCGAGCAGTCGGTTCTTGCTGATGGTTGAGACTAGTTTTTTGCACTCCTCGAAGCTGCTGGCAGTCTTCACGTATTTCACGACCTGGGTGATGGCCTCAATAGCAACATCCTCGTGAGCGTGGTGGTTGAGGTCTGGGGCCGTTGAGCAGCAGACGCTCAGGCTGATGGCTTTGAGAATCGCGTAGGCCCGGTCCCACGCGTTCCGATCCCCAGCTTTCAGTTGTTCGATTTCAACGTCCACCGGCTGCTCCGTTGCAAGAAAATCGCTGCTGTTGGGTGAACGTATCGCCCCCAGTATTCCTGATGTGGAATGTTTGCTGGGATTCTTCCCCCGTTGGTTGTCGTCGCTGGACTACCTCCCAAACAACGCCTGTAAGAAATCGCTGAACAACCCCGTTGATACAGCAACGACGATGAACACGAAGCCGACAACCAGCCAGGACCGCAGCGGAAAACTTCCCTGTAAGAAGTCGCTCAACTTTCTCGCTGATGACGGTGTGAAACAATCACCCTCAACAGCGGGCGCAAAACAACGGGGCGAGCTTCAGCCTGCCTTCCGCCCGGTTGTCATTCTCGGGCCAACTACCGTGGGCAAGGCGGAGGTGGCTTTTGGTCTGGCCCGACGCCTCAGCACGGAAGTCATCAACGCCGACAAGTTCTATCTCTATGATGCCTTGCCGGAGGTCACGGGTCAGTCCGATGCCGACCAATACCCAGATGTCGCCAGCCATCTCTACGGGGTGCTGCAGCCGGAGGACAGTCTGTGGAGCCAGGCCAAATACAGCAGCGAACTGAAGGCTTGTCTGCCCGGCATCCGCTCACGCGGTCGCGCACCGATCATCGAAGGTTGTTCCAACGGCCTCATTGGCGCTGCCCTCAACGCACTGAACTCGGCGGCGGAATCACCTGAGGATGCCCCGTTGGTGATTGGCCTGCGGTGGAAGCACGCTGGCAACCTGGCAGCCGACTGCGAACGGCGGGCGGCGAAGATGTTCTCGCAAGGGATGCTACCCAGCTTCCGCGAGGCCTGCGCCCAGCGGATGACCGAAACCTACCTGCTGCGGAAGTGCTTCGCCAGGGAGCCGCTGCTGGCGCACCAGCGCCGCACCTTGTCCCGGTCACGCTGCCAGCATCGCGTCGCCGAGCTGTTGGAACGTCATGCGCGCCGCCACTACGAGATGCTGGGGCGGATTCCTAATGTTCATTGGATCGACCATGACCGGCAGTGTCCAGAAACCACCATTGAACGAATCCTCACGGTGCTGGGGCAACTCGCCAGATGACACACTTTCCCCTGGGACTCCAATCCGACCCGCTTGCCCAGGGGGATCAACTATACAGCGGGTTGGCGCTTGGGATAGTGGCCCTTCCCAGTGTCAAGTGCAGCGGGGTCACAATTAAAACCATGAAGTTGCATCGCACAAAGAAAGCGTCCACCGCGACGCTCACACCCGAAGGGGCCTACGCCGCGACCGTTACGATGGTCACGTGCAAAGCCAAAGAGGGGACGGCAGAACCGGAAACGGTCGAGGTGCAGTTCACGCTCAACGAGGTGAACCAGCACATCACTCGGCCCTATCCGGCCAAGATCGAGGGCCGCAGCCCGTTGCTGCGTGACGCCAAGGTCATCCTCGGTCGCGACCTGACGCGCGCGGAGGATGAGGAGGGGTTCGACCCGGTCATCCTGAAGGACCGCACCTGCCGCGTGGTCGTGGCTCACCGCCGTGGCTCCAACGGCAAGCTGCAGGCACAGGCCACCACGGTATTGGCCCCGGTTGCTGCCCCGGTCGCTGCTGCCCCAGCGGTTGAGGCGGTCGCTGCGGTTACTGCCTAGCACCAACGCCCTGTCGCTCGGGTCAAACCGGGCGGCAGGGCTTCACTCCTTCAACCTACAAAACACCATGAAGAAGCCCACTCTGACAGCCAGCCACACCAGCAAGCCCACCACCAGCCAGCCAGCAACGCTCGATCCACAGACAGCCGCAGTGGGTTTTCTTCAAACCAATCAGCTGGCGTTCCACGATGATCCGAAGCGCTTCTTCATCTTTGTTGAAAAACAGCAGGCCTGGCACCCCATCACCATCAACCAGCTCCATCGGCGGTTGAAGAGCTGGGTGTTGGAGACGCACAAGAACAGCGTCTCGGCGGCAGCGTTGAAGAAGATGGTGGCTGAACTCGAAGTGGCCGCTCCCTGCTGGACCCCGACGTTGAAGCCCGGCCAGATGGTCGTCGCCAATGGGGTGCTGGATGTTACAGCAGCCACCCCGTTGTTCTCAGCCAAGGATCAAAACACCCACTTCGCCGACACCCTGACGATCAACTACCAGCCAGCCGCCCAGTGTCCCAAGTTCCGGCAGTTCCTCGCTGATTCGCTGGCGATCAACGATGCCTCATTGGTCCAGAAGTGGGCTGGTTCGTTGCTAGCCGGCCCGAACCAGTCGCAGGTGATCTTGATGCTGCTGGGAGCCTCTGGCACCGGCAAAGGGACGTTGGTGTCAATCCTGACGCGGCTGGTAGGGGTAGAGGCGGCAGCAGAGTTGAGGGTTGGTCAACTGGATGGACGCTTTGAGATGTCGGCGCTCGTCGGGAAGCGGCTGTTGGTCGGCATGGAGATCAACCCCAACCTGCTCAACGGAGACGGGTTGGGTCGGCTTAAAGCGTTGGTCGGCAATGATCGTATGGAGGCAGAGCTGAAGGGACGTAACCGGCGCGCCTCCATCAACGGCGATTTCCACGTCGTCCTCTACGGCAACCAGCTCAATCAGCAGCAGTGGTCGGCCGATTTGGACGCGTTTCGACGCCGCTTGTTGATTGTTGAGTATTCCAAGCAGCCGCCAGCCACCATCATCCCTAACCTCGCTGATACGCTTTGGCTGGAGGAAGGCAGCGGCATCCTCAACTGGGCCGTGGAAGGGGTTGGCTGTTACAGGGCTGACTTGCAACAGGCCGGGCGGTTTGTGCTCACGGTTGATCAACAGCGACGGGTCAACCGCGTCATCCCTCCGCCTCCCGTTGCTGTAGAAGTATCGCCTTCCACTCCACCCGCAGCACCAGGATCAACGTGGCGGCGATGGATGATGGCCCTACGGCGGCTCTGGCAATCACTGATCCCTGCCAAGTAACGGCCAACGTCGATGAGCACCCCGACGCAAACCACCGAGGACGAGGCGACAATCGTCGAATCTTCACAGCCAGCACCCTCGCAACCGCCCCCCAGTCTCACCAAAGAGCAAGTCAGGGCGTATTTGAAGTCTCTCGGCAGGCCAGCAGCGCCAGCCACCTCAGTTGTGGCAGCACCCCCAAATCCTGAGCCTTCAACCCTCGTTGAACCACCCGTTAACCCGCCGCCGTCGGAACCTTCATCTAAAGCAGTCCACGCGGTTGACGAAGAAATAGTGGCAACCAAAGAGGCGAAGCCCAAGGAACATTCGCTATCAAATACCGTGGCTGGTCGGTTGGGCTGTCCGGCTGCGGTATTGCTCAAATACCTCGATTATGTGGTCCGCAAGAAAGGCAAGGAGAAGGACGGTCACAAATGGTATCGGGTCACCTTGGATCATCTGGCTGTAGTTTACCCCTATCTGGGCCGCACCTGCATCGAGGAGACGCTGCAAAAGCTGACTGACGGCGACCAGTCCCCGCTGCTCGTCCACCACCGCAACTACCACGGTTACGACCGCACCGGTAATTATGCAATTCGGGACCGGCAGCTTGGCGCTCAGAGTCGCACCAACCTCCGCTACTTCCGAGCTGATGACGCGCTCAGCCATGGCATTCCTGCCGCCCTCCTGCTCCACAACCTGCGCTATTGGGCCAGCCGTAACGACGCGGCAGATGATGGCTGGCAGGCGGTAAAGGTCGGTGAGCTTGCCAAAGTGCTGCCGTTGACGACGAAACAGATCCGCGACGCGCTCAAAAGCCTCGTCGCAACGGGGATGCTGGAACGCACTGCACCCGCTGGCAAGCATCGGTGCTGGCGCTACCGGCTGGCGGAGCCAAAACCGGCCCAAGTGACAATTCCGGATACGACAGTGACAAAAGCGGATATGCAGGTGACAAATCCGGATATGGAGGTGACAAAAGCGGACAACTATAATAGTTATCAGTCTCAGTCAGCAGTCGGGGTTAGTCAGTCAATCAATTACTCAGTGCGCCCGGCTCCGCCGTCCGCGATGGGTGCTTGTCAAACTCACTCGGCAGAGGTTGAACAAGAGGCAAGCTCTACAACATTCAATGCTGAACAACGTCAAACCGCTCCAGTGACTCGTTCCGACCGGCAAACGGCATTGGTTGTTCCGGTTGATGATGGCAAACCACAGTTGGCTTGTTCCGATGCCACTGCAATCAGTCCTGTTGAAGCGACTACATCAACTGAGCTGGCCGTTCCGAAACCCTCAACTCTTTGGCCGCCGACAATCAAGGAGTTGCAAACACTGGCGTGGATTAAGTTCAGCAAGGTCGAGAAAGAGGCCAAAGCCAACCTTGAACTCCTTGTCGAACAGGAGTTGGATTTGCTGGTAAAATCGGAATCCATCGAAGCCCTCGACCGCTATAGTCAAATGCTTAAGCTGGAAATCCTCTACACGGCATTGCAGCCGTTGGTCTCAACGCTTCAGTTCGATGCGGTTATGGATCGCGATGCATCAGTCCTCAACGCACTCAAACAACTGGCCATGATGTTCTTGGTGGATGCCTTCCGTTACTTTGACTCCCAACATCGGCATGGTGCCGGCCAACAGTATTCATATCGCATTCACCTCGATATGCTGCGCAAGCTACAACCGCTCCGCAAGGCCCGTATCGAGAAGCATAGGCAGCAGTTTGCTGCGGCGAAGCGGGCGGAGTGGGAGGCGAGGCGTCAACAACATCGCAGCCCGGATGAATCCTTGGAGGGTGACGCAGCACTGTCAGCAGCGAAGAAGGTAAAAGTGTTGGAGAACGCCATCAACGCACGGAATCTGACCGGTGTGCTGGACGATAAGTATCAACTCCACGCCAATCTGCTCAACTTCAACGCCAACTCATTGTTCAACGCCAAGGAGTTCTTCAACACCAACGCTGATGTTACGCCTGCACATTTACTCGAAGTGATGGATGTCTGTGCCGCCTACGTTGCCAACAACCCGCTGGAGGATGGCGAATACGACGAGAACTACGAGCTTAGAAAGGGAACTCACCTGACCTCGCTGTTAAATTCGCTGCCGACCATCGTTGCTGCTTCCGGGCTGGGACAATCGATACGGGCTCTCATCGGTGTCAATACTGCCATTGAGGAAGAAGAATAGGCTCTCCTTTCTTGCCTTTGACCGACAACTCTGAAATAATCGCTATAAGTGTTGGTAACAAGTGACTAGAAGCTATCTCACAAACGTGGGTGGGACGGTAAATGTCCCATTGGGTGAGCGAGCATGGGCGGATGAATGCACTGGCCCTTGGTCGGGAACTGAC
>WRPG01000047.1 GCA_009773355.1 Limisphaerales bacterium
GGGAAGGGTGAGGGGATACTCCGAAAGTTCAACTCCCGTTGCCTCCAGACGATGGTTGTCCGAGAAAAAAGGTTCGAGCGGAGTCATACAGAGGCACCACTCCACCAGTTTGGAGATTTTCGCCGAGGAATGACCACGGTTTAACGCAAGAACCACGGGCTTTTTTGCCGTCGAGGACAATACGAGTTGCACAATCAGTTGTGCGTGTTCCGTGCTGCAAAAATTTGCTACCATTGACTCACGTTTACTTTTTCACTACTCGACACGCATGTCTCGCACACCGAAACCAAAGGCGAAAAACCCCGCAGCCGTCGCGCTCTCCAAACTTGGCGCTTCAAAAGGCGGAAAGGCGCGTGCAAAAAAATTGTCAGCACGCGAACGATCCCGCATCGCCAAGTTGGCGGCGCAAACCCGCTGGGAAAAGGAATGATTCCGAGGCGGCTGCTTTTTTCCGCCGATATGCTTGCACGAGCAAGCATAATGGAATAAAATGGAAATACTCGATTATGAAAAGCCTCTTTCTCTACGCGCGCAAATCCACTGACGTTGAGGACAAGCAAGTCCTCTCGATTGACGCCCAGCTTACCGAACTGCGCGAGTTTGCCTCGCGTGAAGGCATCGGCATTGTTGCCGAGCTGATTGAGAAGCAGTCCGCCAAGACGCCCGGCAGGCCGATTTTCGACGCGATGCTGAAGCGCATCGAAGCGGGGGAGGCAGAGGGAATTCTCGCGTGGCATCCCGACCGCCTCGCCCGCAACAGCGTGGACGGCGGACGCATTATTTACATGCTCGATACCCAGCTCATCCGGACGCTCAAATTCCCCCGCTCTTGGTTTGAGAACACTCCGCAGGGAAAGCTCATGCTTCACAACGATTTTGGCTTCAGCAAATACTACGTCGATTCCCTGTCGGAAAACACCAAGCGCGGACTGCGCGAAAAAGTTCGACGCGGCGAGTTTCCGGGCCGCGCGGGCTTTGGCTACTTGAACGACTATCGCACTAAGAAGCTCGTCGTTGACCGCGCGCGTGCGCCGCTCGTCAAGGAGGTGTTTGAACGATATGCCGCAGGTGATGCGACCCTCGACACGCTGCGCCAGTTTCTCTATGAACGCGGGCTGCGTTCGTCAACTGGCAAGTCGGTCGGGCGCAGCTTCGTCTCGCAACTGCTTTCAAACCCCATCTACTACGGTCATTTTCTCTACGCTGGCGAGGTGCACGAAGGCTCGCACGAGCCAATCATCACCAAAGCCCTGTTCGATCAGGTGGACGCGGTGTTGAACCGCCGTTGGCGCTACTCACCGGCAGAAAAGGAAAACGCGCCCAAAGCGTTGCTCGGTCTGCTTCGCTGTGCCGAATGTGGCGGCGGCATCACTGGCGAAATCCAGAAAGGCCACACCTACTACCGTTGCACCAAGAAGAACAAGGCCCAGCGCTGCCGCCAGCCCTACGTCCGCGAAGAAGCCCTCGCCACGCAGCTTTCGGCGCTGCTTCAACCGTATGCGTTGCGGCTGGATTGGGCGGACGCCATGCTTTCACGGGTTAAAGAGGAAAAACGCAAGGTCGCCCAATCCGCTGCGCAACTGGCCGCACAGAAGCAGGCCGAGATTGAAAAGCTCAATCTCCGCCTGCAACGGCTGCTGGACTCATTCTTGGACGAATTGATCGACCGCGACACGTTCACGGTCGAGAAGGCCAAAATCATGAGCCAGAAGAAGACGTTGGAGGAACAGCGCACCCGCCTCATGGCGGGACGAGCCGATTGGCTCGAACCGTTCCAAAAGTGGGTTTTGGCCGCTAAAAACGCGGGCAAAACCGCTGTTTCGGGTTCGCTGTCACAGAAGCGGGTTCTCGCGCTCGAAGTCTTCGGCTCGAACCTTGTCCTCGACGGCAAAAAAGCCCGTGGTTCTTGCGTTAAACCGTGGTCATTCCTCGGCGAAAATCTCCAAACTGGTGGAGTGGTGCCGGTGGCGGGACTCGAACCCACACGACGTTTTACCGTCCCGGGATTTTAAGTCCCGTGCGTCTGCCATTTCGCCACACCGGCGACTGAATCTCCCAGAGTAGTCGCCCGGGAGTGAACCTGCCTTGGGCTGGCTTGGCGACAAGTTTTCCAGCCCCGCCTCGTGGCAATCGCGCATCCCGGCTTCTCTCCGACGGGGCGACTCCTTAACCTGCGCCTTCCGTGGCCACCACGCTTTACGATCTGCTCCCGCGCGATGGCAAGGCCGGCAACGACGCCTTGCTCGGACGCTTCCTTGACTATGTCACGGCGCGCGGGCTGGAGCTTTATCCCACGCAGGAGGCGGCGATCCTCGAACTCTTCGAGGAGAAGAACGTCATCCTCAACACGCCCACCGGCTCGGGCAAATCGCTCGTCGCGGCGGCGGTCTACTTCAAGGCCTTGGCCCAGGGCAAACGCTCCATCTACACCTGCCCCATCAAGGCGCTGGTGAACGAGAAGTTCCTCGCGCTCTGTCGCGAGTTCGGCCCGGACAACGTCGGCCTGAGCACCGGCGACGCCACCGTCAATCGCGACGCGCCCATCCTCTGCTGCACCGCCGAGATCCTTGCAAACCTCGCCCTGCGCGAAGGCAAGGACGCCAGCATGCGCGAGGTGGTGATGGACGAATTCCATTACTACGCGGACCGCGAGCGCGGCGTGGCGTGGCAGGTGCCGCTGCTCACGCTGCCGCAGACGCGCTTCCTCCTCATGTCCGCCACGTTGGGCGACACGACGTTCTTCGAGGCGGAGCTGACGCGCTTGAACCAGCGGCCCACCGTGACCGTTGCCTCGACCGGCCGGCCCGTGCCGCTGGAGTTCGCCTACTCCGAACTGCCGCTGGCGAAGACGCTCGAAAGCCTGCTCGCGGACGGCAAAGGCCCGGTCTACGTCGTCCACTTCACGCAGATGGAGGCGGCGCAGAGCGCGCAGGACTTCACCAGCATCAACGTCTGCACGCGCGACGAGAAGGCCGCAGTGGCCAACGCGCTCGAAGGCTTCAAGTTCACCAGCCCCTACGGCCCGGAGATCAAGAAATGGCTGCGGCACGGCATCGGTCTGCACCACGCGGGCCTGCTGCCGAAGTATCGCGTGCTCATTGAGCAGCTCGCGCAGCGTGGCCTGCTCAAGGTGATCTGCGGCACGGACACGCTCGGCGTGGGCATCAACGTCCCGATCCGCACGGTGCTCTTCACCAAGCTCTGCAAGTTCGACGGGCAGAAGACCGGCATCCTCAGCGCGCGGGACTTTCACCAGATCAGCGGGCGCGCGGGGCGCAAGGGCTTTGATGATCGCGGGTGGGTGGTGGCGCAGGCGCCGGAGCACTTCATCGAGAACCTCAAGCTCGCCGAGAAGTCCGCGCGCGACGGCAAGAAGACCGTGAAGCGCCAGCCACCGGAGCGGAACTTCGTGAACTGGGACAAGAACACCTTCGCCCGGCTCATGGCTGCGCCGCCGGAGCGGCTCACGTCGCGCTTTGCGGTGACGCACGCGATGCTGCTCAACGTGCTGAGCCGGCCGGGCGATGGCTGCGTCGCGATGCAGCGGCTGATCCGCGACTGCCATGAGTCGCCCAAGCAGAAGCAGGCTCACCGCAAGCGCGCGTGGCAGTTGTTCCGCTCGCTGGTGGAGCACAAGATCATTGAGTTTACCGCAGGTAGCAGCCGACGTGAGGAGGCTCCATCTCAAATCGGAAATCAAAGTCAGAGCCTCCTCACGTCGGCTGCTACGGGGGCGAAGCTCCGCGTGAACGTCGCGTTGCAGGACGACTTCTCGATGGACCAGACGCTCTCGCTCTACCTGCTGGAGACGCTGCCGCTCATGGACCCGCAGGCCCCGGACCACGCGCTCATCGTGCTCACACTGGCCGAGTCCATCGTCGAAGACCCCGACATCATCCTGCGCCGCCAGCTTGACCGCGTGAAGGATCAGAAGATGGCCGAGATGAAGATGGAGGGCGTCGCCTACGAGCAGCGGATGGACGAGCTGGAGAAGCTCGAATATCCGAAGCCGAACCGCGAGTTCATCTACTCGACCTTCAACGAGTTCGCCGCGCGCCATCCGTGGGTGGGCCAGGAAAACATCCGGCCCAAATCCATCGCGCGCGAGATGTTCGAGTCCATCCGCTCGTTCTCGGATTACATCCGCGACTACGAGCTGCAACGGGCCGAGGGCGTGCTGCTGCGGCACTTGAACGGCGTCTTCAAGGTGCTCACGCAGACCGTGCCGGACGCCGCGAAGAACGACACCTTGCGCGAGATGGAGATCTACCTCGGCACCATGATCCGGCAGGTGGATGCCAGCCTCATGGACGAGTGGGAGCGGATGCGCAACCCGTCCTACCAGCGCGCCGAGACCAAGGAAGTCCGCCCGCCCGGTGCCGAGGAAGCCGCGCGCGACATCACCCGCGACCCGAAGGTCTTCACCGCCGCCATCCGCACGCGTGTCTTCAGCTTCCTGCGCGGCTGGGTGAACGCCGACCCCGAGACCGCCCTCACCCACCTCGCCTCGCCCAACGACCCGGACGGCGCTTCGTGGACCGCCGAACGCCTGCGCGCCGCGATGGACGCCTTCCTCGTGGGCCATCGCCATCTCTGCCTCGATCCCGAGGCCCGGAACGCCCGCCACACCTACACCAAACCCGCCGAGGACCAGCGCACCTGGCGCGTGCAGCAGATGCTCGTGGACCCGGACGGCCACAACGACTGGGTCGCCGAGTTCAGCTTGGACCTGGCCGCTTCGCGCGCGAGCGGTGAGCCGGCCTTGCACCTCGTTCGGATCGGAAGTCTGGTCTGAAATCAACGAGCGTCGCGGCCCCAAGTCAGACCCAACCAGCCCAGCCACGCGCCGAAGGACACGGCCAGCAGGGCGATGACAGTCGCCGTCCAGTCCGTGCCTTGGCGGTTCAGAAACAAGAGAACCGCCCCGCCAGTCAGCACCAAGTCCGCTGCCAGCAGCGAGGCGCGCAGCAGCGTGAGCGACGAGGGATTGGCCGCAGGGGCGGGCGGCTCGCCGGCATTGCGCACCAGCGTGCTCAGGCCGGCGCTCAAGCGCGGAGCTGAAGTGGTGCGGGTTTCCGTGGCGGCGTGCGATTCTTGCGCGCCGTTGCCGTTGAGCAGTTCGCCCAAGCCTCGTCCCAAAGCAGGTTTTGCCACGCGCAAAGGCTGCGGACAGCGCGGAGCCGTCGCAACGCAAACTTGTTCACAGCCACCGTTCACGCCGCGAGTCTCGCCCAGCCCTTGCCTTCATGTCCGAACCGGAATTTCTCCGGGTGCAAAATCTCCGCGAGGATTTCCAGGGACTCGACGAGCCGCGGCCCGGGGCGGTTGAAGAACGCGCTGCCGTCGCAGAGGAACACGCGGCCCTGGCGCACGGCCTTGAGGTCGCCCCAGCCGGGCTTGTCCAGCAGGGACGCCAGCTCCACGCGCGTGCGGGCGAGGTTGAAGCCGCACGGGAGCGCGACGATGAAGTCCGGGTTGGCCGCGCGGAGTTCCTCCCACTTCAGCCGGCCCGTGTGCTTGCCCGGCTCGCCAAAGAGGTTCCTGCCGCCGGCCAGCTCGACCAGTTCAGGCACCCAGTTGCCCGCGCCCATGAGCGGGTCGAGCCATTCGAGGCAGGCGACGCTCGGGCGCGACAGCAGGCACGCCTTCTCGATCACATCCACGCAGCGGTTCTTGAGCGCCCGCAGGACTTCCCGGCCCGGCTCGGACACGCCCAGCACGGCGGCGACGCGGCGGATGTCCTCCCACACGTCCGCGAGGCGGTGCGGCGTGAGTGAGAGGATTTGCGGCGGCGAGCCGGGCCAGTTGCCGAGCGCCTTGGCGACGTCGGCCTCGCTCGCGGCGCACACGTCGCACTGCGACTGCGTGAGGATGAGGTCGGGTTTGAGTTCCTGCATCAGCCGGGTGTTGAGCCGGTAGATGGAGAGCGACGCGCCGAGCAGGTTGTGAATCTGCTCGTCAATCTCGCGGCTGGACGAGTTGGGCAAAAGCTTGGACTCGGTGCAAACCGGCAGGCCCGTCACCTCGGCGGGGAAATCACACTCGTGCGAACGGCCCACCAACTGCCCGCCGCAGCCCAGCGCGCAGACGATTTCAGTCGCGCTGGGCAGCAGGGAGATGACGCGGCGTTGGCTCACGGTGCGAAACGGCGGCGAGCCTACAAACGCCGCCGCAGGCTTCCCAGCGATTTTTCCGACGCGCTCAACCGTCAGCCGGACGGGCAATAGCAGCAGTGCTCCCGAGCCGGAGACGGAAGGCCATTGCTGCGAAGAGGGGCGGGCAGAACTTGGCTCACTTCGACTGCAGCCGGAACTCGCCGTTGTTGCCGTTCGAGGCGCGGTAGCTGCCGGCGAGGGACTTGCCGCTGACGTTGGCGGTCCACTGGTAGTCGAAGCCGTCCACCTTGGTCGTGCCGGACAGGGCGGTGTTCGCGCCGCCCGGCTTGGGCGTCATCAGCGCGGTGTAGCTGATGGGCTTGCCCAGCGCCGTGCCGGTGAACTTGGCGATCCACTGGCCGTTCTGCTCGCCGATGACCGTGCAGATGAGCTGGCCGCTGGTGTTGTATTTGCGGTTGTTCCAGGTGCCGGACCAGGCCTTGTTCACCGGCACGCTGCCCTTGGGCGCGTCGGCGGCACCCGCCGGACGGCTGGGCGTGATGATCAGAACGAGCGCGAGCAGGCCGCCCAGCAGGAGCGCGGCGCGCTGGGCGGGGACGGAGGAATCGGTCGGCGTATGCATGGCAGGAGGCGGTTTGAGTTTGTGTTCGTTCGCCGCAAACCTTCGGCGGCGCGGCGGCTTGCCCGGATTATAGCAGAAGAAGCGGTGCGGCTTACGGAAAACTTCAGCCCTCGGCGCGGCCCCTCCGCCCAATCATGGTTTGCCAAAGTCGGGCGCGACCGGCCGTCGCCGCCGGCCGCCACCGCCAAGGCTGTTCGGACCGTGGTTCGCCACCACGCGCAGTTCGCGGAGGGCGGGGGCGAGCTGCCGGGCCAGGTCGCGCGGGGCGTCGCCGTTGAAGAGGTCTTCAATGCAGAAAATCAGGTGGGGCGCGCCCTCGCGCTGCCATTCCGCGAAGTAAGTGCCGTCGAACGTGTCCTTCACCAGCACGCCGTAGTCCTGCATCGCGCGGGCGATGGCGTGCGCGGGCGTGCCGGGTGCGGCGAACTTGGCGATGTCCACTCCCGGTGGGATGGCGAGCAGGGAGCCGACATGGACATTGCCGGCGCGGGCCATCTGCGCGGCGGCGTTGGCGTCGCCCGCCGCGGAGCCATCCGCCGGCCAGACGTGCGCGGTGCCGTCGGCCTTGAGCGTGACGGCCTCCAGCGGCGCAACCGCGCCGATGACGTGCGGGATGCCGGCCTTCAACTCGCCGCGCCGGATGCTGCCGCCCAACGGCGAAAGGCCCGAGCCGGTGGCGGAGTGGTAGGCGGGCGGCACGCCGGGGCCGCGCAGGTCGGCGCGCACGATAGAGTTGGCGCGCACGTCGGCACCGGTGCGGCGGGGCGAATGGATTTCCAGCACGGTCATGCCATCGGGCAGCACGAGGAAGACGTGGCGTCCGCCCGGCGTGGTGCCGAGCGCGGCGGGCAGTGGCGCGGTGGCGAAGGGCACGGACATTCCGGGGACGTGGAGGTTGCCGACGGGGTCGCTGGCAGACGCGTAAAGCACGGGATGCGACAGGCTCGCGTTCACGACCATCACGCCGGTCGCGAGGTCCATGCCGCCCGGCTGCACGGTGGCGAACTGCGCGCCGGAGCCGATGGGCGTGTTCCAGACGCTGTCGGCGGCGAAGGGCCACTGCGCGGGATTGCGGGGCGCTGACAGCGATTGCGTCAACAAGCCCTGCCCCCCCTTGGAACTCTCGAAAGTATTTGCCTGCTGCTGCGCCGTAAGCTTCCTGACTTGAGAAATGCGGACTTCCGAGGCGATGAAGACGAGCAGTGCCGCCAGGCCGCCATAAACCACCACGCGTGCATGGTTCGTCTGGAGCCACTCCCGAAACGCGCCGGCCAAAGCGGCCAGCAGCCCCGGTGCGTTCTCGTCCTTCGGAGCACGATACTCCAAGGCATTCTTCCCCGACTCCAGCAGCACCTTCTTCATCACCTCGTCGGCGGAGACTTCGTGCGTGGCTGTGCGAATGCCCGCAAGGACTGATGCTTTCACGCGCTCGCGGCTGGCGGCGGGGTTGAGCAGCAGCTTGAGCGAAGTGTCGAGCCGCTCCTGGTCCAGCAACCGGCGCAACGCCTCGGGGTCGCCTGCCAGTTCCGCCTCAACGCGTGCGCGCTCTTCCGCCGACAACTTGCCGGCGAGATAGGCGATGAGCTGGTCGTCAGAGAGCATATCGTAACTCGTAGCAGCCGACGTAAGGAGGCTCCAATTGAAACTTCGCCCAAGTATGAAACCAGGAAATCAGAGCCTCCTCACGTCGGCTGCTACCCGATGAGATGGAGCGTCGCTGATTCACGCGGTCCTCCTGAGCTTGCCCTCGACGCATTCACGAAGCTGCGCGCGAAGCCGGAAGAGCGCCTGCCAGACGGCGTTCTCGGTGCGGGCGAGTTTGGCGGCGATGGTTTCGATGGGCTGGTCCTGCGCGTATTTCAGCTCGACCAGCTCCTTCAGGTGCGGCGGCAGACAGTCCACGCACGCGCGCAGGTGCTCGACCTCCTCGGTCTCGGCCGCGCCGGGACCGGTCATCAGACCGTGCTCCAGTTCGCAGGCGCGGGCGTAGTTGAGCTGGTTCTGCTGGTCGCGGGCAAAGCGCTGCAGCTCGGCACGAATGAGATTGGTGGCAATGGCCCGGAGCCACGCGCGGAAACTCGTGCCGGGCGTGAACCGCGCGAGGTTGCGAAAGGCGAAGACGAACGTCTCGTGTGCCAGCTCGTCCACGAGGTGCGCGACGGGGAGCTTGAGCGCGATGAACGCGCGGAGGGAGTCGAGATGCGCGTCCACGAGCGGCTCGAACGCGGCGGCATCGCCGGCCTGCACCGCGCGGACGAGCGCGGCCTCGGCGGGGTTCGGTTTCACGGTGTCAGCCGGCGTGGGCATCTGCACGGGTATAGCGGGAGGACGGGGAGGGCTTACGGGCGGCGGTTCTGTTGGGCGGGCCAACTGGCTCGCGAGGACCGAAATCCGCCCGCGCCCACCGGTTCGTCAGCTCATCACGTCAGGTTGCTGTTGGGGCCTCGGTGGTTGCGCCCGCTCGGGCATGGCTCCCGGACGCCTCAAATCTGGTCCACCGCGACCTTGCGGGTGACTTCCTCGAGCGTGGTCTCGCCGGCCAGCACGCGGGCCAGGCCGCTTTGCCAGAGGGTTCTCATGCCCTGCTCGGCGGCGATCTGCTGGATGACGCGCGTGGGCTTCTTCTCCATGACCGCGTCGCGGACGGGTTCGCCGACTTGCAGGAGTTCCGTGATCGAGAAGCGCCCGCTGTAGCCGGTGTCCTTGCACTCCGGGCAGCCGGAGCCTTGCCGGAAGGAGGCGTTGTCAATCTCCTCCTGCGTGAGCAGCTTGAGCAGCGCGGCATCCGGCTCGTAGGGGATGGCGCAGAAGGAGCAGTTTTTCCGCACGAGCCGCACGCCCATCACGCCGAGAATGCTCGACGCCAGCAGGAACGGCTCGATGCCCATGTTGATGAGCCGCGCAAAGACGCCGGCCGTGGTGCCGCTGTGGACGGTGCTGATGACCAGGTGGCCGGTGAGGCCGGCCTGCACGGCGATGCCCGCCGTCTCCGGGTCGCGAATCTCGCCCACCATGATGATCTGCGGGTCCTGCCGCATGAGCGAGCGCAGCGCGCCGGCGAAGGTGAAGTCCTGCGCGGGGTTCAACTGCGCCTGGCTCACCGTCGGGATGGGCACCTCGACGGGATCCTCGACGGACGCGATGCTGACGGCGGTGCCGTGCTTGCCCAGGAGGTAGTGCAACGCGCAGTAGATGGCGGTGGTCTTGCCCGAACCCGTCGGGCCGGTGAGAAGGATGAGGCCGTTGGGCTTGTTGACGAGGCTGATGAACTTCTCCTTGGTCTCCGGATCCAGGCCGAGCTTGTCGATGTCGAAGGACCGCGTGGTCGGATCGAAGATGCGGCAGACGACCTTTTCACCCAGCACGGTCGGGAAGATGGAGACGCGGAGCTGCACGTTGCCGAACTCGGGGCCCATGTTGACCTTGCCGTCCTGCGGGATGCCGCTGAGGTGCGAGGCGAGGTTGGCCATGACCTTGAAGCGGCCGCCGATCTTGTCCTTCAGCTCGCTGGGCAGATGAACCATCTCAATGAGCTGGCCGGTCACGCGGATGCGCACCGCCATGGACTCCTGCCACGGCTCCATGTGGATGTCGCTTGCGCCGGCCTGCACGGCGTCGTGGACGATGTAATTGACGAGGGTGCTGATGTCGGCGTCGAGCAGCGTGGGGAGCGACTGGAGATAGCTGGTCGTGTGGCTCATGGTGAATGCGGTTGAGTGGGAAGATTTTTACGGAACCGCCCGGCGCGTGGCGAGCAAGAATGCGGGGGGAGCGCGGCACGACGGGGCGGGCGTCCTCGCAAGCTGCCGCCCGCAGACCATCGTGGCCCGGCTCGCGAGGACGCTCGCCCCACCGGACGCGGATCACGGAGCCGCGCCGCCTACTTCGTTCCGCCGGGGATGACTTCCCAGCGCTCGCCGAAGAAGCCGGCGTTGGCGATGCCGCCGGGCAGGCGCGAGCTGACCGGCACGTTCAAGTCAACAATCGCGTAGTCCGGCAGCTTGGGCACCTGGCGCGCGTTGTTGAGGTAGTCGTATTCGCGGAAGGTGAAGCCGCTGTTGAGCACGACGTATTTCTTTGGGTTCAGCGGGTTCGGGAAGATCAGCACCGGCACATGGTGCGTCGCCGGATAACTCACCGCGCCAATGCGGACTTGCTGCGCGTCCCAGCGCACCGGCAGGCGGTCCAGCACGCGGGCGAGGAACTTGTTGCTCGCCGGGTCGCCCCAGAGCACGAGGTTGTGCTGGGCGATGTCGGCGTCGGTGATGGTGAGATCGTCCTTCACGCGCGCGTCGCCGCGATACTGCCGCCGCCAGTGCTCGACGGCGTGCTTCATCTCCGTGTCCGCCCATTTGCCCACGCGGTCGTTGAGCGGCGCGCCGGTGGGGCGCACCATGAGGAAGCTGTCGAGGAACGCGTCGTCAATCGGCCCTTGCAGCCCGTGGCGCTTGCGCAGCGAGACGTCGTCGGACACGGCGGCCAGCGCCCATTTGCCCGCGAGCTTGCGGAAGTGCGCGGTCCACGACTTGTCGGTCTCGACCAGGGGCGCTTCGAGCTTCTGGTTGTCAATGAGCACGCGCGGCGCGCTGCCTTGCAGCAGCTTGCAGGTGCCGGCGGGGAACAGCAGCGAGAAGGCGGAGACGTTGGCCGTCTTCACGCGCACCATGTTCTCGGCGAACACCTGCGTCGCGTCCACGCGGGCGCGGTTCCAGTGCTCCTCCAGGCCGTCTAGGCGGACCCAATGCGACTGGTTGTAGCGCAGCGTCCAGGTGGTGAACTTCACCGCGTCCGGCGCGGGATCCTTGCCCAGCGCGACGATGCCGTCCACGCGGCGGTTGATCTCCACGATGGAGTCCGGGTGGTAGCGGTGCGGCGTCTTGTCCGGGCCGATGATGTGCGTGAGCTGCAGGCCCTCGGCGGCGGCGGCCTTGGCCATGATGTCGGCGGCCTGCTTCTGCGAGTCGGCCTCGCCGCTGTAGGCGACGGTCGGGAGGTTGAACAGGTTCACCGCGTAGTCCGTGCAGTCATACATGTGCCAGAGCTTGCGCTCGAACCACGTCGGCTTGACGTCCTCCTTCTGGAAGACTTTCAGGAAGTCCGGCGTCTCGCTGAAGCCCGCGCCCGGCGCCGCCGCCGCCCAGACGCCGGGGTAATGCACCGCAAACTGCCAGCACGCCGCGCCGCCCATCGAGAAGCCGCGCACCACCAGCCGGCGGTCGTCCACCGGGTAATACTTCTTCGCGTGCGCCAGCGCCTCGAAGAGGTCCTCCTCGCCCGCGAGCTTGTTCGCGCAGCAGTAGCGGCCGTAGAGGTGCAGCACCAGCGCGCCGGGCGGGACGAATTGCCCGGGCGACTTCTGCCGCTGGTCCACGAAGGACAGCTCCGACAGTTTCTCGCCGCGCCCATGAATCCAGAAGTCCAGGCGCAGCGGCGCGCCGCCGGGCGCGAAGTTGGGCGGCACCACGAGGCCGTAGGGCTGGATCGAGCCGTCAATCTTCGACTGATACGCGCGCACCACGAGGCCGGTCTGTGCCAGCCACGGGGCCTTGCCATCGCGCAAGGCCGCCGCGCGCTCGCCGCCGCGCTTGAGCAGGTCGCGCGCGACTGCGACCTCGTTGGTCGTGTAGAACTCGTCGTGCCGCAGCGCCCAGTCCACGGCCTTGTGGTAGATCTGCACGTCCGGCAGCAGGTCGAGGAGGGCGGGCTTGGCCTTGAGTGAATTGCGCAGCGCTTCGATGTCCTTTGCCAGTGCTGCCGCCCCGGCGGTCAATTCCGCGCGGGCGGCGGGGGCGATTGGAACGCCGGGCGGTGGGACGCGCCGGACGTTGTCGGCGAGATTGTCCGCGGGGCCGTCGGCGAGAGCGGTGAAGGTGAAAGCAAGCAGCGCGGCGAGGCGGAATGATGTCTTCATGCGAATGAACGGACGATACCAAGCACGCGGCGCACGCAAAGACTTTTGGTGCGTGAGGCGGACACGCTTGTCCGCCGTGGCGGAAAACATGGAGGCGCTGGTCAGCGGGACAAGAGTGTCCCGCTCACGCCATCGCGCGGGCGATGCTGTTCCACCAGGCGTCGTGCAACTCGGCCACGGGCGCGGTGAACTCGCCGCCGGCGGTCTTCACCGTCAGCGCGTCGCCGCCCACGGTGCCGAGGCGCGCGGCGGGGACGCCCATGAGCTTCGCGCGCTCGATGACCTTCGTGGCGTTGAGTGGCGCGCAGGTGATGACGGCGCGGTTTTGGGTTTCGCCGAAGAGGAGGGCGTCGAGGCGCAAAGTAGGGCAGGCATCTTGCCTGCCTTCCGACTTCTCAGCGGTTGTCGCGTTCTCCGACGTGCTGGAGGAGTTAGATGACAGGCTGGAAGCCTGTCCTACTTGGGAAAGGTCCACCGTCGCGCCGATGAGCCGGGGTGTTTCGCGCGCGGACTGCTGCGCGATGCAGCTCTCCGCGAGGCACACGGCCAGGCCACCTTCGCTGCAATCGTGCGCGCTCTTCACCTCGCCGGTGTAAATGAGGCCGAGCAGCGTCGTGTGCAGCGTCTGCGCCGCTTCCAAGTCCACGCGTGGCGGGAGGCCGGTCTTCTTGCCGTGAAGCGTCTGGAGGCACGCGCTGCCACCGAGACCTTGCAGCGGGTCCACCGTGTCCACCGGTGCGCCGAGCAGGATGATGGCGTCGCCGGCGTCCTTGAACCACGCGGTCGTGATGTGCTCCGGCTGCTCGATGAGGCCGACGACGGCGACGGTCGGCGTGGGGTCAATCGCGCCGAGCGCGCCGCGCTGGTTGTAGAGCGAGACGTTGCCGCCGGTGACTGGCGCGTTGAAGGCGCGGCACCCCTCGGCGAGGCCGCGCACGGATTCCCTGAGCTGCCAGAAAATCTCCGGGTAATGCGGGTTGCCGAAGTTGAGGTTGTCCGTCGCGCCCAGCGGTGAAGCACCGGAGCAAGCAAGATTGCGACACGCTTCGGCGATGGCGGCCTTCCCGCCCTCGTAGGGGTCGAGATAGACGTAGGCTCCGTTGCAGTCGCAGGTGAAGGCGACGTATTTGTCGGGGATTTGAGATCTGGAATTGGAGATTTCAGATTGGCCAGCCTGCGCCGCCGCGTATTCGGCCTTCGTGATCGGCAGGCTGTCGCCCTTGATGCGGATGACGGCGGCGTCGCTGCCAGGGCAGACCACGGAGCCGTCGCGGACCATGTGGTCGTATTGGCGATAGACCCAGTTCTTCGAGGCGATGGAGTGGTTGGCGAGAAGGGCCTTCAGGTCGGCCATTGGCGATTGGCTGTCGGCTATACCATCCAGGCGGAACGCGCGGACGCCCTCCATGTAAGCGGCTTCCTTCGATTCGCGCTGATAGACCGGCGCTTCCTCGGTGAGCTTCTTCGCCGGCACATCCACGACGACCTTGCCGCCGTGGCGGACGACCATCTGGCCCGTGTCCGTCACGACGCCGATCTCGGCCCATGGCAAATCCCACTTGTCGAAAATCTTCTTCACCTCCTCCTCGCGGCCCTTGTGGACCACGATGAGCATCCGTTCCTGCGACTCGGACAACATGATCTCGTAGCTGCTCATGTTCGGTGCGCGCTGCGGCACCTTGTTCAGCTCGATTTCGATGCCCGTGCCCGCGCGCGCCGCCGTCTCGCACGTCGAGCAGGTCAGGCCCGCCGCGCCCATGTCCTGCATGCCGGCGACGCAGCCGGTGGCGAGGAGTTCGAGGCACGCTTCGCAGACGAGCTTCTCCATGAAGGGATCGCCCACCTGCACCGCGCCGCGCTGCTGCTCGGCGGATTCCTCGGTCAAGTCCTGAGACGCGAACGCCGCGCCCGCGAGGCCGTCGCGACCGGTCGCGGGGCCGACGTAGAAGACCGGGTTCCCAATGCCGTGCGCCGCGCCGCGCGTGATTTGGTCGTGGCGCAGCACGCCGAGGCAGAAGGCGTTGACGAGCGGGTTGCCCTCGTAGCTTTTGTCGAAATAGACCTCGCCTGCGATGGTCGGGATGCCGAAGCAGTTTCCGTAGTGCGCGATGCCGCTGACCACGCCGGAGAAGAGCCGCTTGTTGTTGGCGATTGCCGATTGCCGATTGCCAATCGCCGAAGCGTCCGCAGACAGGGCATAGCCCTCATCGCTGATCGGCCCGAAGCGCAGCGAGTTCAGCGCCGCGACGGGCCGCGCGCCCATCGTGAAGATGTCGCGGATGATGCCGCCGACGCCCGTGGCCGCGCCCTGGAACGGCTCGACCGCGCTGGGATGGTTGTGCGACTCGATCTTGAAGGCGATGGCCACGCCGTCGCCCACATCAATGATGCCGGCGTTCTCCTCGCCCGCGCCGACGAGGATGTTCGCGGCCTTGGTCGGGAAGGTCTTCAGCACGGGCCGGGTGTTCTTGTAGGAGCAGTGCTCGCTCCACATGACCGAGAAGATGCCCAGCTCGGTGTAGGTCGGCGCGCGGCCGAGGATGTCGAGCACCTTCTGATATTCGTCCGGCGTGAGGTTGTGCTTGGCGACCAGTTCGGGGGTGATGGCGGGTTCGGTCATCGGCGCGTCAGTTCAACAGTTCCAAAAACGCGGCGAGCATGGGCGGACACCGTGGAGGCGGCAAGCAAATCGAAACCGCGCGGAGCCGGCGTTCCGCCCGGCCATCGCCAGTAAAACGGTTGACTTGGTTTTCGCCCTGACAATAATCCCCTCAAACCGAACGACGTATGCCGAGACTTGTCTTATTGACCGAGGGATTCACGGGGCGCTCCTTCGAGTTGAAGGCGGAGCGCTCCACGGTCGGCCGGCTGGAGGACAACAATTTTCAGATTCCCGCCCCTTCGGTGTCGAGCCATCACTGCGAGATCTTGCTCCGGGGCAATGATGTCGTGGTCAAGGATCTCGACTCGACCAACGGCACGTTCATCAATGGCGAGCAGGTGACCGAGGCCACGCTGCCCGTCGGCCAGACGGTTCGGTTCGGCTCCGTCGAGGCGCGGCTGGAGGCCTCTGCGCCCACCGGCGCCTCGGGCAAGAAGGTGCTCGACAAGACCGCCGTGCTGCCGCAGGGCGTCAAGATGAACGAATTGGAGCAGGGCACCCAGAAGATCACCACCTTCGACAAGAACTCCCCGTTCAAGAAAAAGAGCAACACGCTCAAGTGGGTGTTCATCGGCATCGGCGTCCTCCTTGCCCTGGTCATCATCGGAGTGCTGGTGTTTGTCGTCATGGGCGACAAGTAACGCCACCGTCCGTCCCGCCAGTGGGGCAACGGGAAAGGCGCTAACCCTTCAACCAGCCGCAGACTTCCTTGGCGGAATACGTGATGATGATGTCTGCTCCAGCGCGACGCATCCCCAGCAGCGCCTCCAACGTCACCGCGCGCTCGTCAATCCAGCCCTTCGCCGCCGCCGCCTTGATCATGGAATACTCCGCACTGACCGCGTAGGCGGCGGTCGGATAGCCGAACGTCGTCTTCACGCGGTGCAAAATGTCCAAGTAGGCCAGCGCGGGCTTCACCATGACCATGTCCGCGCCCTCGGCGATGTCCAGGGCGACCTCGCGCAGCGCCTCCTCGACGTTGGCCGGGTTCATCTGGTAACTGCGCCGGTCGCCGAACTGCGGCGCGGACTCCGCCGCCTCGCGGAACGGGCCGTAGAAGGCCGACGCATACTTCGCGGCGTAGGCGAGGATCGGCGTGTCGGTGAGGCCGGCCTTGTCCAGCCCCGTGCGGATGGCCCGCACCCGGCCGTCCATCATGTCGCTGGGTGCGACCATGTCCGCGCCCGCCTCGGCGTGGCTCACGGCGGTGCGGGCCAGCAGCTTGAGCGACGGGTCGTTCAAGACCTTCCCCGCCGCGCGGTGCACCAGGCCGCAGTGGCCGTGGCTCATGTATTCGCACAGGCAGACGTCGGTGATGACGAGCAGGCCGGGCAGTTCCTTTTTCAGCGCGCGGACCGCCTGCTGGACGATGCCGTTGCGCGCGTAAGCGCCCGACGCCCGCTCGTCCTTCTGGTCTGGAATGCCAAACAGCAGCACCGCCGGCACGCCCGTCGCGTGCGCGGCCGCCGCGTCCTTCACCAGCTCGTCCACGCTCAACTGAAAGACGCCCGGCATCGCGCCGATGGGGCGGCGCTCCTTCCGGCCGGGGCGCGCGAAAAACGGCAGCACGAGCTGGTGCGCGCCCAATTGCGTCTCCGTCACCATGCGGCGCAGCGCGGGGGACTGCCGGAGGCGGCGTGGGCGGTAGGCGGGGAAGGACGGCGGGTTCATCGCTGGGCGGAGACGGTGATGTTGGTGTAGGCCTTGGCGTCGGGGTCGAGCAGCGCGATGCTGAACGGGAAGACCTTGTGCGGGTCGAGCACGATCTTCGAGTCGGAGAACTTGCCGAGCGACGCGCCGGTCTTGTCGAGCAGCTCGCACTGGACCTTCACGTCGAACCACGGCACGTCGGCGTGGTTGGTGACGGTGCCGCGCACATAGAGCAGCGCCGTGCCAGGCTGCGGCTGCAAGGCGTGGTTGAGGATTTCGACCCCCTCCTTGAGCGGCTTGCCGTCCTTGCCCTTCTTCGGGCGGATGGAGAGGTAATACTGGCCCCACCGCCCCGCCGCCACGAGCGCGAGGACCAGGACCAGCGCCAGGCCGATGCGCCGGAACCAGCTTGGCCTGGCTTCCGGCCGGGCCGCCACCGCCGTGCCGCAATCTGGGCACTTGGTCGCGCCCGGGGGAATCTTCGTGCCGCAGAAATCGCACCGCAGCGGCTTGCTCGCGGGCTGGTCTTCGTCCTCGCCATCGGCCCACTGGGCCTTGACCACGACCCTCTTCTTGTCCACCGGCTTCGCCCCGGCGGGTCGGGCGACCGGATTGGCGGCCCGCGCCGCCGCAAGCGCGGCCTTCTGCACGTCGCTCAACGGTTTGGCGGCAACGGGCCTGGCCTGTGCGGTCGCTACGGCGCGGGCCGCAGGCTTGGCGGCGGCAGGCTCGGCGGGAGCGGGTGGAGCAGCTTCCGCCGCCGGGGCGTTGGGGGGGGCGTCAGCCGACGCGTTGAGCACGGTCTGCTGGCCGCAGTGCGGGCAGGTGACGGTCAAGCCACGGGCGCTCGCGGGAAAGGAAATGCGCCCGTTGCAGTGGGCGCAGGGGCTTTTCAAATACTGCTCTTGGCTCATGGACGCGACGCGCCTGCCCGCTGGTCAATTGGCTGTGTCAAATGCGCGCGCAGTATCTTCCGCCGCCCAACACATTCAACCAGAAAACCGCCGCGCTCATGCCTTGAACGCCTCGCGCGTGCGCTGCACCAGCTTGCTGTCCGCGCCACCAGAATCCTTCAGCCAGCTCGCGCGCGCGGCCAGGCAGCGGTCGCGCAGCTTCGGCGAGACATGGAAGCAGTCCTCCAACGCGAACCTGTAGTCATGCGGGCCCGTGCCTTCGAGGTGAACCAGCCGGCACCGCGCCGCCGCCGCGACCGTGATACGCGATGAGGAAGTAGGCCAGCACGGCCGCGACCGCCGCCGCCAGGCCGCTCCAAAACACCGCCCAGTTCTCCCCGCCCGGCCGGGCGTTGGCGGCGAACCACCAGCCGACGCCGAGGTAGCCGATGAGGTTGCCGACTCCGCTCGTCATCAGCGCCATGAGCGCCTGCGCCCGCGCGCGCCACGCGGGGTCCACGCGCTCATCCAGGTAAATCTGCGCGGTGATGAAGACCAGCGTGAAGGAGCAGCCGTGCAAGGCCACGCCGAGGAGAATCCACCCCTTCGCGTCCAGCGCGCAAAGCGCAAAGCGCGCCACGCCGAAGCCGAGGCCGGCGGCGAAAATCCACTTCAGCCGCCAGCTCGTCAGCAGGCGCGCGAGGAACAGCATGGCAACGATCTCGGTGACTTGACCCAGCGTCATCCACGCGGTGGTGTGCGTGAGGCCCAGCTCCCGCAGGTGTGGCGGCGTGTAGGGATAGAACGCGGCGAGCGGGATGTTGAAGAGCGCGGCGGTGATGAACACGACGCGGTGGTCGTGGTTCTTGAGCAGCGCGAGGGCGTCGAGGCCGAGCCGCTCGCGGAGCGTGGGCGGGCCGGCGGGCTTGGGCGCGTCCACCTCGGGCAGCAGGAAGGTGAACGCGGTCACGACCAGCCAGGTGAGCGCGCCGTTGTAGCCGGCCCGGGGCGAGGCGTCGGCGTTGAGCGCGCTGACGAGCCAGCAGCCGGCCATCCAGCCCAGCGTGGCCACCGCGCGAATGGGGCCGAACTCGCGCTTCGCGTCGCGCAGCCGGGCGAAGACGATGGTGGAGGCGATGCTCCACGTCGGCGAGGAGCAGAGCGCGTGCAACTGGATCAGCGCGAGGACGAGCCAGGGGTTCCAGCCGGACTGGATGGCGAACGAGGCCAGCGCCATCGCGGCGGCGGTGGCGAACGACAGCCAGCGCAGCACCTTGACCGGCGACGCGTGCCGGTCCGCCATCGCGCCGAAGAACAGCGGGGAGACAAACGCAGCCACCGCCGTCGAGGCGAAGGCGAACGGCTTGATGGCCTGCAGCCCGTGCGCGTCCAGCACGGCGCTCAAGGGCACGAGCCACATGCCCATCGCCGCCCCCTGGATGAGGAACAGCGCGGTCAGCTCGGTGTATTCGACCCACGGGAGGGTGCGGCGCTCCGCTTGCACGGGCGGACTGTAACGGCGGCGGCGGATTTGTCGCGCCGAGAAGCGCGGCGGGGAGGTGGCCCGGACTCAACGGCGTCCGGTGAGAAAGTAAGTCGTGATGTCGCCCACGCCCTTGCACGCGACCAGCCCGCGCTCGGACAGCTCATACCTGCCCGCCAGCGCCGCGTGCGTGCTGGGCGAGACGTGGATGGCGTTGGGCATTCCGGCCGATTCCATGCGGCTGGCGAGGTTCACGGTGTCGCCCCAGAGGTCGTAGGTGAATTTCTTCCTGCCGATGACGCCCGCCACCACCGGCCCGGTGTTGATGCCGATGCGGAGGCTGATCTGGCGCTGGTGCTTCGCGTTGATGCGGGCCACGTCCTCCATCATGTCCAGCGCCATTTCCGCCACGGCGACCGCGTGGTCGGCGCGCGGCAGCGGCAGGCCGCCCACGAGCATGTAGTTGTCGCCGATGGTCTTGATCTTCTCCAGGCCGTGCCGCTCGGCGAGGCGGTCGAAGTGCGAGAAGACCTCGTTGAGCAGGTTGACCAGGTCCTGCGGCGCGGTCCTGGTGGAGAGCTGCGTGAAGCCGACGAGGTCCGCGAAGAGCACCGTCACCTGCGCGTGGCTGTCGGCGATGGTGCGCTCGCCGCCCTTGAGCCGGTCGGCAATGGCGCGCGGCAGGATGTTGAGCAGCAGGTGCTCGGATTTTTCCTTCTCCAGTTGCAGCAGTTCCTTCTCGTATTGCAGCTCGGCGAAGCGCACGCGCTCCAGGTCGCGCAGGCGCTTCTTCTCCAGTGAGGACATGACCCGCGCCCGCAGCAGCACCGGATTGAACGGCTTGGGCAGGAAATCCTCCGCGCCCATCTCGATGCACCGCACGGCATTTTCAAACTGCTCGGCGCCGGAGACGACGATGACCGGCAGGGAGCGCGTCAAGGGATCGGCCTTGATGGCTTGGAGCGCCTGCAAGCCGTCCAGCTCCGGCATCTCCACGTCCAGCAGCACGAGGTCGAACTCCTTGGAGTTCACCAGCTCCAGCCCTTCACGGCCGTTCGCCGCCTCGGTGACGTTGCTGATGCCGATGTCCGCCAGCGCACGGATGAGCAGGCGGCGCAGCGTGCGGCTGTCGTCCACCACGAGCACGGCCGCCGTCAGCGCCGGGCCTTGGACTGAGGCCTGCGCGGGCTGCATGGCCTTGTCCGTGGGCACCACGCCCCCGCCGCGCAACATGAACATCGTGTGGCTCTCTTCGCCCTCGCTCTCGTCGTCCTCGTGCATCGGTGGGGTGTTGGGTTGGCTGCTGGATACTGCTGATTCCATTCGCGAAAGCAACCGCAATAGGGCGTCCAAGCCGGGCCTCGTAAGGCATTTCCCTCCGTTGCGTTTTGCCCGGCGGGCGGGCACTGTTCGCCAGCAAAACCCATCCGCGTCAGCACGCGACCTTGTCCCAATGCGCCCGCAGTCCCGTCGCCCCATCGCGAACCCGACGCTCGCGTCCGGCCTGTCCCTGCTCGTCGGCGCCGCCGCGCTCCTCGCCGCGCCCGCGCCCAAGCTCACGCCGCAGCAGACGGATTTCTTCGAGAAGAAAATCCGGCCCGTGCTGGTGAAGGACTGCTACAAATGCCACTCCGCTGAAGCGGGCCGCGTGAAGGGCGGCCTGCGCGTGGACACGCGCGACGGCCTGCTCAAAGGCGGCGACTCCGGCCCCGCCATCGTCCCCGGCAATCCCGACAAGAGTCCCCTCATCCGCGCCGTCCGCTATCGCGACCGCAACCTCCAGATGCCGCCGGACGACAAGAAGCTCCCCGCGTCGCAAATCGCCGACCTCGAAGCCTGGGTCCGCATGGGCGCGCCCGACCCGCGCGCGGACGCGCCGAACAAATACGGCGCGGCCCCCACCGATCCGAAGCAGCACTGGAGCTTCCAGCCCATCTTCAAGCCCATCATCCCCGACTTCCGCAAGGACTGGACACCGCTCGCGCGCAACGCGGTTGACCACTACGTCTTTGCCACGCTGGAGGCCAGGCAGCTCGCGCCCTCGCCGCGCGCGGACAAGGTCACGTTGATTCGCCGCGCGACGTTCAACCTCACTGGTCTGCCGCCGACGTTGCAGGAAGTGGACGACTTCGTGGCGGATGAGTCGGAGAAGGCGTTCGAGAAGGTCATTGACCGCCTGCTCGCCTCGCCGCGCTACGGCGAGCGCTGGGGCCGTCACTGGCTCGACGTGGCGCGCTACGGGGACACCACTGGGCGCCGCAACAACAACCGGGGCGAGACGCGTTACCTCCACTCGCACACCTACCGCGACTGGGTCATCAAGGCGTTCAACGACGACATGCCGTTTGACCGGTTTGCGAAGCTGCAAATCGCCGCCGACCGAGTGTTGGAGGAGTTCAAGGTTCAAGGTTCAAAGTTCAAAGTTGGCGGCAGCACGACGAGCGTTCCAGGCCAGAGCAACCTTGAACGTGGAACTTTGAACTTTGAACCCAGCCAAGCTGACCTCGCCGCCCTCGGCTTCATCACGCTCGGCCCGCGCCTGAACAACAACGCCGACGACCTGATTGACGACCGCATTGACGTGGTGATGAAGGGCTTCCTCGCGTTGAGTGTGACCTGCGCACGCTGCCACGACCACAAGTTCGACCCGATTCCGACGAAGGATTACTACGCGCTGCACGGCGTCTTCGCGAGCAGCACGGAGCCGCGCGAGGGCGTCGAGCTGCCGGCCGGCAAGGACACGCCGGAGTTCAAGGAGTTCCAGAAGGCGCTGGCCGAGGCCGAGGACGCGCAGAAGAAGTTCGAGGACGGCCTGCGCGGTCGCGCGCGCTCCGAGCTGGTCTTCCGCATCAGCGACTATCTCAAGGCACTCTACGACTTCAGCCAGCCGACGAATTCCGCGTCGCTCAACCAGTTCATGCAGCGACGCAACCTGCTCCCCGCCGTCGCCGCCGGCTGGAAGGACGCGCTCGACGCCGCGAAGACCAAGCATCATCCCGTGCTCTCCGTCTGGCACGAGTTCGCCGCCCTGCCGCCGACGAACTTCCTCAAGTCCGCCACGCCCGTCGCGCTCCGGCTGCGCGCCGGAAGCGACACGAACAAGCCGGTCAATCCTCTGGTCGCCCGCGCGCTTGGCTCGCCGCCCGGCTCCATCGCCGTCGTGGCGACGAACCTGGCGCGGCTGTTCGTGGACGCGAACACGCGCTGGTATCAGGTCGCCAGCCAGCACGCGGCCCGCGTGCGTTCCGCCGGCACGAACGCCCCGCCCGCGCCCGCCGGACTGCCCGAGGCCGCGCAGGAGGAAATCCGCCGCGTCATCTACGACCCCGCCTCGCCGGCGTATCTCTTCACCGAGGAGAAGGTCGAGGCCTCGCTCCGCCGCATCATGGGCATGGGCAACGTCCGCACCGAGCAGCAGCGGCTGGCCCGAGTCGTGGACGACATCCGCACGTCGCACCCCGGCGCACCGCCGCGCGCGGTCGTGCTCTATGACTCGCCGCAGCCGCGCGACAGCTACGTCTACATCAAGGGCAACCGCGGCAGCCGCGGCCCGAACGTCCCGCGCCAGTTCCTTGAAATCCTCTCCGACGAAAACCGCGAGCCGTTCCGCAACGGCAGCGGGCGGCTTGACCTGGCCAACCACATCGCCTCGCCCGACAACCCGCTCACCGCGCGCGTGCTGGTGAACCGCGTCTGGCTGCACCAGTTCGGCGAGGGCATCGTGCGGACGGCGAATGATTTTGGCCTGCGCGCCGAGCCGCCCACGCACCCGGAGCTGCTCGACTACCTCGCGTGGCAGTTCATGGAGCAGGGCTGGTCGGTGAAGAAACTTCAGAAGCTCATCCTGCTGTCGCACACGTGGCAGCAGAGCAGCGAGGACAACCCGCGCTTCGCGCAGGTGGACCCGGAGAACCGCTGGCTCTGGCAGCAGCACCGGCGGCGGCTGGAGTTCGAGGCGCTGCGCGACACGATTCTGCACATCGGCGGCAAGCTGAACTTCCAGATGGGCGGCCCCGGCGAGCGACTCGACCGGCCCGACAGCGACGGCGAATACTCCGACCGCCGCAGTGTGTATGGCCTCGTGGATCGCGCGAACCTGCCGAACATGCTCGGGGCTTTCGACTTCGCGAACCCGGACATCAGCACCGGCCAACGGAACAACACCATCGTCCCGCAGCAGGCGCTCTTCATGATGAACAGCCCGCTGGTCATCGAGCAGGCGCGGAACACGGTCCAGCGCGGTGATTTGAAGTCCCTGCCCACCGACGCCGAGCGCGTGAAGATGCTTTACCGGCTCATCTACTCGCGCCCGCCGACGGACACGGAGTTGAAGCTCGCGCTGTTCTACCTCGCCACCGAAATGTCCGCGCCCAAGGGGCCGTTGCCCGGCCAGCCACCGTGGGAATACGGCCTCGGCCATGTGGACTCGCGCACCGGCCGCGTCGGCGCGTTCTGGCCGCTGCTCTACAGCCCGCAGGCGCGCTTTTACCAGGCCTCGCCGCGCATCCCGGACGGCCGCGCTGGCTACTTCCACTTGTCCGCGAACGGTGGTCATCCCGGCCTGATGATGACCCAGTCCACCATCCGCCGCTGGACCGCAATGGACGACATGCTGGTGACCATCGAGGGGACGCTCGCGCACACCGGCCAGAACAGCGACGGCGTGCAGGGGCAGATCATCTACAGCGGGGCCGGCTCGCTGGTGCGCGGCGTGGCACTGCGCAGCCAGATCACGCTCGCCGTGCCCCGCTTGCAGGTGAAGGCCGGCGAGACGATTGATTTCGTGGTGGACTGCCGGGCCGGCGGCGTGAACGACAACTTCACCTGGTCGCCCGTCATCAAGGAACTCAACGCAAAACAGACTCCGCTCACGGCCACCGGCAAGCAGTGGAGTTCCCAGCGCGACTTCGCCGCCCCCGCCCGCGGCCAACGCCTCTACCCCTGGGAAAAGCTCGCGCAGGTGCTCTTGGAGACCAACGAGCTGACCTTCGTGAACTGAAGCCGCCCTGGCCCCGTGCCGGCGACTTGCAGTCGCCGTCCATTGGAGGCAGCAGTTCGAGACGGCCGCGAGTTGCCAACCCGCAACGCGGCGACTGCAAGTCGCCGGCACGGGTTCAGGTGTTTCCTCCTTAACCCCGGCCTGAGGCAATAATTGCGCCGTGCTCCACTCAAACAGCGCGTTCCGGTGGCGGCTGCCCCTTGGCACAACCGGCAGAAGTTGGCCTCTCCTGCTGCCTGTAGCCGGGTTCCGCCCTGCCTTTCCGGCCCCCTGGTTCAGCCCGTTTGGAATCGGTGAGGGATAAATCCACCGGCGGCGTAAGCAGGGTATGAAACCAGCGGCCCCAAGCCGCACAACCGAGAAAGACAAAATTATGAAAACGAAAATGTTCCTCGCGACTGCCACGGCAGCGCTGATCCTCATGGGCAGCAACGTCTCCGCCAGCGAGCCGCTGCTCTCCCCGAAGGCCAAAGAGCTGGCGGATTCGCTGGCGAAGGTGCCAGGAGCCACGACCGACATGGTTGACCGCTCGATCAAGGCCGGCTCCCCCAAGCACGTCGCCTTCGTCGAATCGCTCCGCAAGGAGCGGGGCACGACGCCCGACGTGACGATCGTGCGCCATGCGTCTGTGAGCACGCCCAAGCATTTGGTTCGTTAGCGGCTCAACCAGACCGGCCCTCTGCCGCACCGTCCAGAAAGGGCGTGCAGCGACAGGGGGGCGGTTCTAGCTTGGGTGGTGGCAGATTCGCCACCCTCGAAAGCCACCCATGAACGCCAACTCTCCCAATGAGCATGATCCGGCCTTCCGCGCGACGTTGCGGGAATGGACCGTGACCGAACCGCGCCGCCGCGTTTCCAGGAGCAAGTCTGGAAGCGGATCGAAAGCGCCGAGGCCGTGCATGTCAACAGGGGTTCGCGCTGGTCGCTCCTGACCGATTGGATCAACGCGGTGCTGCCGCGCCCCGCCTTTGCGCTGGCTTGCGCGATGGTCCTGCTGCTCGTCGGCGGGGCGGCGGGCTGGGCGCAGGCCCGTCACGAGGCCGGGCATGTGGACGATGAGTTGGAAGCCCGCTACCTGCGCGTGGTGGACCCGTATCAACCAGCCGACTAAGGCCATGCAGCGCGGCACCACCATCTTGGGAATCGGCCTGGCCGGGGCGCTTCTGGCCTACGCTTGTTTCTATTATGTTGGCTCGGCGTCCCACCGCGCGCTGCTGCGCGACCAGACGCCCGAGCTGGCGTGGCTCAAACGCGAGTTCAAGCTTGGCGATGCTGAGTTCGCCGAAGTGGCGCGGCAACATGCCGCTTACCTGCCCCAGTGCCAGGCCATGTGCCAGCGCATTGACGAGCAGGACAAACGCCTCCGGCAGCCCCTGGCCGCCGCCCCGGCCGTGACGCCAGAGATTGAGGCCGCCATTGGGGAGGCCGCCCGGTTGCGCGCCGAATGTCACGGGAAGATGCTCCAGCACTTCTTCGAGATGAGCCGCGCGATGCCACCGGAGCAGGGCCGCCGGTTTCTGGTTTGGATCACGGAGCGGACCCTCCTGCAGCCTGAGCGCGGCATGGGGCCGATGGGACCAGCACACCCATGACCGACGCCGGCCCTGATGCGCAGGACACGGAGGACATGGTGCGGCTGGCCGCCGGGCATGACGCGGCCTTGAACGAGCTGATGGAGCGGCATGGCGAGAAACTCTTTCACTACCTGATCCGCTGCCTGCAAGACGAGGAGGAGGAGGCTGACCTGGCACAGGAGACCTTCGTGCGGGTTTATCAGCATCGGGCGAAGTTCGACTCCGGGCAGAAGTTTTCCACCTGGCTCTACACCATCGCGAGCAACCTGGTGCGGGACCGCCATCGCTGGCGGGCGCGGCATCCGCAGGTCTCGCTGAACGCCGAGCATGAAGAAACGGGGACCGAACTCGGCGCGCGGCTGGCGCATCCCGGGGCGTCTCCGCGCGAATCACTGGAGACAACGGAACGGGTGGCCAGCCATCCAGCATGCCGTGACGGCGCTGCCGGAGGAGCTCCGTGTCCCGCTGCTGCTCGCCGAATACGAGGACAAGCCACAGGCCGAGATCGCCCAGATTTTGCGCTGCTCGGTCAAGGCGGTCGAAACCCGCATCTACCGGGCGCGGAAGCAACTGCGGACGGCTTTGGGCTGCCTGTTTGGGCCGGGCGGGTCGTGACTGCGTTCGCTTCTGTCCGGAAGCGAGCCGTCCCTGACTTTCTGGAAGGGGGTTTGAGTGGCCTCCAAATGTTGTCACTCTCCATGCAATAAATGGTGTTCCTTCCGCAACCCTCGGGAAGTAGGCCGGCGGGCTTGCGTGCATTAGGAAGGGAGACAGATGAGTCCGTCGCTTCATGATTCTCGATGGTCGCCGGGGGCCGCCGCAGGGGTCGTGGTTTTGTTGCTGGCCGGATGCGCGGGGGTGCCAACGCCGCCGGAGCGGGTGGCGCGCGGACAACTCGAGAGCGTGACCGCTTCCTATCGGCCGGGTGACGCCCGCCCGCCGCTGCCCGCATTGAGCGCCGAGTCGCCCCTGAACGATTTCCTGGCGCACGCGATGTTGACCCAGCCGCAGGTCGAGGCGGCTTACTACGACTGGGCGGCCTCGGTGCGACGCATCACCACCGCGCGCTCGCTGCCGGACCCGCGCCTTACTTTCTCGGCGGACATCCAGGACGTGGTGATGGGCCTGGTGCCCGGCGTGATGGCGGAGTTTCCCGGCCCCGGCAAGCTGCGCGCCGCCGCGAACGTCGCCGCCGCCGAGAGCGACGTGAAGTATTTCGCCTTCGAGGCCGCCGTGCTGCGGACGGCCTTCAACCTCAAGAAGCCCTACTACCAGCTTCACTTCCTCGACGCCAAGATCGCGGTGAACCAGGAGATGCTGCGGCTGCTGGCGGACCTGGAAAAACTCTCCCGCGCGCGCAACGAGGTCGGCGCGGTCACGCTGCAGGACGCGTTGCGGGCACAGATCGAGCAGGAGCGGCTCGCCAATGAAATCGCCAACCTGCAGGACTCGCGCAATCCGCTGCTGGCGCAGTTCAAGGCCGCGCTGGGCCTGAGCGCGGAGGCCGCCGCGCCACCCGTGCCCGCCAAACTGGAGACCACGCCGCTCGATTTGACCGCCGACCGCCTGCTCACCGGCGCGCTCGCGCGCAACCCGCGCCTCAAGGCGATGGAGGCCGAGGTGCGCCGCGCCGACGCCTCCATCCGGCTGGCCTACAAGGCGCGCGTGCCGGACTTCTCCCTCGGCCTGGAGGCGGACGTGAAGCCCAACCCTGTGATCTTCACTCCGCAGGTGGGCATGACGCTGCCGGTGTGGCGCGACAAGATTGCGGCGCAGATTGCCGCCGCACAGGCGGAGAAGCAGGCCGCCGCCGCGCGGTTCAGCGCCGAGCAAATCATGCTGGCGGTCGAGTTCGCGGAGAAGTCCTTCATGTTCCGCGAGGCCACGCGGAACCTGGAGCTGCTCAACGACCGCCTGCTGCCCAAGGCGCGACAGTCACTCGAAGTTGCCCGCTCCGGCTACGCGTCCGGCAAGACGGACTTCATCAACCTCATTGACGCGCAGCGCACGCTGCTCGACTTCCGGCTCACCGAGGTCGAGGCGCGCATCCAGCGCGAGCTGGCGCTGGCAGAACTCTCACTCGTCATTCTCGGAACCCCGCCGGTCGGCGCGCCGATCCTGCCGGCGCGCTCGCCCGCAGCCAAACCCGGAGGCACGCCATGAACATCCGCACCCTCCGCACCTCTGCCTTGGTTTCCGCCGCGCTGATTGTTGGCCTGGTCGTTGGCGGACTTTCGGTGAGCTTCTTTCGCGGCGGCGATGACGCCCCGGTCGTGGCCAACGGCGCGCAGGTCTGGACTTGTTCCATGCACCCGCAGGTGCGGTTGCCCAAGGCCGGCAAGTGCCCCATCTGCTCGATGCCCCTCATCCCCGCGAAAGCCGCTGGCAAGTCCACCTCCACCAACGCCACGGCGGCGGCTACAGAGCCGATGCTGGAGCTCTCCGACCACGCCCGCGCGATGGCCAGCGTCGCGACCGCCGTCGTCGAGCGCCGTCCGCTCACGCACGAGATTCGCGCCGTCGGCAAGGTGCAATACAACGAGACCACGCTCGCGGTCATCAACAGCCGCGTGGACGGCTACATCGAGCGGCTCTACGTGGACTTCACCGGCGTGGACGTGCAGCCCGGCGACCATCTGGTGGACCTCTACAGCCCGGACCTGCTCGTCGCGCAGCAGGAGCTGCTCATCGCGCTGGAGAACCGCGCCAGCACAAACCTCATCGAGTCTGCCCGCCTCAAGCTGCTCCGCTGGGGCCTCACGCCCGCGCAGGTGGACGACCTGACGCGGCACCGCAAAATCAGCGAGCGCGTCACGCTCTATTCGCCCAGCCGCGGCACCGTCACCGAGCGGATGGCGGTGCAGAAGGGCATGGTGAAGGCCGGCGAAATGCTCTTCCGCCTCGCGAACCTCGACTCGGTCTGGCTCTACCTCGACCTCTATGAAAGCGAGTTGGGCCGCGTGCAATACGGCCAGCTCGTGGACCTCACCACCGAGGCGCATCCGGGCCGCATGTTCTCGGGCCGCATCTGGTTCATTAACCCCGTGCTCACCGAGGAGAGCCGCACGGTGAAGGTGCTCGTGAACATCGCCAACACAGACCACGCGCTGAAGCCCGGCATGTTTGCCAGCGCCGTCATCCGCATTCCGCTGCTGTCTGACGGGCGCGCGGCTCCGACCGGCATCGCGGGACAATTCACCTGCCCGATGCACCCACTCGTGCTCCAGCCACCACCGGGCAAGTGCAAACTGTGCGGCATGGCGCTGACGCAAATCCCCGGCCCGACCGCGCAGCCCAAGCCCGATGAACTCAAAGTCCTCTCCGTGCCGGTCGCAGCGGTGCTCGACAGCGGTGTGCGGACGCTCGTGTATGTCGAGCGGGCGAAGGGACAGTTCGCGCCCGTCGAGGTGAAGCTCGGTGCGCGCGCGGGGGATTTCTATCCCGTCATGAGCGGCTTGAACGGCGGCGAGCGCGTCGCGGTGCGCGGGGGCTTCCTGCTCGACAGCCAGTTTCAGGTTCAAGGATTGGCGAGCCTGTTCTATCCGCAGGGACAGACTGCGGTCTCCGGTCACCAACACGGCGCGCCCCCTCCCGTGCCGGTCGCGAAGCCAACGGGCCACGAAGGACACGCCATGCCGAAGGCCGCCGCCCCGAAGCCGCCCGAGCACAAGCACTGACCTATGGTGGCCGCCCTCATCCGCTGGTGCCTGCGCAACGCCTTCCTCGTCCTCCTCGCGGTGGCAGCGGTGCTAAGCGGCGGTTACTACGCGCTGCGGCACACGCCGGTGGATGCCATTCCCGACATCGGCGAGAAGCAGGTCATCGTCTTCGCCGACTGGCCGGGGCGCTCGCCGCAGGACGTGGACAATCAGGTCACGTATCCGCTCACCACGAGCCTTACCGGCACGCCGGGCGTGAAGACCATCCGCAGCATGTCCGGTTTCGGCTTCGCGATGGTCTTCGTCATCTTCAAGGACGAGGTGGATTACTACTGGGCGCGCTCGCGCGTCATCGAGCGCATGAACGTCGCGCAGCAACGCCTGCCCACGGGCGTCGTGCCCGTCATCGGCCCGGACGCGACGGCGCTGGGCCAAGTCTATTGGTATACCGTCGAGGGCGAGGGCTTCGACCTCGCGGAGCTGCGCTCCATCCAGGACTGGTTCATCCGCTACCAGCTCAACTCCACCGAGGGCGTCAGCGAGGTCGCCAGCATCGGCGGCTTCGTGAAGCAGTATCAGATAGACGTTCACCCCGACAAACTCCGCGCCCACCGCGTCTCGCTCATGGACGTGACGACGGCCGTGCAGAAGGCGAACATTGATGTCGGCGCAAAGGTGATTGAGAAGAACGGCCTCGAGTTTTTCATTCGCGGCGTGGGCTTCATCAAGTCGGTCGAGGACTTGGAGAAGGTCGTCATCCGGCAGGAGAAGGGCACGCCCATCCAGGTCAAGCACGTCGCCACCGTCACGCTCGGCCCGGACTTCCGGCGCGGCGCGCTGGACAAGGCGGGCGTGGAGGCCGTCGGTGGCGTGGTGCTGATGCGCTACGGCGAGAACCCGCTGGATGTCGTCGAGCGCGTGAAGGCCAAAATCAAGCAGCTCGAACCCGGCCTGCCGCAGAAGACGCTCGCCGATGGCCGCATGTCGAAGGTTCGTATCGTCCCCTTCTACGACCGCACCGACATCGTGAAGGAGACGATCGCCACGCTAAAGGAGGCGCTCACCGAGGAGGCGCTCATGGCCAGCGCGGTCATCCTGATTTTCCTGCTGCACCTGCGCAGCACGGTCTCGGTGCTCGTCACGCTGCCGCTGTCGGTCTGCCTGTGCTTCGTGCTCATGTATGCGTTCGGCGTGGACTCGAACATCATGTCGCTCGCGGGACTGGCCATCGCCATCGGCGACGTGGCCGACATGGGCATCATCATGACGGAAAACATCTACCGTCACATCGCCAGCGGCGACCCGAAGAAGTCGCACTTTGAACGCGTGTTCGATGGTGCTCGCGAAGTGGGCGGAGCGATTGTCACGGCGGTGTCGAACACGCTCGTGTCGTTCATTCCGGTGTTCTTCCTCACCGACCAGGAGGGCAAGTTGTTCGCCCCGCTCGCGTTCACCAAGACCTTCGCCATCGGCTCCAGCGTCATCCTCGCGCTGACGGTCGTGCCGCTGATTTGTTACTTCCTCTTTCGGCCAGTGACTTGGTCAAAACGCACGGTCTGGGGGCTGGCTGGCGCGCTGGGCTTCGCGACCACCGTCGCCACGCACTTCATCTTCATGTGGGCGGGCGCGACGGGCCATTACAGCGGCTGGCCGATGGCCATTGCGACGGGCGTCATCGTCGCGCTCGCGGTGGTGCGCATGACGCGCGAGCGCTTCCTGCCGCTGGAGGAGAACGCCGTCTCGCGCCGCGTGGCCAGCGTCTATGAGCCGGCGCTCCGGTGGATTCTCGGGCACAAGAAGACGTTCCTTGTTGCGCCGGTGGTGATTCTCTTCCTCGGCCTGACTATCTGGCTCGGCATCGGCACGACGCTGAAACCCGTCGAGTGGCTGGCGAATTGGTTTGGCCCGACTGTTCCTGCCGTGGCGAGCGGAGCCGCCGAGGCGGAGCGCGACCGGTCCCCGGTCGCAGCAGGTGCGGAGGCAAGGCAGTCGTCGGAAAAGCCCAGCGCTTCCGTGGGTGCGCAGCCGCTGCGGGCGGGGACCGCCCGCGCGCCGGGCGAAGGGAAACGCCCGCTGCTCGAACTCGACCAGCTTCATTGGCAGACCGTCCGCCGCGCCGACGGCTCCACGCACCGCCGGATGCTCTGGCGCAAACAGTCGGAAGCCGAGCGTGCGACGGAACTCGCCGCCGGCCTGAGCGTCGTGCGCGAACGGCGCGTGCTGCCAGGCATCGGCCGCGAGTTCATGCCGCCGCTGGATGAAGGCTCGTTCCTCTACATGCCGTCGCTGCTGCCGCAGGCCGGCCTCGGCCCCGCCCTCGAAGTGAACTCCAAGCAAGACCTTGCCATCGCCAGCGTGCCGGAGGTCGAAAGCGTTGTGGGCAAGATTGGCCGCGCCGAGTCCGCGCTCGACCCCGCGCCCATCGGCATGATGGAGAGCATCGTCATCCTCAAGCCGGAGTCCGAGTGGCGGCACGTTCCGGTGAAACGCTGGTTCGCCGGCTGGCCCGGCTGGCTGAAGACGCCGCTGGCCTTCTTCGCGCCCGAGCATCGCCGCATCACGAAGGGCGAAATCCTCGCCGAGCTTCAGGAGAAGACCGCCATCCCCGGCGTGCTGCCCACGTGGCTCCAGCCGATTCAGACGCGTCTGGTCATGCTCCAGACTGGCTTCCGCGCGATGATGGGCGTGAAGATTTACGGCAGCGACTTGCGGGAGCTGGAGCGCATCGGCCTCGAAATCGAGCAGCTCCTCAAGCACGTCCCCGGCGCGACGGACATCGTGGCCGACCGCATCGTGGGCAAGCCGTATCTGGAGTTTGAGATAGACCGCGACCGCATCGCGCGCTACGGCGTCAACATCCGCGACGTGCAGGATGTCATCGAGGTCGCCATCGGCGGCATGAACCTCATGGAGTCCGTCGAGGTCCGCGAGCGCTACCCGATTCGCGTCCGTTACCTGCGCGAGTTCCGCGAGGACGTGCCCGAGCTGGAGAAGATTCTCCTGCCCACCAGCACCGGCGCGCAGGTGCCGCTCGCGCAGGTCGTCACCATCAAGAGCGTCCTTGGTCCGCAGGAAATCAAAGGCGAGCGCGGCCTGCTCGTCGGCTACGTGACCATGAACACCCGCGACCGCGACGAGGTGAGCGTGGTCGAGGACGCTGAGCGTGCGCTGCAAACCGCGCTCAAGGACGGCAGCCTGAAACTGCCCGCCGGCTACTACTGGGAATGGAGCGGCCAGTTCGAGAACCAGGTGCGCGCCACCGCCCGGATGCAGATCCTCGTGCCCGTCTGCCTGCTCATCATGTTCGTGATGCTCTACCTCGGCTTCCAGCGCTGGTGGATCGCGCCGATCATTTACTTCGGCGTGCTCGTCTCGGCGGCGGGCGGGTTCATCATGCTCGCGCTGTGGGGTGCAAATTTGTCGGTGGCCGTTTGGGTCGGATTTCTCGTCCTCTTCGGCGTGGTGGACGACGATGGCGTCGTCATCGCCACCTACCTCGAAGGCGTCTTCAAGGACCGCGAGTTCAAGTCCGTCACGGAGATTCGCGACGCGACCATCGAGGCGGGCTTGCGGCGCATCCGCCCTTGTTTGATGACCATTGCCACCACGGTCTTCGGCCTCCTGCCCATCTTCTGGGCCACCGGCCGCGGCGCGGACGTGATGAAACCGATGGCGATCCCGTCCGTCGGTGGCATGGCCGTCAGCCTCATCACCCTGTTCATCGTGCCGTGCTTGTTCTGCGCGGTGGAGGAGTGGAAGTGGCGGCGCGCGCAACGGTTGCTGGCGTCCGTTCCGAACCTTTCAGCCTCCGCCCCGGATGCCGGCGCGGCTCGGTGACCTTTGCTGGCGCGACATCCAACGGTGTCCAGGGGGCAGGCGGTCATCCCACCGGGCGCGGATGCCGGGGAAACTCCTTCTCCTATTTCCCGCTCTTCTTCGCCAGCGCGGCTTCGATGGTCTTCTCCAGTTCCGCGCCGCGCAGGCCGCTGTTGGCGACGACCAGGCCGGTGTCGCCATCCACGAGGTAGGTTGTCGGGATGAAACGCACTTCGTATTGCTTGGCGATTTCGCGGGCGGGCGTGCCAGCCTCGAACACCTGCGGCCACGGCATGTTCTTCTCCTTCGTGAAGCTGGCGAGCTTCTTCTCGTCGCCGGGCCGGTCGAGGCTGAGGCCGAGCACCTCGAAGCCCTGGCCGTGGAATTTCTCGTGGGCCGCTTTGAGGTGTGGCAACTCGGCAACACATGGGCCGCACCACGTCGCCCAGAAGTCCAGCAGCACCAGCTTGCCCTTGTAGCTGGCCGGGAAATCCAACTGCTTGCCCGCCGTGGTCTGCGTTTTGAAGGCGTGCGCCGGCTTGCCGACCGCGAGCAGTTCGGGCGCGGGCCGGGCGGGCGGAGCCTTCATTTCGGCGACCGCTTTGACCGACTTCTGGATGCGGAATGACTCGCCGCCCGCCGTCAGCCCGGCAATCTCGTAGGTCTGGCCACCGATGTTGAACGGCTGCCGCACATCGAACGCCTCGCTGCGAAAGTCGAACTTGCCGTCCTCGTTCGCATCAATGAACAACTGCACGCCGGAGTTGGTTGTGGAATTCTTGCCACGAAAATCGCCCGTCGCCAGACGGTCCGAGAGTAGCGCCTTGTAGGTTTTGCCGCCGAGTTCCATCTCACCCTCGCGCGCCCAGTCAGAATAATAGAAGAGAAAGCCCTTTAGCGGCGCGCGCACTGGATCGCGCTTGTCGAAGCGATACACCCTGAGGGTCAGCGTTGCCGGCTCCTTGCCGAGCGGGACGGTCACCTTCGTGCTGCCGGAAAACTGTTGGTAATCCTTGCCGTCGCTGCCCTTGAAGTTGCGAGAGTTCCAGACCGGCACGGGGTCGTCGGTCAGGTCACCGTTGGCGTTGGCATCCACGAACAGGCGCGAGGGCTTGCCCTCCGGTTCATCGAGCACGACTGCGAAGGCGGTGGGCGCGTCGCCCGGACCGAGCTTCAATGTCCCAAACAGCGGCGCAGCGAGGTCGGAAGGCAGTTTCTTGATACCTTCCGGATTTTCCGCAGAGATGGCGAGACGCTGCGGCAAGTAGGTGCCCACCTTCGCCGTGCCACCGGAGGAGAGCAGCTTGAACTGCAAGTCCGGCGCGGCGGCGGCAACGGCCAGCAGTGGCACGGCGGCCAGCAGGGCGAGCAAACGGGACATGGGCACGGCTGGGCGATGGTCGGGTTTGGGCTTCATGGTCGCAGAGTAATTATCCCGTCCGGCCTGACAACAACTTCTTTGGCGTGGCCGTGGCTCGACATTCCAATGTCGAGTTGTGCGGTTGCCGGCCCAAGACTCGACATTGGAAGTCGAGCTACGGCATCGCCGTCCGGTGCTCAGAACGGCGATTCCTCGCTGTGTTCGTTCGTCTCGCCCATGTCGCTGAAATCCGTCGCGACGTGCGGGCGGAGGTTCCATTCTTCGCGCAGCTCCACCGGGATTTCGGCTAGGAAGCGGGAGGGTTGCTGCATCATGTCGCCGCCGCCCTGCATGAAGCGCATCAGCGGATGGCTGAGATACAGCTCGTCCTTCGCGCGCGTGACGGCGACGTAGAAGAGCCGGCGCTCCTCCTCCTCGCCCTCCGGGTTGTCAATGGAGCGCGCCGAGGGGAACAGCCCGTCGCAAAGCATGATGACGAAGACGACGCGGAACTCGAGGCCCTTGGCCTGGTGAATGGACGAGAGGCGAATCTTCTCGTGCTCGTCCTCGGCCGGCTGGTTGTCCTCGGCCTCGACGTTGGTGAGCAGCGCGAGCTGCGTGAGGAAGTCCTCCATCGTCGGGAACTGCCGCGCGAAGCTGGCGAGCTGCTCCAAGTCCTCGATCCGGTTGCGGAAGTTGGGGTAAGTGGCCTTGAGGTAATCCTCGTAGCCGGCCTCCAGCACGAGGCGGATCATGGCGTCGGTCTTCGCACGGATTTCCGCCGTGCAAAGCTGCGCGATGGTGGCGGTGAACTGTGCCCAGGCCGCCGCTGACTTCTTGGGCACGGCGCGGGCGCATTGCTGAAGGGCAACGGCGAGCGAGGGAGGGGCGTGTTGCGTGTTGCGTGTTGCGTGTTCGGAATCGAGTTCGGACACGCAACACGCAGCACGGAACACGTTCCACAACTTGTCCGCGCTCTTGCCGCCGACACCCGGCATCATCCGCACCAGCCGCTTGAAGCTGATTTCATCGCGCGGGTTGTGGACGAGCTTGAGGTAGGCCGCCACGTCCTTCACATGGGCCTGTTCGAAGAAGCGGATGCCGCTGGTGATGCTGAAAGGGATGTTGCGGCGCGTGAGTTCGAGCTGGAGTTCGAGAGCGTGGAAGTGCGAGCGGTAAAGCACGGCCATCTCGCCGAGCGGGATGCCCTCATCACGCAGCTCCAAGGCGCGCTGCGCGACAAACGCGGCCTGCTCGCCCGCGTCCATGCACGCGGTGACGACGGGCTTCATGCCGGACGGGCGCGCGGCGGCGAGTTCCTTCTGGAACTGGTGGATGTTCGGCGCGATGGCGGCGTTGGCGAAGGCGAGAATCTCCGGCGTGCTGCGGTAGTTGACCTCAATTTTGAAGGTCTGGCAGCCGAAGTAGCGCTGCGGAAACTCCAGGATGTTTTTGAAGTTCGCCCCGCGCCACGCGTAGATGCTTTGCGCGTCGTCGCCGACGACCATGACGTTCTTGTGGACAGCGGCGAGGCGGTCAATGAGTTCGCCCTGGAGCGAGTTCGTGTCCTGATACTCGTCCACGAGGATGAACTGAAAGCGCCGCTGGTAGAAGTCGCGCAGGTCGGGAAACTCCTTGAGCACGCGCAGCCATTGCGTGAGCAGGTCGTCGAAGTCCATGCCGTTGGTGGCCTGCTTGCGCTCGCGGTAGCGGGCGGCGATGTCCTCAATCTTGTTCGCGAGCGGGGCGAAGTGGTCGTAGTCCTGCGCAAGCGTCTCGGCGATGCTGCGGCCCGTGTTCAGCGCCATCGAGAAGATGTCGCCGAGCACGTCGGGCTTCGGGAACCGCGTCTCCTTCACGTCAATGCCCGCCTCGTCCACGCAGGCTTGAATGAGGTCCTTCGCGTCCTCGCGGTCGAGGATGGTGAAGTCCGGCCGCCAGCCGAGCACTTCAGCATGGCGGCGAAGGATGCGATTGCCGACGGAATGGAAGGTGCCGCCCCAGAGCTGCGAGACATCGTTGCCCAGCAGGTCGGCGACGCGGCGCATCATTTCCTTCGCGGCCTTGTTCGTGAAGGTCAGCAGCAGGATGCGGTCGGGCGGCGTGCCGTGCTCGATGAGCCACGCGACGCGGTAGGTGAGCGTGCGGGTCTTGCCCGCGCCCGCGCCGGCGATGACGAGCGCTGGGCCGTCCTCGGCGGTGACGGCGGCGTATTGCTGGGCGTTCAGTTCGCGCGCGTAGTCAATCTGCAACTCGGCGGGAGCGGAGAAGCGGTTGAGCTGGTAGTCGCGCGACACGGCGGGGATTCAACGGGCTGGGAGCGAACGGGAGAAGGAAAAAGGCACGGGTGCCTACGAGAAGCGGCAAAGCCGAGCATCAAGGCGTAAAACGTAACGCGTAATGCGTAACGGAGGCGAGGCTACTTGGCGACGATCACCGCTGGCTCCATCGCCAGCCGCTTCGAGCGCTCGATGTTGGCCTCAATGGCCGCGAGGTAGGCGTTCGGGCCGTCGGGATACGGCTCGCTCAGGAAGCGGAAGTTGCTCTGGAAATCCTTCTCGATCTTGGGCCGCACGTATTTCTCCCAGAACATCGGCGTCATCTTCAGCAGGTGCTCGGCGCTCTCGAACATCGTCTTGGTGCCGCTGTAGCGCGCGGACTCGGCGAACTCAGCGAAGAGGATGGGCAGCTTGTCCACGTAGTCGGCCGCGGCCATCTGGCCCAGCAGGTCCGCCGTGCCGATGCAGAAGCCGATGGTGCGCTCGACCTCGCCCTGGAAGGGGATGGCGTCGATCTTCACGTTCACGCCGGTGCAGCGGATCATGCGCATGACGATGCCGGCGTCCTCGGAGCTGAAACCCTTCTCGGTGAGGAGCTGCTGGGCGAAGTTCGCGCTGCGGCTGACGTGGATCAGCGTGTATTTCGCGCCCGTGCCCTCGTTGTCGCCGCGCACCTTCAGGTAGCCGGTGTCGTGCAGGAGAATCGCGAGCAGGCCGAGCTCAAACATCCGCTGCGGCACCGCTGGAGCGACCCCGGCGCGCTGGCGGCCCCGGAGAATCTGCGCGTAGCACAAGGTGCCCTGTAGGGTGTGCTCTAAATCGTGGTAGAGCGCATCAATCGGCTGGTAATCCCGATAACGGCCCTCGAAGGCGTCCACCGCCCACCCGAACACCCTGGCAACGAAATCCCGTTCCCCCCTGCTGAACATTTCGCCGTGTATGGAAGCCACGGCGGCCTGAACGGCGACCGGACTTTTCGTGTCCGCAACTGGGAACATCAGAGCGAATCTAGGCAGGCAGAGCCGCTAATGCACGCCTTTTTTCGAGCCGGCTTGGCAGGCCCGGGCGCGGCGGCCCTCCGGAAAGGTGCGACGGGGAGCGGCTGAACCATGCGGTGCCGCGAAATCCATCCGTGATGCCCTCGTTGCCGTGGGGTCGGGTGTGGAGCGGTGGTCGTCACCGGGGTGGGGAACGTCGCGCTAGGCGGCCTCGATTTGGCGGATGACTTCCGAGCCGAGAATGGGATTACACCGCCTGCGGCTTCCTCGGTGCGGCTCCGGTCGGGCCGGAGTCGCCGGCGGTCGGCCCTTTCCCGCTCTTCCAAAACCGCTCCGGCAGGCAGCCGAGGCCGATGAGGACGAGCTGGCTGGCGTTGAAGATCATCAGCCACTTGAAGGCGGCGTCCATGAAGCCGTAGCTGTGCAGGCCCACGCCCAGCATGTTCGTGCCAAACCAGCTCCACGCGGTCACGATGTTGCCGAAGAGCGCGAGGTTCATCAGGCCGCGCTCGCCGACGAGTTTGCCCCACCGCGCGTGCAGGATGAGGGCGTTCCAGATGACGATGAGCAGCGCGCCGTTTTCCTTCGGGTCCCAGCCCCAGAAGCGGCCCCAGCTCTGGTCCGCCCAGATGCCGCCGAGAATGGTCCCGACGAAGCTCAACAGCGTGGCGAAGCAGACGATGCCATAGACCATGCGCGAAAGGCTCTTGGCCGTGGCCTCGTCGAGCGTGCGGGTGAACACGCCGCGCAGGACGTAGATCATCGCCAGGAAGCCGGCGAGGAAGGTCGAGGCGTAGCCGATGGTGATGCTGGTCACGTGCGTCGCGAGCCAGAAGTTCGTGTCCAGCACGGCGCGCATCATCTCCATCGTGTCGCCGGTGGAGGAGGTCTGCGCGAGGTGGTGCGCGATGATGAGCGTGATGAAGCCGACGGACGACGCGGTGACGCTGCCGATGCCGTTGCGGTAGATGCGCTCGAGCACGACGCCCAGCACGACCGCGCCCCAGCCGACGAAGATGGCGGAGGAGTAGAGGTTGGTCACGGGCGGGCGGCCTTCGAGGAACATGCGGAAGACGAGGCCCACGGTGTGGATGACGAGCGCGAGCGAGACGAGTCGGAACGCGGCGCGGTTGAGGTTCTCGGACCAGTTCAACCACGAAGCGGCGGCGAGGATGAGGGCGATGACGTAGATCATCATGCTGCGGTAGAACGGAAGGAACTGGTTGAAGAGCGATTCCTGCCGACCTTTCTTCAGCTCGGTGGCGAGCGGCCCGGCGAGCGCGGCGCGGTAGTCGGCGAGCGCGCGGTTGAACTCGGCGGGCTTGCCCTGCGCGTAGGCGGTGGCGAGCGCGGCATGGGCCTGGACGGACGCGGGGATTTCGCCGGCGCGGATGCCGTCCATGAGCGCCTGCCCGACGTTGGCCCAGTCGGCCTTCTTCTGGCCGGGCTGCGTGGGCGGGACGAGGAGCGGGTAGGCCATCTGCGCCATCATTGCGTAAGGTTCGGCGTAACCGAGGAACTTCTCGAACAGCTCCTTGTCATACTCCTGCCCGGACTGCTGCGCGCGGATGGCGCGGAGGCCGGCGGGGAGCAGCTTCTCGAATTGAGCCAGGTCAGCGGCGAAGTCGCGGCTGTTCTCCGGCTTGAGGCTGTTCTTGAGCCGCAGGTAGGTGGTCAGGCCGTTGTGCAGGCTCATGAGCGAGCGCTGGTAGGGCGTGCGCAGCTCCTGCTTGATCTGGCCGACCTGCTTGGACTCGCGCTCCATCATCGCGAGGTTGGGCTTGAGGTCGTTGAAGGTGTAGTAGCGCAGGCCGGAACGCTCGACGCCCTTGGCCTGGAGCTTCAGCTCGCCCAGCAGCTCGGGGTGGTGGATGAGGAAGATGGGGCGCGTGTCCGCCAGCTCGGGCTTGCTGAAGACTTCGAGCAGCCACTCGCCGGGCTTGAGTTTCGCCGGGTGCTTGCTGAACTGATACCACTTGCGCTCGGTGAGCGGGGCCTGGAGTTCCTCCCATTTGCCCCACTTGCCGTCGGCGCCGTTGCCTTCCAGCGGCACGTCGGTGTTGCCCCGGATGATGACAAGGCTGTTGCGCCCGATGGAGTCGAGGGGCTGCACGCGGCCGTTGACGAGCGCGGGCAGCTTGGCCCACTCGCGGACCTGGAAGGCGTCGGGCTTGTCGGCGCGCGGTTTCAGCGAGTAGGCGGCCTCGAAGGCGAAGACGGCGAAGAGGAGCCAGGGCCAGTGCTTTTTCATGGGAGGGGAGGGTTAGCCGCAAAGAGGCGCAAGAAGGCGCAAAAGTGAAACGTATTGCGAGATGCGGTAAGGCGCGTCTGTCCCCAGCGCGCCGCTGCTGCGACCGCACGCCCAACCGGCGCGGTGAGGACACCGCGCCCTACCATGTGCGCTGTGTTCCTCACGCGTGTTGGACGTTGGACGTTCGTCTTCATCACTTCACTTCTTTGCGATCTCTGCGCCCTTTCGCGGCTGATTGTTCTTCGCCTTCACGTTGTTCGCGGCGGCGGGCACCGGGGTCTTGCGCTTCCGGGCGAACTCGACCAGGTGAATCAGGAATTGGACGGCCAGCCCTGCGCCGACCATCACGCACGCCAAGTAGGGCGTGAGCCAGCTCGGGTTCTTGACGACCTGGAAGGTGGAGGAAGGCGTGACCTTCTCGCCGGGGTTGCGTGCCATCGCCTCGCGGGCGGTTTGCTCGTCCACCATCTGAAGCTGGTAGAAGGTCAGGCCCGCGTAGCGCAGCGGGTTGTTCATGTAAATCTCGGTCTCGCGGCGCTCGTTCTTGGCGGGATGGTCAATGCGGATGCGGCTGCGGAAGTCCTTGGGCAAATCGGTGCCGGGATAGCGGTCATGGGTGAAGTCCAGCAGAGTGAGGCTGTAAGGCTTGTAGTAGCGCTTGAAGCGCAGCGCCAGCCCCCACGGCTTGCCATCCACCTCGAACGACTGGCTGGCCGAGCTTTGGGCGGTCACCAGCCAGATGCCCTTGGATTCCGTCCCGGCGAACACCTCCACCGTGGCGCTGGGGATGTTCCGCGATTCCATGTCCTGCGTCACGGGCAGCGGAAAGACCCACACCTTTTTCCCGTAGCCGGCGGTGACGTGCGGCACCACCGCGACAGGCGGCTTGACGCCTTCCGTCGCGCTTTCGACCATCGAGTTCGGCCAATACTCCCGCACCTTCACGGTGAAGGGCAGTTGCGGGTGTTTGATTTCCCCCTTCGCTCTGACGAAGCGCTCGGGGATGGAAACGACCTCCTCGTCATCGGGCAGCGACTGGTTGATGAGGGCCAGCTCGCAGGCGTGAAAGTCCTCGGAATAATTCTTGGTCTGGCCCGCCTCCAGCCGCATCGCGCTCTCCGTGGAAAGCATGTCGGTGCCGAGCTGGCCGAGGAGCAGCAGGATGACGCCGAGGTGCGTCATGAAAATGCCGGAGCGCCGCCAGGTCCAGTGGAAGCGCGTGAAGTGCGCCGTGACCAGGCTGACGAACAGCGCGCTGCCGATGGTGTAGCCGCCGGGCAGGATGAGCCACGGCATCTTCGTGCCGAAGAGCGTCGCGCCGACAACGAACCAGCTTTTGAAGAAGCGGGTCTGCGCGTTGTAGAGGCCCTCGTGGACCTGCGCCAGCGTGCCGACGAAGACGAGCACCAAGCCGAGCGCGAGCAGCACGACGGTGAGCTTCAGGGAGGAGAGGAATTTGATCAGGCGGTCGAACATGAAAGTCGGGGGGGAAGCTCCAAGCTCCAAGCTCCAAGCTCCAAAGAAGCTCCAAATCCCAAGCTCCAAAGAGGCTGGTGCAGCAGGGCGCGATTTGGAGCTTGGAGCTTGGTCATTCTTTGGAACTTGGGATTTGGGATTTGGAGCTTGGCTAGTTCTTCGCCGATTTGACGAACGCGACGAGCGCGTCCTTTTCCTTGGCGACGACGGACTTCTCACCCATCAGCTTGTAGAACCAGGTGCCGCGGCCGGAGGGGACGAGCAGAACAATCATGTCAGCGGCGTCGCCCTCGCCGGTGCTGCCGCTGAGTTCGACGATGCGTGCGCCAGCGCCGAGCGCGGGGAAGAGCGGAGCCTGCTTCTCGACCTCGCTGTCGGTGGCGGCGGGGAGGCTGAGTTGGTTGCGCCAGCGATTGAGGTTGGCGTTGAGCGCGCCGCCCATGCCGCCGAGGAAGACGGCGGTGATTTCCGCGCCGGCCTTGCCTTCGCCGACCTTGTATTTCGCCGCCTGCATCGCGCCGGGAGCCTGTTGCTTCCAGTGCGCCGGTGCGGTCCATGCGGGCGCGCCCGCGCCCTGGCTGGGGGCTGGGCTGGCAGCGACCGGAGCGGGCGTGGAAGGCGCGCCTTCATCGGAGCCGGCGTGGAACTTGAGCGACTTGAGGAAACCGATGAACGCGGGCTTCTGCTGCTCCACCAGCGCGCTGGGGCCGGTGAGCTTGATGAACCACGAGACGCCGTCCTGCTTCTGCAACGCGACGATGATGCGCTCGGCGGCAGGGTCGCTGCCGGGCTTCGTGGCACCGGTGAGGTCGAAGAGCTTGCCTTCCGCGCCCGCGATGGGGACCGGCTGGAGGAGCTTGGGCAGCTCGCTGTCGGTGAGCGGAGCGAGGCCGAGCTGCTCGCGCCAGAGATTTACGAACTGCAAATCGGTCCCGCCCATGCCGGGGAAGGCGATGACGGCGGCCTCGGCGCGCTGGCCGTCCTTGCCCGCAATGGCGAAGGTCGCGGCGCGCGAACCGACGGCCGGGGCCTCGCTCCAGCCGGCGGGCAGTTCGCCCCAGTGCGCGTGCGG
>WRPG01000113.1:0-3790 GCA_009773355.1 Limisphaerales bacterium
GCCGGCGAACGCCCCGCGCTCCTCCTCCAAATCCGCGCCCAGTAAATCTGTCCGCCTTTGCTCGCACACTTTTGTCCGCCTTTGAAATCCTCACGACAACGGGCGGCTTCGGGCTTGCCACTCGTGACCTCGTTGTTACAGTCCGCGCACAATTTTGCCGCCGCCGAGGCGGTTTTTTGTTCCACCAAATCCAAACCGGCACCGCGCACTTGTGAAAATCTTCACCGGCACCTCCAACCGGCCTCTCGCGCAGGCGATTTGCGACTCCATCAACATGCCGCTGGGCGCGTGCACGGTGGACGCCTTCCCCGACGGCGAGACATTCGTGAAGATTGACGAGAACGTGCGCGGCGAGGACGTGTTCGTGGTCCAGTCCACCAGCCCGCCGACGAACCACAATCTGATGGAGATGTTCATCATGATTGACGCGCTGCGCCGGGCCAGCGCCAAGCGCATCACGGCCGTCATGCCCTTCTACGGTTATGCGCGTCAGGACCGCAAGGACCAGCCCCGCGTGCCGATCACGGCCAAGCTCGTCGCGAACCTCATCGTGGCCGCCGGCGCGAACCGCCTGCTCACGATGGACCTGCACGCGCAGCAGATTCAGGGCTTCTTCGACATTCCGGTGGACCATCTCTACGCGGCGCCGGTCATGTATGATTACCTCCGGTCGCTCAACCTCACTGACCTCGTCGTGGTCAGCCCGGACGTGGGCGGGTTGAAGATGGCGCACGCCTACTCGGAGGTGCTCGGCTGCGGCCTCGCCATCGTGGCCAAGCGGCGCAAGAGCGCGACGGAGGTCGAATCCATGGCCGTCATCGGCGAAATCCGGGGCCGGAACATCCTGCTCGTGGACGATTTGACCGAGACGGCGGGCACGCTGACCTCCGCCGCGAAGCTCCTGAAGCGCAAGGGGGCGAAGAAAATTTACGCCTGCGTCTCGCACGCCATCCTCAATCCCATGGGCATTGACCGCCTGCGAAATTCAAGGATTGACGAACTCATCACGACTGATACGGTCCTCCGCCCTGCCCTGGACAGGGTGCCGATAAAGACACTGTCCGTGGCGGCGTTGCTGGGCGAAGCCATCAAACGAATTCACAGTAATTCGTCGGTGACCTCGCTCTTTGAATTTAAGGGCGGACGGACGAGCTGAATGAATCAGCCCGCCGTTCCGAAGTAGAATCTGACATGAAATCTGTTGCCATGAATGCGCAGCCGCGCTCTGCGGCCCGGCGCTCCGCTGTTAAAGCCCTCCGTGCCACCGGCGTCATCCCTGCGGTCATCTACGGCCGCCTCGCGCCGCCGCAGAACCTCGAATTGAACTCGCGCGAGTTCGGCGACGCCATCGCCCACCACGCCAGCGAGAACATCCTTGTGGACCTCGCCGTGAAGGGCGACCAGCGCCCGCAGCGCCTCGCGCTCGTGCAGGAGATTCAGCACCACCCCGTTTCCGGCCACATCCTCCATGTGGACTTCCACGAGGTGGCGCCGACCGAGAAGGTCACCATCAACGTGCCGGTCGAGTCCACCGGCGAGGCCGTGGGCGTCAAGACCGGCGGCGGCGTGCTCGAGCACGTCATGTTCCGCCTCAAGGTCCGCGCGCTGCCAAAGGATTTGCCCGAGGTCATCACCGTGGATGTGACCAACTTGGAAATCGGCAAGGCCATCCACCTTGGCGACATCGTTCCCCCGGCTGGCTGTGAGATTCTCGGCCACAAGGAACTCACCGTCCTCGCCGTCGCCGCGCCGGTCACGGAAGCGCAGGAAACCGCCGCCGCCGCTGCGGCCACCGACGTTGCTGCCCAGCCCGAAATGATCAAAGAGAAGAAGGAAGAGGGCAAGGAAGGTGCCGCCGCTCCGGCGAAGGAAGGCGACAAGAAGGCGGACGAGAAGAAGCCCGCCGAGAAGAAGAAGTAAGCCCGGGCGCGCCGCCCGTCCCCGCGCGTGGAGAATTTGTATCTCATCGTGGGGTTGGGCAATCCGGGCGCGGATTACGCCCAGACGCGCCACAACGCCGGGTTCCTGCTGGTCGAGCGACTGGCGCAGCAGTGGCGGGCGAGCTGGGAACTGGAACGCAAGTTCCAGTCGCGCGTGGCGAAGGCCGAGCGCGACGGACGGCGCGTGTTGCTGGTGCAACCGCAAACGTTCATGAATTTGAGCGGGGAAGCGGTCGGTGCGGTCAGCGGTTTTTACCGCGTGCCCCCGGCGCAGGTGCTGGTGGCGGTGGACGATGCGGATTTGCCCTTGGGCGAACTCCGGCTGCGGCCCAGTGGCAGCAGCGGCGGGCATCACGGACTGGAGTCCGTGGAGCAGCACCTCGCCACCCGCGAGTATCCGCGGTTGCGGATCGGCATCGGCCGGCGTGACCCGGCGGTGCGGGAAATCACCGGGCATGTGCTCGGCAAATTTGGCGCGGACGAGCAAGACTTGTTCGCGCAGGTGCTCGCGAAAGCGGGCGAACAAATCGGGTGCTGGCTCGGAGCCGGCATCCAGAAGGCAATGAGTCAGTTTAACGGGCCGGTAAAAAGCCAGCCCCAGCAGAAAGACAAACCGTGAATCGTTACGAAGGCCTGTTCATCTTGAACACTGCGGGCAAAGAAGAAGGCGTGACCGACCTCATCGAGAAGGTGCGCTCCGACATCAACGCCGCCGGCGGCAAAGTCGAGACCGTCCAGAAGATGGACAAGCGCCCGTTCGCGCGCGTCGCCGACAAGAAGCACTCCTCCGGCTACTACGTGAACGTCATCTTCGAGGCCGCGCCCGCCACCATCGCGCCGCTGCGCGCGAAATTCGCGTTGAGCGCCGACGTGTTCCGCGTCTCGTTCACGAACGCGCCCACGCCCGTCGCCGCGAAGGAATAACCTCCACCGCCGCCGCCCATGGCCAACTTCAACAAAGTCATCCTCGCCGGGAACCTGACGCGCGACCCCGAGTTGCGCTACACCCCGAAGGGAACGGCCATTGCGAAGTTCGGCCTCGCCATCAATCGCAACTGGACCGGCGACGACGGCCAGAAGCGCGAGGAGGTCACCTTCGTGGACGTGGACGCCTTCGGGAAGCAGGCCGAGGTCATCGGCCAGTATCTCCGCAAGGGCCGCCCCGTCCTCGTCGAGGGCCGCCTCAAGCTCGACCAGTGGGACGACAAGCAAACCGGCCAGAAGCGCAGCCGCCTCGGCGTCGTCCTTGAAGCCTTTTCGTTCCTCGACAGCGGCAATCGCGACGCCGCCGGTGGTGGCGGAGCACCCGCTCCGTCCGCCCCTGCTGCACGCCCTGCCCGTCCAGCCGCCAGCGCCCCGCCCTCTGACCCCGGCTCCGACGAGCCGCCCCAAGGCGACGATGTCCCCTTCTGATTACTGAACACTGCTTACTGAACCCTGATTTTTATGGCCAAAGTTGAAGTCATCCTCACCCACCCCATCATCGGCCTCGGCGCGGAGTCCGACTCGGTGAAGGTCAATCCCGGCTACGCCCGCAATTTCCTGCTCCCGCAGGGTCTGGCGATTCCGCTCACGCAGGGCAACAAGAAGCGTCTGGAGTCCTTGCAGAAGCGCCGCGCCGAGCGCGAGGCGCACGAGCTGAACGCGATGACCGAGCTGGCCAAGAGCCTCGGCAAGATGACGCTCATCATCGCCGTGAAGACCGGCGACGACGGCAAGATGTTCGGCAGCGTCACCAACGGCACCATCGCCGACGAGCTGAAGAAGCAGTTCGATGTCGCGCTCGACAAGCGCAAGATTCACATCGAGAAGGCCATCAAGGGCGTCGGCGACCACGAGGTCGAGATGCG
>WRPG01000113.1:3835-7724 GCA_009773355.1 Limisphaerales bacterium
CCCGCGCCCGAGGTGCCCGCCGCGCCCGCCGCGCCCGTGACCGAGAAGCGCGGCAAGGGCCGCACGATCGAGGCCGCCGCGCCCGCCGCCGAGGCCAAGCCGGAGCGCAAGGGCAAGGCCGCGAAGGCCTGAGTCCAGCTTCCAACTCTCCCGCAAAGGCAGGCCCCGCGCCTGCCTTTTGCTTTTCAGCACGCTCCGAAGCGTGAACTATCCGCGCGCCTGACATGAGCACCCCGAACATTTACGCCGCCGTCCTTCGCCTCGCGGAACCGCGCGCGGCGGCGAAGCCCTTCCGCCAGCACCTCGATGTCGGCGCGGGCACGGGCGAGCTGATCCGGCTCATGCGCGAGCGCTTCCAGGTGGAGTCGGCCGCGTGCGACTACACCGACCAGTTGATGAAGCTGCCCGGCCAGCGCGTGGAGATCGCCAACCTGAACACCCAGCCGCTGCCCTACGCGGCGAATGCCTTCGACCTCGTCACCGCGACCGAGGTCATCGAGCACCTGGAGCATTTCCGCGAGACGCTGCGCGAGTTCTTCCGCGTGCTGGAGCCGGGCGGAATGTGCGTCCTGACGACGCCGAACATTCTCAACCTCAACTCGCGCCTGCGCTTCCTCTGGTTCGGCTACTGGAACCTCTTCGGCCCGCTGCCGGTGAAGCACGGCGATCTCTTCTCGACCGGCGGCCATATCAACCCGGTTTCCTACTTTTACATCGCGCACGCGCTCATGGACGCGGGCTTCGAGCGCGTGGCGTGGACGGTGGACAAGCCGCAGCGCTCCGCCATCGCGAAGCTCGTGCTGCTCTATCCGTTCATCCGCCTCTTCGGCGCGCTGGCGTATCGGCGCGAGGTCGCCAAGTATCGCACCATTGACGCGCAGAACGCGCCGCTCGTGCGGGCGATGAACCACCCGGACATGCTGCTGGGCCGCACCATCGTCGTCGCGGCGGTGAAGCCGGGCTGAACCGCGCCGGCCGAGTCAGGCCACCACGCGCAGCACGCCGGGCAGCAGGCCCAGTTCGACCGGCAGCATCCCGCACAAGTCCCCTTCCACCTCGCATGGAACGGCCGCGGGCGCGGACAATCTCGCCCGCGCCACCCGCAGCATCCGCATCTCGCGCGGCGCGCGCGGCCCGTCCGTGACGTAGCCCAGCGCGTAACGGGCCATCAACCCCCACGTCACGCGCGGAAAGACGCAGATGTCGAGGAGGCCATCGTCCAGCCGTGCCTCGGGAAAGACCGGCAGGCTCCCGCCGTAGAAGCGCCCGTTGCCCACCAGCACCAGCTCGCCCGTCACGGATTCGCCCTCCGCCGCGACGGTGATTTGCGGGTGCGGGCCGGACATCGCCTTCGCCCCGGCCACCGCGTAGGCCAGCGGACCGATGCGCTTTTTCATGTCCCAGTCCACGAGGCTGATGGCCCGCGCGTCCAGCCCCGCGCCCGCCAGTTGCGCGAAGTGGCGGCGTTGCGGGCCTTCCGGCGTGAGGCACTCCAGAAACGGCGCGTCAATCCGCCGCTCGCCGCCCTTGAGAATCGTCTGCCACGCCGCGCGCAGCTCCAGCGGCAGGCCCAGCTCGCGCGCGAAGACGTTGACCGTCCCCAGCGGCAGCACGGCGAGCCGCGCGCGCGCGAAACCATCCGGCGCGTCGGCGAGACCGTTGAGGACTTCGTTAACCGTGCCGTCGCCACCGGCGGCCACGAGGGTGTCGAAGCCATCGCGCACCGCCTCGGCGGCGAGGCGGCGGCCATCGCCGGGAGCCTGCGTGGGCTTGAGTGCGATGCCCGGGCCGAGATCGTCAATGTGCCGGCGGAAGTGGCGTGCCTTGTCGCCCCGGGCGGTGGGATTGAAGATGATGCAGGCGCGCACGGCGGCGCAGTTTGCCCAAGGCGGAGGGGAACGCAACCACGCGCGGACTGAAGCCGGCGGCTACTGCGGCCGGTAATTCGCCTTGGCCTCGGGCAGCCACTGCTGGATCTGCTGGATGCGCACGGTGTCGAGCGGATGCGTGCGGAGAAAGGCCGGCGTGCCGCCGCCGCCGTGCTCCCGATTGTAATCCCCGAAGCGCTGCCAGAAGCCGACCGCCGCCTCCGGCTCGTAGCCGGCGCGCGCCATGTAAATCAGCCCGATGTGGTCCGCCTCGGATTCCTGGCCCCGGCTGTGCGGCAGCTCGCGGCCGAACTTCGCGCCCAGCCCATAGGCCGTCATCACCAGCACCTGCGTGCGCGGGTCGGCGCTGGAGAGGCTCACCCCGAGCAGGCTGCCGCCGGTCTGCAACAGCATCCCCTCGCTCACCCGCTCCGCGCCGTGCCGCGCGACCGCGTGCGCGACCTCGTGGCCGATGACGGTGGCCAGGCCGGCCTCGTCCTTCGTGATGGGCAGGATGCCGGTGTAGATGCCCACCTTGCCGCCGGGGAGGCAGAAGGCGTTGGCCTCCTTGCTCTCGAACACGACGAACTCCCACTGCGCGCCCGGCAGGCTCGCCACCGCCGCGATGCGCCGGCCCACGCGCTGCACCATGGCGTTGATGGCGGGGTCGCGGCTGACGGGCGTGTCCTTCTTCAACTGCTGGAACGCGCTCAGGCCAAGCTGCATCTCCTGCTGGGTGGAAATGAGCATGACTTGCCGGCGGCCGGTCTCGGGGACCGTCAGGCAGCCGGCGAGCAAAAGCCCAAGGAGAACGGGGAGGGAGTGCCTGAACAAAGACAGCGGCGTTTTCATGACGAATGATCCGCGCCGGTGAACTCCAGCGCTACTTACGGTGCCTTCAAATTCTTCAGCGCGTCGCGCACGCGCGCGGCCTGCTCGTAGTCCTCGCGCGAGACGGCGTCCTGCAACGCGCGCTCCAGCTTCTGCCGCTCGGTCAGCGGCAGCGGCTCGCCCTCGGGCTTCTCCGAACGCTTCTCGTGGTTGGTGCGGAGGTTCTCCAGCCATTGCTCCAGCGAGGCGATCTCCCCGGAATGCTCGGCCAGGTCGGGCCGCTCGAAGGCATTGTAAAACTCGCGGAGGGTCGCGATGCCGTTCTCCACCTCGCGGGCGGTGGCGGCGAACTCCTTCTTCTCGAGCATGATCATGCCCTTGGCGCGCGTGAGCATCAGCAGGAGCTGGGGGCGGAACTGTTGCAGCGCCCAGGACAGCTCGTCGGTCTCGGCGAACTCGTCCACGAAGTCGAACACTTCCAGGTTCCGGTCCGCGTCGCGCACCACCGCCGCGTAGTCGCCGAGCTGGTAGAGGCAGATGTAGCGATGGTGATACTGGATGGCCTCCTGCTGGAGCCGCGCGCAGTCCTCGCCGCTCAGGACGAACTCCTCGTCGCTGCCGTCATGGTCGGCGCGGTGCTTCTCCAACTGGCTGACGAGATGGTGGAAGAACGACTCGTGACCGAGCGGCCGTTTGCCGTCAGGGCGGCCCTCGGCGTTCATCTGGAGCACGCCGAGGTCGAGCCGGAGCTGGATCTTTTGGGTTCCGTCCTTGCCCTTGAGCTTTCGGACCAGCACCTGCCCGGGCTTGTATTCCCAAGAGTCCAGCAGGCGCGAAATGTCGAACTTCATCGCGGTCGAACATGGCAGTGCCACTGCGAGGCGTCAATTGCGGGGAAACGCGGAGTTTCGCCCGCCAAAACCTCACGCCGGCGGGTCCACCGGGAAGCCCAGCTCGCGCAGGCGCTGAATCTTGTAGGTCAGCGCGCGACGGCTGATGGCGAGGGCCTTGGCCGTCTCGGTGCGGTTGTAGTCGAGCCGCTTCAAGGTCGCCAGAATCGCGTCGCGCTCGATTTCCTCGAGCCGCTGCGGGTCGCCGGACGCCGCGGGCGGCGGGCCGGCCTCGCTGGCCCGCACCCGCCCGGGGAGGTGCTCCGGCAGCACCACGCCGCCGCGCGAGAGCAGCGCGGC
>WRPG01000114.1 GCA_009773355.1 Limisphaerales bacterium
CGACCTGCCGGAGCTGCGCGCAAGGCTCGGCACCGCCGCCCGCGCCTCCGTGGTGGAGAAGTTCAGTTGGACCGCCGCCGCCGAGGCCCACCGTGCCTTCTTCCGCGCCGCCCTCGCCACCGCCGCGCCGGGCCAGCCGGACTACGCTCAGATTGAGCGGCTCGCGCGTCAGGCGCTGACGGAGAACCCCGATGGCGTGGAAGCGCTGGCCTTGCTGGCGCAGGCGCTCCTGCAACGCCGGAGCTTCACCGAGGCCGCGCGCGTCTGCCTGCGCCTGCTGGCGCTGGATGAAGCCCATCTCAACGCGCTCGCGACGCTGGCCAAGTGCCTCTTCCACGCGAACGAACCCGCCGCCGCCCGCGCCACGCTCGAACGCATCCTCGAACTCGATCCGGGCAACGCGCTGGCGCGGGAAAACCTGGCCGCGCTCGCCCAGTTGCCGGCCGACGCGAATGGAGTTCAGCCGCCCGCTGCCGCAGCCGCTTCTCCCGAGGCGAAGCCGGCCGCGGACGGGGGCGTCGGCGCTCCACTGCCGGCGGAGCTGCAGCCCGAGATGGACGCCGTTTCCGCCGCCTACCAGGCCGGCGACCTCCCCGCCGCGCACGCGATGCTGCACCGGCTGTTCAAGGCGCACCCCGATTGCGACGCGCTCCGCGAACTGGCCGGCGAATCCACCGCGCTGATTCGGGCCGCCTGCCCGGTGCCCGACTTCGGCGGTGCCGTGAAGCCCGCGCGCCTCAACATTGCGCTGATGACCTTCAACGCGCTGGCTTACACCAAGCTCTGCCTCGCCAGCCTGCGCGCGCACACCACCGAGCCTTACAACATCTTCATCGTGGACAACGGCTCAACGGACGGCACGCGCGAGTGGCTTGCGGCGCAGACGGATGAGAATCTCTTCGTCGAGTTCAGCCCGGCGAACCTCGGCGTGCCCGGCGGGCGCAACCGCCTGCTCCAGCTCATCCAGCCGCATCTGCGCGAAGACGGCTTCGTCATCTTCATGGACAACGACATCGAGGTGATGCCCGGCTGGGTGGAGCACTTCTCGAACTTCTTCGCCGCGCATCCGCACGTCGGGATCGGCACGGCGGTCGGGCACCAGTTTGTCGTCCGCGGCGACGTTCGCGAACTGGGGGCCGTCCCGGTCGGCGTGCCGGCCCCGGTGGATGTGGCGTGCGGCGGTTTCGTCTGCTGGGTGCGCAGCGCGACGGCCAGGGCGGTGGGCGACTACGACGAACGGCTCGGCCTCTTCTGGCACGAGGATGACGACTACAGCGTCCGGGCGCTGGCGGAAGGGTGGGAAGTGTTCATCGTGCCCGGCGCGCCGGTGCTGCATCACGAGCACAAGTCCGGCGCGGCGAAGCCAGGGCTGAAAGTCGGTGGCTCCCCGGCGAACCAGCGTTACCTCGTCAACAAGTGGCGGGCGATGGGCGTGGTGAACGCGAACGGCCGGATTCGCCGTCCGGTCCCGCAACGCCCGCTCACCAACGCGCCCATGCGCAAGTCGCGCGCGCGCGTCTCCCTGCCGGTGCGGTGGGCCGCGCCCTTCTTCAACCCCACGGGCTACGCGAGCGAGGCCATCAATTTCGTCCTCCCGCTCTCCCACCAGCTCAACCTCAGCATCCTCCACGACAATCAAATCACGTCCGAAAAGTTCGTCGCCGAGCTGCCGACGAGCGACCACGACCGCTTGATGGCGCTGCATGACAAGGTCTTTCTCATGCGCGGCGGAATCTTCGTCACGCACAATCCCGGCCACGGTTTCAAACGCGTGGCTGACGCGCTCTATCACGTCGGGCGAACGATGTTCGAGACCGACCGCATCCCGACGGACTGGGCCGGCTGCTGCAACGCGATGGATGAGGTGTGGGTGCCGAGCCAGTTCAACGTGGAGACCTTCGCGAACAGCGGTGTCGAGCGCGACAAGCTGGTGGTCATTCCCGGCGCGGTGGATGAAGGCCTCTTTGCCCCCGCCAAGCACACGCCGCTGGCGCTGCCGAACCCGGCGCGGTTCAACTTCGTCTCCGTCTTCGAGTGGTCCGGGCGCAAGGCGTGGGATGTCCTGCTGGCCGCGTATCTGCGCGAGTTCTCGGCGGAGGACGACGTTTGCCTGCACCTCCGCACCTATCTCTTCGGCCATCCCGATGCCGACCCGCGCGACACGCTGGAGCCGCTCATCCGCGAGTTCGCGGCGAAGCTGGGCCTCGGCAGGAAGCCGCTGCCGCGCATCGAGCTGCTGACCGAGCAGATTCCGACACGCGATTTGCCGCGCCTCTACCTCGCGGCGGATTGCGTGGTGGTGCCCAGCCGGGGCGAGGGCTGGGGCCGTCCGATGCACGAGGCGATGGCCATGGGCCGCCCGGTCATCGCGACCGGCTGGAGCGCGAACCTGGAGTTCATGAACGCGGAGAACAGCTATCTCCTCGACTACGAGCTGGCCGAGGTGAAGGGCGTCGAGCCGTATCTCAAGCACTACCTTGGGCACCGCTGGGCGAATCCTTCGGAGAAGCATCTCCGCGAGCTGATGCGCCGCGTGCGCGAGAACCCGGCGGAAGCGCAGGCCAAGGGCGCGCTGGCCCGCGAACACGTCACAACGCATTTCTCCCGCGCGGCGGTGGCGGAGAAGGTGATCCGGCGTTTGGAGGCCATTGAGCGGAAGTTCACCACGCCGGCGTGTCCGGCGGTCCTGTGCCGGCAGTTTGAAACAGCCACCGATATGAACGAAGCGCGACCCACGGCGGTTGGATGTCGTCCGCACGGGGTTTCGGTTGCCTGGGATGGTTCGTTCCTCGACTACGGCAGCTTGTCGCATGTGAACCGTGAACTGACCGGCGCGCTGGAAAAGCTTCCCGGAATGCGCGTCACGCGCCTCGGCCAGAGCGCCTTGAACGCGCCGGCTGGATTGCATGAGGTCGCGCACTCGTTGAAGGCCGCCGCGCCGGCCGGCACGCAAGTCACCGTGCGCCACGCCTGGCCGCCGGTCTGGGACGCGCCCCGCGCGGGCAAGTGGGTCCAGATCCAGCCGTGGGAGTTCGGCGCGCTGCCCGTCGAGTGGGCGAAGCACGCGGCGCGGGCGGACGAAATCTGGTGCTACTCGAACTACGTCCGCCGCGTGTATCTCGCCGCGGGCCTCGACCCCGCCAAGGTCAGGGTCGTGCCGCTGGGCATTGACCCCGGGCGCTTCCGCCCCGAAGCCAGGCCGCTGCCGCTCGCCACCCGCAGGCGGTTCAAGTTCCTGTTCGTGGGCGGGACCATCACGCGCAAGGGGCCGGACGTGCTGCTGCGCGCCTACCTCGAAGCGTTCACGGCGGCCGATGACGTTTGCCTGGTCATCAAGGACTTTGGCGGCAACGGCGTGTATCAGGGCCAGACCTTCAGCGCTCAAATCAAGGCCGCGCAGGCGCAGCCGAACGCGCCCGAAATCATCCATCTCACTGATGAACTTTCACCCGAGACGCTGCCCGGGCTTTACACCGCGTGCGATTGCCTGGTGCATCCGTATCGGGGCGAGGGGTTCGGCCTGCCCGTGCTGGAGGCGATGGCGTGCGGATTGCCGGTGGTCGTGACCGGCGGCGGCGCGACGGATGATTTCGCGACGGATGAGTTTGCCTTCCGGCTGCCGGCCACGCGCCGGCCCATCGGCAACCAGGTCGGCGAACTGGAACTCGTCTCGCGCGGCTGGCTGCTGGAGCCTGACGCCCACGCCCTTCGCGAACAGCTCCGGGCGATTGCGCGCGAACCCGCTGAGGCGCGGGCAAAAGGCCGGGCCGCCAGCGCTCATGTGCGCGCCCACTGGACGTGGCGGCGGGCGGCC
>WRPG01000003.1 GCA_009773355.1 Limisphaerales bacterium
GTGGTCACGCCTGCGGCGAGGGCCGCGTGGGCCGGCTCCTGCGCACGCAAGGCCTGTGCGCCCGCCCCCGCCGCCGCTTCCATCCGCAGACCACGGACAGCCGCCACGACGGCCCCATCGCGCCCAACCGCCTGGCCACCCGCCGAAGCAGTGGTGCGCCCCGTCGTGCGCCAGGTCATCCGCAGTCTCCAAACACAAATCGCCAAGCTGGACGCGCAACTGGCCGCCACCTTGCAGGCCGACCCCGAACTCCACCGCCAGGCCCAGCGCCTGCGCACCATCCCCGCCGTGGGCCCCGTGCTCTGCGCCGGCCTGCTGGCCGAACTGCCCGCCGACCTGCGGGACGCCCGCGCCGCCACCGCCTACGCCGGCCTCAACCCCCGCCACCGCGAAAGTGGCAGCCGCGTGCGCGGCCGCACTAGCCTGAGCAAAATCGGCAACGCCCGCCTGCGCCGCCTCCTCTACGTGCCGGCCCTGGCCGGGTTGCAATACAACCCCGTGCTGCGCGCCCAAGCGCAGCGCCTCGCCGCCCGGGGCAAGACCGGCAAAATCCTGGTCGGGGCACTCATGCGCAAACTCCTCTGTCTCTGCGTGGGGGTGCTGCGCTCTGGCCAACCGTGGAACCCAACCGGTCGCCCCAACCCCACGACTTCCGGACTGAAGCCTTCTCCTTAATAGCGCCTTTTCTTCTTCCCTTCCCAAGACCGTATCTACGGCGCTGGGCAGCTCGATTTCGGAGTTCGGGCTGCACCAAACTTTGAAGGAGCCTGCCGCACCGGGGACAAGAGTGTCCCCATCACAGCGCGTTACAGCGCGCCGAGCGCGATGGCGGCGAGCGCGTCGTCCTTTTCCTTGCACTTGGGGATGAAGTCCAGCGCGCGGAGGCAACGGTCGCGGTCGGTGGTGGTGGTGGACTTGTCGAGGGCGAGCTTGCCGAGCAGTTCGGCGGCCTTCGGGGTGCGTGAACGCCAGATGACTTCACGGGCACCGGGAGTCTTCCACCGGTCACCGACCGCGCCAAGCCACGCGGCGAAGAACTTTTCCTCCTGCCGGTCGGCGGCGATGCCCAGCGCCTCAACATACCAACGATCCTTGCCATCGTGCTGCTGCGCGAGCTGCGCCCAGAGTGCGGGCGCTTTGGGCGAGGAGTTGTGCCGCAGGGCAATGGCGCACTCGCGCCGGACGAGCGGCGAGGCGTCCTTCACCAGCTTCTCGACGAAGGGAATCACATCGAGCTGATACATGCGGGCGATGCGGAGGCCGACGGCGCGGACATCATCGGACTCGTCTGAGAGCGCCCCGGCAGCGGCGGAGGGCGCGTTGCCGTTGTGAAGGGCGGCGATCAGCCAGCGGGCACGGGCGCGGAGGCGTGGATCGGCGTCGCTGGCGAGCCTGACCAACGCAGGCTCGGCCTTGGCCGGCATCTGCTTCATTGCCTGCCAGGCGACGTAACGCGTGGCGAAGTTCGGGCTTTTGAACGCCTCGATGCAGCCCGCCGGCGTGCTGAAGTCGAACTTGGGCACCTTGTAGCCCGTGTGGCCCTTGGGTGTGACGCGGAAGAGGCGGCCCCGGTCCAAGTCCTGCATGTTGTGCCCGCCGACGCCGGGGTCATACCAGTCCGCGACGATGAGCGAGCCGTCGGGTGCGACCTTCACGTCGGCCGGGCGGAACCAGCGGTCGCGCGCGCCTTCGAGCACGTTCACGATGCGCGCCCGGTAGCCCGCGCCGTCGCGCTCGACCGGATACGCGCGCGTGACGTTCGGGCCGGCGTCGCAGTGGATGACCTGCCCGCGAAACTCGGCGGGGAGCAGGCTGCCCTCATACACCGTGAGGCCCGTGGGCGAGCCGCCGCCGGTGTTGAGCAGGTTGGGCACGACGCCGGGGTCGTCGAGGTGCCAGTGGTAGCGGAACTTCTGGTCGTCGGGCAGCTTCGCGCTGGTGCTCGCCTTCTTCCACGCCTCGTTCCAGCCCGCGCCGCTCAACTCGTCGCGGTAGCCGTAGTTGCCGAACTCCATCACGTAGTTGATGCGCACGCCACGGTTGCCGTCGTCGTCGTTGTCCGACTGCCAGAGCGTGCCGAAGCTGTCCACGGCGACCATCCAGTTGTTGCGGAAGTTCCAGCCCAGCGTCTCAAAGCGCGAGCCGTCGAGGTTGCAGCGGAAGACCATGCCTTCGAGATACGGCTTGCGCTTGTCCTCCACGCGGTTGCCCGCGAGGTCCACGATCACCTCGCCCTTCGCGTCCTTGATCTGCTTCCCGGCGTTGCCAAAGTTGAAATAGAAACGCCCGTCCGGCCCGAACGTGAACGCGTGGATGCCGTGGTCGTGCTGCGCGCCGGAGATGCCGCTGAACAGGACTTCCTCCTTGTCCGCCCTGTCATCGCCGTCGGTGTCGGTGAGGACGAAGACCTTGTCACCGCAGCTCACGATGGCGCGCGTGCCCTTGCCGTCCGGCGTGCCAAGCACGCAGACGCCGTGCGCGGAATCGAACTGCGTGCCCTGCGCGAAGACCTTCACCTTGTCGGCCTTCCCGTCGCCGTTGGCGTCCTCGAGGATGAGGATGCGGTCGCCCTCGGGGCGCTTGCCCTTGTGGCGGCGGTAGTTCACCACCTCGCACACCCACACGCGCCCGCGATGGTCAATGTCCGTGCTGGTCGGGTTGAGCATCATCGGCTCGAAGGCGAACAGCTCCGCCTGCAACGCCGGGTGAACGTCGAGGTTCGGCACGGCCTTCCCCGGTTCGCGATTGACCGTGTCCACGGCGGCGACGCGCTTCTGCGTGACGCTGTAGAGGTCGGGCTGCGCGGCGAAGACGAGGAACTGCACGGTGCTGCCGCCGCCCTGGTCGCTGCCGCCGTTGTCGAGGCCGGCGCGGGCCTTGAAGCGGGTGAACTTGTGGCCCTCGGGCAGCGTGTAGCTGATGAGCGAGTTCGCGTGCGTGCCAATGCCGTGGCTGACGGATTTGCCGGCGACCTTGAGCGGGTCGCCCTTCGCGTTCGCGCCGACGCGCGCCTGGCCCCACTGGGCGTTGGCCGCCGCCCACTTCAGGTCTGTCAACTTCGTCTCCTTGCCGCCCGCGTCCACGAGGCGCGGCTCGATCCAGTCCGCCCAGTCGGCGGTGTAGCCATCGCCCGCGTCAGTGACGACGAGGTGCAGCTCCTTCCAGCCCGCGATGTCCACATCCACGTCCACCGCGTGACCAGCGGTCTGCTTGGTGACGACGGCGCTCTCGAAGGCGGCCTTGCGGGCGGCGGCTTTCGCGGCCTTCTCCGCCTTGGGGCTTTCCGCCTGCTTCGGCTGGGCAGGCTTGGAGGCCGGGGCCTTGGGCGCGGGTTTCGGATCGAGGTTTGCCATCAGCTCCGCCTGCGTGACCTTGGATTCGACGCCGTTCCTGGGGACTTCGACTTTCGCCAGCCAGAGCAGCGCGTTGAGCACGACCTTGCGCTGGTTGTCATTGCCCCAGTTCAGGTGGAAGTGGCCGCCGGTGAAGCCGAAGCCACGTCCGCCGTCGGGCCGTTCGACCGCCCACATCATGATCTCGTCGCGGCCCTTCGCGGCCTGGATGTGCGGGTAAGGCCCCTTGGGATAAACGTAGGGGCCGTCGCGGACGGCGTCGCTCGGCTTGGCGACGAGGATGGGCTTCACGCCGGCCGGGTCGTCACGGAAGCGCATGTTGAAATACCACTCGTCCTTCGAGCTGAACGGCTGCACGCCGCGCGTGATCGGGTGCGTGATGAACGACTTGTAGTCCGGCTCCCAGATCGGATTGCAGGAGAAGCTGTTCTCGTAGTAGCCGCCGATCCAGTCCTTGAACTCCGCGCCGCCCTTGTCCTTGAGCACCTCCACGCCGTAATGGCCGCAGCCGAAGCCGACGCCCCGTTTGATGAGGGCGGCGAGCGTTTCCTTGTGGTTGCCCTGCACGGCGGGGTGGCCGCCGCCGCCGTCGGCGTAGATGAAGACGGCGTCCGCACCCGCGAACACCTTCTCATCGCTCACCCAGCCGTTCGTGTGAACCTCGACCGCGAGGCCGGGGACGCCCCTGAGGCACTTCTCCAGCAGCAGCGAGCCGGCCCGGAACTCGTGCATGAGCGGCGGGTGGCTGGGCTTGCCGGCGATGATGACGAGCTTGCGGGGCTTGTCTGCGGCGAGGGCGGTGAGGGCGGCGGCGAAGACAAAAGCGGCGAGCAGCAATGGACGTTTCATGACGATGTGCCGGGCAGCTTAGGAAATCGCCCCGGCTTGGGAAGGAGAGAATTCTCGCGCCGGTCACCGCCAGGCCCCGCGCTCAGGGCAGCGGCAGCCGCAGCGGTTCCGTGGTGCCTTCAATCGAAAGGACCACGGCGCTCCGCTCGACCGCCTCGCAGCGGGCCTTGCGCTGCGCGCCGCCGGACGGGAAGACGAGTTCCGTGCCGGGCGAGACGGTGTAGGTGGACGGGCCGATTTGCAGGAGCGCGGTGCTGCGCTTCGAGGTGATGGTGATGTTCTTCACCGCGACGGCCAGGTCGCCGAGCTTGGTTTCCGGCCCCCGCGCGGCGGGAGCCGGGGCTGGGGCGGTGGCCGGCGCGACGGCGGGAGAGGCCGGGGCCGGCTTCGAGCTGGCGGCGGCGTTTGCTGGTGGCGGGGGCGCCGGGCTGGCGGGGGCGGTGGTCTTCGGCGGTGCGGCGGCGACCGGGGCGGGGGAGTAACTTTCGGCCACCAGCTTGGCGACCTTGTCATTGAGCGCCACCGCGCCGGTCACGTCGCGGATGATGCCCTGCTTGTCCACGAGCCACATCGAGGGGAAGTGCTGGACGCCGTAGCGGCGGAGGTTCGGCACCTCGCCGGAGCGGCCCTCCAGAAGCTGCGGCCATGTCAGGCCCTTGGCCTTGACCACGCGTTCCAGATCGGCCCGTGAGTCGTCGCCGCTGACACCGATGATTTCAAAGCCCTGCTTGTTGTAGCGCTCATAGACTGACTTCACGTTGGGAATCTCCGCCATGCACGGCGGGCACCAGGTCGCCCAGAAATCAATCAGCAGCACCTTGCCGCGCAGCTTGTCGGTGTCCACTTCGCGCCCGTCAATGGCCTTGAACTTCAGCGCGGGGAAGGGCTTGCCGAGCCAGTGGAGATACGCGGCGTCCTGCGGTGCGCCCGGAGGCGCGATGGGGCCGCCGGGCTTGGTCGCGGCGGTGGGCTTGGCCGGCTCGTCGCCGCTCCGGTCGAGCGCGGCCTTGTTCTCGAAGACCCCGCGCGCGGCGTTGACGGGGTTGCCGGTTTCCTTGAGCAGCGCGGTGATCTTCCGGTCCAGGCCCGCGCCGGCGCTGATGAAGCGGATGACGCCGTTGCGGTCGAGCAGCCACATGGAAGGCCAGTGCCGGATGCCGAAGGTCTTGCCCGGCGCGGCCTCCTGCCCGCCGCCGTCGAAGTATTGCGGCCACCGGAGGTTCTCGCGTTTCACCACGTCCTCCAGCCGCTGCCGGTCCGCGTCGAAGCTGATGCCGACGATCTCGAAGCCTTCCTTGTTGTAGCGCTCGTAGGCGGCGCGGACGTGGGGAATTTCCTCAATGCACGGCGGGCACCACGTCGCCCAGAAGTCGAGGAGGACGACCTTGCCATTGAGTTTCTCCAAGTCCACCTCGCGGCCGTCGAGGGCCTTGAACTTCAGCGGCGGGCTGGGCTTGCCGACCATCGGCAGGTAGCGCTCGTCGGACTGGACGAGCAATTCCTCCTTGCCGTCGGCGCGCTTGCAGGCGATGAGGGTGGCGGCGAGCAGTGCAATCAGCAGCAGGCGGGACAAAAGCGGTTGCATCAGAAGATCAGTTCACGTCGCCATCGCCGGTTTGCCGCCGAAGCCGCACAGCTCGCCGATGAACCGCCCGATGGCCTTCAGTCCGGCGATGATGCCCACGTCCGTCACGCCCCAGCCATACACCTGCGCGAGCGCGTCCTCGTGCGTGCTGTAGCGCGGCGGCAGCGTGAAGACGGCGGTGTGCTCCTCGCCGTTGGCCGCGACGATCTCACTGTGGAAGACGCCCTTGCCCACGGCGTAAGTCGCCTTCGGCAGCGTGAGCGTGCGCGGTGCCAGCAGGAGCCAGGGGCGGTAGGTGAAGACCAGTTCGCCGGCCTCGTTGCGCGCGAGCGTGCCGTAGGTGCGGATGGGCACCTGGTTGATTTCACGGGCGAGGAACATGGCGTTGCCCTTCGCGTCCGGCTTGAAGCGCGTTCGTCCGAACGTGAAGTAATCCCAGATGAACTGCGTGCCGCAGACCGTCAGCCGGAACGCCCAGCCCGCGAGGAAGTAGCTCGCAACGATGATGATGAGCGACCAGACCAAGCCCACCATCGGGTTCGCGAAGCCGGTGACGGTGACGGTGGAGAGCAGGAAGGTGCGGAACGCCTTCAGCCCCGCGTCCACCGTGCCGAAGGGGCTGATGAGGATGAGCATGTTGATGGCGTGGCCCGAAAGCCAGACGACGGCGAAGGCGATGATGGCGAAGGGCACCAAGAGGAGGTTCAGGATGCCGGAAATGCCGAGCGAGGCGAACATCGCGTTGCCGGCGATGGCCTCCTTCACCGCGTCCGAGCCAAACACGCTGGCGACGATGGGCACGAACGCGCCGGCGGCGACCAGGCCGCTGACCTTGTTCTCCAGCGCCTCGGCGACATCGAGCGGCTTCTTGAGCGCGGTGGGGATGACCACGCCGCCGGTGTCCTTGAGCGCGACCGCGCCCACGAGCAGCAGCGCCGGCCCCCAGAACCACATCTGCGCGAACCACGGCAGCTTGTCGCGCTGGCTGGACTCGGTCTTGAAATACTTGAAGGCCCCGTAGGCGCTCGCGCCCAGCAGCGGCGAGATGGCGACGCCCGTGACGGTCGTGACGGTGTGGGCGATGTCCATGCCGGGCGTGGATTTGGCCGCCGGCGGGGCGGGCGCGGGCTTTGCCGCCGGCGGCTGGGCCGCGTGGGCGAGAACCAGGGCGAGACCGAGGACAAGCACCGCCAAGGGCCAGAATCGCTTCTTCACGCGGCCAAGGTTTGCCAGCGTCGGCGCTTTGGCAAGCCGCTTGTCGGCCGGGAGAGCGCGAAACCCCTGGGCGGCCGCCGTGGGCGGAAATTTTTGCGTGCGTTTTGGATGTCGGCGCGAATAATCCGCCGACATGACCATCTGGATTCTGGCTTTGGTTCTGTTTGGGGTTGTCGGCGCGCTGGGCCGGCAGGTGGGCGGCATCCGCATGGGGATTTCGCTCCTGGGCGTGATCGTGGCCTTGTTCGTCGCCGGGCCGCTCGCGCCGCATGTGCGCACGGCGCTCGGAGCCGTCGGCTTCAAGAACCCAGTCACCGTCTGGTCGCTGGCCGCGCCGCTGGCCTTTCTGGGCGTGATGCTGGTCTTCAACAGCATCGCAATGGCGGTCTACGTCAAGATCAGCGGCTACTACAAGTTCCGCGCCACGGACGACGTGCGGATGCGCTGGGAGCGCATTGACAACGGGCTGGGCCTGAGCGCGGGATTGCTGGCGGCGGTGGTGTATCTGGTCGCGGCGTCCGCCTATATCTTCCACGTCGGCTACGTGACCGCCCAAGTCGAGTCGCCCACCGACAACCCGGTCTGGCTCAAGGTCGTGAACAAGCTGCGCGCCGATCTGAGCGGCACGAAGTTCGACCGCGTGGCGGCGGGGGTCGGGCAGGCCTCGCCGGCGTTTTTCCAGACGGCGGACGCCCTCGGACTGCTCTATCACAATCCCGACTTGCAGGCGCGGCTGCCAGACTACCCCCTGTTCATGTCCCTCGCCGAGCAAGGTGATCTGCAAGGCGTGTTCACCAATGAACTCTACGCCGTGCTGTTGCCGGCCAGGACCAACATCTCCCTCATCCTCAAGGATCCGGGCACCAAGCAGGTCATCGCCAACGGGGAGGTTCAGCGGGTGATGGCGGAGCTGGACCTCGCCGACCTGCTGAACTTTCTCCGGACGGGCGGGTCCGAGAAATACGCCAAGGAGCCGCTGGTGGGCAAATGGCAGTTGGACATCAACAGCACCGTCCGCCAATACGCGCAGGCCAACCCCAAGACCACCGTGGTCAACCAGAACCGGCTGCGGGCGCTGTTGCGCTACCGGATGTCCGACTACGTCCTGTTGAGCACCCCGGACGAAAAGCTGTATGTGAAGGGCGCGCAAAAGCCCATCGGCAACTTCACCGCCGTGCTGGGCACGCTCTTCACCATCCCCCCCCAGGCCGCCAACCCTGAGGGCAAGCCGCCCACGTTGACCCTGGCGCAAGGCTCATGGAAGAAGGAGGGCGACAAATATCAGATCAGCATCCAGAGCGAGCAGGGTGAGAAAACCGCCGAGGTGTCCCTCACCGGCGGCAAGCTGGCCGTTCCGATTGGCAACAACACGCTGGTGTTTGCCAAGGTCAACTGACCGCCTTCGCGCCGGGCGGTGATGGGGGCGCCTACTTCTTGAACTCCGCCGGCTGCACCTGAAGCGTCGGCGTGTTGAACAAACCCGGCGGCGCGGCATTGGAGGCGATGAGCGTGCCGGGCTGGTTGGTGTCCGCCGGGGTGGCGGGGGTGGTCGCGACCTGCGGACGGGCTTGGGCGCCCGACTGTTTCGAGAACCAGACTCCGCCCAGCACCAGCACGACGGCCACCGTCGCGTAACTGGTCGCCAGCGCGGGGGACAAATCCCACGTTTCCAGCCAGCGCCGCCAGAACGGCTCCGGGTGCGCTTCCGCGTGCGCGATGCGGGCGCGGACCTCGCCGGGCAGGCGGTCGAAATAGCCCGGCGGCGGCTCCTCGTGGCGCTTGAGCGCGAGGAGCTTTTTCACGGCTTCAAACTCGTCCGGGTTTTGCGGGGCCGGTTCCATAATCACTTCAGGTAGTCGGACAGGATGCCTTGCAACTGCTGGCGCGCGTAGAACAGCCGCGTCCGCACCGTCGCCGTGTTGCAGCCCAGCACCTTCGCAATCTCGTCATGCGGCAGGCCCTGGATGTCGTGCAAGGTCACCACGATTCTGTGATTCTCGGACAGGCGCTGCATGGCGGCGTTCAATTTTTCCTTCAACTCCTCCAGCGCCAGCGCGCGGCGGGGCGTCTTGTCCGACACCAGCGCGACCAGGTCGGGATGGTGCTCGGCCTCGACGTCGAGGTCGGCGAGGCTCATGGCGTGCTTGCTCGCGCGGAAATTGCGCTGCTTGAGGTGATTGAGCGTCCGGTTGACGGCGATGCGGTAGAGCCAGGTGAAGAAGCTGGAGTCGCCCTTGAAGGACTTGAGCGCCTGCCACGCCTTGACGAAGGCCTCCTGCGCCAGGTCGTTGGCGTCCTCGTGGTGCGCGGTCATGTGGTAGATGACCCCGTAAATCTGCCGCTGATAGCGCCGCACGAGTTCGTCATAGGCGGCCTCGTCCCCGCCCTGCGCACGACGGACCAGCGTCAGGTCGTCGGGCTGCGCGGGGGCGTCAGCCGGGGCGGGAGGGGCTGCGGAGGCTTCGGCCATGCTCGCCTATCCGCCCAGCGCGATGGTCTGGCGGCCGAGGAATTCACTGAGCGTCGCCAGCGCCGCGCGGCCTTCCGTCTCCGGCAGGATGGCGAGGGACTTGTTCGCGGTGGCGAGGAATTGGAAAATGACCCGGCGCGATTCCTTGAGCGCGTCGTGCTGTTTCAGAAGGGCCAGAACTTTTTCAATGTGGTGCGGACGCCATGCCTGCACGAGCTCCCGTAGTTTGGCCTTTTCCTCCGCGCTGGCGCGCTCCAGCACCACGAGGATGGGCAGGGTGAGCTTGCCGCTGGCGAGATCGGTGCCGAGGGATTTGCCCACGCTGGCCTCGGAGCCGAACACGTCCACGCAGTCGTCGTAAATCTGATACGCCGTGCCCAGCGCCATGCCGTAGTCGCGCAGCGCCGTGCGCTCCGCCTCCGTCGCGCCGGCAAGCAGCGCGCCCAGTTCGCACGAGAGCGCGAACAGCTCGGCGGTCTTCATCGCCAGCACCTTGAAATACTCGGCGCGGCTCACCTCGAAGTTCAGCCGCCGATGCGTCTGGAGGATTTCGCCCGAGCAAACCGTGTTCGTCGCCGAGGCCACCGCACGGCAGATGATCGGCGTCGGGAAGCTGGCGGCCAGCCGGAGCGAATGGGCGAAGAGGCAGTCGCCCACCAGCACGGAAATCTCGTTGCCCCAGTTCGCCGCCAGCGTGGGCCGGCGGCGGCGGATTTCCGCCGAGTCCATCACGTCGTCGTGGACCAGCGTGGCGAGGTGAACCATCTCGATGACCACGGCGACGGTGACGTGGTCATCCGTGGTGCGGCCCGCGGCGTTCGCGGCGAGGGCCACGAGGGCGGGGCGGAGCTGCTTGCCCTGGTTGGAGAGCGCGTAGCGGGCGTAGGCGGAGATTTCGGGGTCGAAGGCCCCGACCTGCTCCTCCAGCCGGCGCGACACGGCGTCCAGAAACGGCTGCACCGGCTCCACGATCCGCTTCCAAACGACGCGGGATTCTTCGGGAACCGAACCGGGGGGCTGGGAGGCCGCCGTCTTGCTGCCGGCTGCGAGCATTGCGGGGCGAACTTAGGTCGGCCCTCCGGCCAAGTCAAAGCTTATGCCCGCCGCCGACACCGGCGCTTGGACGCGCGAATCTTTCCAAGCTCGATGGTTGACATTTTCCGTCGAGAGCGCACTTTTTGCGCACAACCCATGAACGAAAACGTCCCCCCAACCCGGAACGCCCGGCGCGCTGGCGCTTCCGGCTTCACGCTGATCGAATTGCTGGTGGTGATCGCCATCATCGCGATCCTGGCCGGGATGCTCCTGCCGGCGTTGAGCAAGGCCAAGGGCAAGGCCAAGACCACCCAGTGTTTGAGCAATAACCGTCAGCTTGCTCTGGCGACGTTGCTCTACAAGGACGATTTTGACGACAAGTTCCCCTTCGGCATCCATGTCAACACCGCTGCGGAACTGCTCGACCCAGGCTCATGGGTGGTGATGCTCGTCCGCTACATGGGCAGCACGACCAACAGCCAGCCCAAGGCGTTCGTCTGCACGTCCGATCCCACGCCCGGAGCAGGAGCCAACGCCTTCGTGGTCCATTATCGCGCCAACCGGCACATCTTCCGGGACAACGCGTTCACTGTTCCCAGCGCAATGCGCGGTTCAATGATGTCAAGACCCTCCGACTACCAAATGCATCTGGAGAAGGATTCCGGCAACACTGCTTACACCATCAACTCCGGTGGATACAACACCCATAGGGTCCAGTGGAACAAGACAACGGGCGGCGGCGCGGGTGGATTTGGCCACAACGGCATGATCCGCCACAATTGGGGCATGACGGTTTCCGCCGCCGACGGCCGCTCTGTTTGGCTAAAAATGCCGCCGTTCACTCCGACGGCGGGAAACCCCACAGGCACTCCGGCCCCGGATATGGAAGACCTTGGCGACATAGCCGGCTCGGATCAGACCAGCGCCAACTGGCCCAAGATCGCCAAAGCCAAGATCTTCATCCGCGAGCGCAACGGCAACGGTGGATTCTGAGCACGGCTTGCTAAAACGGTGTTGGGAAACGAAAAGCGGCGGCCAGTGGCCGCCGCTTTCGCTTTCAGGGTTGTGAGCCGGCTCAGTCCTTCGCCGAGGCCTCGGGGATGCGCATCCCGTAGAAGCTGCGGTGGACGAAGAACAACGCGACGAGGAAGAAGAAGCCGCCGATGACGTAGTTCGTGTAACCACCGGGGCTGGCCTTTTTCATCTCCACGGCGATCTCCACCGCCAGCAAGCCGAAGAGCGTCGTGAACTTGATCACCGGGTTCATCGAGACGCTCGAGGTGTCCTTGAACGGGTCGCCCACGGTGTCGCCCACGACGGTTGCCGCGTGGATGGGAGTGCCCTTGGCCCGCATGTCCACCTCGACGATCTTCTTGGCGTTGTCCCACGCGCCACCGCCGTTGGCCATGAAGATGGCCTGGAACAGGCCGAAGAACGCGATGCCGACGAGGTAGCCGATGAAGAAGTAGGGGTTGAAGAACGGCAGCGCGAGCGCGAAGCAGAACACGACCATGAAGATGTTCACCATGCCCTTCTGCGCGTAGATGGTGCAGATCTCCACGACCTTCTTGCTGTCCTCGATGCTCGCGGTGGCGGCGTCGAGCTTCATGTTCTCCTTGATGAAGACCACCGCGCGATACGCGCCGGTCACGACCGCCTGCATGCTCGCGCCGGTGAACCAGTAGATCACCGACCCGCCCATGAGCAGGCCGAGCATGACCTCGGGCTGAACGAGACTGAGCTTCGCCACCGCGCCGCCAAATTCCTTCTCCAGCAGCATGATGATGCCGAAGACCATGGTGGTCGCACCGACGACCGCCGTGCCGATGAGCACTGGCTTGGCGGTGGCCTTGAAGGTGTTGCCCGCGCCGTCGCCCTTTTCGAGCTGGAGCTTGGCGTCGGCGAAGTCGGGCTTGAACCCGAAGTTCTGCTCAATGTCCTTGGCGATGTCGGGCCGGCTTTCGATCTGGCTCAGTTCATAGACCGACTGCGCGTTGTCCGTCACCGGGCCGAAGCTGTCCACCGCGATGGTCACGGGCCCCATGCCGAGGAAGCCGAACGCCACGAGGCCGAACGCGAAGATGGGCGCGGCGAAGGTGAACTCCTTGGGCATCAGCGCCAGCACCGGCGAGCCGCTGTAGGTGGCGGTGAGGTAGCTGATCAGCATCAGGCCCAGGATGCACAGGCCGGTCCAGAACGCGGAGAAGTTGCCGGCCACGAGGCCGGACAGGATGTTCAGCGACGCGCCGCCGTGATCGGAGGCGGTGACGACTTCCTTGACGTGCTTGGAGTGCGGGCTGGTGAAGATCTTGGTGAACTCGGGGATCAGCGCGCCCGCAATCGTGCCGCAGGAGATGATGATCGAGAGCACCCACCAGAGGTCGGGCATGGCGGAGCCGGAGCCGTCCTTGAAGCCGGCCAGCAACAGGTAGCTGGCGACGAAGGTGACGACAATGGAGACGATGGACGTGAGCCAGACGAGGTTCGTCAGCGGGGCTTCGAGGTCGAAGTCCTTCTTGTCGCCGAAGAGCGATTTGCTCAACACCTTGTTCGCCTCATACGACACGAGCGAGGTGATGACCATCAGGATGCGCATCGTGAAAATCCAGATGATGAGCTGGCCGCAAATCTCCGTGGTGCCCAGCGCCAGCGCGAGGAACGCGATGAGCGCCACGCCCGTCACGCCGTAGGTCTCGAAGCCGTCCGCCGTGGGTCCGACCGAGTCGCCGGCGTTGTCGCCGGTGCAGTCCGCGATGACGCCGGGGTTCTTCGGATCATCCTCGGGGAGCTTGAAGACGATCTTCATCAGGTCCGCGCCGATGTCGGCGATCTTGGTGAAGATGCCGCCGCAGATGCGCAGCGCGCTGGCGCCGAGCGACTCGCCGATGGCGAAGCCGATGAAGCACGGGCCGACCAGCTCCTTGGGCAGGAAGCACAGGATGCAGATCATGAAGAACAGCTCCACGCACACCAGCAGCAGGCCGACGCTCATGCCGGATTGCAGCGGGATCATCAGCGTGTTGAGCGAGTTACCCTTGAGCGCCGAAAACGCGGCGCGGGAGTTGGCCACCGTGTTGATGCGGATGCCGAACCACGCCACGCCGTAGCTGCCGAGGATGCCGAGGATGGAGGCGAGCAGGATGACCACCACGTCAACCATGCCCTTATGTTGCAGCACCTTGAAGTAGTAGAAGATGCACGCCGCGATCAGCACCCAAAGGATCGAGAGGAACTTGCCCTGCTGGAACAGGTAGGTCTTGCAGGTGTGCCAGATGATGTCCGAGACCTCGTGCATGGACTGGTGGACTTGCAGCGCCTTGGTCTGCTGATACTGCACCCAGCCGTAGAGTGTCCCCAGCGCGCACACGACGATGCCGAAATACATGAGGGCATAGCCGGTGACGGTGCTGCCGAAGAGCTGGAACGAGACCTTGCCCAGGTCCGGCAGGTTGATGTCGGCCTCGCCCGCGAAGGCCGGCAAGGAGGCAAGGAAGGTGACGAGAAGAACCCCGAGGAACCGCGATTTACCTTTCAGCATAATGAGTCTTGTGGACTGTGTTTTCGCCGGCGCGGGGCCGTTTTCGACACCGCGCCGTGCTTTGTTTTGTTAGGCGACGCGCCAGTGAGTAGAGGGAAGCAAACGGAGGGTCAAGTCCTAATCCCGGCGCGGCCAAAAACGGTTCACGCGGCTTGCTCCCGACCGCACAAGATCAGTTGCCTGACGCCGCATCCGGTTTGTTCGGCGGTGCCCCGGCCAGCAACGCAGTGAGGTTGTAATGCGTGTGGCGCGTGTGGCTGGCGACGTTCTTCGAGTCCGCGTTCGCCACCCAGAAATCCAGAGTGTCCGGCGCGAACAGGACGGAGTCGCCGCTACTTTTCCGGCCCGAGCGAGAAGGTGACCAGCACGGGCCGGTGGTCCGAGGCCTCGCGCCACCACGGCAGCGCGAGGACGCACGTCTGCTCGGGCACGATGCGGCTGGCGAGCGCGCGGTTCGCCAGCACATAGTCGAAGCGCGAGTAGGCGTCCTCGCGGTTGTAGAAGTAGGTCCACGTCACGTTCGCGGCGGTGCGTTGCAGCGGCGCGTCCGGTCCGGCGCGCGTGGCCTCCTCGGGGCGCAGGTCCACGAGCGCGGCGCGTCCGCGCCCGAGGACGGTGCGGACGGGCTTGGCCGCCCGGGTGTCGTTGAGGTCGCCCAAAACCAGCAGCGGGGCGTCCGGGCTGGCCTTGAGCCGGGCGTCAACCTTCTCGCGCAGCAGCAGCGCCTCCTGCTCGCGTAGCCCGGCTTGGTCCGCCTCGGGCACGGGGCGTTTGGACTTCAAATGCGCGGCGAGCAGCGTGAACTGAAACTGCGGCGTGACTTGGAGGTCCACCTCGATGAAGCCCCGGCTGACGCGGAAACGCCGGTCGTTGAGCAGGAAGCTGTCGTTGGTGTGCGGCCGGCGCGCGACGACGGGGAAGCGGCTCAGGACGGCGACGTGGATGTTGGTGTCGCGCCCGCTGATGTGCTCCCAGTGCGGGTAGTCGAGGCCGGCGGCGCGCAGCGAGTCGCGCAGTTCGAGAAAGGCGTTGGTGCCGCCCATCTCCTGAAGTGCGACCACATCCGCGTGCAGGGCCAGCAGCGTGTCGCGCACCTTCGCCTTCGCCTCGGCGGGCTTCGCGGTGCGGCCCGGCACGGGTCCGGCGAGGTAGTTCTCCACGTTGTAGGTCGCCACGCTGAAGCGGTCGGCCGCCAACGCCCCCGCCGCGAGCAGCCAGCCGGCGGCGAGCAGCAGCAGGAAATGGGGACGCATGGCCCGCAAGATTTAGGGATTCCACCGCTCGTCGGCAAGCGCATCATCGGGCGGCCGGGCGGCCGGCATGAAGCTCCGTTTGACACGCCCGCAGGCCGCCACTACGTTCGCCGCAGAACTCAGATGAGCACCGCCACCCTCGCCGAACCCGTCGTCAGCCTCACGCCCAGCGCCGCTGAGCAGGTGAAGTCCATGCTCGCAAATGAAACGGACAGCGCCGGCAAGCGGCTGCGCGTGTATGTCGAGAAGGGCGGCTGCTCCGGGATGCAATACGGCATGGTCTTCGACGAGCAGCGCGACGGCGACGTGGCCGACGAGTTTCACGGCGTGGGCGTGCTCGTGGACGCGGTGAGCGCGCAAGTGCTGCATGGCTGCGTCATTGACTTCAAGGACGAGCTGACCGGGGGCGGGTTCAAGATTTCCAATCCCAACGCCAAGCAAAGCTGCGGCTGCGGGAAATCATTTGAGGCCTAGCCCGGCTTGATCACCCGGCGCAGGCCGAAGCCAGCCCCTCCGTGCGATGCGGAGGGGCTTTTCGTTTTCAAGGGCGGGAACTTGCGGACTCGCCGGCGTGATCGGGGAGTTTCAACCTTGAACTTTGAACCCTGAACTTTGAACTTCGGGAAATGAGCCAGCCCTTCCGCGTCGCGTTCATCGGCGTTGACCACCCGCACGGCGCGGCGTGGCGCGAGTCGCTGCTGCACCTCGCCGACGAGGTCGCCATCACCGCGCTCGTCCCGGAGTTCTCCGGCACGCTCGCGAGCCTGGAGGAGCGGCTCGCACCCCTGCCGCGCTTTGACACCATCGCCGATCTCCTCGCCCGTGGCGCGCACCTCTTTGATGGAGCGGTCATCTGCCTGCCGAACGACCGCACGCCCGCCGCGCTGGAGCAGCTCGCCGCCGCCGGCAAACACGTCCTTTCCGAAAAGCCCTGCGGATTGAACGCTGCCGCCGCCCGCCCGGCCTTGGAGAAAGTCCGGCAGTCCGGCGTGGCGTTCCAGACCGGCTACCTCTGGCGCTACGACGAAGGCTCGCAGCGGCTCAAGGCGATGATTGCCGAGGGCCGCTTCGGCAAGCTCATCAGCGTGGAGATGACGCTGGTGACGAGCGACGCGCACCGGCGCGGGCCGGGGCACTTTCTCTTCGATCCGCAGAGGAGCGGCGGCGGCTTCTTCAACTGGCTCGGCTGCCATTACCTCGACCTGCTTGGCTACGTGACCGGCCAGTCCGTGACCGCCGTGACCGCGCGCACCGGCGTCTTCGGCGAGACGCCACTGGGCGTCGAGGACGGCGGCTCGGCGATCTTCGACCTGTCGGGCGGCGGGCTGGCGACGTTCACCGGCGGCTACTGGCTGCCGCGCTGGGCGGGCGAGTGGCGGTGGGCCTTGCGCGGCAGCGAGCGCTGGGTGCACTGGGATCCTAACCGCGCGGGCACCAGCGGCGTGCTGGAGATTCACGGCCCGCAGCCGCAGTTTCACGCGATGGAAGAAGTCTTCTCCCTGCCAGCAGACAAGACGCCCGGCTACAGCGGTTATCGCAGCCGCGAGTTGATCCGTGACTGGCTGGCCGTCGCGCGCGGCGAGCGCCGCGAATGCCGCAACACACCCGCCTCCGCCCTCGCCACGCTGGAGCTGCTGGACGCCATGTATCGCTCCAGCGCGGAGGAGCGCCGCGTCCACCTCCCATAAGCCCGCCGCGCAGCGGGCGCAGGCGCCCCGGCCGCTTTGCGCGAGCCAACCCCGAAACGGTTCGCCCTGCTTCCCCACGCGGCACCCGCAAACCAACCCGGCGGGCCGCGCTCCGAAGCTTCCGTCACCGCCGGGGCCGCGCCAGCAGCAGCGCGTTCGCGACCCAGCCGGAGCCGATGACACCGAGGAGGAAAATCCCAAACGCCGCGTTGCCCAGCGCGTTGAGCGTGGGCGGGCCGTCGGCGGGGACGAAGTCCAGCGCCATGCTCAGGATGCCCGCCGTCGCCATCAGCACGGTGTAGACGCTCATCATCCGGCGCGGCCAGCCGGTCGCGCACTTGAACGTGGCCGACAGCGGGATGAGCAGCGCACCAAACACCAGCGCGCCGATGACATACGGTGATTCGAACCCGGCCGCGAAGCACATCCCCAGCGACGTCAGCGCCAGCGCCACGCACGCGCCCACCCAGTTCGCCGCGCGCGTCTGCTCCTCGGAGAGCGCGAGCCGGCCAAACTTGTTGAGGCGCAGCAGCAGGTTGAACAGCGGGTCAGCCGTCCAGGTGAGCAGCGCGAAGGCGATGTAGAGCACGCGCACCGGCAGCACCCACGGCGCGAGGTCGGGGTTGGAGCGCGCGAGCTGGCCGAGCAGGCGGTTGCCGAACCAGCCGCCGAGAAGGATGCCGAACTGCACCTGCGGCTTGAGCTTCGCCATCCAGAGGAAGTAGCGCAGCATCAGCGAGTAGGTGAAGTGCCGCGCCTTGAGCGACTCGATGATGCCCTGCCGCGCCCACTCGTTGTCCGGGTCGAGCCGCAGCGACTCGCGGAAATGTTCAAGCGCCTTGGCCGGCTGGTTTTGTTCGAGCAGCGTCCAGCCTTGGTTCGCGTGCGTGAAGGAGTTGTCCGGGTCGCGCGCAAGGGCGGTGGCGATGGTCGCGCCGGCCTCGGCTTTGCGGCCCAGCTTCACGAGCGCGACGGCGCGGAGATTCGTGCTGGCGACGTGCTGGGCATCCAGTTGCAGGCCGCGCTCGGCGGATGCGAGCGCCTCGGCCCAGCGGTAATTCGCGAGGTGAATCTGCGCCTCCAGCGCGTGGAAATCCGCGTCCTCGGGTTCGAGGCGGATGGCTTCGCGCACGGCGTCGAGCGCGGGCTTGAAGTCATGCCGGTCGTGCAGCACATGCGCGAGTGCGTAGTGGGCGAAGGGCAAGTCCGGCGCGAGCGCGACGGCCCGCTGCGCCTCGTCCTGCGCCTCGGCGAACTGCTCGCCGTCCGCCAGACACACGGCGAGCAAGGCGTGTGGCAGCGCGGCATCGGGGTCGCCCGCCAGCACGCCGCGCAACTCCGGGATGGCCAGCTCATGCCGGCCTTGCTCGATGAGGAGCAAGGCGCGCTGAAGTTGCGGCAAGGTCATGGCGTGTCTTGGACTGCGCCGGCAGAGCGCAGCGGCGACGGCGCTTTGGCTTCCCGCATGGCGGCAAATGCGCCGAATTGCCCGACCGCTCCGCGGGACGGAAAAGCGGCGTCGCGCTCCGCTTGCCGCCGCAGTCCAAGACGCGCGACGGACCACGAGGCGGCGCTGGGAAACACGGTGCTCACACCTTGAGATACTTCAGCACCTCGTCATACGCGCCGCCTTGGTTCGCGTAGAGGGCGTAGTTGCGCGCGGTGGCGAACCACTCGCGGGTCGTGGGCTTGAGCGCGCTGATGGCTTGCGCGAGATCCTTCGTCCGCAGCGGCGTGGGCACGCCGGACTTCATGGCCTCGCGAAGTTTGTTCTCGATGGCGAGGTCCACGACGGCTTTCAAGTCCGCACCGGAGAAGCCGTCAGTTTTCTTCGCGAGCGAGTCGAAGTCCGCGTCCTCTGCCGGCTTGCCGCGCAGTTGCAGGCGCAGCACCGCAGCGCGCGCGGCGGCGTCCGGCGGAGGGACGAAGAGGATGCGGTCGAAGCGCCCGGGCCGGCGGAACGCGCTGTCGAGATGCCATGGGGCGTTCGTCGCGCCGAGGATCAGGATGCCCTCGTTGCTCGACTTCACGCCGTCGAACTCGGCGAGGAACTGGTTGATGAGATGGCGGCCCGCGCTCTGCCGCATGTCCGCGCGGCTCGCGCCGAGCGCGTCCACCTCGTCGAAGAACAGCACGCACGGGCGGTGCCGGCGGGCCTGCTCGAACAGTTCGTGCAGGTTGCGCTCGCTGTTGCCGATCCACATGTCGAGCACATCGTTGATGCCCACGGCGATGAAGCCGGCCTTGATTTCGCCGGCGGTGGCGCGGGCCAGGTGCGTCTTGCCGCAACCGGGCGGACCATACATGAGGATGCCGCCGCCGATGGCCTTGCCGTAGGCCTTGTAGAGGTCCGCGTGCGTGAGCGGGTGGATGATCTTGAGGCGGATTTCCTCCTTGAGCGCGTCCATGCCGCCCACGTCGGCGAAGGTGATCTTGGGCCGCTCGACCTCGACCTTCGAGCTTTCCGGCTCCGGCTCCCAGCCGGCGCGGAGCTTGCCCTCGAAGACCTCGCTCTCCTCCTCGTCGGCCTCGATGCCGAGTCGCGTGGCAAATTCCAAATCCGCAGCGGAAGCATCCTTCTCCACCCCACGCTTGTATTGGATGACCGCCTGCTCGACTTCGCCGACGCCCGCAAGCAGCCGCGCGTGCAGCACAAAGGCGCGCGCTGGCGCATTGGCGGACTTCGTCAGCGACTCGATGAGCGCGAGCGCGTGGCTGTTCTTGCCTTGCGCATGGAAGGCGCGGGCGAGGCCGAGCTGGAGCGCGGGATGGTCCGGCGCTTGTGCGAGCGCTTCGCGGTATTCCTTCTCCGCCTCGGCGGCGCGCCCGGCGGAGAGCAGCGAGTCAGCGAGATGCTGGCGCAAGGGGACGTTGTTGGGCGTGAGCCGCAACGCCTCGCGGAGCGCGTCGAGATTGTCGCCGCCGGAACCGGATGAAGGGCTGCCTGCCATGCTGCGCAGGAGAGCGGAATCGGACGGGAAAATCAAGCCGCGCCGCGCGCCGGCCTACTTGTCCGCCACATCCAGGCAAATCAAGTCCGTCCCGCTCCGGCAGTAGATGCGTCCGTTGGACAGGACCGGCGGTGCCCAGGTGCTGTTGCCCCCGAGGACTTGCGCCGCCGCCAGTTCGCGGAAGCCGGCGGGCGAAGCCTCTGCCAGACCGAGCCGCCCGCGCTCACCGTAGAGGAGCAGCCGGCCATCGGCGATCATGAGCGAGCCTTTGCCATAGGCGGGCGTGGACCATTTCACCCCGCCGGTGATCAGATCGAGGCAGCGGAGCTGGTTCTCATCGAAGCCGTAGAGATGCCCCTGCCAGAGCACGCAGGCGTTGAAGTGGTTCCGCATGTTCTTGCTGGACCATACGGGGCGCACGGCGTTGGCGGAAACTTGCAGCAGCGCGCAGCCGGCGCCGTAGCCGGACGAGATGAAAATTTTGTCCTCGAAGACGACCGGCGTGGCGGCGTTCACGTCGTAGCTGGTGCGCCAGTTGTAATGCCAGAGCACACGACCGTTGCTGACCGCACGACCGGTCAAACCGCCCGCGCTGAACACCGCCACCGCGCGGTCGCGCGCGAGGTCGAAGGCCACGGGCGAGGCATAGCCCGCCGCGTAAATCCCGTTGGCCCACACCACGCGCCCGGTCTTCTTGTCGAGCGCCGCGACCGAGCGTCCATTCGAGCCGGTCTCCAGGATGAGCAGCTCGCCCTCGACCAGCGGCGAGCCGGAGAAGCCCCATTGCGGGATGAAGCCGCCAAAGTCATCCACGAGCCGCTTGGACCAGACCAGCGCGCCGTTGGCCGCGCTGAGGCAGAGCAGATGGCCGTTGCGGCTGACGGTGAAGACGAGGTTGCCGTCCACCGTGGGCGTGCAGCGCGGGCCGGGGTAGCCGTTCGGGTCGGCGGCGGTGCAGGGATACTTGTAGTCCCACACCAGCTTGCCGCTGGCCGTGTCGAGGCACATGACGTGGTCCACGTCGCTGACGTTGCCCATCGTGTAGAGCCGGCCACCGGCGACCGACACGGAGGAGTAGCCGACACCCACCTTCGCGATCCACAAGCGACGCGGCCCTTCCTTCGGCCACTGGACGAGGAAACCCTTCTCCTCGGAAATCCCGTTGCGCTTGGGGCCGCGCCACTGCGGCCAGTCAAAGGGCTCCGCCTGCGCGTGGGCCAGCGCGGGCGCGGACAAGGCCAGCGCGGCGGCGAACTGTCGGCGGCTGAGAGTCACGGCCCGAAACTAAGCCCCGGTCGCGCGGAGCGTCAAACGATTCGTCCCCGGGTTCTGGAGCGGGCTTTCGCCGACGGTGGGCCGCTTCTTCTGGCTGGACGCGGCGCATGAGGCTGCTAAAAACGCCCCATGAACCCCCGCGGTCTGCTGCTGGTCGCCACCTTGGGCGCGAATTGCGTTCTCGCCGTCTTGCTCTTTCGCCCGCCCGACGCGCCTCCGTCCGCCGGACCTGCGGCGGCGGCCGGCCAGCTGGGCAGCTTGTCTCCCCAGCCCAAGGCCGCCGGCGCGCGGGCGAGGAGTCAGGCCGAGCCAGCGGCCACACCGGAGCCGACTCCCGCCCCGCCGGACTTCAACTGGGCGTCCATCGAGTCCGAAGACTTCAAGAAATACATCCAGAACCTCCGCGACCTCGGCGTGCCGGACGAAACCATCCGCGAGCTGATCCGCGCGGAGATCACGAAGCTGTATCGGCCCAAGATGCTCGCGCTGCGTCCGGCCTCGAACCCGGAGAAATACTGGGAGCGTAATTACGGGCCATACAACCAGCAGACCGCCGAGCAGCGCCGGCAGCAAACGGCGCTCTACAAAGAGCAGGCGGAGCTGCTCAAGAGCCTGCTGGGTGAAACTCCGATGGCCAGTGAGCATCCCCTGAAGCGTGCCTTCACCAACGCGCCGCCGGAAGTGCTGAAGCAGATCACCGAGTTGCAGACCAAGTTTTTTGAGAAGCAGCAGGCGCTCTACGAGAAGACTGCTGGCTACATAGACGGCTCCGCCACGGTCGAGCGCCGGAAGCTGGAGCGCGAGTTCTACGACGAGGTGGCGAAACTCACGTCGCCCGAGCAGGTGCAGGCCTACAAGCTCCGCAACTCCGACCTTTCGCGGAACTTGCGCGAGGAACTGCGCGCCTTCGCACCAACCGAGGAAGAGTTCAAGGCCATCTTCCGCCAGCGCGACGCAGTGGGAAACCCGCGCGATGGAGTGACCAGCGCGGATGCTTCCAGCCCTGAACAGGCCCAACAAATGCGCCAGGCTCAACTGAAAGCACAGGTGATAGCCGAGGCAGCGTTCGCTGAGTCTTTCGGGCCGGAACGCGCCAAGGAATACAAGCTACTGCAAGATTACGCCTTCCGTGACCTCGCCGAGGCGGGCGTAGCCCGGGAGAATTTGCTCCGGCTCGCCGCGATGAAGGACACCGCCGTAGCTTCTTCCCTGAGCATCCAGCGGAACACGGCGCTCTCGGCCGAACAACGCACCACCGCACTCCAAGCCATCCGCACCGAAACCGAAAAGGAACTGGCCGGGCTGCTGGGCGAGCGCCGGGCCAAGGCTTACCCTTACAGCGGTGGCTACTGGATTCAGACCCTTGCCCCGACCGTCACCACTCGCGTCGCCACCCCATGAAAGCCATCCCGCTCATCATCGCCCTCTCGCTCCTCGCCAACGCCGCGTTGGCCTTCAAGTGGTGGCAGTCGCGGCCGACAAAGGCTGCGCCCGCCGCGCCCGTTCCGGCAATCCAGTCCGCCGCCAAGCCCGCCTCGAAAGCCCGTGCATCGGAGCCAGAGATGGTCACAAGTGTCACAGGCACCGCCAAACCAACTTCGTCTACAAAGCCTATCTGGGCGCAGTTCTTCTCCGACGACGACTTGAAAGGCTCCATCCAGCGGCTGCGCGCAGTGGGCTGCCCGGAGGAGACGATCCAGGACTTGATGGTCGCGGCGGTCACGCGCCGCTTCGCCGACCGGCGGAAGGCGGCGCTGGCGGGGATGTCCTCGTCCAACGAGGCGGAGTATTGGAAGGCGAGCGATTACAACTCGCCCGAGGCCCGCGAGCGCCAGAAGAAGTATCGCGAGCTGGAGCGGGAGGCCTCCGCACTGCTGGTGGAGCTGCTGGGCTTCGACCCGCAGAAGAAGCAGCGCGAGGAGAGTGGCTACTTTGACTATTACGAACGGCAGGTGAGCTTCGTCGCCCCGGAGAAGCGCGAGCAGTTGCGCCGCTACCTGGAGGAGTTTGGAGAGAAGGAGCAGGAACACTACCGCCGCAACCGAGGCCTGCATGACGCCCAGGAACGCGCCGAGCGGAAGGAACTGCAGGAGGAGAAGAAGCGCGGGCTGGCAGCTTTCCTCACGCCAGAGGAAGTGCGTCAGTGGGAGCTGCGATCCAGCCAGATGGCCAGCCAGCTCCAGAGCGAAATCACCACCATGAGTTTGACCCAGGCCCAATACGAGGCGCTCTTCGCCGTCCGCAGCAAGGTGGGCGACGCCATTTTCTTCTGGAGCGACATGACCGAGGATCCGAAGGCCCGCGAGCGAACCGAGCAGGCGAAGCAGCAGTTGCAGAACGACATCAAGGCCACGCTTGGCGAGGAGCTGGCGAAGGAGTGGGAGCTGGGGCGCAACTTCGACTATCAGCAGCTCTTCCGCCTCGCCAAGACGGAGAACCTCCCGGCTGACACCGCCAGGAAGGTTTATGGCTACAAGGAGCAGGCCGAGGCCAAGGCGAAGGAAGTTCGCACCATGACGGACCTGAGCCGCGAGCAGCAGCAGCAGACGCTGGCCGCCCTGCGCACCGAGACGGAGAACGCCATGAAGGCCACGCTCGGCGACAAGCTCTACAACACCTACAAGTCCCGCGCCTACTGGCTGAACTCCATCAGCTACACGCCGCCGGTCCGCCCCAGCCCCACGGTTTCCAGGCAGCCATGAGCGGGCGGACTGCCCTGGTCGTCGGCGCGGGCGTCTTCGGCCTCACTGCCGCGCTGGAACTGCGCGCACGCGGCTGGCGCGTGACGGTGATTGACCCCGGTCCGGTGCCCACGCCCACGGCGGCTTCCACCGACATCAGCAAGGTGGTGCGGATGGACTACGGGGCGGATGAATTGTGGACCGGGCTGGGGCGCGAGTCCTTGAGGGGTTGGGCTGAATGGAATCGCGAGTCTCGCGAACCGCTCTTCCATGACGACGGTTTCCTCGTGCTGTCCCGTGCGCCAATGCAGCCGGGCGGCTTTGAGTTCGAGAGTTTTGAGATGCTCAGGTCCAAAGGTGTGAAGCTCGAACGCCTCGACTCCGCTGAGGTGGCGCGACGTTTTCCCAATTGGGCGGCGGAGAAATATCCCGATGGCTACTTCAATCCCAGCGGCGGCTGGGCCGAAAGCGGGAAGGTCGTCGCGTGGTTGGCGCGGAAGGCCCGGCGCGAGGGCGTGCAAGTGTTCGAGAGCTGCGCCTTCGCGCGGCTGCTGGAGAGCGGCTCGCACGTCATCGGCGTGCAGGCGAAGGACGGTTGCGAGTTCCGCGCTGACCTCACGCTGCTAGCGACCGGTGCGTGGACGCCGACGCTGCTGCCGGAGTTGAGCGACGTGATGTGGGCCACGGGCCAGCCGGTGCTGCACTTCCGCGTCGCGAATCCCGCCGAGTGGCAGGCCCCGCGCTTTCCCGTGTGGGCAGCCGACATCGGGCGCACGGGCTGGTATGGCTTCCCGGCGCTCGCGGACGGCACGCTCAAGGTCGCCAACCACGGCCCCGGCCGTCGTGTGCATCCGGACGACCCTCGCGAAGTCTCACCCGACGACGAGCCACGCTTCCGCGCCTTTCTGCGCGATACGTTCCCCGCGCTGGCCGATGCGCCGCTCATCGGCACGCGGCTCTGCCTCTACTGCGACACCTTCGACGGCAACTTCTGGATCGACCACCACCCGCAGCGCCCCGGTCTCGTCGTCGCGGCGGGCGACAGCGGGCACGCCTTCAAGTTCGCGCCCGTGCTTGGCGAACTCATCGCGGACGCGGTCGAGCGCAAGCAGGACAGCGCGATGAAACGCTTCGCTTGGCGCGGGCGGAAAGCCATCGGCGGCGAAGGCGCGCGGGCGCGTTGAACCCGTGCCGGCGACTTCCAGTCGCCGCGTTGCGGGTTGATAGGTTGAAACCGTTTGGGGTTGTCCGCACCTCGCAGACGGCGACTGGAAGTCGCCGGCACGGCATCATGGTTGAAGCCACCTCCCCCTTCCGCGTCCAAGCCAGCCGATGAATCCCGACCTTCCCCGCCGCGACCTGCTCACGGGCGGCGCGCTTGCTGCCGGCCTCGCGATGCTCAACGACGCCGTCGGCGCGGACAACCTCGCCGCGAATGTCGCTGACCGCACGAGCAGCATCAAAATCTCCGCGCTCAAGCCGTTCCGCGTCGGCACGAAGGCTTACCTGAAGGTCGAGACGAACCACGGCATCTTCGGCTGGGGCGAGGTCACCGGCCTCGACCCGAATGTCGCGTGCGTCCTCGCGAATTCCCTCTTCGAGCTGCTCAACGGCGAAAACCCCACACGCATCGAGCATCTCTGGCAAAAGGTCTATCGCGCGCACCGCAACATCCGCGGCGGCTCGTTTCTCACGCACGTCCTCTCGGCGATTGACTGCGCGCTGTGGGACATCGCCGGCAAGCTCTGGGGCGTGCCGGTCTATCGCCTGCTCGGCGGGCCGGTGCGCGACTATGTGCGCCTCTACCCGACGCCCAAGGCCCACAAGACCGGCACCGGCGGCCCACATCCCTTCAGCGGCGGGCCGAAGGACGTGGACGAACTTGTGAAACGCATCCGCGACAGCCGCGCGCGCGTCGGGCCGGACGGCGCGGTGATGTTCGACGCCCACTGCGCCGTGCCGCCGCCGATGCTCATCCAGTTCGCGAACGCCATCGAGCCGTTCGACGTGCTCTTCATCGAGGAACCCGCCGTGCCCGGAAACATCGAGGTCTTCAAGCGCCTCAAGCAGGCCATCCGCGTCCCGCTGGCCACCGGCGAGCGCGACCGCACCATCTGGGGGATGATTCCGTATTTGCAGGAACGGTGCATTGACATCCTCCAGCCCGACTGCGCGCACACCGGCGGCATCTCGCAGATGCGGAAGATCGCCACGCTGGCCGAGACCTACCTGGTGCCGCTTGCGCCGCATTGCACCTGCTCGGAACTCGGCCTGAGCGCCAGCCTGCACGCGACCTTCGCCACGCCGCTCTTCCTGATTCACGAGGCCTACCTCGACGGCCACCTCATGCCCGCCGGCGTCGCGCGACCGTCCTTTGAAATCAACAAGGACGGCAACGCCCTCCCCCCGACCGGCGTAGGCCTGGGCGTGGAAGTGGACGAGACGCAGTTCGCGAAGGTGAACGCCGACCCGAAGCGCCAGTTCAAGTGGCCGCACCCGACGTATCAGGACGGCTCGGTGCGGGATTATTGATACGGCGTCTGGCTCCATTCGCAGATTCCGAGGCGACCAATTCATTGCTTTCGTTCTGACTATAGTCAGCGGACATCCCGCCACCCCATGGCTACGATGCCGCCGATGGGCAAAGACCTCAAAGCAGCAATTGGCGGAGTTTTGCGCGCAAAGAGGGACAAGCTCTCCCTATCCCAAGAAGAGGTCGCCGAACGCGCAGGCGTTGACCGGACCTACGTGAGCATCCTTGAACGAGGGCTCAAGAGTCCGACCGTTGAAACGCTTGAGAAAATCTGCGCCGCACTTGGCACGTTGCCCGAACGTGTGCTTGAGGAAGCGAGGAGGAAGTAAATGCCTGTTCTGCGACTTCCAAAGCTTCCTCAACTGCTCGACCGAAAAATCTACAAGACCGGGCAGACGCGTGGTGCTGACGACGATGTGATTTATCAGAACCGCGTGAGCCGTTCGAGCACCGTCCTCATTCCTTACCGCTGCTGGGATTTGTGCGCCAACCCGCAAGATGGCGGGGACGGATACGAGAGCGGCTTCATTGTTCTGCTTTCTCCATTGGAGTATTTTGGAAAACCAAACATCACGGAAGAACTGGCTGCGAAGGGGCTGGCGCTTGGCACGAACGCGCTGGTGTTTTACGAAACAAGAGAGGCTTGGCAGGCGCACAACCCCGACACGCTGAAGTGGAAACCTGCCAAGAGGCGGACGAACCCTCTGGGTGGCCGCTACGTCGCCCGGATTCCGGCAACCACGGCAACGGAGAATGGCGGTCGAATCATCCGCGGGTTCGACGTGACCTCAAACAAGGGCGCAGGCATCCGCGTGTATGAGTATGCGAGCAGCGCCACGACGGCGGAGTGCCGCCTGCAACTTGAAGCACTGTTCTGGCTGTGCGCCGATTCCGAAACGGTTGCCTGCTCGAACGGGATGACCCCGGAGGATGCGGCATCCCGCAGGGCGGCCATCTTCGCTCAAGGCAAGGAATCGAGATTGCTGGACACTACCAGATTGGTCAAAGCGCGCATCTTGAACGCCGGCGGCAAGACGATTTGCCCCTTGTGTCTTGAGGAATTGTCCGGGCAAGGATTTTTCAATCGAATGGCGCAAGCCGAAGGGCGTGAAGTCACGGACTTGACGGTCACACAGTTGAACCTGTTCCACATCGCCGAGTTGCGATTCGGCGTCCTGAACCATCGTCCCTACAACGTGGGCTGGGGCCATCACCACTGCAATGTTGTGGTCAAGGACTCCGGAATTCTTGAGACGTTGGAGTGGATGCGCCAGGTGCTGAGTCGCAACCTCCAAGCGGGTCACTTGCCCACCGTGAACAAGGCAAGCTGACGGGCCTTGTTGCCGTTGATTCTCGGCAGCGCATGGCCATTTCCGTTACGTGCCGGTGAAAGAAACGGCGCGTCCGCTTCGGTCGCGTCTTCAACCCGTGATGCAATCTCAGCCGCCCAAGTTGCTTCAATCTCCATGGACACAGTGCGCCGCTTGAGTTTCAGCGCGGCCAAAGCCGTGCTCCCGCCCCCGCCAAAGCAATCCAGCACGATGTCGCCGGGAAACGTGGTCGCTTCAATCGCGTGCTCAAGCATGGCCGCCGGCTTCTCAGCCGGGTGCTTGCCTTTGTAAGGCCGCACCGACGGAAACGTCCACACGTCCGTGAACTCCTTTGAAGCATCCATCACAAACGGACGAACCACATCTTCGTAAGGCGGCATTAGCTCAACCTTGCCGGTTTCCATCAAGGCCTTCCGCATCTTCTCGTATTGCTCGCGGCTCGGAGTGTTCCGGCCATCTTCCCAGTTCGACACCGCTCCCCCGTGATTCACCTTCCCGTGCGCCCCAATCTTTGCGGTCAACTGGTGCATGGACAGCCCCGCCCGCTTTCTCACGTCGCGCAGGAACAAAGCAAACGGAGAGCGGAAGAGGTTTCCCTCTGTGGCTGGCTCGGCAAATAGAATCCGCTCCGAATGCGGATACCACTGTCGCAACGCCTCCTTCTTCATCTTGCCTTTCCAGCCATCAAAACCGGGGTCGTTCGGCTTCGTCCAGACGACATGGGAAAGGACGTTGAAGTTTTTGGAGAACAGCACATCCAGCCGGCCCGACATCGAAGAGTCGCAAAAGCAGAACAACGAGCCGTTCGACCGGAGCACCCTCCGCCACTCGACCGCATACTCCGCCATCCACTCAAGGTAATGCTGGTCTTCGGCGAAGGCGGTATCGCCGTAGATGTTTCGCTTCTTTGTCGCGTGATAGGGCGGGTCAGTCAGGACCAGCGAGACGGAACGGTCGGGGAGTTTCCGCAACAAGGGGAGTGAGTCCCCGTTGGCAACGAGCGCATTTGCCGCCGAAAGAATCAGTTCTGGCTCGATGGCTGCCTTGATGCGTTTGAAAGCTTGCTCTCTTGAATTCACGGGAGGGGCATTACTCAGGTCTTCGTCATGCGGGAGATTTGGACAACGCGCGTGAAAAGAAAAGCTCTTTGGCGCGGTCACTTCGCCCGGGGATGATACTGCTCATGCACATCGCGCAGGCGCTGGCCGGCGACGTGCGTGTAAACCTCCGTGGTGCTGATGCTGGAGTGGCCGAGGAGTTCCTGAATCACGCGCAGGTCCGCGCCGTGCTCCAGCAGGTGCGGCGTGACGTGCCGCCCAACACCCGCCTTCTTCACGGGCTAGGTGATACGCAGCCACATGGTCATGTGCGCGGACGATCAGGCGGCATACGCGGCCACCACGAACCTGTGGATCACGGCCAGTTCCGCCTCGCCCGCGATGGTGTGTTCCTTGGCGAATTCGTGCCACTCGACTTGCAGCCCGGCGGCCCGCAGTTGACGCACTTGCTCCCGCACCGGCGCGATGGGCAGCAGCGGGTCAAACAAGCCATGCGTGAGCAGCAGGCGTTGGTCCCGCGCAAGCGGCGAGGCCTCCCGCAGCAGCCGCGCCGGGTCCGGCACCCAGCCGCTGACGCCCACGATCCCGGCGAAGCGGTGCGGATAGCGCAGCCCGGCCTCCATCGCCATCACACACCCTTGGGAAAACCCAAAGAGCACCGTCTCCTCCGTGGGAAAGTCCTGCTGCCGCTGCGCGTCAAGCAGTTCGACCAGCAGGCGCGTGCTCCGCAACACGCCCGGCGTGGCGTCGCCCGGAAAGTCAAACCACGAGTAGCCGCCGAAGTAATCGTCGGGCGCGTTGACGAGCAGGTAGTTGAGCCACGGCAGATTCATCGCCTCCGGCAGCCAGCGATAGCCGTCCATGCTGTCACCCAGGCCGTGCAGCGCCACCAGCAGGCGACGCGAGTCCTTCTGCGCGGCAGGAATCAGTTCCGATGTCAGCATGGCGCTGGTGTAGCCCACCCGGTCGGGCCGGGGAAGATGAACTTCCCGGCGCATCACCGATTGCCGCCCATCGAGGTGGCCGCTACCCTCAACGCGTGGTGCGACTGGTTCTCTTCGACATTGACGGCACGCTGGTTCACACCGGCGGGGCCGGGGTGCGGGCGTTTGCGCGGGCGTTTGAAACGGAGTTCGGCCTGCGCCACGGGACGGAGCGGATGCGCTTCGCGGGGCGCACGGATTCCGGGCTGGTGCGCGAGTTTCTGACTTCGCACGGCGTCGAGGCCACGCCCGAGAACTTCCGCCGGTTCTTCGACTGCTACGTCCACTGGCTCGACCACCATCTCCGCGAACTCGCCGGCAGCGCGTGTCCCGGCGTGGGCGACTGGCTCGCGCAACTCGCCGCGCTGCCCGAGCCGCCGCTGCTCGGCCTGCTCACCGGCAACATCCGTCTCGGCGCGCAAATCAAGCTGCGCCACTACGGACTCTGGGAGCCGTTCGTCACCGGCGGCTTTGGCGACGACCACGAGGACCGCAACGAAATCGCCCACATCGCGCGGGCCCGTGGCAGCCGGCGGCTCGGCCGCGAACTCCACGGCGAGGAGATTCTTGTCATCGGCGACACGCCGTTGGACATCGCCTGCGGGCGGGCCATCGGCGCGCGTTGTCTCGCCGTCGCCACCGGTGGCGCGAAGCTGGAAGAGTTGCAGGCGCACCGAGCGGACTGGGCCGTGCTCGACCTCACGCATCTCACGCCTGCGGAAGCCTGCCGTTGACGACACGCTCGTAGCCGCCGACGTGAGGAGGCGGATTCCGCGATTGCCTTGGGCGTCCGTTCCGCCTCCTCACGTCGGCGGCTACAGGTTTTCCGTCCGGCCCAGCGCGAGGAAATGCAGCCACGTCCGCGTGACCTTCTTCCCGTAAATCCGCTCCAGCGCCTCCGCGTAGAGCGAGAGCTGCGGCCCGTATTCCCGCACCTTCGCCGGCAGCTCCGCCTCGTCGAAGTGGTCCGTCTTGTAGTCCAGCAGCCAGATTTCCCGCTCGCCGAACACCACCAAGTCCGCCACGCCCTGCACGATGACGAACTCATCCTCCGTAGGAGACGACGTAAGGAGTCTCTGATTTTCCGTTCCGCGTTCCGCGTTCCGCGTTCCGCATTCAGATGGAGCCTCCTCACGTCGGCTGCTACCCGTTTCGGTTTGAATCAGCCCCATCGCCTCCAGCTCCCGCACCGTGAAGCGCGCGGTGAAGGGCACTTCCCGTTGCACGCGACTGGCATTCGCGCGCACTTGCTGACCAGCGGGCGATTCCCAGAAGCGCAGCAGCGCCGCGAAGTCCAACGCCGCCGCGTCGCGCTCGGTCAGGAAGCCGGCGGCCACCAGCCGAGCGGCCTCGTTGCGCAAGTCCAGCGCCGTCGCCGTGCGCGCGAGGTCCACGCATTGCAGGAACGTGTGATGCGCCACACCCAGTTGCGCGGCGGACAGCTCGCCGCGTTTGCGCCGTGGCCCTCCGGTGCGCGGACGAAACCATTGCGTCGCCTCCTCGTCCGCCTCCGCCGCGCGCCGCCGCAGGATGGTGACGGAAGTCTTCGCCGGCTCGTGCGTTGCGTCGGCGTGTTGGTAACACCAGTCCAGCTTCGTGCGCAGGCGGGCCACCTCTTCCGGTGGCCGCCGAGGTGAGGAGGCTCCCTCTTCGCCCTGAATTTGAGATGGAGCCTCCTCACGTCGGCTGCTACCGGCGAGGCGCTCGTCATCCGCCGTGTAGAAGTCCCAGCTCAACAGCTCGCTCTGTCCCGCCGCCTCGTTGCGCCAGTCCGCTTCGTTCACCACGCCCGGCAGCCACGCACGCAGCCAGTTCAGCGGGCACCGCGCCTTGAGCAACGCGGCATCCGCGAGCGGTTCGGCGGGACCGCGCCACTTTGCCGCCACGTCCTTGCCTGCATCGGTGCCGACGAGCAGCAGCGTGTCGCGCGCGCGGGTGAGCGCCACGTAGAGCAGGCGCAGCTCCTCGCCCAGCAGCTCGCGCCGGCCGCGCCGCCGCGCCAGCCAGTGTGGCAGGCTCGCGTAGCGCCGCTCGCGGCCGGGCGGCGACACCATCGGGCAGAGGCTGAACTCCTCGTCGAGCAGGATGTCGCCGCGCAGGTCGCGCTCGTTGAACAGCGTGCCCAGGCCCGCCACCACGACGACCGGAAACTCCAGCCCCTTGCTCTGATGGATGCTCATCAGCCGCACCGCGTTGTCCGTCGGCGCGGGCGCGGGGTCGTGGTCCAGTTCCGCCTCCGCCTGCGCGGCGATGAACTGGAGGAAGCGGTGCAAGCCCTGCCGCTGATACGGGTCGAACTGCCGCGCGAGGTCGAGCAGCCGCCGGACGTTCGCCACGCGCTCGGCTCCGCGCGGCTCGGCGAGAAGCAGTGATTCGTAGTGTGTTTCGGCGAGCACGCGCTCAAGGCAGTCGGTCAGCGAACTTAGCCGCAGCCGGTCGCGCCAGGTGGCGAAACGGGTAAGGAAGGCGGAAGCTTTCTCAAAGGCGGAAGGCGGAGTGCGGAATGCGGAGCGGGCGGTGGGCCGTGCCGGCGGTTTGCAACCGCCGTCCGCAGCGTCCGAGTCAAACCGCGACTCGAATTGACCGGGCACGCCCGACGGCGACTGCAAGTCGCCGGCACAGGAAGCGGCGGACGTGGGCGTCCGCGCTCCGTCGGCGCAGAAGCGAATCAACGCATCCCAGAACATCCGTTCCTCATTGTGCGCGCGGATGGCGACGAGTTCTTCCAGCGACATCGCCACCAGCGGCGAACGCAGCACGGCGAGCAGCGGCAGGTCTTGCAGCGGGTTGTCGAGCAGACGCAGCAGGTTCAACAAGTCGCTGACTTCGAGCGCCTCGTAAAAGCCGCCGCGCTCGGCGTGCAAGGGCACGCCCGCACGGTGGAACTCCTGCGCGAAGGCCTCCACCCGCGAACCGGGCGAGCGCATGAGCACCACCATGTCGCGCCACTCGACCGGGCGCAGCGACGCGGCGTCTTCATCCCAGACCTCGTGGAGGCTGGCGCGCAGCTCGCGCAGGCGCAGCGCCACACACCGGGCCTCGCGCTCGATGGCGGGCAGGTCGAGCAGGTCAGTCGCGGCATCGCGGTCGTCCGGTTGCTCGTCAGCGTCCTTGGTGAGGATGTGGAGTTCGACACGGCTCGTGCCGGCGACTTCCAGTCGCCGTTCTGTTGCATCCGCATCGGCGTTGCCGAACTTCAGTTCCGCCTCCGCATCGCAAATCACGCCGCCGACGGACTCGCGCATCAGCGCGCGAAACAGCGGGTTCACGAAGTTCAGAATAGCCTCGCGGCTGCGGAAGTTGTCCGAGAGAGCGAGCACGCTCCCGGTAGCAGCCGACGTGAGAAGGCTCGGTTCGATTGCCGATTGCCGATTGCCGATTGCCGATTGAGAAGCCGGAGCCTCCGCACGTCGGCTGCTACCCGGGCGGCGCCATGCCTTCGCGTAGCCGGCGAAGATGTGCGGGTTCGCGAGGCGGAAGCGGTAGATGCTTTGCTTGAGGTCGCCGACGAGGAAGCGATTTGCGTCCGCGCCGTCGCAGCTCACGAGGCGGAGGATGGCGTCCTGCGCGGCGTTGATGTCCTGATACTCGTCCACGCAGACGTGGGCGAACTGGGCACGACAGCGGCGGGCGACTCCGGTCGCGTCGTCGCGCAGCAGGCGCAGGGCGAACTGCTCCAAGTCCGCGAAGTCCACGCCGCCGAGCTGGCGTTTGGCCTCGCCGAAGCGCGTGGTGAACTGCTGCGTGAGCTGCACCAGCGCGGCCATTTCGTGCCGGCACCATTCCCAATCCTCGGCGAGCGGCCGTGCCGGCGATTTGCAATCGCCGTCCGACGAAGTCGCCTGCGCGGGACCGTTCTTGCCTTCGGACGCTTCAGACGGCGATTGCGAATCGCCGGCACGGGGGACGGGCGCGAGCAGGCCGTGGAAAAACTCGGCTTCCTCGAAGAGCTTGGCGAACGGCGGGCGAAGCTCGCCCTTCTTGCGTTTCCAGTTCTCCGTGCTGTCGGCGGCGAGGATGGCGGTGAGCGTTTCGGCAGTGGAGCGCAGGTGTCCAACCTGCGCGTTCTGCTTCGAGGTGGCTGACGCCGCTTGGACAGCGGCGCTCCGGCGCAAGGCGGCTTCGCACTGTTTCAGCGCGGGCACATCAGGCGCGGCGGCGAGGGCGGGGAGCCATTCGACACGCCACTCGTTGAGAGCGGTGAGGAGCCAGTCCTGCCACTGCGTCGGAGCCTGTTCGCGGAAGGCGGCGAGCTGGGCGGCGAACCACGCGTCCGGGTCGGGGAGCGATTGCGCATAGCAATGGAGTTTCCACACGAGCGCGCGGAGGTGTTCGTCCGAGCCGCGGCCGGCGCGGCGGATGAGTTGCTGGACGGTTTCGCTATGCGGGTGGCGGCCGGCGTAGTGCTCGGCGAGCAACGCGGTGAGCGTGTCGCGGCCGAGCGGGCGCGTCTGGCGTTCGTCGAGGATGACGAGCTGCGGGTCAATCGCGAGGTGGTGAAAGTGTTCGCGGACGAGGCGGAGGCAGAAGCTGTGGAGCGTGGAGATTTGCGCGGTGTCGAGGAGGGCGAGTTGTTCAGCGAGCCGGTCGGCAACGGGTGCCGAAGCTTGCTCGAACTCATTCTGCAACGCCTTCCGCAGCCGGGCGCGCATTTCGGCGGCGGCGGCCTCGGTGAAGGTGACGAGGAGGAACTGGTCGAGTGACGCGCCTTCTTGCAGGAGTTGCAGGACGCGGGCGACGAGCGTGCGCGTCTTGCCGGTGCCCGCGCCGGCCACGACGAGCACGTCGCCGCGCGCGGCGATGGCGGACTGCTGGGCGGGGGTGAAGTTGCTCATGGGTGCAAAGCTCCAAATTCCAAGCTCCAAGTTCCAAAGCAGCTCCAACCATCAAGCTCCAAAATCCAAACCGGCTTCAGTGCCGACGGAGCGGGTGCTGCGTGGCCGGAGCAAACGGCGCGTTTGGAGCTTGGCGTTTGGAGCCTCTTTGGAGCTTGGAACTTGGAGCTTGGGATTTCTCCATTTCGGGGCAGATGCGAAAACTTTTTCACGCTTCCGCCTCCTGCTCCGCTGGCTGTTTCAATGCACGAAACGGCTGCGTCCACGGGTCGAAGCGGCAGATGGCGCGGTAATCGCAGCGGTCGCAGGCCTTGTCGCTGGCGCTGACGCGGACGGGGGAGACGGCAACCTCGCCGGCGAAGATGGCCTCGCCGAGGCGGCGGAGATTGGCTTCGACTTGCGTGAGCAGGGCGGCGAACTCGGCGGAGGGCAGCGCATCGGAGCCGCGCGCGATGAGGCCGCCGTCCTTGTTCAGCCGCAACTTGAACTGCCCGCTGGCCGCGCCGCCGGGGCGCGCGTCCAGCAGTGCGCGGTGGGCAAAATCAAAGCGGCCGGCGTGCTGGTAGGTGGCGCGGCGGGCGGCCTCGTCCTCGGAGAGAATCTCGGCGCGCTCGCCGGTGGAGCCGGTTGCGCCGTGCAGCGGGATGTAAAAGACGCCGGCGGGGTGGAGCGCGGCAGCAGCCGACGTGAGGAGGCTCTGGCTCGATTCCGCATTCCGCGTTCCGCGTTCCGCATTAGCTGGAGCCTCCTCACGTCGGCTGCTACTGAGGACATTCAGATACGCAAGCAGTTGAAGCTGGAGGCCGTTCTCGACTTTGAGCGCGTCGAGCTTCTTCGGGCTGCTCTTGTAGTCCACGACGACGGCGAGGGTTTCGCCTGACTTCTCGTCGCGGCAGAGGTCCACGCGGTCAATGCGGCCACGCAGCGAGAGGACTTTGCCGTCCGCCAGCGCGAGCCGCCACGCGGGCAAGGGGCTGCCGGGCAGGCCGAAGCCGAGTTCCACCGCGACGGGGTCGAAGGCGTAGCCGGGCATCCAGCCGACCAGCGCGGCGAGGAGCCGTTGCGCGCTGGCGATGAGCGAGCGCGCGGCGAAGCGGCGGGAGTCGTCCGCCGCGAAGAGCGCGAACTCGGGGCTGGCGAGCAGGTCTTCGCCGACGCGGGCGGCGAGTGCGGCGGCGTCCGCAAGCGAGAGGTCGCGCCAGCGTCGGCCGGAGGCGGCAACGCGCAAGTGAAACTCGTCGAGCAGGCGGTGGATGAAGCTGCCGCGCTCGCGGTGGTCCACCTCGAACTCCTTGCGTTCCTCCGCGCCCAGCCCGGCGGCGACGAAGAACTTGAACGGGCACTCGGCGAATTGCTCGAGCTTGCTTACGGAGGTGCGGAGTTCGGTGTCGTAGAGCTGGGAGACGGCGCCGGGGGAAAGGCGTGTGGCCGCGCGGGCGGCGGTGATTTCGTGCCAGCGGGTGATGACGGGGGCGAGGGCGGGGAGGGATGCTAGGGATTGGAGCGCCGATGGGGCCGAGGGAGAAGAGGCGGCGGCGAGTTCGCGGAGGATTGGTTCCAGCAATTCCTCCGTGTGCTCGGCTTCGCGCCAGTCGTGCGTGGGCGGGACTTTTTCCAGTTCGAGGTCGGGGAAGAGTTGCTGGACGTGCGCGAGGATGGGCGAGGGGTGGAGCGGTTTGCCGTCGGTGTCGGCAGCGGAGCAGGTGAGCACCAGGCGCGAGCGGCTGCGGGTGCAGGCGATGTAGGCAAAGTAACGTTCGTGCGCAATCTGCGCGCGCGGGTCGAGACCGAGGCGGGTGTCATGCGCGGCGAGGAGGTCGCGTTCGGTCTCGGTGAGCAGGACGGGGGGCGTGGGCGGAGCGGGGAAGATCCCTTCGTTCAGGCCGAGGATGAGCGCGAGTTGCAACTCGGGATTGCGCGAGCGGTCAATGGTGCCGATGAGCACCTGGTCGAGCGCGGGCGGGATGACGCCGACGGAGAGGGAGCTGAGGCCGGCTTCAAGGATGGGGATCCATTCGCGGAGCGGCAGGGCGGGGGCACTGGCGGGGAAGGCGCGCTCCAAGTTGTCGAGCCACTCGTGCATTTGGCGCAGGACGGTGGCGTGGAGCGGAGGGGCGAGCGCGGGGACAGGAGTGTCGCCTTCACGGGCAAGGGCGTCGTCCCAGGCTTGCAGGCGGGACTCGATGGCGAGCGTGTCCCACATCGAGCGGAGGGCGGCGGCGAGTTGCGCGCCGGAAATGGCTTCTGACAAACGAATGGGGACAAGCGAATGAGGAGGAACTGATTCGTTTGTCCCCATTCGTTCGTCAGTTTCGTTTTGGTTGAGTTGTTCGGCCAGCTTCGCGATGGGCGCGGTGAGGCGAGCGCGGAGGTGCTCGGCGCGCGGGAGGTTGAACTTGGGTTCGGGGATGGCGAGCGGTTCGAGCCATTGCGCGCCGCGCCAGCCGTGGGCGAGGGCGAGGTTTTCCAGCCAGTCAATGTCCTCGTCGCGGTCGTGGACAAGACCGGACTTGAGCGCGCCGAAGAGGTCGTCGGGCTGCCAGCCGTAGGCAAGCGTGCGGAGGGCAAGGCGGGTCAGTTCCGCGAGCGGGTGGTGCGCGACCGGCTCGCGGCGGTCGAGGAAGAAGGGAATGCCGTAGCGCGTGAAGACGCGGCGGAGCGCGGTGTGGTGGTGGTCGAGCGTGCGGAGGATGACGGCGCAGTCGCGGAAGCGCCCACCGGCGCGGACGTGGCGGAGGATTTCGCGGGCAGCGAGGGTGGCCTCGGCTTCGGGGTTGGCGCACTGGCAGCGACGAAGAGGCGAAGGCGGATGCTGGATGCTGGATGCTGGATGGAGTGTGCTCGTAGCGCGACATTCCAATGTCGCGGTTTCCATGGTTGCTGTCTCGTCCGAGCAGACCGATTCCGATTCGGAAGCGACGTCTCGACATTGGAATGTCGAGCTACCAGAGGCGGCGGGCGCAGTCCAGTTGGCTTCGAGTTGAGCGAGGGTTGGGCTGTCGCGGCAGCGGCTGTGGGCGGGGTCGCGCGGGAGTTCTTCGACACTCGCTTCGCAGCCTGGCAGGGCGGCGATGCGTTGGCGGCAATCCAAGTAAGTGCGGCGGACGGTGGACCAGAGGGAGAGCCAGCTTTGCGAGTCGGCGGCCTGCGGGTCGAGGCAGAAGGCGAGCGAGGCGGTGCGGCAGAAGGGGAGGACGGCGCAGAGCAGGTCCAGCTCCTGCGGCGTCATCTCGGCGAAGCCGTCGAGCCAGAGGCCGGCGATGGGGAATGGGGAATGACGAATGACGAATGACGAATCGCGGACCAGGCCGGTGGCGAGGTCGAGCAACTGGTCGCCGTCCTGAGTTTGGCTTTGCTCCAGCCATTCATGGTAGGCGCGGAGCAGATGGTGGAGGTCGTGGAGCTTGTCGCGGAGCGGGGCGCTTTCGGTGCAACGCTCGGCGAGGCGGGCGAGGCGCGCGGGCGTGAGCTGGTGGCGCTGAAACTCGCGGAGGAGCTGGCTGAGTTGACGCGCAAAACCGGGCAGGCGCGCGGTGGCGCGGAAGACTCGGAGCGCGGGCTGCTCGCGCGCGAGCAAGGCGCGCAAGACCATCACGCGCCCCTCGTCATCGAGCAGGTCGGGCACGGTGGCGAAGGTTTCGAGCAGCCAGTTTGCGAGCCGGTCGAAGGAGACGATTTGCAGCCGCGAGTAGCCGGCGAGGTCCGGGCTTTCCAGCAGTTGGCGCTCAAGCTGAAACGTGGCCTGCTTGGGCGCGAGGAGCAGCAGCGGTGGACCGTCGGGCGCGCGCTTCAGTTCGGCGCGAATTTCCTCCAGGCAGCGCCACGTCTTGCCGCTGCCGGCGGGGCCGAGGAGGAAGTGGGCGCGCACGCCGCGATGGTCGGGCGGGGAGGACAAAGTTCAAGGTTCAAAGTTCGCGGTGAGGTGAGCGCGAATTGCGGCCCTTCCGCTCACGCCTTCGGCCACAGGCGCACCCACACGCGCTGCGGCGACTCGATGAGGAGGTCGCGCAGCAGCGCCTCCATGCTGGCGGCCTTCGGCTCCTCCAGCCGCGCGCACAGCCCGAGCGACACGAGGAAACCCAGCCCCGTCAGCGCGAAGAACACGCTGTAGCGGTTCACCGCGAAGCCGTGCCAGACGAGGTCCAGCCCACGCAGCGAGTCAATCAGCACGCCCCACAGAATCGGCGAGAGGCCCATCGCCAGGCTGCCGACGACCGAATACAGCGCGAAGAAATGGTCGCGGCCCATCACGGGAATGATGGCCATCGCCAGCCGCACGTTTGACATGTTGACCAGCGCGGCGGCCAGGCCCATGAGGAATTGCAGCGCCAGCAGGATGGGCAGCGTCGGTTGCAGCGCGCGGCCCGCGAGCGCCACCCAGCCCGCCACGATGACCATCCAGGCGGCCATGCAGAACATCATCACCGGCCGGCTGCCGAGGCGGTCGAGGCGCGGCCCCAACAGCCACAGGCTGCTCAGGCCGCCGAGATACGCCGCGGAACTCACCAGCAGCACCTGGCCTTCGCTCAGGCCGGCCTGCGCCTTGAGCCACGCGATGGTGAACGCGCCCAGCCCGCCCACCGCGAGCGGCCAGACCACATTCACGCGCAGCAGCTTCCGAAACGGCGGGTGCTGCGAAATCGCCAGCCACGGCACCGGCTCGTGGCTGTTGCGCCGCGCCGCCTCCGGGACTTCCACGTCGGGGATGCGCTTGAGGAAAACGAGGCTCAGGCCGCCCATCGCCGCGCTGAGGAGGAAGAGCGCCGTGAACTGCCACGCCGCCGGCTGCGCGCCGAGCGCGAGCGCCGCCAGCACGATGACCAGAAAGCTGGCGAAGTTCACGCAGGCCGCGTCGCGCGCGAGGTAGCGGCCGCGCACGGTCTCCGGCACGAGCGCCGCGATCCACGGCAGCCACGCGCAGCTCGAAATGCCGCGCGAGAGGTTGAAGGCGAACAGCAGCAGCAGCAGCAGCGCCAGCCGCGCCGTGGGGTCAAGCACGCCGCCCAGCAGCGGCACCACCGCCATCCCGCCGATGAACAGGACGCGCATCCCCCAGCCCGCATACACGAAGCGCTTGTAGCCCACGCGGCTGACGTGGCTGGCCGCCGGGATTTGGAAGATGACCAGCAGCGGCATCATTCCCGCGATGATGCCCAGCACCGTGGCGCTCGCGCCGAGCGTCTTGGCGTAGAGGATCATCGGCGCGCCGATGACGATGGGAAACGACAGCGCGTTGAAGGTGGCGAACCAGAACGCGTGGTGCAGCCCCGGGGGAAACCGGGCTGGCTCGGGCGCGCTGGCGGCGGGGTCGCTCACAGAGGGCGCATTGGACGGCAGCGAAGCTGAGGAGACAAGTGTTCAGTATTCAGTCAACGGTGGGGCGAGCGTCCTCGCGAGCCGTCGGCGTGCGACCGAGTGGCCCGGCAGATGCGGGGCGCGGCACTCCGGGCCGCAGCGGCTGAGATGAGAGCGACGCGCGGAATGACGAGGCCCATATCCTCGAAGCAGCCGCTGCGGGCCGGAGTCCCGCGCTCCATCGCCGGCTGAAAACTGATTACTGAAAACTGATTACTGCTTACTCTCCGCCCGTGCGGCCTTTGCCACTGGTTCAACTCGACAACGTGAGCGTCTCCCTCGCCGGGAAACGCATCCTGCATGGCCTCAACTGGCGCTGGCGCGCGGGCGAGAGCTGGGCGGTGCTCGGGGCGAACGGCTCGGGCAAGAGCACCTTCCTCCGCCTCGTGGCTGGCGAGCTGCATCCCGACCCGGTGGACGGCGGGCGGCGCACCTACGGCTTGAACGGCGAATTGTCCACCAGCGCAGTCGGCGTGCGGGAGCGCATGGCCTTCGTCTCGCCGGAGCAACAGGAGCGTTACCTAAACCTCGAGTGGGTCCGCACCGGCCGCGACGTGCTGCTCACGGGCTTTCACCAGACCGACTATCTCTACCGGCGGCTCACGGCGGAGCAAAAGGCGGCGGCGGAGAAGCTGGCGGAGGAACTGCGGCTCGGTCCGTTGCTGCGGCGCGACGTGCAGACCCTTTCGCAAGGCGAGTTCCGGCGCGTGCTCATCGCCCGCGCGCTGCTGGGCCGGCCGCGTGTGCTGCTGCTGGACGAGTTCACGGACGGCCTCGACGCCGCCATGCGCGCGACCCTGCTCGCCGCCGTCCAGCGCGCCGCCGAGTCCGGGACCAGCGTGCTGCTGGCGACGCACCGCGAGGACGAGCTGCTGCCCGCGCTGCGCCGGCGGCTGGTGCTGGAAGCGGGGCGGGTCGTAGTGCGGGAAATCGCCGCGAAAGGGCGCAGAGAACACCAAGGGGAGAAGCGAAAAAACGTCCAACGCCCAACGACCAGCGCTCAACGTTCAAATGACGGAACCGCGACGACGCGCGCCTTGGAAGTTGGAAGTTGGAAGTTGAACGTTGAACGTTCTCCTTCTGCTTCGAGTTCTCCTTTCCTCTTCCGCCTGCGCAACGTCAGCGTCTATCTGGACCGCCAGCCGGTGCTGCGGAACGTGAATTGGGAGATGCGCCCCGGCGAGCACTGGGCCATCACGGGGCCGAACGGCTGCGGCAAAAGCACCTTCCTCAAGCTGCTCCTGGGCGAGCGGCACCCGGCGGTGGGCGGAGCCATCCACCGCTTCGGCGAGACGCGGCGGCACACGCTCTGGGAAATCCGGGCGCGCGTGGGCTACGTGGGGCCGGACCTCCAGACCGCCTACCGGGACGACCTGACCGCGCGGGAGGTCGTCGCCTCCGGCTGCTTCGCCAGCATCGGCCTGCTGGACGCAGTGACGCGCGCGCAATGGCGGCGGGTGGACGAGTTGCTGGAGCAGTTCTCCCTCGGCGGCCTCGCGGGGGAGAATTTTCTCCGCCTTTCCTACGGGCAGCGCCGCCGCGTGCTGCTGGCGCGGGCCGTGGTTCACCGCCCGCAGGTGCTGTTGCTGGATGAATTGTTCGACGGCCTGGACAGCGCCGCCTGCCGCCTGCTGGACCAGCAGTTGGGACAGCTTTCCGCCGCCGGTGCGTGCGTGATCTTCACCTCCCATCAACGGCGGGCGCTCGCCATGGAAGCCATCACCGCCGCGACGCTTAGTCTGGCGGATGGAAAACGGGCTGAAGGAACCACCGGCTAACCGCCGAGCAGGAGCGCGGGATTGTCGCGGTCCTGGCCGAGCTTGAAGCGGGGGAAGGCCTTGAGGTTGAACGTCACGCCGATCGTGTAGTCCTGCGAGCCGTTGCGCAGGTCGCGGATGCGCAGGGTGAGCGCGCCCACCCAACTGCGGAAGTCGCGGTAGAGCGTGTAGTATTGCTCCTCCATCCGGCCGTCCCGCGCCTCGAAGAAGTGCCGCGTGCGCAGGGCGTAGTTCTCGTTGATGCGATAGTAAAAGCCGGTGGTGATGAGGTTGTTGCCGGGGCCGCCGAGGAAGAGCGGGTCGTTGCGCACGTAGCGGTGGCCCAGCGCCAGGCTCCAGTGGTCCTCGGGCGAGATCGTCGCCCGGTGGTCGGCGATGCGGAAGCGGCCGTTGTCAATGTCGTAGCGGGTCTCGGAGGTGAGCGTGAGCCAGTCGCGCGGCTTGAAGTCGAGGTCGGAGAAGGCGTCGGCGAAGGTGCCCTGGCCGGCGCGGGGCTTGAGCCGCCAGTCGGTGTAGAGCGCCCAGTTCAGGAGCGTGTCAATGCGGTCGTGGCGCTTGGTCTGGACGAGGTTGCGCAGGCTGAAGCGGAAGACGTTCTGGCTGTCCACGGCGTCAATCGCGTTGTAGTCGGGGAAGTCAATGGGCAGCAGGCGCAGGCTGCCCAGTTCCGTGTCGAACTGCGGCAGCGTCGGCGGCAGCCGGTTGGGCGAGGGGACGAAGGCGTAGTTGACGCCCGGCTCCACGATGTGCCGGATGCCCTTGGCCTGGAGCCAGGGAATTTCCTTGTTCGGCTCGGTGCGGTGCAGCTTGAAGGTCATTTCCACGCCGGTGTTGAACACGCCGCGGTTCGCCTCCGTGGCGGTCGCGCCGAAGCCCTCGGTCTCGCCGTAGTGCGTGAACCGTCCGCCCACGCGCGGCGCGACGTTCAGCCAGCCGAAGAACTGCTGCGGGAGCACGATCTGGTGGTAGGTGTCCGCGCGCCACGCGGCGAAGCTGTTGGCCGCGTTGTCGGCGAACTCGTGCTTGTAGTAGCCGACCGAGTTGTCGCTCTCGTAAAAGAGCGGGGTGACGCCGATCTGCTGGCGGAAGCCGGTGAGCTTCACGTCCGGCAGGCGCTCGACGGTCTCGAAGAAGTCGTTGATGCGCGGCTGCGCCAGGATGTTGAGGCTCCAGTTGGACCAGAGCTGGTTCACTTCGAGGAACGAGCTGGGCTGGATGTCCCGCTGGTATTCGTGCTCGATGAAGTCGCGGATGATGAAGGCGTCGCCCTGCTCGCGCACGACGGCCTTGACGGTGAGGTTGGTGCGGATCTCGACGCGGTGCGAGAAGCTGAGGCGGTGGCGGTCGTTGTCGAGGGCGCCGCCGATGCCGTTGGTGCCGGCCGCGTCATCGTGCGCGTAGTAGAACTGGAACTCGCCCTGCCCCCAGCGGCCCGCGTCGTAGTTGAAGTCCGGCCCGACCCCGAGGCCGCGCTTCTGCCGGTAGTCGAGGTGCAGGTCCGTGCTGAAGTTCGTCGTGAACGCGTGATGGTAGGTGCCCAGCACGTAAGGCCCGTAGAGGCTGCGGTAGCCCGGCGTCACCACCCAGTAATCGCCGTGAGTCTCGAGGCTGCGCGTGTATTTGGGCCAATACATCACCGGCACGTTGCCAATGAGCAGGGTCGCGTCCTCGGCCTCGAAGCTCTTGCCGGGGATGATGGTCAGCTTCCGGGCGCGGATGCGGTAACCGGGGTCGGCGAGGTCGTCGGAGGTGAGAAAGGCGTTGGTGGCGGTGTAAAGGTTGTTCGTCGTCATCGCCTGGAGCGAGAAGCCGCCGACGTAGAACGGCGCGGAGCCGGTCCGGAACTCCGCCGCCTTGATGACCTTGGTCTTGAAGTTGTATTCGAGCTGCTCGCCGCGCCAGACGTGGCCCTCGCCACGCAGGAACACCGCGCCCTCGGCCTTGATGTCGCCGGTCAACTGGTTCAACTGCATCTTGCTGGCGGTCAGCTCCGCTTCCTTGCCCTCCTTGCTCCAATACCGCACCAGCACGCCGCCGCTGCCCTGCGCGAGGCCGCCCTGCCCGAAGCTCACCCGGCCGTCCTTGGTAAGCGTCTCGAGACTCCACCGCTCCGGCGCGTCCGCCGCGCGCGCCGCTCCAAGGCCGGATGCCAGCACCGCGACGAAGAGCGAAAGGCCCAGGAGACGTTTCATGCGTGCGTGAGTGAAACAAACGGCCCGCGCAGTGCCAAGCCGATTCCCGCCGCCTTCGGCCCGCCCCGTCTCCGCGCTTGTGCCGTCCGGGCCGCTTGCATAGCTTCTCGCCCCGTGATGACCATCTTGCTGGCCGAAGACGAGCCGCAGACGGCCCAGTTGATTGAGTTCAAGCTCAAGCAGGCGGGCTATCTGGTCGTCCATGCCACCGACGGCGAGAAGGCCCTTGCGCTGGTCGGTCCCGCCCGGCCCGCGCTCATCCTGCTGGACGGCCTCATGCCCGTGATGGACGGCTTCGAGGTGCTGCGCCGGCTCAAGGAAGACCCGCGCACCCGGCCCATCCCCGTCATCATGCTCACCGCCCGCGCCCGCGACAAAGACGTCGTCACCGGCCTCGAACTCGGCGCGGCGGACTACATGATCAAGCCCTTCAGCCCCTCCGAACTCGTCGCCCGCGTCCGCAAGGTGCTCGGCCCGGCGGCGGACGCGAAGCCCGGCGAGGCGCCGCGCTGACCGCAAGCGGCCTTGCATTCCCTTCCCGCTGAAGGAACAGTCCCGCCATGCAACTGGCCATCTCCTCCGGCGTCGCCGCGCGGTTGTCGCCGCAGGATGCCGCGTTGCGGCTGGCCATCGGCCTGTTCGTGTCGGAGGAGGCCACGCTGGGGCAGGCGGCGGAAACCGCCGGGCTGACGCAGGCGGATTTTCTCCGGGAGCTGGGGCGGCGGCGCATTCCCATCCACTACGGCTGTGAGGAGCTGGCGGAAGACCTGCGGACGCTGGCCTTGCCCGACGGACGATGATGGTCGTCTCGGACACCTCGCCGCTGACGGCCCTGCTGACGGTGGGCGAAGCGGGGCTGCTGCCGCGCTTGTTCACGGAAGTGGTCATTCCCGAGGCCGTGCAAGCGGAACTGTCGCGCAGCCATCCTCAACTGCCGGACTGGCTCCGGGTGCGCGCCGTTGGCGACCGGCATCAAGTCAGCCGGTTCGCGGAAATCGTGGACGCGGGCGAAGCCGAGGCCATCGCGCTGGCCCAGGAGCTTCACGCCGACCGCTTGCTGATGGACGAGCGACTCGGCCGCCGGCTGGCGGCGCAGCAAGGCTTGCGCGTGGTGGGCCTGCTCGGGGTGGTGCTGCTGGCGCGGCAGCAACGGCTCATTCCCTCCGCCCGCGCCTTGCTCGAACGGCTGGACCGCGAGGCCGGCATGTATCTGGCCGAAGACGTGCGCGAGACCGCGCTGCGAGCGGTCGGAGAATGAGCCAGCCATGACCATCTGGGATCTCCACGTCCACCTGTCCGGTGTCCCCGGCGCGACGCCCGACGAGCGCATGGGCAGCCTCATCGCCATCGCTGACCGCATGGGCATTGAGCGGCTGTGCGTCTACATGGGCATCCCTTGGTCGCGGGATCCGAAGCCCGAGACCTTCCGCAGGGAGAACGACCAGGTGCTCGAAGCCATCGGCAAGTTCCCCGACCGCACGTTCGGCTTCGTCTATCTCAACCCCAAGCACGTCGAGGAAAGCCTCGCCGAGCTGGACCGCTGCGTCGCGCGAGGGCCGATGGTCGGCGTGAAGCTCTGGATCGCGCACCGCTGCAACGCCGCCGAACTCGACCCCATCATCAAGCGCGCCGGGGAGTTGCAAGCCGTCATCTTCCAGCACACCTGGCTCAAGGTCGCCGGCAACGACCAAGGCGAGTCCACGCCCGACGACCTCGTGCAACTCGCCGCGCGCCACCCGAAAACGCCCATCATCTGCGGCCACACCGGCGGCGATTGGGAGCGCGGCATTCGCGCCATCCGCGCGAGCAAAAACCTCTACGCCGACCTCGCCGGCTCCGACCCCGTCGCGGGCTACACCGAGATGGCCGTGCGCGAACTCGGCGCGGACCGCATCCTCTACGGCAGCGACGCCGGGGGCCGCAGCTTCGCCTCGCAGCTTGGCAAAGTCCTCGGCGCGCAAATCCCCGACGCAGCGAAGCAACTCATCCTCAGCGGCAATCTGAAACGGCTGATGACGCCAATTCTAAAGCGGAAAGGCATCAAGGTATGAACGAAGGTTTTCCCCGTCGCGCCTTTGTGAAACTCGCTTCCACCGCGTCGCTCGCCGTGCTTGCTCCAAGGCCTTCTGCGGCAGCCGAGCCGAAACAGCCTCCACCCGCCGCCCTCATTGACACCAACGTCACTCTCAGCCGCTGGCCCTTCCGCCGCTGCCCGCTGGACGAGACGCCCGCGCTCGTCGCCAAGCTCCGCGAGCACGGCGTCACCCAGGCGTGGGCCGGCACTTTCGACGGCCTGCTGCACAAAGACCTCGCCAACGCCAACGCCCGCCTCGCCGCCGAGTGCCGCGCGCACGCCGGCCTGCTCGTGCCCTTCGGCTCGGTGAATCCCAAGCTGCCCGACTGGGAAGAGGAATTGCGCCGCTGCGCCGAAGTCCACCAGATGCCCGGCCTCCGCCTGCACCCGAACTACCACGGCTACCGGCTCGACGACCCCGCCTTCGCGCGTCTGCTCGCGCTGGCTGCCGGGAAGAAGCTCATCGTCCAGCTCGCCGTCGTCATGGAGGACGAGCGCACCTTGCATCCGCTCGTCCAAGTCCCGCCCGTGGACACCGCCCCGCTCGCGGACCTGCTCAAGCGCACACCCGGCTTGCGCCTGCAACTGCTCAACGCCTTCCGCACGCTGCGCGGCGAGCCGTTGCTCCGCCTCGCCGCCGCCGGCGCGCACGTTGAGATCGCCACGCTGGAAGGCGTCGCTGGCGTCGCGAACCTGCTCAAGCAACTCCCCGGCGAGCGACTGCTCTTCGGCTCGCACGCGCCGCTGTTTTACTTCGAGAGTGCCGCGCTCAAGCTCAAGGAGTCCGTGCTCACGCCCGAGCAGGACCGCGCCCTCCGCAGCGGCAACGCGCTCCGGCTCCGCGCCTGACCGTAGCTCGACATTCCAATGTCGAGTTCAGCGGCGGCGCTCAACCGACTCGACACTGGAAGGTCGAGCCACGGGCCAAGCCTCGTCCGGCGCAGACCAATTTCCGGTGAGGCCGGCACGACCACGCCGCGTCAGTCTTTCCATCGAATGAGATTGCGGATGTTAAGCCTGCGCCCGGTCGCCGCCACGCTCTTGGCGCTGGCCGTGGCGGTGTCGGTCGCCTCGGCGGAGAAAGCCGCGCCCGTCCCGCTGGCCGAACTCCGCGCCGCCGTCACCAAGGCGCTGCCACTGCTGGAGCGCAGTTCCGCCTTCGCCCTGCAGGAGCGCGCGTGCTTCACCTGCCATCACGGCGCGCACCCGTCGCTCGTGCTCAATGACGCGTGGGCGCGCGGCTTCGGCATCAACACGAACAACTTCGAGGATCAACTGGCCCGCGCGTATCTGGGCCTGATTGAGGACCGCCCGCGTTTCAAGGACGGCTGGTCCATCGCCGGCACGGCGGACGGTCCGGGCACGGCGTTGTGGATGCTCGAAGTCGCCGGCTGGAAGCCCGACGCCACCACGGCGGCGGCGGCGGAGTTCTTCCTCGACCAGAACAAGAACCTCGACCACTGGGTGCCGCCGATGAAACGTCCGCCCACGGTGGGCAGCGAGTTCACCACCACCTACCTCGTCCTGCGCGGCCTGCGGAGCCAGAGCTGGCCGGAACTGGCCATGCGCGCCCGCACGCGCACCGCCGCCGCCGGGCAGTGGCTGCTGGCCGCGGTTGCCCGCAACACCGAGGACAGCGTGCATCGCCTCCGCGCGCTGCACTTGCTGGATTTGGACGAGGCGGCGTTGAAGAAAGAGGCGGCCGAACTGCTCGCCGTTCAGGCGGCGGATGGCGGCTGGCCGCAGAAGCCCGACACCGCCAGCGACGCCTACGCCACCGGCACCACGCTGGCCGCGCTCCACGACACCGGCGCGCTCACGGTGAAGGACGCCGCCTTCCAGCGCGGCCTGCGCTACCTGCTCCAGTCGCAGGCGGCCGACGGCTCGTGGCACGTCCGCAAGCGCACGCACGACGTGCAGCCGTTCTTCGACAGCTCGTTCCCGCACGGCGTGGACCAGTTCATCTCCATCTCCGCCACGAGCTGGGCGAGCTACGCGCTGCTCCGCGCGGTGCCGAGGACAGAGAAGAAAACTTACCTTGCCGCGCATCCGCAGGCCGTCGCCCGCGTGCTCGCGAGCGCGAGGCCGAATGCCGAGCAGCACTTCACCGAGGGGCAATTCACCTTCTTCCGGGAGAAGATTGAGCCGGTGCTCTCAGCGCAGTGCTACGAGTGCCATTCCGCGACGGCGAAGAAGCTCAAGGCCGGCCTCCATCTCGACACGCGCGGCGGCATCCTCACCGGCGGCGACAGCGGCCCCGCGCTGCGCCCGAGCGACCCCGACCGCAGCCTGCTCTTCCGCTCGCTCACCAGCGACCGGCTCGAACTCATGCCGCCGAAGCACAAGCTGCCCGCCGCCGTCATCGCCGACTTCCGCAAGTGGATTGAGATGGGCGCGCCCGACCCGCGCACGGAGCCGGCGGCGAAACCGACGACTTACAAGTGAGGGTGTGCCTGAACCCGTGCCGGCGACTTGCAGTCGCCGTCCGTGGGATGCGAATGAGCGGGGTGGTCCTGCGCTGTCCACCCGCAACGCGGCGACTGCAAGTCGCCGGCACGTCAGCCCGCCCGTCGCGCCCAGCGGAGTTTCGCGGGTGACGAGCGCGGGTTGTCGCGGCGCTCCTCCGCCGTGGGCCGGATGACTTCGGGGGAAATCTCCGCATAAGTGCCCTCGCGCTGGCCCGCCTCGAAGGCCTTCTTCACCCGCCGGTCCTCGCCAGAGTGGAACGTGAGCATCGCCACGCGTCCGCCGGGGTTCAGGCACGCGGGCAGGTGGCGCAGCAACGTGTCGAGCGCGGAGAACTCGTCGTTCACTGCGATGCGCAAGGCTTGGAACACGCGCCGCACTGTGAGGTCCGCCTCGCCCTTGTGCATCGTCGGCAGCGCGGCGCGGATGGCGGTGACAAGTTCGCGCGTCGTGGTGAATGTGTGGCGAGCCAAGGCGACGGCGAGCTCGGTCGCACGCGGCTCGTCGGCGTTGGCGTGAAGCAAGTCCGCCAGCGCGGCGGGTAAAGTCTTTGCGAGCAACGCGGAAGCGGACTGACCTCGTTGCGGATTCATCCGCATATCCAGCGGCCCGTCGCCCTTCGTGGAGAAACCGCGGGTCGGATCATCAATCTGCATCGAGGACACCCCGAGGTCCGCGAGGATGCAGTCCGCCCCTGCCGCGTAGGAGACGACGTGAGGAGTCTCTAACTGGATTGGGTCTGGCGTTTGGGGTCTGGGATCTGAGGACAAGTGAGACTCCTCACGTCGTCTCCTACTGGCGAATTGCGCCAGCGCCTGTGGCAGTCCGGCGAAGTTGCTGCGCACGGCGGTGAACGTCTCTGTGCCAAAGCCCGCCTCGCGCAAGCGCGCCTCCGTCTTCGGCAGTTCCACCGGGTCCGCATCCAAGCCGAGCAAGTGGCCGCCGGGCTGGAGCCGCGCGAGCAACTCGCGCGCGTGGCCGCCGTAGCCGAGCGTGCAATCCACCGCCAGCTCACCGGGTTGCGGCGCGAGCACCAAGAGGATTTCCGCGACCATGATGGGCCGGTGCGTGCCGGCGGGCGTCTTCCCGGAGGCGAGCACCTTCGCCACTGTCTCGGCGTAGCGCTGCGGGTCGAGCTCCTTGTATTTCTCCTCGAACCGGCGCGGGTTCCTGCCCGAGTAACGTGGCCGGCGGCGATGCGGCGGCCGAGGCGTTGGATTGTCAGGTGAGGGCAAGGCGAAGTCGGTCAAGATGCGGGGGAGTGTGTTCTTGACCCGGCAAATGCGCAACGAAAGCGGCACGCATGAGGCCACGAGGGCCGACGGCCGGAAAGGAGGGCGTGATTGACCACGCGCCCCGAGGTTTCAACAGGCAGCGAACTGAGTCATCGTGGACTTGCCGACGAGCAGGTCGTTCACCGCCTGAGGCAGGGGGGAGAGAATCGAGGCGAACACATCATCGGACACTGCCACCGGCAGCCGCAGCGTTGCCCCACCTGAATCAAGGAATCCGCCGAGCGTGCGTTGGGAATAGAGCAGCAGTCCTTGTCGTAGTGGCAGCGAATACTGGGCGAGGAACACGCCGAAGACCAACGTGTGCCAGCCGTGCGCCGCGCCGTCCTCGACCGCGCGCAAGTAACGCTGCACGAGCCGCTGGTCGCGCAGCGGACGGAGCTTGTTGAGCTGCCGGCGGCCCACGGCGGCGCTGGCGGCGCGGAATTCCCTCAGGCGGGCGTCGCGGCCCAGCGCCAGGTCAAGCGCGAGGAGTTCGCGCAGCTCGTTGCGCGTGGCGTGGCCGTGCGCGGCGAGGATGGCGGGCAGCTCCACCGGCAGCAGGATTCGGTCGCGGTAGCCGGCGAGGAAACGCCGAAGCGTGGCTTCGTCCCGCACGGCCTCCAGCGTCAGCGCGGCCGCGGCGAGGGGCAGGGCGGGCAGCGCCTCCGGCGAGCCGAGCTGCGCGAGCAGCTCCCGCGCGTCGCCGGTGAGTTCCGGCGCGAGCGGCTCGGGTGCGAAGGCAGTGCGCGTCATGCGTTGCGGCGAGGCTATCGGGGAAGCGTTTGCCAGCAACGCAAATGTCAGCCCGGAAAACTATCGCTTGACGCAGGGAGCGCCGGTGTCCAACCGGCGGCTGGCCTGCATATGGGACATCGCACTCCAGACTTTTGTTTCGCGCCGGTTGGACACCGGCGCTCCGACTCACGCCAGCCTGAGGTTCTGCAGGATGCGCGTGGTGGCGTGCGCCTTGTTCAGCGTGTAGAAGTGGATGCCCTCGACACCGTTCTTGAGCAGGTCGGCGCATTGCGCGGAGGCGTATTCGATGCCGAAGGCCGTGGCCGCCGCGTCGTCCGTGCCGCACTTGTCCAAACCGGCGAGGAAGGGCGCGGGCAGTTGCGCGCCGCACAGCGCGGTGAAGCGCTTCACCTGCGAACCGCTCGACGCGGGCAGGATGCCGGGCACCAGTGGCACGGTGACGCCCTGCTTCGTGAGGTAATCGCGGAAGGCGTAGAAGTCCGCGTTGTCGAAGAAGAGCTGCGTGACGACGAAGTCCGCGCCGCAATCAATCTTGGCCTTGAGGCGGTCCCAGTCCACTTGGCGGCCTTCCTTGCAGGCGATGTGGCCCTCGGGAAAACCAGCGGTGCCGATGCTGAAGCCGCCGAGTTCGCGCAGATGGCTGACGAGCTGGTGGGAATACTCGAAACCGCCGGGCGTCGCCGTGAACTCGCCGCCGCCGGGCGGGTCGCCGCGTAGCGCGAGGATGTTCTTGATGCCGCGCGCGCGCGCCTCGGCGATGACGGTGGTCAGCTCGGCCTTGGTCGCATTGACGCAGGTGAGGTGCATCATCGCGGTGAGGCCGTGCTCGCGCTGGATGCGGTCCACGATGCCGATGGTCTTCTCGCGCGTGCTGCCGCCCGCGCCGTAGGTCACGGAGCAGAAGTCCGGCTTGAGCTTCATCAGCTCGGGGATGTGCCGTTCGAGCAGGTTCTTGTCACCCTCGTCGGTCTTCGGCGGGAAGAACTCGAACGAGATGACGGGCTGGCCCGCCGCTTTTTTTGCCGCGTGGATGTCGCGGATGAACTGAATCATGGGCGGGAGAGTGCGGGGGGACGGCGCGTGCGGCAAGTTTGCAGTGGAGGTGGTGCGCGTGCTGCGTGTTCCGTGATCTCGTTCGGGGGCGTCCGGTGCTTAATCACGCAACACGCAGCACGCAACACGCCCTCGCCTCAGAACTTCACCTTCGGCGCTTCCTTCTCCGCTTGCGGCGTCTCGAAGAACGGCTCCTCCTTGAAGCCCAGCATCCCGGCGATGAGCACGGCGGGGAAGGTCTGGATGCCGGTGTTCAGCTTCGTCACGGCGTCGTTGTAGGCCTGGCGCGAGAACGCGATGCGGTCCTCCGTGCCGGTCAGCTCGCCCTGGAGCGAGGTGAAGTTCGTGTTTGCCTTGAGGTCGGGATACGCCTCGGACACGACGAGCAGGCGGGCGAGCGCGGAGCTGACTTCGCCCTCGGCCTTGATCTTGTCGGCGGGCGTCGTGGCGCTGATGGCGCGGGCGCGGGCGGCGATGACGCGTTCGAGCGTCTCCTTCTCGTGCGTCGCGTAGCCCTTGACGGTCTCGACGAGATTCGGGATGAGGTCGTGGCGGCGCTTGAGTTGCACGTCAATCTGCGCCCAGGCGTTCTTCACCGCCTGCCGCAGCGCGACGAGGCCGTTGTAGATGCCCACGCCCCACAGGCCGACGACGATGACGACGGCGACCACCACTCCGAGGAAAATCAGGAACGGAATCATGGCGCGAGCGTAGCAGCGGCGGGCGGCTTGGCAATGGCGCGAAGGCTACATGTCCAAGCGGGGTTTGTAGCCAAGCGGCCGGTTCAGCCGTGCGGCTTCTCCGCCACGTTGATGCTCATCACGCCGCCGAGGAAGTTCACGACGCGCGCATCCGCCGCGCCGAGCGCGCGCAGCTTTTCGTCCACGCCGCGCTGCGCGGGGTAGTGCTGGAGCGATTCGAGAATGTAGGCGTAGGCCGCCGCGTTTTTGCAGAAGACCCGGCCGAACACCGGCACGGCGAAGCGCAGGTAGGCGAAGTAAGCCCCGCGCCACGCCGCGTGGTCCGGCTTGCCGAAGTCCAGCACCAGCAGGCGCCCGCCCGGCTTGAGCACGCGCCACATCTCGCGTAGGCCGTCATCCACGCTCGCAAGATTTCGCAAGCCGTAGCTGATGGTCACGAGGTCAAAGTGCGCGTCCGGAAATGGCGTGTGCAACGCATCACCTTGTAGGAATTGCGGATTGTCCGCCGCGCCGCTTTGAACTTTGAACCTTGAACCTTGAACCTTCCTCGCCTTCGCGACTTCAAGCATCGGCGCGCTGAAATCCATCCCCGTCGTCCTCGCGCCCGCCGCCGCGAGGGCGAACGCCACGTCCCCGGTGCCGCAGCAGAGGTCCAGCGCGGTGTCGCCGGGCTTCACCGCCGCGAGCCGGAGCAGCCGGCGCTTCCACCAGCGGTGCAGGCCGAAGCTTTGCAGGTCGTTGATGAGGTCGTAGCGCGGCGCGATGGCGGCGAAGAGGTCGTTGACCCGCTCCGCCCGCCGTTCGCCCGCCACGTAAAACTGGTTGCCCATCGCGCCGCAGGGTAGCGGGCGGCCTACAAATCGCCCGCAAAATTCTTGTATCCCATCCGCCCCGCCGTGTGTTCATCCTCTGCGCCGGCAAACGGCCAGACCGAAAACTCAACTCACGACCCCTATGAACGCGATGCACGAAGTGGACTACAAGATTTACGGCGACGACATGCAGTTCGTCGAAGTCGAGCTGGACCCGATGGAGGCCGCCGTGGCGGAGGCCGGCGGCATGATGTTCATGGACGACGGCATCGAGATGGAGACCATCTTCGGCGACGGCTCGCAGCAGAACAGCGGCTTCCTCGGCGCGCTCATGGGCGTGGGCAAGCGCCTGCTCACCGGCGAGTCCATGTTCATGACCGTTTTCCAGAACCGCGGCGTCGGGAAGAAGCGCGTGGCCTTCGGCGCGCCGTATCCGGGCAAAATCATTCCCGTCCACCTCTCCGAAATCGGCGGCGAACTCATCGCGCAAAAGGACTCCTTCCTCTGCGCCGCGAAGGGCGTGAGCATCGGCATCGCCTTCAACCGAAAGATTGGCGTCGGCCTGTTCGGCGGCGAGGGCTTCATCATGCAGCGGCTCCAGGGCGACGGCTGGGCGTTCATCCACGCGGGCGGCACGCTCTACCAGCGCGACCTGGCGATGGGCGAGGTGCTGCGCGTGGACACCGGCTGCGTCGTGGCCTTCCAGCCGACCGTTTCCTTCGACATCCAATACGTCGGCAAGATCAAGTCCGCGCTCTTCGGCGGTGAAGGCCTCTTCTTCGCCACTTTGCGCGGGCCGGGCCGCGTCTGGCTGCAATCCCTGCCCCTGAGCCGCCTGGCCGACCGCATCGTCAGCTCCTCGAAGTATGTGCAAGGCGGCGGGGGCCGCGAGGAAGGCTCGCTGCTCGGCGGGTTGGGCCGCGTGCTGGACGGGGACAACTAACTGGCCTCCCTTCGCCCGCGCTTGTCCCCGTCGTGCGGCCTGCTACGCTGCGCGCCATGCAATTCACCAAGTCACTTGTCGGCGGTCTGCTGCTCGCCGCCAGCCTCAGCGCGTTTGCCCAGCGGCCCAACACCACCAACTACGATGAGAGCAAAGTCGGCAACCTCCCGTTGCCCGACCCGCTGATGTGCGCGGACGGCACGAAGGTCACAGACGCGAAGACCTGGCAGACCAAGCGCCGCGCGGAGGTTTTCAACCTGTTCCAGACGCACGTCTATGGCCGCAGTCCTGCGAAGCCGGCGAGCTTGCTCTACGAAGTCACCAAGACGGACCCGCGCGCGCTCGGCGGCAAGGCGACGCGCAAGGAAATCGCCATCTGGCTCACGGGCAAGAAGGACGGGCCGCGTCTCGACTTGCAGCTCTTCGTGCCCAACGGTGTGAAGGGGCCGGTGCCGGCCTTCCTCGGCTGCAACTTCAACGGCAACCACGCCGTCCACGCCGATCCAGGCATCACGCTCAACCCGCGTTGGATGCGCAACAGCCAGGACAAGAAGAGCGTGGTGGACAACCGCGCCACCGAGGCCGCGCGCGGCTCCGAGGCCAGCCGCTGGCAGGTGGAGATGGTCATCGCGCGCGGTTACGCGCTGGCGACCTACTACTACGGCGACGTGGAGCCGGATCACGCCGAGGGCTGGAAGACCGGCCTGCGCGCCGCACTGGCGAAGGACGGCGCGAACACGCAGTTCGCGCCGGACGCGTGGGGCGCGATCAGCGCATGGGCGTGGGGCCTGAGCCGCGGGCTGGATTACTTGGAGAAGGACAAGGCGATTGACGCGAAGAAAGTGGCGGTCATCGGCCACTCGCGGCTCGGGAAAACTTCCCTGTGGGCGGGCGCGAGCGACGAGCGGTTCGCCCTCGTCATCTCGAACAACTCCGGCGAGGGCGGCGCGTCCATCTCGCGGCGCGACTTCGGCGAGACCATCGCGGTGCTGAACAAGAATTTTCCGCACTGGTTCTGCGGCAACTACAAGCAATACAGCGACCACCCCGAGAAGCTGCCCGTGGACATGCACGAGCTGGCCGCGCTGGCCGCGCCGCGCCCGCTCTACATCGCGAGCGCCGAGGAGGACAAGTGGGCGGACCCGAAGGGCGAGTTCCTCGCGGGCAAGCTCGCCGAGCCGGTGTATGCGCTTTTCGGAAAGAAGGGCACCGGCGTCGCCGACTGGCCCGCCGTGGATCGTCCCGTCGGCGAGTTCATCGGCTACCACGTCCGCACCGGCAAGCATGACGTGACGGCCTACGACTGGGAGCAATACCTCCGCTTCGCGGACAAGCACTTCAAAAAGTAGGACCGCGCGGCGGAGTTCGCTGGCCGGCCGGGCGGGAAGTGAAGCCGTTGCCCCGTGCCGGCGATTTGCAATCGCCGTCCTGTGCTCCCGCAGCTTCAGGCCGCCTCGAACTCCTGTAGCCCCCGGACGGCGGTTGCAAACCGCCGGCACGCGCGCTCGGCCTACTGGGCGGAGATCTTCCCCGTCTGCTGGTTGATCACCCACTTCTTGCCGCCGGGCAGCACGGGGATGGAGGTGATGATCTTGAGGCTGACCATCTCGTTGATGTCCCGGGGCACGCGCTTCTTCTCGCGGATGTAGTCGGCGAGGAAGTCGTTGAGCGTCTGGGTCATCTCCTGAACGTAGGCAGCGTCGTTGGATTCACGGGTGGTCACCAGAGCGGGGGCCGGTCCGCTCTCCACCGAGGCGGCTGGCCTCGGGGAGGTTGGAACGGGATTGGCCGGGGCGGCTGGAGGCTCGGCCACTGGCGGCGCGGGTTCCGGTGTGACGCCTTTCCGCCTGTGGCACCCGGCGGTGACGACGATGGCGCACGCGAGCAACGGCACGACCAAGGGTAGCGTTTTCATGAGGTGGCGTGGCTAGTCGTCCATGCGGATGGTCCACATCCCGGAAGGCGCGTTGATGGGCGTGCCCGCGCGGATGGTCTTATCGAAGGGGATGAACTCCGCGTGCCCGTCCACGAGCAACCAGTTCCATTTCGCGTTGTGGTAATAATTCTGGTTCTGGCCGGCAATGGAGGTGGTGGTTCCCGGATTGTAAATGAGTTGGTCTGGACTGTCGGTGACGCTGGTGTTTGAGCCGCCCTGGAAATTTCCAACTGTGGCCCGCTCGTGGATCATAATGGTGGAAGCGGAGGCGGGAACGATGGCCAGGCGCAACCGGGCAGGGTTGAGAGTGCCGAGCGGGTTGAAGAACAATCCCACGCCGCCTGAACTACCCGGGTGCGGTGGATAATTCGCCCCGGACATGGAGCCGGAGCGCGGCATCGAGTAGCTGCGCTTGGCAAGCGTGGTGTTAATGCGGATGAACTTGTCGGCCGGACATTCGTAGGCTCGCAACGAATCGGCCACGGGCATATTCTGTCCAGCGAGTTGGGAAACGTCCTTCGAGCCGCCTGTGTAACGGTGGAGGAAGTCGTCAAACGAAAGGTTCGGTCCCGCTGCGACGGGAGCATAAAACGCGGGCGGTATGCCATCGTCATTATCCCCCGCGTAAATGAGAGCGCCAGTGCCAATCTGCTTGAGGTTGCTTAGACACTTGGTGGCCCCGGCGCGCATCTTTGCCTTCGAGAGCGCGGGCAAAAGCATCCCCGCCAGGATCGCGATGATGGCGATGACCACGAGCAGTTCAATCAGGGTAAAGCCAACGGAACGACGCGGCGCAGCGCTGAGGGACTTCATTGGCTTTTCATGCTCCTCAGCGTTGAGTTTGTCAACGTCGGGGCCGCACCTGACGCGTCGCACGATGCATCGCGCCCGCTGCCATGCTGGAGCACGGAACTCAGTAGGGCAGCGGGAACTTCGCCGTCAACTCATGCACGCGGGCGCGGACCTTGTGGGCGGTCTCGACGTTCTTCAGGTCGAGCAGCACCTCGGAGATCATGTCCGCGATGGCCGCCATCTCCGCCTCCTTCATGCCGCGCGTGGTGACGGCGGGCGTGCCGAGGCGGATGCCGCTGGCCTGGAAGGGCGAGCGCGTCTCGAAGGGAATCGTGTTCTTGTTGGTCGTGATGCCGGCCTCGTCGAGGGCGATCTGGCTCTCCTTGCCGGTGATGCCGCGCGAGCCGACGTCCACGAGCATGAGGTGGTTGTCCGTGCCGCCGGAGACGAGGCGGTAGCCGTTGCGCGTCATGCCGGCGGCGAGCGCCCTGGCATTGGCGACGATCTGCTCCTGATACGCCTTGAAGCCGGGCTGGAGCGCCTCGTGGAAACAGACGGCCTTCGCGGCGATGACGTGCATGAGCGGGCCGCCCTGGATGCCGGGGAAGGCCTGCGAATCAATCTCCTTCGCATACTTCGCCTTGCACATGACGAGGCCGCCGCGCGGGCCGCGCAGGGTCTTGTGCGTCGTGGTGGTGACGAAGTCCGCGTAGGGCACCGGGCTGGGATGAACGCCGGTGGCGACGAGGCCGGCGATGTGCGCGATGTCCGCGAGCAGCATCGCGCCGACTTCCGTCGCGATCTCGCTCATGCGCTTGAAGTCAATGATGCGCGGGTAGGCGCTCGCGCCGACGGTGATCATCTTCGGCTTGTGCTCGCGGGCCATCGCGGCGAGCTGGTCGTAGTCAATGCGCTCGTCGTCCTTGCGCACGCCGTAGTGGACGATCTCGAAGAACTTGCCGGAGAAGTTCGCCTTGTTGCCATGCGTGAGATGGCCGCCGTGCGAGAGGTCCATCGTCAGCATCTTGTCGCCGGGCTTCAGGAAGGCGAAGTAGCACGCCATGTTCGCGCCGGAGCCGGAGTGCGGCTGGACGTTCGCGTGCTCCGCGCCGAAAAGCTGCTTGGCACGGTCAATCGCCAGCTGCTCGATGACGTCCACGTTTTCGCAGCCGCCATACCACCGCCTGCCGGGATAGCCCTCCGCGTATTTGTTCGTGAGCACGGAGCCTTGCGCCTCCATGACCGCCGGGCTGGTGAAGTTCTCGCTGGCGATCAGCTCGATGTTCTCCTGCTGGCGCTGGCGCTCCTTGGCGATGGTTTCGGCGATGGCGGGGTCCACCGCCGACAAACGCAATCGAGTGTTCGGTTCCATTTTTTTGACTCTTCGTTCGTGGCGCCCGCCCTCGAACTCCGCGGCGAGAAACGCGTCCACAATTTTTTTGCCCTCGTCGGGCGAAATCTGCTTCTGGCCGAGGCACAGGACATTCGCGTCGTTGTGCTGGCGGGCGAGGCCGGCCATCTCCTCGTTGAACACGAGCGCGGCGCGCACGCCGGGCACCTTGTTCGCCGTGATGCTCATGCCCACGCCGGACGAGCAGCAGAGCAGGCCCAAGTCCGCGTTGCCCTCGGCGACCTGCTCGGCGACGAGCTTGGCGTAATCGGGATAGTCCGTGGACTCGGGTGAGTTCGTGCCGAAGTCCACGACGCGGACGTGCCGCTGTTCGAGGTGCCGCTTGAGCGCCTCCTTGAGCTGCCAGCCGGCGTGGTCCGCGCCGATGGCGAACGTGACCGCGCGCCCGTTGCCGGGGCCGTCGCCCTCCTGCTCGACGAACCGCAGCATGGATTCGATGCCCTGCTCGATCTGGTCGCGGCAGTTGAGATACACGTCGAGGTTCCCGCCGATCGGGTCGGCGATGTCCTTCTCCCAGAAGTCGAGCGTGTCGTCGAATTCGCGCAGCACGAAGGTCTTCTCCTCCGCCTGCGGGTAAAGCAGCGTGACCGCCTCGACGTGGCCGCGCGTCATGCCGAAAATGTAGTCCGCCTCCTGCACCATCGCGCCGGTGAGCATCCGGCTGCGCTGCCCGACGATGTCAATGCCGAGCTGCTTGAGCGCGGTGATGGCGTGCGCGCTGGGCGACTGGCCGTTGATGGCCCCGACGCCGGCGGAGAGCACGCGGAAGTCGCCCTTGCCCTTCACGGCGTGCCGGAACAAACCCTCCGCCATCGGGCTGCGGCAGATGTTTCCGGTGCAGACAAACAGGATGGTTTTTGTGCGCGCCAAGCGCATTCACGGTGCGGGGCGGCCAACCAATCGTCAACGCGAAATCCTGTCCGTGCGCGGCTACTTCGTCACCGCCTTGATGTCGAACTCGCTCTTGCCGCCGACGACGGCCCGGCCGGAGATGCGGCCCGGGGACGGTTCCGTTTGCTGCTGAAGGAGGAGATACGCCTGAGCCGGCGCGGGGCTGCCAACCAGCGCGTTGGTGAGGGCGGACTTCTCCTGCTTCCCGGCTGACTGCGCCTCCAGCCGCACAGCGCCCAAGCTCGCCGCCTGCAACGCGGGCGTCTCCGCCGATGATTGGGCGGGCGCGGCGGGCAGCCACTCGCCGCGAAACTCGACGGACTGGTTGAGCTTGCGGTTGAGTCCGGCGGCGTAAAAGCGGTAGGCGATTTGCGCGCCCGAAGCCGTCGCCCCGGCGGATTGCGCCTGCTGGTCCGCGAGGTCCTTGCGCACCTTGGACTCGTCCAGCGCTCGCGCCAGCTTCCCACGGGCCTCCGCCTCGGGCGCGGGCATCACGCTGCCTTCGTAGGTCGAGCCGTCGGCGTCCACGATGCGCACACGGTCGCCGGTGCGCTCGAAGGCGAAGTCCTGCATGACCTGCGGCACGGGCGGGGAATTGAGATTCTGCCGGTAGCCGGCGCGCTGGTCCAACTGCTGGAACCGCTGGCGCATCTGCGCCTCACCGCCTCCGCCGGTGGTGTAGGAAAGCTGCCGCGTCAGCGGCACGGCGGCGGCGGGCATGGGCGTGGCAGCCGGGGCCGCTCCAGCCACGCCGGCCGTGGTTGCTTGGGGAGCACGCTTCAATGCGTCACGGAGCTTGAGCTTCACCTCTTCACCCGCCTTCTTCGCCTCGGGGGCGGAGAAGGCGAGCGTGTCCTGCGCGGCCTTGAACGACGATTTGGCGGGCTGCGCCGATCCGCCGGCCTCGGCTTTCTCCGCCAGTTTCTTGTCCGCGTCCGGGATCGTCATGCGCCGAAGCGCGCTCTCTGGCTGCGCGACAGTCCGTCTGGTGGCCGTCGCCGAGGCGTTGGCGGGACCGGACGGGACCGGCAATGGAGCGGCGCCCGAGCCGCTGCGGCGGTCGGCGACCTCGCGCTGCGCGGCGGGCATCGGGCCGGACGCAACCGTGGCTCCGCGTGGATTGGCCGGCGCGAATCCGCCGGCCGGCGGGCCGGAATGCTTCGCGACTTCTTGGCCTCGCTCGGCCGGTTGCGCGGCCTTTTGGTCCCGCGTCAGACTTTCAGCTTTCACCCCCAGCTTGTTCGCCGCGACGGCGGGTTGCGGCTTGGTGGCCTGCGGCTCGGATACGGGTGCGGGCGCGGGCAGCTTGTCGGCGAACGTGTGCTCGCGCGCGCTCCGCTGCGGGTCGTTGCGCAGCACGGCGAGCACCACCGCGAGGCAGGCGAACATCCCGCCGCCCCAGAGGATGCGCTGCTTGTGCCGCGCGAAGAAACCGGGCTGCTGGTGCGACATCACGAACGAGCGCACGAAGTTCTTCGCCGCCTCCTCCGAGGTGAGCAGCGGCCGGCTGGTGACGCGCGCGGCCTCGCCCTGCAGCATCCGGCGCGTGGCGGGATGCAGCTCAACCGGCGCGCCAAGCTGCCCGTCGCGGCGCTGCTTGTAGGCCAGCAGGTCCTTCTCGATGTCGCGTTGTGGCTCGGCGCTCATGGCGAACTTGGTGGGTTGGACGGTGAAATTGGGGATTTGCCCGCAGCGAACATGGGCCGGGCGATTTCCTCCAGCTTGTCGAGGCACTTGCTCAGGCGCGAGCTGACGGTCTTCTCGTTCAGGCGCAGCGCACGGCTGATCTCCTCGTAGCTCAGGTCGGCAAAGTAGCGCAGCTCGATGATCTCCTCGCACGGCCCGCCGAGCCGCTCCAGCGCATGGCCGATGAGCAGCGCCCGCTCGCCGTGCAGCAACGCGCCGTCCGGCCCCGGCAAATGGCTTGGCGCATCGAGCGTCAGTCCCGTCTCCGGGTCTTCCGCGTGCAGCGAGAGCGGCTGCTGCCCGCCGCCGCGCTTGGCCGCGCGTTGTTTCTCCAAGTAGTCGCGCGCCTTGTTGCCCGCGATGCGGAAGAGCCACGTCTGCAACTGGCAGTCGCCGTGGAAGCCGCCGATGTGCTTGATGACCGAGAGAAAGGTCTCCTGCGCGATCTCGTCCGCGTCCTCGCGCGTGAACTGCGGCGAGAGCTGGAACACGTAGCGCCCCACCGCCGCGTAGTGCGCGTCGAAGAGCTCGTCCCACGCCCGCGCGTCGCCGCGCCGGCAGCGCGCGACCAGCTCGGATTCGGCGGTGGAACTCATGCGGGGCGAGCCTACCAAAAGCCGCGCGGACAAGGCGAGTCCCGCCTGGGCCGGCGGCGCCGCCCGCTCCAACTCGCGCTTGAGCTTTCGCCCCGCCCCGCCGATAACGGGCCGCAACAACGCGCGGGAACGGCGCGAAACTTGCATGACGGCCAGCTTTGCATGAAGATTTTGCTCGTGGACGACGCGGATGTGTTCCGCCAGTCGGTGACCAACCTGCTGCGCACCCGGGGTCATGAGGTGATCGAGGCGGCCAACGGACTGGAGGGCCTCAAGCTCGCGCGCACCCACCTGCCGGATGTCGTCGTCAGCGACATTGTGATGAGCCAGGTGGACGGCTACGCGATGACCTCGCTGCTGCGCCAGCACCCCACCACGGCGGACATCCCGCTGGTGCTCATCACCGGCGAGGCCGACCTCAAGGGCATGCGCAAGGGCATGACGCTCGGCGCGGACGACTACATCGCCAAGCCGTTCAAGATGGATGAGCTGGTCGCCTCCCTGGAGCTGCGCGTCCACCGGCGGCGGGCCTCGCGGGAGGATGTCGAGGAGAAGCTCGCCTGCCTCGGCACGAGCATCAGCCTCACGCCGCCCGCCGAGCTGGCGCAGCCGCTGGGGCAGGTGCTGGACGCCGCCCGCGCGCTGGACATGGCCAGCCAGGCGCCCGGCCAGGAGGCGTTGCATCAGCTCGTGCCGCCGCTCTTCGCCGCCGCCCGGCGCATCGAGCGGGCGACGGGCAACCTGCTGGTCCACGCGCAGCTTGAACTCTTCGGCACCAACCCCGCGCACCTGGGCGAGCTTCGCCAGACCCACACCGCCGAGGCCGACGCCGTGGTGGCCGCGCAGGCCCGCCGGTGCGCCGACGCCGCCGAACGCATGGGCGACCTCCAGTTGAAGACCGCGCCCGGTTCCGCCGCCATCACCGAGGCGCGCCTCGCCAAGCTCGTCGAGGAGGTCGTGCGCAACGCCTTCCAATACTCGCCCGTCGGCACCCCCGTCACCGTCCAGTGCGTGGACGATGGCACGAGCTTCCTGCTCACCGTCACCGACCATGGGCGCGGCCTGACGCCGGAGCAGTTGGCGGCGGTGGAGAAGTCCGTGCCGGGAGCCGGCCCGGACGGCGGGCCGCGGCTGACGGGCCTGGGCCTGGCCATCGCGCGCCGGCTGGCCGAGGTCCACGGCGGCAAGTTCCTCCTGCACAGCGAGCCGGAGAAGGGTGCCACCGTGCGCGTCACGCTGCCCAGCCAGCCGCTCGCCGCGCCGGCCCCGGCGGAGCGGGAGCCGTAAGCCGCCGCGCGCCGGTTGATGCGGGCCGTCCGTCTCTCTCCGGCGGAAACTTTCTCCCGCGCGCCGGGTTCTCCCCTCGTTCCGGGCGGGCGTCAGGCCTCCCGGTTTCTGTTTGCAAAGAACCGTTTGATGCTATGCTGCGCGGCACCGAGTCCGCCAACCATCAAGCCCAGTTCCAGCCATGATTGCCGCGTCCATCCTGCTCCGCCCCTCCGTGTTTCGCTCCGCCCTGCTGCTGGCGCTCTGCGCCGCCCTTGCGCCGCTGGCCGCCTGCAAGAAGAAAGAGGCCGCCGCTCCGGCTGGAGACCAGCCGGCCGCCGAGCAACCTGCGGAGCAGACGCCCAAGGAAGAACCCGCCACCGAGTTGAAGCCCAAGTGGCCCGCCGGCAGGCGGCTCGTCGTCCAGCTCGCCACCCACACGGACACCGAGATGACCAACCCGGTGACGCAGCAGCCCCTAAAGACAGAGAATTTCCTCACGCAGGAATTCGCCTTCTCGCCCGGCAAGGAGCGCGCGGGCGGCGGCTGCGAGGTGGAGGTCGAGGTTGTCTCCGTGCGTTCGGAGAACAAGGCCGCCGGCAAGACCACGCCGATCTTCGATCCCAAGGGCGACCCCAAGGCCGAGCGCAACAACCCGCTGGCCGGCGCGTTCCGCAAGCTCATGGGTTCGCGCGTGAAGTATCAAACCGACGCCGAGGGCAAGATCACCAAGGTGGATGGCCTGCCGCAGTTGATGAGCAAGGTGACAACGGGCATCCCCCCTCAACTGCCGGCTTTCTTCATCGTCCGCAGCCTCGTCAGCGAGGACGCCATCAAGGGCTGGAACGTGCTGCACCAGAACCTGCCCACCAACTCCGTCAAGGGCGGCGAAACTTGGGAGAGCACCCGCGACCTTCCCTTCGGCGTCGCCAAGTTCGCCCTCACCGCCACCAACACCTTCAAGGGCTGGGAGCAGCGCAACAACAAGAAGATGGCCAGGATCGAGACCGCCGGCATCATCGGCCCCAAGGAAGGCGCGCCGGCCGCCGCCATCACCCTCGGCGACGGCGCGACGGTCGCGGGCACTGCCTGGTATGATCCCGACCTCGGCATCATCGCCGAGAGCGACGTGACCGCGCAGTTCACCGTGAACATCGCCCAGGCCTCCGGCCAGACCACCAGTTCCAAGCTCAAGACCAAGACCACCAGCAAGCTCGTCGAAACCGGCGACAGCGGCGGCAATGCCGGCAAGGTCATGGAGAAACCCGCCGCCGCCAAAACCACGGAGCAGAAGCAATGAACGCCAAAGTCCTCCTCATCCTCTCCTTGGTGCTCAACCTCGCGCTCGCCGCGGCCCTGCTGAAGCCCAAGCCCCCCGCGCCGCCCGCCGCCCAGCCGGAGGCGGCCAAGGCCGCGCCGGCATCCGCGCCCGCCGTCAGCGCCCCCAAGCCCCGCACCGTCACGCAGGTCGTCACCAACACCATCGCCCAGAAGTTCGACTGGAACGCCGTCGAGTCCGACGACTACAAGAAATACATCGCCAACCTGCGCAACATCGGCTGCCCCGAGGAGACCATCCGCGACATCATCAAGGCGGACGTGAACAAGCTCTACGAGGCCAAGCGCAAGGCGCTCGCCGGCCCGAAAAAGAAATTCGAGTTCTGGAAGCCCGGCGCGCTGATGGGCGCGACCATTGACCCCGAACGCTCCGAGAAGGAGCGCGCCTTGAACAAGGAGAAGCGCGCCCTGCTCACCGAACTGCTCGGCACCGCGCCCGAGGACACGCCGGACCTGCTGGCCGGGGCCGCGTCCCAGATGGAGGCCATGTTCGACTTCCTCCCCACCGAGAAACGCACCAAGGTCTTCGAGCTGATGCAGGACTTGCAGACCAAGCTGCAGAAGACCATGAAGGGCGGCGCGCCCGACCCCGAGGACATGCGCAAGGTGATGAAGGAAGGCGAGGCCGCGCTGGCCGGCGTGCTTTCCCCCGAGGAGATGCTCGACTACAACCTCCGGTTCTCGATGACCGCGAACATGATGCGGATGCAGATGGCCGGCTTCGAGCCGACCGAGCAGGAATTCCTCGCCCTCTTCAAGCAGCGCAAGGCCTACGACGACGAGTTTGGTGGAGCCTTCGGCGGCGGCCTGAACCTCAAGGGCGAGGAAAAGGCGAAGCAGGACGCCGCCAAAAAAGCCTTGGACGAGCAGATCAAGACCCAGCTCGGCCCGGAGCGCTACGACGACTACAAGCGTGGCCAGGACTTCGCCTTCCAGGCCATGTATCGCACCGCCGACCGCGAGGGCCTGGGCCGGGAGGCCGCCATCAAGGTCTATGACATGAAGAAGGCCGCCGAGGACCAGGCCAAGAAACTCCGGGCCGATACCGCCCTTTCCCAGGAGCAGCGCACCGCCGCGCTCCGCGCCATCCGCGAGGAAACCGAGCGCTCTGTGAAGGGCGTCTTCGGCGAGAAGGGCTACACCGCCTACGAGCGCGGCAACGGCGCCTTCTGGCTGCGCAGCCTCAGTCCCGACGCGCCCGCGTCAACCGCGCAGACGTTGCCGCCAATCACCCCCCCGCGATGAACACCCCGCCACCCGTTCCCAGCCAGACGCTCAACAGCAGCGACCGCCTGCTGGTCGTGCTCTCGCACCTCTCCGCCCTGCTCGGCGTCGGCCTGCTGCTGCCGCTGATCATCTACCTGGTCAAGAAAGACGACGCTCCGCCGGTCGCCGCGCAGGCGTGCGAGGCCCTCAACTTCCACATCTCGCTCCTGCTCTACGCGCTGGCCTGCATCCCGCTGGTCTTCGTGCTCATCGGCATTCCGTTGCTCCTCGGTCTCTCCGTCGCCGGCCTCGTGCTCGCCATCGTCGCCGCCGTCCGCGCCTCGCAGAATGAGCCGTGGCGCTACCCGCTCACCCTGCGGCTGGTGGGCTGAGGCGGCGGCAATTTTTCCTCCGCACCACCCGCCGGTTTCCGCTACCGTCCCGCGCACGGCATGAAGACCCTTTACCTCGACGTGTTCAGCGGCCTGAGCGGCGACATGTTCATCGGCGCGCTGCTGGACCTCGGCGTGGACTTCCGCCAGCTCGAATACAGTCTCGCCAGGCTGAACCTCGACGGCTACCGCCTCGAACACCGCCGCGCCGCCAAGTGCGGCATCGAGGGCGTGAAGTTCGACGTGCACCTGACGGCGGAGTGTGGGCATGAGCACAGCCACGACGAAGGGCCGGACTACCACGCGCTGTCCCATTCGCACAGCCACGGTCCCGGCGACCACACACACTCGCATGGGCCGGGTGACGCCGACCACTCGCATGACGGGAGCCGGAACTTCCACCAAATCAAGGAACTCATCCGCGCCAGCACGCTCTCGGACTGGGTGAAGGAGAAGTCCCTCGCCGTCTTCCAGCGCATCGCCATCGCGGAAGGGAAGATTCACGGGATGCCGCCGGACCAGGTCCATTTCCACGAGGTCGGCGCGGTGGACTCCATCGTGGACATCGTGGGCGGCTGCCTAGCGCTGGAACTGCTGGGCAAACCCCGCGTGCTCGCGTCCGCCGTGGTCGAGGGCACCGGCTGGGTGAAGTGCGCGCACGGGCGGATGCCGCTGCCCGCGCCGGCCACGCTGGAAATCCTCGGCGCGCGCGGCGTCGCCATCTCGCAATGCGAGGAGCCGCGCGAGCTGCTCACGCCCACCGGTGCGGCGCTGCTCGCGGAGTTCGCCGAGGGCTTCGGGCCGATGGCCGGCCTGGTCGCGGATAAGGTCGGCTACGGCGTTGGCACGCGGGACAACGACACGCGGCCGAACGTGGTGCGGGCGGCCCTCGGGGAAGTTCAAGGTTCAAGGTTCAAAGTTCAAAGTCCGGCCTCCGAAGCCGCCGCTGCGAGCGAACCCGTGGCGGGCGAAGCCCACGACTGGGACACCGACACCATCGCCGTGCTGGAGACGAACCTCGACGACATCAACGCGGAGATCCTCGGCGCGTTCGTCGAGCGGGCCTTGGGCGCGGGCGCGCTGGACGTGTTTCACACGCCCATCCAGATGAAGAAGAACCGCCCCGGCGTGCTGCTCACCGTGCTGTGCGCGGCGGCGGACGCGGACCAGTTCGCCGCGCTGCTGCTGCGCGAGACCTCGGCCTTCGGTGTGCGCCGCACGCTCGCCGAGCGGCGCAAACTGAAGCGCGAGTTCCTCACCGTGAAGCTTCCGCAGGGCGAAGTGACCGTGAAGCTCGGCAAACTCGACGGCGTGGTCGTGCAGGCCGCGCCGGAGTTTGAATCCTGCAGGCAGCTCGCCGCGAAGACGGGCCTGCCGTTGAAGGCGGTCTACGAAGCCGCCCTCGCCGCCGCGCGTCTGCAACTCCGCTGACTGGGCCGGCCACGCCTCACGCAAAGGACGCGAAGGACGCAAAGTCGAATTGAGGTTGTCGGCACGCCGACTGTCCCCGTTGCGTCCTTTGCGCCCTTTGCGTGAGGCACCGCATCAGGGCAAAGCCGCTTCCACTGCCGCCAGCTTCTCGCCGTTCACGGTGCCTTGCACCAGCAGCACCGGCTCCTCGTCCTTCAACCGCTTGAACACCTCAGGCGCGTCGCGCTTCTGGAGCGTCAGGTCGCGCACGCCGTCGGCCTGGCAACTGAACAGCCTGGCGAAGCCTTTATAGACTCGCGGCGCGCCGACCACGCGCGACCAGCCGGCGAGTTTCTCCGCCGCCGGGCGCAGGCCCTTCCGCTCCAGCGCAAGGAAACTGTAAGGCAGGCTCCGCAGATCAATCCCCATCCGCCGGCCGAACCGCACCCAGTCTGAATCCGCCAGCACGCCCGGCGGCGGCGCGGCGAAGTTGTGGCACCAGTGCCGCTCGTTGCCGGCGGCGAGCAGGCCGCAGGTCTCGTGGTGCGTGCAGGGCGCGATGACTTCAAACTCCTGCCGCAGCCCCTCGCGCATCGCGATGAGCGCCCGGCTGTCCGCGTGCGTGCCCGGCTCGACCCACAGCACGGCATCCGCGCGCCGGGCCAGTTGCAGCAACGCCTCGCGCTCCGCGTCCGGCAGCTCGTTCAGCACGTGACTCAGCACGAGCAGGCCGAGGCGTCCGGTGTCCGGCACGCCGGAGTTCACCGTGAGCTTGGGAAACACCGCCTTCGCCCGCGCGGCGGCGAACTCCATCGCCAGCGACGAGCGGTCAAACAGCCGGAGCGCCGGGAAGTTCTCCCCGCCGAACTCGCGCAGCACGCACCGGCCCGCCACGCCGCTGCCGCAGCCCCAGTCCAGCACCTCGCCCGGCGGCGGTGCCCAGCCGCGCAGCTTCAGCTCCGCCAGCACCGCGTCCCACTTCCACGCGATGCGCTGCGCGAAGGTCAGGTCGTAGTTTGCGAGGTCCGCGCGCGACTGCCAATACGCGACCGTCGCGCCCGCGCCGGCCAGGAACCCGTCGCGCAGCCGCTCCAGCGCGGCCCAATCGAGCGTGTCCCAATTCGTTTCCGTCTGCGTCATGCGCGAGAGATAACAGCCCTGCGCTGGTGGGGCGAGCGTCCTCGCGAGCCGGGCCACCCAGGTCGGCCGCCCAGCGGCTCGCGGAGACGCTTGCCCCACCGGGTGCGGCCCGTCGCCCGGCTTGACGGAACCGCCCTGCGCCCAAAGACTGTCGCCACTGTCGGCCCACGGAATCCGCGCCGCGCGGACTGGAGCGCCGTCTTGCCATGTCTGAAAGCCACAGCCGTCCGCCCTCCGGTGTCGAAGTCGGCCCGGATGTCGTGCTGTATTTTGGCGAGAAGATCGTCGTGTGCGCGGTGAAGGAGATGCCGGAATGGGAGAGCAAGGAGTCGTCCCGCCCGGCCATCGAGTTCGAGGAGAAGCGCTACTATCTCTCACGCAAGCTGCGCGGCGACGAGGACCGCCCCATCCGCTACGAGCTGGCCCCCTGGCCGGACTTCGCGGGCGTGCGGCCCAAGGTCGTCATCGTCTATGACGAGGACTACGTGGCGCTGCGCGACGGGGCATTCAAGAAGATCCGGCCCGCCGACGGCCACAAGACGGGCTGGCGTTTCCTCTACCCGCTGCTGGGCTTCGCGCCCGCCTCGTTCAAGGAGGACGTGCTCGAGCCGCACGGCATCAACCCGCTGCGCGTCTCGCTCGTCACCTGCCTGGGCGCCTACGTGTTCTTCATGGTGGAGCTGGTCAGCCTGTTCTTCTTCAGCCACGGCATCTTTCAGCGGCTCGCGGGCATCTTCATCTGGCTGGACTACCTCGCGGTGGTGCTGCTGCCCTTCGACTCCGCCGTGCGCTTCTACCAGATCCTGAACCGCGAGCGTTACCCCGACGGCTTCTTCGAGTGGCTGCCGAAGTTTTTGCAGCGAAGGTGAGGCGCGTCCGCTTAGGCCCGCGTTGAAGGCCCCAATGATTCGGGGCGGACAAGGATGGGAAGGTCTCGCTCCAAACTCCAGAGTTGCCCAGCGTGTGCCAGTGGTAGCGCAGGCTTGCAGCCTGCTGTTTCGCGGGTTTTCAACCCGCAGACGCCGCTGACTTTGCTGAACGGCTCTGATTGCAGGATGACCTGCCGGCTGCAAGCCGGCTGAAACAGCAGACTGCAAGTCCGCGCTACACTGCCGACGGCTCGGAGTTCGGGTTCAATCTTTGTCCGGCTCCAATCTTTGGGATCTCTCCGCCAAGGAATCGGCTTGGCCGGGAGACTTGGCTGCCTATCTTCTCCGCATGGGCGTCCGCTTTCTCCTCCTGCTGCTCGCGGGCTGGCTCGCTTGGCCGGCGCACGCGCGGGCCGATGGCAAGGTCTTCTCGCAAGTCACCGCCGTAAAGACCGTCACGCCGGACCAGCGGGCGCTGCTGCACTTGGCCGGCGGCACGGAGACGCTCGTGGTGGAGACGACGTTCGTGGGCGCGGGCACGAACTTCGCGTGGGTGGTTCCGCTGCCCGGCGCGCCGGAAATCACCGCCGTGCCGAGGACAGTGTTCATGAACCTGGAGCGGCTGTTTCAGCCGGAGGTGATTCACAAGCAGACGGCGTGGTGGGTGGGGATGCTCATCATGGCAGTTTTGCTGGGCACATTCATCCGCTCGCTGGGTAAACCCAGTGGTCTCTTGCAGTGGTTTGTCTTGGCCGTGTTGTTCCTGTTTCTGCTGGTCGCTGCGATCCCCGGCAAAGTGAAAGGACGTGGCCTCGCCGGTCTCTCCATTGAGCCAACCGCCGTCCAAATCCTCGCCCGCCAGACCGTCGGCGTGTTCGACACCGTCACGCTCAGTTCGCCGGATGGCGCGGCGCTCACGCGCTGGCTGAACGACAATGGATTCGCCGTCCCCGCCGCCGCCGCGCCCGTCATCGCGGACTACGCGAAGGCCGGCTGGGTCTTCGCCGCCGCGAAGTTGAGCCGGCCCGACGCCACGGGCAAAACCAGCCCGCACCCGCTGGCCTTCAAGTTCAAGACCGACCGCGCGGTCTATCCGCTCCGCCTCACCGGCGTGGAGAACGACCGCTGCCTCGTGGAGCTGTATGTCTTCGGCGAGTCGCGCGCGGAACTGCCGGGCTTCAAGGTCGAGCAGTGCCTCGCGACGGAGTTTCCGAAGGAGCTGCCCAAGGGAACCAACCCGAACGACGACCAAGACCGGCTGTCGTTCCGCGAACCAGCGCCGGGCCAACTCCGTATCCGCCATCCCGCGCTGCGCTCGCTCGTCGCAGGCTCAACTGTGGGCACCAAGCTCACCGGCACGCTCGACGCGGCGGCGATGAGCCATGACGCTTACCTCGCGTGGGCACCCTTCGAGCGTCAACTCCCAAGCTTCTACAGCCACGAGGCCGCCTGCATCCGTGCGATGAACCTCGGCGTCGCCGTGCTCCTGTTCACGCTGCCCTGTGTTGGGTTCTGGCTGTGGCGGAAGAATGGATGTTGGACATTCCGGTTGCTCGCTCAAGTCGTCGGCTGCGCGATGGTTGTGGGGATGGTGTATTTCGTGGCGTTGCCGAAGATCGAGGTGAGGGTGAGCCGGGGAATCTATGCCAGCTATCGTGGAAGGCAGATGAACTGGCGACAATTCGACGGTGGCATCCAGCAATTGGAGCTCGAACTTCGGTTAAAGGAAAACCGGTCCGCCATACCGCAAGCGTGGAATGTCCAGGCGTTGCTGGTCGCGCTTGAACCCTACTTCCGCCGCGAAGACCCGTTGCAAAACATCTTCACCGGCGAACCCCTCCGCGAGGAAGCCACCCCCGGCAACCTCCTCTTCCGCCCCACCGCGCGCGGCACCGAAGTCCTCTGGCACGACGTGGACTGCGTCGAGCACCTCCTAGCCACGCTCCCCACCCGCGCGCCGTAGCTCGACATTCCGATGTCGAGTCCCGTCGCGAGCGAACCCCAAAAACTCGACATCGGAATGTCGAGCTACTAGGCGGCCTTTGGAGTGTGGTGACTCGTCACCGCTTTCCGCAGGCGACTTGTCGCCGTCGAGGTCGGACGCGTGTTGCCTTGGCGATGCCGCCCCAGCTTGCGCCAGCCGGATGCCGTGCTATTTCACATCGCCCATCGGACTTCGACGGCGACAAGTCGCCTGCGGAAAGCGGCGAGAACTCGCCGCACTCCACAGCGCGCGCCGCGCACCGTAGCTCGACATCCCGATGTCGAGTCCCGCCGCGTGGGAACGCCCGAACTCGACATTGGAATGTCGAGCTACATGGCCCTATCCTCCCCGCCATGCAAGTCCGCCCCGCCACCCTCCTCGCGCTGCTCGCGTTCGCTTTTCCCGCCTTCGCCGCGTCGCTCGCCACCGAGCAAACCCACCTCTGCCGCTGGTGCTCGACGCAGTTCGCGCCCACGCCGGTGGATTCGCCCGCCTACCGCAAATACGCTCCCGACCGCCGCGTGGACCTGCTCCACCTCGCGCTCGACGTGACGCCGGATTTCAAGGCCCGCACCGTCGCCGGCACCGCCACGCTCACGTTCAAGCCCATTGCCACGCCGCTCGAAGAACTGCGGCTGGACGCTGTGGAACTGCGCGTTGCGTCCGTGACCAGCTCGGAGAAGCTCGCCGCGCACCAGATCACCGACCGCGAGATTGTGCTCCACTTCGCGCCGCCCATTCCCGTCGGGAAGGAGGCGCGCGTGACGGTGAAATACTCCGCCGAGCCGCGCAAAGGCCTCTACTTCCGCACGCCGGAGGTGGGCTACGCGGAGACGCATCTGTGGACGCAGGGCGAGCCGGGCGAGGCGCGGTTTTGGTTCCCGTCCATTGACCATCCCGTCGAGAAGTTCACCAGCGAAGTCACCTGCCGCGTGCCCGCCGGCATGGTCGCGCTCTCGAACGGCCGGCAGGTTTCCGCGCAGCCCGGCGCGGGCGGGCTGACCGCGTTTCACTGGGTGCAGGAGAAGCCGCATGTGAACTACCTCATCACGCTCGTCGCCGGGCAGTTGAAGAAAATCGAGGACCAGCACCGCGACATCCCGCTGGAGTTCTGGACCACGCCCAGCGACCTCGCCGCCGCGCCGAACTCGTTCCGCCAAACGAAGCACATGATGCAATTCTTCGAGCGCGAAATCGGGGTGAACTACCCGTGGGCCAAATACGGCCAGGCCGCCGTCCACGACTACCACTGGGGCGGCATGGAGAACACCAGCCTCACCACGCTGAACTTCCGCACGCTGTTCACGCCCGAGACGGAGAATCTGTTCAGCAGCGACAGCCTCGTGGCGCACGAGCTGGCGCACCAGTGGTTCGGCGACCTTGTGACGTGCAAGGACTGGAGCCACATCTGGCTGAATGAGGGTTTCGCGACCTATTACGACTGGATGTGGCAGGGCGATTTCGGCGGCACGAACGAGACGCTTTACGCCTTGCACAGCGCGGCCAAGGGCATCCTCGCGAACCAAAACGAAACGCGTGGCATGGTCTGGCGGAAGTTTGGGCAGCCGGAGGAGATGTTCAACTACCTCGCCTATCCCAAGGGCGCGTGGGTGCTGCACATGCTGCGCTGCCAGCTCGGCGCGGACTTGTATCGCCGCTGCATCCGCACGTATCTGGACCGCCACGCCTACGGCTCGGTGGAGACGGCGGACTTGCGGAAGGTCATCGAGGAGTTGTCGGGCCGGAGCTTCGAGCGGTTCTTCGAGCAATGGGTCCACGGCATCGGCGCGCCGACGCTGGACGTGACTTACGCGTGGGACGAGAAGGCCAAGCTCGCGCGCGTGAGCGTGCGGCAGACGCAGAAGATTTCCGACGAGGCGCACCTGTTCCAGTTCCCGCTGACGCTGCGCTTCAAGTCCAAATCCGGCACGACCGATCACACGGTGCAAATTCGCGACAAGGAGGAGGACTTCTACGTGCCGCTGAAAGCCGCGCCCGAGATCGTTCGCGTGGACCCCGGCCTCACCGTGCTGGCGCGCATCAACTTCAAGCCCGCCCCGCCGATGCTCTTCGCGCAGCTCGCTGACAAGGCTGACTTCATCGGCCAGCACCACGCGCTCGACAACCTCGCCGGCCGCAGCGACGGCGAAACCATCGCGAGGCTCAAAGCCGCGCTGAACAGCGATCCCCACTACGCCATCCGCGTCCGCGCCGCTGACTTGCTCAAGCAGGCGCGCACGGATGATTCGCTCGCGGCGCTCATCGCCAGCCTTGGAGCCCGGACGCCCACGTCCGGTTCCGGTGCTGCGGACGTGGGCGTCCGCGCTCCACCCGACGCCCGCGTGCGCAACGCCGTCGTCGCCGCGCTCGGTGGCTTTTACCACGAGGACGCCTTCGCCGCGCTGAAACGCGTGCTGGCCACAGAGAAGAACCCCGGCATCCAAGCCACCGCCCTGCGCGCGCTCGGCCCCTACGCAAAGCCCGAAGTCCGCGACGTGCTCGTGAAGTTCCTCAACACGCCGAGCTACCGCGACCGCCTTGCCGAGGCCGCCATCGCCGGCATGAAGGCGCAGGACGACCCCGCGTTTGCCGCGCCCTTGCTAGCCGCGCTCCAGTCACGCGAGGCCACGCTGATGAGCACCGTCTTCTCCGCTGGCCTCGACGCTCTCGCCTCACTTGCTCGTAACGAGGCGAAGAAGGATTCCATCCGCGATTTCCTCACCGCCCGCGTGAACTCGCCAAAGGAGCGCGTCCGCCTCACCGCCATCACCGCGCTGGGCACACTCGAAGACCCGCGCGCCATCGCCGCGCTGGAAACTTTCACCGCCCTCGCCGCTGACCGTCCCGAGAAAGCCGCCGCCGACAAGGCGCTCGTCCAGCTCCGCACCGCCCGCAAACCCGGCGAGGATTTGAAAGGTCTCCGCACCGAAGTCCTCGATCTCCAGAAGTCGAACCGCGAGCTAAAGAAGGACTTGGAGACGCTGAAGAAGAAGATCGAGGCGAAGTAGCGCGGCGTGGCTGTAGCGGCGCTCTGTGAGCGCCGTGCCGTGCTTAACATTCTCCAGCTCGGCGGTCACAGACCGCCGCTACAGGAGGAACAGCGGACAGGAGTGTCCGCCCACTTTCACGTCCCGAGGAAGGCCTTGTGCACCGCGCGCATGGCGGCGTCGCCTTTCGCGAGGTCAATGACCACGGAGATTTTGATTTCGCTGGTGGAGATCATGTCAATGTTCACGCCTTCCTTGGCGAGCGTCTCGAACATCTTCGCGGCCACGCCGCTGTGGCTCTTCATGCCCACGCCCACGATGGAGAGCTTGCCGATGGTCTCGCTAACGGCGAGTTCCGCGAAGCCGATCTCGGCCTTGAGGGCGTCCATGACCTTGCGCGCCTTGGCGAGGTCGGGCTTGTCGGCGGTGAAGGAGATGTCGGTGGTGGGCGACTTCGAGCCGTGGCTGATGTTCTGCACGATCATGTCCACGCCGATGGTGGCGTCGGCCAGCGCCTTGAAGACGCGGGCGGCGACGCCCGGCTTGTCCGGCACGGCGACGAGCGTGACCTTGGCCTGGTTCTTGTCGAGCGCGACGCCGCGCACGACGACGCCTTCCATGCTTTGCGTTTCTTCTTTCACGATGGTTCCGGGGTTGTCGTTCAGACTGGAGCGGACTTCAAACACGACGCCGAATTTCTTGGCGAACTCGACGGAGCGGAGCTGCATGACCTTCGCGCCCGCGCCGGCCAGCTCAAGCATCTCGTCGTAGGCAATCTCCGGCAGCTTCTTCGCGCCGGGCACGATGCGCGGATCGGCGGTATAGACGCCGTCCACGTCGGTGTAAATCTGGCAGAGGTCGGCCTTCACGGCGGCGGCCAGCGCGATGGCGGTCAAGTCCGAGCCACCACGGCCCAGCGTGGTGATCTGGCCTTCGGCGGTCTCGCCCTGGAAGCCGGCGACGATGACCACATTCCCCGCGTCGAGCTGCGCGTGGACTTTCTTGGGCGTGATGTTCTTGATCTTGGCCTTGGTGTGAACGCCGTCGGTGACGATGCCTGCCTGCGCGCCGGTGAGCGATGTGGCCGGGATGCCGAGCTGCTGGAGGGCGATGGCGGTGAGGGCGATGGTCTGCTGTTCGCCGGTGGCGAGGAGCATGTCCATCTCGCGCTCGCTGGGCAGCGGGGTGATTTCCTTGGCGAGCTTGATGAGGTTGTCAGTCACGCCGCTCATGGCGGACACGACGACGACGACCTGATCACCGCGATTGCGACACTCGGCCACGCGCCGGGCGACGTTCTTGATGCGCTCAGGGCTGCCGACCGAGGTGCCGCCGTATTTCTGGACAATGAGAGCCATGTCAAAGGGCGCGTGTTCTAGCAGGAGGGCGCGGGATTTGGCAATGCCGGTTCTGAGCGAAAGGGATTGGCTCAGGCTGCCGGCAGGCGGACGGCGAAGGTGCTGCCCACGCCGGGTTGGCTGGTGACGGCGAGGGTGCCGCCGTGCGCGTCCACGATGGCCTTGCAGATGGCGAGGCCGAGGCCCGCGTGGCCGGCGCTGCGGGTGCGCGCCTTGTCCGCGCGGTAGAAGCGCTCGAAGAGGTGCGGCAAATCCTCCGCCGCGATGCCTTGACCGGTGTCGTGAACTTCCAGCAGGACGTGGCTCGCGGTGGCGGCGGTGCGGACGCGCACCTCGCCGCCGGGACGGTTGTAGCAAATCGCGTTGGTCAGGAGGTTCGTCGCAATCTGGCCGAGCCGTTGCGCATCGCCGAGACAGGTGGCGTGCTCGGGGTCGAAGGCCAGCCGCACGTTGCGCTGCTCGGCGAGCGGCTGGACGAGAGCAAGGGTTTCGCCGACGAGGGCGACGAGGTCCACGGGCTTGCACTCCATCCGCTCGTGGCCGGAGTCGAAGCGGCTCAGGTCCAGCAGCGATTCGGTGAGCCGCCGCATCTGCTGCGCGACGGCGAGGCACTCCTGCACCGCTTCGCGATATTCGCCGGGCGTGCGTTCGCGCGCGAGTGTGGTCTGCGCCTCGGAAATCAGCACCGCGATGGGCGTGCGCAGCTCGTGCGCGGCGTCGGCGGTGAACTGCTTCTGCTGCGCGAAGGCGGCTTCGAGCCGGGTGAAGGTGGAGTTCAGCACGCCGGCCAGCCGGCCGAGTTCGTCGGCGGGGTCGGTCACTTGGATGCGCTCGGCGAGGTTGCCGCCGGCGATTTTCACGGCGGTCTGGCTGATGTCCTCGATGGGCCGGATGGCACGCGCCGCGAGCCACCAGCCGCCCGCGAGGCCGAGGAGCAGCACACCGCCGCCCACGAGCGACAGCAGCCACCCGAGCCGGCGCAGCTCCGCGAGGTCGGGCGCGATGTCGTGGCCGACGAGCACAAGGCTGCCGGCACGGGTGCGCAGCGCGAACTCGCGGAACTCCCCGCGCGTCCGCGCCAGCGCGGTGTCTGCGGCAGTTTCCATTTCAGGGACGGACAACTCAGGTGGCGCGTTGGTGGAGCGGCGCAATTCCTCGCCTTCACGCGACCACGCGACGATGTAATAACCGCTGGCGACGGCGTCCTCGAACGGCGAAGGCATGTCGGGCGGCTGTCGGAAGTCACCGGAGAAGCTTCCGCGCGCGCCGTCGGGACCAAAGCCAAAGCCGGACCGTCCTTCGGGTCGCTTGCCATCGGGCGAACGCGGTTCGCCCGGAGCCGAATCGCCAGGATCGACGCGGTCCCGAAAAATCCGGAAGTTGCCCGGGGGCCGTTCGCCGGCTGACCCCGGCCCGCCGAAGCGTCCGAACATGCCGGCCAGCGGCAGGGCGCGGCGCTGCAACTCTTGGTCCACGCGGCGCAGGCGGTTGTCGAGCACGAGGTAGTAGGCCGTGCAGCCGAACGTCACGAGCACGATGAGCAACAGCAGCCCGTGCCACACCTGCAACCGCCAGCGAAGGGAATGGGTGAGCATGGTCAGGCTTCAATGCAATACCCCTGCCCGCGCCGGGTGGCGATGAGGTCGTGGCCGAGCTTTTTGCGGATGCTGAAGATGTGAACGTCCACGAGGTTCGAGAGCGTGTCGTCGTTCTCGTCGAAGAGGTGCTCGTAAAGCGTCGTGCGCGAGACGACTTCGCCGCGATGCAGCGCGAGGTATTCGAGGATGGCGAACTCGCGCGCGGTGAGCGTGACCGCTGCGCCCGCGCGCGTGACGGCGCGTGTGCGCGGATGGATGACGATGTCGCCCAGCGCAATCTCCGGCTTCGGCTGTCCCTTCGAGCGACGGATGAGCGCGCGCACGCGGGCGAGCAGCTCCGGCAGGTCGAAGGGCTTCACGAGATAGTCGTCCGCGCCGGTGTCGAGGCCGCGCACGCGGTCGCTGGTGGCGTCGCGCGCGGTGAGCAGGAGCACGGGCGTCTTCTTCGTCTCGCGCACGCGGGCGAGGACTTCCCAGCCGTCCATCTTGGGCAGCATCACGTCGAGCACGATGGCGTCGTAGTCGTAGTCCACCGCCTTGAACGCGCCCTCCACGCCGTCGCCGGCGGTGTCCACGGCATAGCCCTCCTCGCGCAACGCCTTGGCGAGGTTGCGCAGCAAACGCGGTTCGTCTTCGACCACCAGGATTCGCATTGTCGTGTCGGGCTGGGCGCAGTGTCGGCGGTTCCGACGTGGCTGGCGAGCGCGGAGCCATTGGTCAACGGGGGCAGAATAGCGGGTGTGGATTAAGGGAAGATTAAGACGGCAGCCCGAAATCTTTGCCGCGAAAGGACGCAAAGAACACAAAGGAAAACAGTGGAGGGCTTTTTTCCTCTGCGCTCTTTGCGCCCTTTCGTGGCAAATCAGTGGATGCCCCCTCGCAACTTCATCTTCGCTTAACGCTGCCTTAATCACCCGCCTGCGAGAGTGGCGGCATGAAAAACGCATTGCGTCTCCTGCCCGCCGACAGCGCCGACACTGGCGCGGTCGCTCCCGCCACCCGCTTTCCCTCCGCTCCGGTCGTTCTCACTTCGGCCTCGCGAACGAGGCCGGCGGCCAGCGCGGATGGGAATGCACACAAACACCTGGTCACCATGAAAACAGTCAGCCTCCTCAGTTCCCTCGGCGCGCTCAGCGTCGCCACCACATTGTTCCTCAACGCCAGCGCCGCGCAGGCGCAGGAGCGGCCCGGCGGCCCCGGCGGTTTCAACCCCGAGCAGATGCGCGAGCGCATGCTGGAGCGGCTGCGCGAGTCCTTCGACGTGAAGGACGATGCGGAATGGAAGCTCATCAGCGAGCGCATCGCGAAGGTCATGGACACGCGCCGCGCCGCCGGCGGCATGGGCGGCGGGCCGGGCCTGGGCGGCGGTCCCGGCGGACCGGGCGGACAGCGTGGCTTCGGCGGGGGTCGTCCGTCGGGCGGTGACGACTCGGGTGGACCAAACGGCGGGCGTCCGCCGCAGGGTGAGCGCGGCCAAGGTGGCCCGGGCGGCGGTCCCGGCGGCTTCAACCGTCAGGCCGACCCCGAGGCCGAGGCGTTGCAAAAATCGCTCGAAGCCAAGGCTCCGACCGAGGAAATCAAGGCCAAGCTCGCCAAGCTGCGCGATGCACGGCGCGCGAAGGAAGCGCAGTTGGACAAGGCGCAGGAGGAGCTACGCCAGATTCTCTCCGTGCGGCAGGAAGCCGTGGCGGTCGCGGCGGGGCTGTTGAAGTAACGCACGGTGCGCGCAGCCGCGACGGCCAGCGACGGGCTAGTCGGCGGCTGCGGCGCAACCGCACATTCCAAATCAAACCCATGAAAACGCACCTGATCCGCTTCCTCTTGGTGTTCGCCACATCCGGATGGCTGGCGAACCTAACGGCGCAGACTTCCCCCGCGATCACGAACGCCGCCTCGCCCGCTGTCGTGAAAGCCGCGTCCGACACGGACAAGGTTCTGCGGCTGAACTTCCGCGGCGTGCCGCTGGAGCAGGTGCTGGACTACTTCGGCGAGGCCGCCGGGTTCATCATCACGCCGAAAGTTGAGATCGGTGGTCGGGTGACCGTGTGGAGCGCCGACCCGCTCACGCGCGATGAGGCCGTGACAGTGTTGAACTCCGCACTTGCCCGAAACGGCCTCGGGGCCATCCGCAGCGGGCGCACGCTGTCCATCGTAAGCCAGGAGGAGGCGCGCCGCCGCAACACACCCGTCCGGCGCGGCGACGATCCCGACGACATCCCGCCCACCGAGGACCTCGTGACGCAAATCATCCCGGTGAAGTTCGTCAGCGCGCAGCAGTTGCTCGCCAACCTGGAGCCGTTGCTCGCCTCCGCCTCCGGCCTCAGCGCCAACGAGGGCGCGAACGCGCTCGTGCTCACCGACACGCAGGCCAGCGTCCGCCGCGTCGCGGAAATCGTGAAGGCGCTCGACACGCCCATCGCCGCTTTCTCCGCCGTGAAGGTCTTCGCGCTCAAGTTCGCCGATGCCAAGGCGCTTGCCAGCGTGCTCAAGGACTTGTTCGCGGCGGACACCAGTCGCAGTGGTTCCGGAGGAAACCAAGTTCAACAAACCTTCACCGGCGGCCCTGGTGGAGGCGGGCCGCGCGGGCCGGGCGGTTTTGGGCCGAATCCATTTGGCGGCGACGGCAACGCGGGCGCAAGCAGCCGTGGCAGCACCGGCCGCGTCGCCACGCCGCGCGTCGTCGCCGCCGTGGACGAGCAGAGCAACTCGCTCATCGTCACCGCGCCGGAGGAGCAGATGCCGCTCATCGAGGACGTGGTGAAACAGGTGGACGTGCCCGTCGAGGACGTGACGGAACTGCGCGTGTTCAAGCTGAAGAACGCGCAGCCGGAAGACCTGGCGAGCACGCTGAAGAGTCTTTTCCCCGACCCATCATCGGGCGGCAATCAGGGCAGCCGCAGCGGTCCGCAGTTCGGCGGACCAGGCGGTTTCCTGGCCGGCGGCAACGTGGCGGCCGAGAGCGGCGCGTCCGGCGGCAGCAGTGAGCGCCGGCTCAAGCAGGGCCGCGTCAACACCGTGGCCGACCTCCGCACCGGCTCGCTGCTCGTGAGCGCCGCGCCCGCCTTGATGGAGCAGATCGCCGGCATCGTCGCGCAGCTCGACGCCGACCCGGCGCGGAAGCAGAAGGTCTTCGTCATCCCAGTGGAGAACAGCGACCCCGCGCAGATTCAGGCCATCCTGCAAGGGTTGTTCCCCGCGCTGAACAGCAGCAGTTCGTCATCGCGCCAGAGCACGGGCGTCAACGGCACGACCACGCGCTCCACCACGAGCGGTGGAACACAGAATCAAAACAGCCGAAACAGCAGCCAGGGCACCGGCGGCGGTGGCTCCGGCTCAACAGGCGGCTTAAACTTCGGCGGGGGCAGCTCAGGGACAGGCGGGAGATGAGAATCGAGCCGGCTTTTCGCAACTATGAACCGACAGTTTCACTGCCCGCACTGTGGGCGACCGGTGATCGTGGCGCTCAACGAGGGCATCCTGTTAGCCCCTGCTCACAGCGGCCCGGGCATCCCGCGTGAGGTGGTTTCCCGCCAAGCAGACCAGCCAGCCGCTGATGGGCACCTGCCGGGTCGCCCGGCCGATTCGATGCAGCGCGAATCCCTGCCATAGCTGCCCGCCCCCCGTAAACGAGCCCGAACCAGCGTGGGGCGGCGAGGGATGGCGCGTCGCCATTCTAGCTGGAAGCGTGCGCCTTGAGGAGGTAGCTGCGGAACTGCTCGTAGTCCGCATCCATGCGGTCGTAGTCCTCGGTCAGTTGCAATCCGGTGTTCATCGCGGCGGGCACGTCGGGCGCCCAGCCGACGACTTTTTCGACTTCCTCGGGGAACTTCGCCGGGTTGGCGGTTTCGACAATGACGGCGGGCGTGTTGCCAAGCGGTTCGACGGCGCACCAGTCGAGGAAACCCTGCCACGCGACGACGCCGTGGGGTTCGAGCAGAATCTGATACTTGTTCCAGAACTCGCGGAGCGACGTGCGCGTGCGCTCGTCGTTGATGGAGGTGGAGAAGAGGTCGCGGCGCATCGCGACGAGGTCGGGCGGACGGTGGATTTTCCCCGTCTCGTCCATGTGCCCGCCGTAAACCGCGACCAACCGCGCGAGGTTGCTCGGGTGGCCGACGTTCATCGCGTTGGAGACGGAGTTGCGCGAGGGAACAACTTTCTCGTAGCTGCCGCTGGCGAGGTAGCGCGGGAAGGAGTCGTTGTCGTTGACGGAGGCGATGATTTTGCGCAAGGGCAAACCCATCTCGCGCGCGACGACCGCGCCCATCATGTCGCCGAAGTTGCCGCTTGGGATGCTGAAGACCATCGGCTGGCCGGGATGGGCGAGGCGCGAGGCGGCGTAGAAGTAATACACGCACTGCGGCAGGAGCCGGCCGATGTTGATGGAGTTCGCGGACGAGAGGTGGATGTGGTCGAGCGCGGGGTCGGCGAAGGCGCGCTTCACCATCGCCTGGCAGTCGTCGAATTTCCCATCCACGGCCACGGTGCGGATGTTCTCGCGCAGCGTGGTCATGAGTTTGCGCTGGCTTTCGCTGACCTCGGCAATGGGGAACAGCACGATGACGCGGACGCCGGGCACCTCGTGAAACGCGTGTGCCACGGCCGCGCCGGTGTCGCCGCTGGTGGCGGTGAGGATGGTGACCTGCCCCCCGACCTCTTGCAGGAAGCGCCCGAACATCTGCGCCATCATCTGCGCGGCAAAGTCCTTGAAGGATGCCGTCGGGCCTTGGTCCAGCCGCATGAGATACACGCCGCGCTGGATGACTTCGAGCGGGACGCCGAAGTCGTAGGCGGTGTTGCACATCGCGGCGAGGGCGTCGTCGGGGATGACACCCTCGGTGAACTTGCGCAGCACACGGAAGGCGACCTGGCGATACGGCAGCGCGGCGAACTCGGCGATTTCCGCCGGCGTGATGTGGGGGAAGCGCTCGGGCAGATACAGCCCGCAGTCGGGCGCCTGCCCGGCGAGGAAGGCCTCGCGGAGGTTGACGGCGGGGGATTGGCCGTTGGTGGAGCGGAAAAGGAGCTGGCTCATCTTACTCGAAGCTTTCCACCCGAATCATCACGGGCGCGGATTTCACCACGGGCAGTTTCGCCACGGCGGCGAGGGCCTTGCGCATCGCGGCGTTGGGCGCGTCGTGAATCATCAGGATGACCGGCACTGTCACACCATCATGGCCCTCGGGCTGGATGATGGAGGAAATGCCAATCTTCGCCTTCGCGAGGATACCGGCAATTTTGGCGAACACGCCGGGCCGATCCTCCACCGTCAGCCGCACGTAGTAGCGCGAGACCACGTCGTCCATCGGCAGCACCGCGCCATCGCGCTCGTGCGGGATGAAGGGCGGGATGCGGTTCTTGGTGCCGCATTTCAAGTCGAGCGCGGCGTCAGCAAGGTCGCTCAACACCGCGCTGGCCGTGGCGTCCTGGCCCGCACCGCGACCGTAGTAAAGCGTGTCGCCCACCACGTCGCCGCGCACATAAACGGCGTTGAAGACGCCGTTGACATTGGCGAGGACGTGCGAGTTCGGGACGAGCACGGGATAGACGGAGACTTGAATTGCCGATGGGCGATTGGCAGGCTTCTTGGTCGGCGATGGCCCGTCGCCCACGCCATTTGCCGTCTTCACGCAGCCGAGCAGGCGGATGGTGTAGCCCAACTTCGTTGCGAACTCGATGTCCTGCCGCGTGATGCTGCGGATGCCCTCGACGTAAATCTGCTTGGGGTTCACCCAGAAGCCATGCGCGAGGCTGGCGAGGATGCCGGTCTTGTGCGCGGCATCGTGGCCGTCCACGTCGAGGTCCGGCGGCGTCTCCGCGTAGCCGAGGCGCTGGGCGTCGGCGAGCACGGCGGCGAAGTCCGCGCCCTCGTCCTTCATGCGCGTGAGTATGTAGTTGCAGGTGCCGTTGACGATGCCGAAGAGCCGCGTGATGCGGTTCCCGATGAGGCCCTCGCGCAGCACCTTGATGATGGGAATGCCCCCGGCGACGCTGGCCTCGTAGTAGAGATTCGTGCCGTGCTGCTGCGCCGCCTCGAACAGCTCCTCGCCGTGCGCGGAGAGCAAGGCTTTGTTCGCCGTGACGACGGGCTTGCCGAGCTTGAGCGCGGCGAGCACGACCTGCCGGGCCGTGGTGGTGCCACCCATCAACTCGACGACAAGGTTCACCGCCGGATCCGCGACGACGCTGTGCCAGTCCGTCGTGAGCAGCTTGGCCGGGATGTGAACCGCACGGGCCTTCCTCAAGTCGCGGACGGCGACGCGCGCAACGGTCAGGGACACGCCGAGCCGCGACGCCATCAACGCGCCGTTCCGCTGGATGGCCTGGAACACGCCGCCGCCGACGGTTCCGCCACCGATGATGCCCAGATTCACCTGCCGCATAGAGGCGCGGAGACTAAGCCAAGGCGGCGGGCAGACAATTCTTTTTGGGCGGCTGGGCCGGGCGCAAGAGCCGACTTCCCTCTTGCAGGAAACGGTCGCAGGCATAGAGTCCGACCATGACCCGTCAATTCGCATCGCGTGTGCGCTCGTCCGACGCTTTCACCCTCATCGAGCTGCTCGTCGTCATCGCCATCATCGCGACGTTGGCGGGAATGTTGTTGCCCGTCCTCTCCAAGGCCAAGGCCCGCGGCCAGGAGGTGGATTGCCTGAACAACATGCGGCAGATCGGTTTCGCCGTGAACCTTTACTCGACGGATAACACTGACAAACTCCCCTTGGTGCGAAACTGGGGGCCCAACTGGGGCACGACTTTTTCGATGCGGCCCGAGCCAATCTGGCTGCCCGAGATCATCGCGCCGTATGTGGGCGGGCACCCGGGTGGAAACACGAACCTGGTGCCGAAGGTCTTCAATTGCCGGGAGGGCCTCAAAAGGTTGCAAAGCGCAACACTTGCAAACCTTAGAAACTACTACACCGGCAACCGGACCAATTCGTATGTTTGGAACCACCGGTATTCGGCCAGTGCTGGGAACCCACTCGGACTTCCGGCTGGCATGTCCCTTGCAACGTCCATCACCGATCGAAATACCAGCAGAATACTGAAGCCCTCCATCGCTGTGGTGCTCTGGGAGCTGCCCTACTGGAATACCCCTGCAAACGGCTTGTTAAAAGATATGCCACACCGCTTCGGCATTAACCTCACCTATGCCGACGGCCACGCCGCACACTACAAGGGTGTGCCTGCTGAGACCGACTGGTGGGCGTTTCACAGCCAAGACGGCTGGGATTATTGAATCATGCCAACCGCGACACATCCTCGGACCATCCTTCCACCCCTCGTGAAAACCTTCGCAGCCTTGGTGGCCATTGCCGTCGTGACGTTGATGGGTTGCCGGAAGGGCTCTCCTGCGCCGAAGTCTGGCACTCCTGCTGCATCCGAGCCGTCACCCGGCGCGGCCAGTGACATCACGGCCGACCCCAACCAGGCGCTTGGGTCGTTCCTGATGGCCAGGGGCCGCATGCCGACGAATGTGCAGGAGCTGGTCACGGAGAAGTTCCTGCGCGCCGTGCCGCCGGCCCCGCCGGGAAAACAGCATGTGATTGACCCGAAGTCGGGGCGCGTGGTGCTCGTCGCCCAGTGAGCCGCGTAAAGCAGGTGCCCGCCCAAGTGCGCGCCCCGAGAAACCCGATGCCCTATTTCCCGGTTTCCAGCGCGAAGAGCTGCTTCTTGTCACGCTGGTAAATCCTGCCGTCCGCAATCGCCGGGTGGCTCCAGGTGTTGCCGCAACGGCCCAACTCCGCGAACTTCTCCGGGCTGGCCTTGAGCAGCAGCAGCGTGCCGGTCATGTCCTGCACCAGCAGCTTGTCCCCGGCGGCGATGACCGCCGCGTAGTCGCCGAAACCAGACTGGTTCCACTTCTGCTCACCGGTCTTAAAGTCCACGCAGATGAACTCGGTCTTGCTGCCGCCGGTGCCCAGGCCGTAGAGGTGGCCGTTGACCAGCACGGGCGTGGCGAGCGTGACCTTGATTTTGTCGTCTTCCACGCCGGCTCGACCTTGAAGCCGCCGCTGTCCTTGAGGACGGAGAACTTGGCCAAGCCGACGGAGGACGACGAGATGGTCACGGAGTTGTCCGCGAGGACGGGCGTGAGCACATGGCGCTTGGCCCCCCGCACCGATTTGGAGGAGTGAAGTGACTCGTTCAAGCCTGCGGAGCACTCCGCTCACTTCTTCTTCTCCGCCTTCTTGGTAGCCTTGAGCTTCGCCAGCTCCTCCGCGCTGGGCGGGGTCCATTTCGTGGGCTTGGGATTTGGCACGGTGAGCGGGAGGGTGTCGGTGAACTTGGTCTGCGAGTCCTTGAGCTTGGCGAGCAGTTGCTCGACGCGTGGCTTGTGCGCGGGGAGGTCGGCGAGGTTCTTCATCTCGTCGGGGTCGGCTTGGAGGTCGAAGAGTTGGGTCATGTTGACTTGCGGGTAGCGGATGAGTTTCCAGCGGTCGTCGCGCCAGGCGCGCTGCACGTCGCGGTAGGCGAAGAAGAGTTCGTTGCGCACGGTCTTCGCGGAGCCGGTGAGCACCGGGCGGAAGCTCTGGCCATCAATGCCCGCCGGCTTCGCGGCACCGACGAGGTCAAGCACGGTCGGGTAGAGGTCGAACAGATAGACCAGCGCGTCGCTCGCGCCGTGCGGGATGCCGGGGCCGGCGAAGACGAGCGGCGCCTTCATGCCGGCGTCGTAGAGGTTCTGCTTGCCGAGCAGGCCGTGGCTGCCGATGGCGATGCCCTGGTCGGCGGAGAAGAGGATGAGAGTATTGTCGAGCTGTCCGAGTTCCTTGAGCGTGGCAATGATGCGGCCCATGTGGAAGTCCATCGCGGTGATGGTGGCGTAGTATTCGTGCAGTTCCTTGCGCACGGCGGCCTCGGTGCGCGGCCACGGCAGCAGCGCCTCGTCGCGGATGGTCATCTCGCCATTGTCGAAGGGGTGCTGCGGCAGGAAGTTTTTCGGCAGCGGGATTTTGTCGCGGTCGTAGAGGTCGAGATACTTCTTGGCGGCCACGCGCGGGTCGTGCGGGTTGCCGAAGGCGAGATACAGGAAGAACGGGCGCGAGTCCTTGCGCTCCCTGAGGAACTTCGTCACGTCGTCGGCGATCTGCCTGCCCGGCTCGCCGCCAGTGCGGTCGGCGTTCTCGTTGATGTAGAGGTTGTGCTCGAACTTCGCCTGGATGAGCGGCGCGGTGTTGCCGCGCTTGCCCTCGTGGTAGGTCTCGTAGCCGGCGGCCTGCATCGAGAGCGGCCAGTTCGGGCCGTCGCCGGGCGCGAGCATCCCCTTCGCGCCCTGCGGCGGCTGGAAGTCCCGCCAGCGGAAAAACGCGTTGCCACTGAGCAGCATGTTCCGGCTCGGCGTGCAGACCGCGGCGGAGTTGCCGCCGAAGCAATACGCGTTGCGCATCACGAAGCCACGCCGCGCCAGCGCGTCGAGCGTCGGCGTCTTCACCACGGGGTTGCCCAGGGCCGCGACCGAGTCCGCGCGCATGTCATCGGCGAAGAGGAAGAGGACGTTGGGCTTGGCGGCGGCTTGGGCGCTGACCGTGAGCAGGCCAAGCAAGGCCATGAGGCCGCGAAGGAAGCGGAGTTGCATGGCCGGATACTACGCCCGCAAAGCCAGTTGCCAAGCCCGCCGGGTTTTGCCAACACTTCCGCCCTCGATTGGCTGCAATCCCCAGGCATGACGCCGGGTGCCGCCGTCCCCCAACAACATGAGCACTGGTCTGAACATCCCCAAAAGTGGCGCGCTGGACTTCCTGTCCCTCGGCGCGCTGGTCCACCGCCTCGACCCCGGCATCATCCCGTTCCGCAAGGCGTCGCACTGCGACATCCACGTCAGCGGCGGGGAGTTCAACGTGTCGGCGAACCTCTCCGACTGCTTCCGCCTGAACACCGGCGTGGCGAGCGCGATGGTGGACTACCCCATCGGCGACCTCATCGCCGAGCGCGTGCGCGCGATGGGCGTGAAGCCGTTCTACAAGCGCTTCAAGCACGACGGCGTGCGCGGCCCGAACATGGCGACGGTGTATTCCGACCGCGGCCAGGGCGTGCGTGCCCCGGTGGTGTTCTACAACCGCTCGAACGAGGCCGCCGGCCAGCTCAAGCCGGGTGACTTCAACTGGAACGAGATTTTCGGCGCGGGCGTGCGCTGGTTCCACAGCGGCGGCATCTTCGCCGCGCTGTCCGAGACGACCGGCGAACTCATCATCGAGGCGATGAAGACCGCGAAGGCGCACGGAGCCATCACGTCCTTCGACCTGAACTACCGGCAGAAGCTCTGGGACATCTGGGGCGGCCAGAGCAAGGCCGTCGGCGTGCTCGCGCGCATCGTCGAGCATGTGGACGTGCTCGTGGGCAACGAGGAGGACTTGCAGAAGGGCCTCGGCGTCGAGGGCCAGGACGTGGAAAGCGCGTCGAAGCTCGACCCGTCGGCTTTCTACGCGGTCATTGAGAAGGCCACGAAGAAGTTCCCGAACGTGAAGGCGGTCGCCACCACGCTGCGGGAAGTCCACTCCACCAACCGCCACACCTGGGGCGCGGTCGCGTGGGTCAACGGCAAGACCTACCAGTCGCCGATGTGCGAGCTGGATGTCGTGGACCGCGTGGGCGGCGGCGACGGCTACGCGGCGGGCTTCTTCTACGGCCTGCTCTCCGGCGAGAACGAGCAGCAGGCGGTGAACCTCGGCTGGTCGCACGGCGCGCTGCTCACCACCTTCCCCGGCGACACGACGATGGCGACGGTCGAGCAGGTGAAGGCGTTCGCCAAGGGCGGCTCCGCGCGCATCCAACGCTGAGTCGTTCGCCCAACTGAACGCTGGCGCGACACTCCACGACCCTTTGCCTCGCGAAGCGTCTGGACTGCGGCCGCTTCAGCGCCGCTTTTCCGGGACCACTCCTCCCGGCTTGCGCGCCGGGTAAGTCTCGCCCAAGTCGCGCTGCAGCGGCATGGACTGGCCTTGCGTCTCGGTGAGCAGTTCGAACAGGCGGGCGTTGAGCTGCTTCACGGTCGCGGCGTGCGCGGGGTCGTGGATGAGGTTGCGCATCTCGTCCGGGTCGGCGGCGAGGTCGTAGAGTTCATCAATGTCCCACAGCCCGTGGTAGCGGATGTATTTCCAGCGGTCGGTGCGGACGGCGTGCATGGTGGGCGTGTAGGGGTAGTTGCGCTCCCAGTAGTATTCGTAGAGCAACGCGTCACGCCACGGCACGCGCTCGCCGCGTGCGAGCGGCAGGAAGCTGCGCCCATGCATCCCCGTAGCCGCCGACGTGAGGAGGCGGATTTCTGAAGCATCCTTTTCCGCCGTGGTCCGCCTCCTCACGTCGGCCGCCACGTCGAGAAGCGTCGGCGCGAGGTCAATGTTCGCCACCATCTGCGTCACGACCGTGCCGGGCTTCAACATCTCCGGGCAGTGCAAAAGCAGCGGCACGCGCATGGACGCCTCGTAGGCCGTCCGCTTGTCTATCAGCCCGTGATCGCCAAACTGAAAGCCGTTGTCGCCCATGTAGACCACCAGCGTCGAATCGAGCAGCTTGCGCTCCGCGAGCCATTGCGTGAGCCGGCCCACGCTGTCGTCCACCGCCAGCAGCGTCTCGCAATAGCGCCGGTGATAAGCCTGCAAGTCGAAGGCCGGCAGGTTGTAGCCGAAGTCCACGCCGTGCCGGCTGTTGCGCTGGTTGCGGACCCACATGGGCTTGTTGAAGTAATTCTCCGGCGTGTCGGTGAAAGTCTTCGGCAGCACGAAGGTCTTTCCCGCGTAACGCCCTGCGTGCCGGTCCGCCGCGACGAAGTCCGAGTGAACGGCCTTGTGCGACAGATAGGCGAAGAACGGCTTGCGCGACTTGCGCGACTTAAGCCAGTCCAGCGTGAAGTCCGTCAGTTCGTCCGTGATGTAGCCGCGCTGCGGAACGCGCCGGCCATTCACGTTGTAGCCCTCGCTGCTGGACTGCGGCACCACGCGCGTCGTGCCGTGTCCGTCGGCCCAGTAGTTGCCCTGGCCCTTGAAGGCGACCCAGTGGTCGAACCCGCGCTGCGGCGCGTCCGTCTCGCCCATGTGCCACTTGCCGAAGAACGCCGTCTCGTAACCCGCGCGCTGGAGAAGCTGCGGGAAGAACACAAGGTCGGTGCGCACGGGATTGTAATTGTCCACCACGCCATGCGCATGTGCGTAAAGCCCGGTGAGAATGCTCGCGCGACTCGGCGAGCACAGCGACGTGGTGACAAAGGCGTTCCGGCAATGCACCCCGCCGCGCGCCAGTCGGTCCAGGTGCGGCGTCTCCAGATACGGATGCCCCATGAAGGACAGCGCGTCGTGGCGATGGTCGTCCGCGAGGATGAAGAGAATGTTGCGCGGGGCGGCGAGGGCTTGGCCGCAAAGAACGCAAAGGAGCGCAAAGAGGGACAAGGGTAAACGACTGGTCATTTCTTCGCCTCCGGTTTGGCCGTTAGCCGTTCAAGCCGCTTGGCCTCGCGGCGCTCGTAGTCCTCCCGATACAGCCGTTTCTGTTCGTAGCGGTCTTTGCCCAAATCACCGAGCGAACCGATGAGTCCGGGCTGGAACTTCTCCGCTTCGGTCGCCATTTCGCGCAAGCCGGCGGCGACTTCCTCTCGGATGTGCGGCTGCGAGGCTGTCAACAGCTCCGCCAGCGCCGGGATGATTTCAGACTGTCGTAACTTCAACGTCAGAAGCGAGACGGCTGCTCCAAAATGTCTGCGCTCGTCCGATTCCTTCAGCAAGCCCAGCAACACGGGAATGTGCGGGGCCGCCGCCGCCTTGAAGTGCTGCAGGCCCCACGCGGCACGCCGGCCCACTTCGGGGTCGGCGTCGCTGGCCAGTTCCGCCACCGCGGCGGCCGCCTCCTCCATCCCCGGCGAGTCAGCCTTTCGCGACCGTGCGGCAACTGAGAGCCCGCTGACCACCCATTGCCGAATCTGCGGGGCCGGGTCCGCGCGCAGAGCCAACAGGGGCGGAAAGGGATTCTCCTGCACAGGCGTCACGCCGGCCAGCAACGCGATGGCCCGCCCGCGAGTTTCCAAATCGGGATGGGCGAGCAGACCGCGCAGATTCGGTGCGAGGGAAGCGGCGTTTGTTCCCATTGCTGCCAGGCTGGAGTAAGCCATCCCTTGCACTCGCGGCTGAGAGTTGGTGAGGGCGGCCATCAGCACCGGCAGGGCGGGCTTACCAATGCCGATGAGCGGTCCCAAAATTGCGTAGTCGGGCTCCGGCTGGAAGAGGGCATTCGAGAGCACTGGCAGCGCGGTTGCGGCGTGAGAGCCGAGCACGCCCAAGCCACCGAAGGCGGCGCGTTTGAGCGGCGCATCGCGCTCGAACGGATGGGCCGTCCAGCCCACCGACTTGCTCCAGCGTTCCAGCTTGGCGCGCAACGGCGAGTCCTGCTCCTCCGCAATGGCAATGAGTTTCGGCACGATGGCCGGTCCCATCCCGTAGATGGCCTCTTCCGCGTCGGCACCTTGCTTGAGAAGCGCTTCGAGGCCCGGCCCCCTCGCGTGGCTCTTGGAGAGGGCTTCCTGCACGTCATGCGACACGCGAAGCCACTCCTTGAGCGTGCGGCCATTCCACTTCGGCTCGCCTCTCGGCCAGGAAACCACCACAGCCAGCAGGCAGAATGCAATGAGCGCCAAAGCCAGCTTCTCGTTGGAGGTTAGCGGTCGCATGGTGGGAGCCTCACTTTCTCACACCCGGCGGCAAGCCCCAAAGCGGCGGGATATTCTGCTGGTTCCACTTGGCCCACGCGGCGGCGAGTTGCTCGACCACGGCGGGCTGGGCGGCGGCGAGATTGGTCTGCTCGGCGGGGTCGGTGGCGAGGTTGAAGAGCTGCCAGGGCTGGTCGCCGGTGCGGAGGAGTTTCCAGTCGCCGTCGCGCATGGCGGCTTGGCGACCCATGCGCCAGAAGAGCGGGCGGGCGGGCGGCGGGGCTTCACTGCGCAGGAGCGGGAGGAGGTTGAGGCCTTCCAATCGCGCGGTAGCAGCCGACGTGAGGAGGCTCTGATTCTGTTTCGGGTTTGGAGTTGGGGGTTTGGAGTTGGATGGAGCCTCCTCACGTCGGCTGCTACCGGTGGCGTTGAGGAACGTGGGCGCGAGGTCCAGCGAACTGACCGGCTGGGCGAAGGTCTTTCCCGCCGGGAGTTGACCGCGCCATTGCACGAGGAATGGCACGCGCAGGCCGCCTTCGAGGAAGGAACCCTTGCCGCCGCTGAAGGGCGCGTTGCTGGAGGTGAGTTCCGCCGTCGGCCCGCCATTGTCGCTGAGGAAGACGATGAGCGTCTGCTCCTCCAGTTTTTCCTCGCGCAGTTTCTGGAGCACCGCGCCCACGGTGTCGTCCATCGCCGAGACCATCGCAGCGAAAAGGCGGCGGTGGATGTCCGGGATGTGCGCGAAGCGGTGGAGACACTTGGGCGGGGCCTGAACGGGGCTGTGTGGCGCGTTGAAGGCGAGGTAGAGGAAGAACGGCTCCGCGCGGTGCCGTCCGATGAACGCGACCGACTCGCGGGCGAGCGCGTCAGTGAGATACTCGCGCTCGGTCACGGGCTGCGTGCCGCGCAGGAGCGGATTGTGGTCGTCATAGCGCGGCTCGCTGGTCTTCAAGTGCGTCGAGAATATCACGTCGCCCTGCGTGAGGCGCGGACCGGAGCCGGGCGGAAGTGAGTTCGTGCGCAGCCACGTCGTCACCCCGGTCCACGGCGGGCCGGGCACGTAGAAATGCCCCTCGTGCAGGAAGCCGAAGAACTCGTCGAAGCCGCGCCGCTGCGGGTGGAATGCCTCGGTCGCGCCGAGGTGCCACTTGCCGATGCAGCCGGTGGCGTAGCCGCGCGCCTTGAGGTGGTCCGCGAGGGTCTTCTCCGTGAGCGGCAGGCCGATGGCGGGGTCGAGGTTTTGCCGCCCGACGACGTTCAGCTCGTGTCCGAAGCGCGTCTGGCTCCGCCCCGTGAGCAGCCCCGCGCGCGACGGCGTGCAGAACGACGCGGTGACGTAGCCCGCCGTGCAGCGCACGCCGTTACGCGCGAGGGAGTCAAGGTGCGGCGTGGGAATGTCCTTGCTGCCCTGGCAGCCGAGTTCCGCGTAGCCGAGGTCGTCGGCGAGGATGAGGACGATGTTCGGCGGGCGCGAGGCGGCGGAGGCGGAGGAGGAGGCGAGGGGAAGCAGGCAGAGAACGAATGAAAACCATCCAACTGCGAGCTTCATGGACGGAGCGTAACCGTGCGGACGGCTGCGAAGCAACGCGCCGCGCTACGCCGCCAATCGCATTTCCCGGTCGGCGGCGGTGTCCGCGCGTCGGCTGGCCCGCAGTTGCGCGCGGAAGCGGCGGCGGCGGGCGTCAGTCAGCTCGACGGTGTAGAGGCGCTTCACGAGGTTGAGGAAACCGTCGCGGAGCTGGGCGACGGTCATGCCGCGCGGCTGGAAGTTCAGGTCAAAGAGCGTGCACATCTCCCATGCGTCGGGGCGCAGCAGGCGGCTCTCGGCGCACAAACGTTCATACAGCGGTGTGCCGGGGAACGGCGTGAGCAATGTCACCTGCACTTCATACAGCCCCGACGCCTGCACGAAGTCGAAGACCTCATCGAACACCTCCGGCCCGTCACCATCGAGTCCGAGGATGAAGCAGCCGTTCACCGTGATGCCACGCGACTGGATTCTGGTGATGGCGTCGAGGTAGCGGTCGCGCTGGCGGCGCTTCCAGTCCGCCTTCAACTCCAGCCCGCCGAGGCTCGCACCGCGCGGGCTTTCCAAGCCGATGAGCACCTGCTGGCAGCCGGAGTCGCGCATCAGGCCGAGCAGCTCGTCGTCCTCCGCCACGCGCACGTCCGTCTCGGTGAACCAGCGCAGGCCCTCCGGTGCGAGCGCGCGCAGCAGGCGCTTGTAATGGTCCACGTGAACAAAGCTGTTGTCGTCCGCGAATTCGATGAACGGCCGCGCCCAGATGTGTTTGATGGCGTGAATCTCGGCGATGACCTTCTCGACCGGCTTGAGCTTGTAGCGCGGCGTGAGCAGCACGGAGCTGGCGCAGAACTCGCACCGGTGCGGGCAGCCCCGGCTCGTCTGGACGGTGATGCGGTTGTATTTCTCCGGATCGAGCAAGTCGAAGCGCGGCATGGGTGCGTCGCGCAGGTCGAACATCCCGTGCGGCGTCTGCCGGTAAAACGGCTGCAACGCGTCGCGCTCGAAGTCCGCCAGCACGCGGGGCCAGAGCGGCTCGCCCTCGCCCACGATGACGCTGGCGCAATGCGCCTTGGCCTCATCCGGCAGCGACGACACGTGCAGCCCGCCCATCACGACGGGAATGCCGCGGTTGCGATAGTGGTCCGCCACGGCGTAGGCATCGCGGATTTGCGCCGAGAGCGACGTGAGTGCGACGAGATCGTAATTGGTCGGCAACTCCGGCAGCGCACGGAGGTCGGCGATTTCGCGATACTCCAGCTCGAACCGCTCCGGCGTAAGCCCGGCGAGCGTGAGCAGCGAAAGGCTGGGCAGCGAGGCGATGACCTTGCTGCGCTCGATGAAGCCCGGCAGCGTGAGACCGGCGGCGACCAGCTCCGCATTCTGCGCGCGGACGCCGCTCATGGCGATGAACCCGATTTTCATAGGCGAATGACCTCCTTCACGGTGAGCGCCGCGCCGACGAGCAGGCTGACGACGGGCACGGCAAACGCGTGCCGCCAGCGGACGTTCTGCGCCATCAGCGCGCAGCACAGCGGCATCGTCACGGCCCCGACCACGAACGCCCACGACGCAAACTGCGCCGCCGGCGTCATCGCCGGGAACCGCTGGGCCGTGCCGTGGAACATCCAGTTCACCAAGCCCAGGCCGAAGAACGAGATGTGCCCGAGCCGATACATCCGGCGCGCGTGGCTCGCGTAGCCGCCGAGCCAGTCCTCGCGGTGGAAGAACAGCCCCATGACGGTTCCGCTCACGAAACCCAGCAGGAGCCAGAGCCAGGCGAGCACGAGATTGATTTGAGCGACTTCGTTCATGGCGGCAGATGCGTTGCCCGACATCAGTAGCCGAAGCCGCAGGGAAGAGGTGAATTGAGAAATCTGCGCAGGCCATCGGGCTTCCCGATTTCAACGCCCGCTGCGAAGGAACAGGACCGCACACGACAACCATGAACCGGCTGCCGAGTGCTTGCTTGGAAAAGAAGGTAAACCGTCGCCTACGCCAGAATCGCCTTCGGGACCTGACCATAGACATCCGTCAGGCGGAAGTCGCGACCGGCGTAGCGGTAGGTGAGCTTCTCGTGGTTCAGACCGAGCAGATGGAGAATTGTCGCGTGCAGGTCGTGGACGTGCAGCTTGTCCTCGACGGCTTTCGCGCCGTAGTCATCCGTCGAGCTGTAGCTGAGGCCGGGTTTCACGCCGCCGCCCGCGAGCCACATGGAGTAGCCCTTCGCATTGTGGCCGCGACCGTCCGCCGCGCCGTTGGTGGGCGTGCGGCCGAACTCCCCGCCCCAGATGACGAGCGTGTCCTTGAGCATGTCGCGCTGCTTGAGGTCGGCGAGCAGCGCGGCGATAGGCTGGTCCACGGCGGCGCAACTGGAAACGAGGCGGTTCTTCAGGCCGTTGTGATGGTCCCAGCCTTGATGGCAGACCTCGATGAAGCGCACGCCCGCCTCGGCGAGCCGGCGCGCCATGAGACACTGCTTGCCGAAGTTGTCCGTGCTGCCCTGCCCCACGCCATACGCCTTGAGCGTGGCGGCGGATTCCTTGCTCATGTCCATGACCTTGGGAATCTCGCTCTGCATGCGGAACGCCAGCTCGTAGGACTCGATGATGCCCTCGACTTCCGGGTTCGCGCCGGTGGTGGCGAGCAAATCGCGGTTCATGGATTGCACGAGGTCGAGCTGGGCGCGCTGGGCGTCCGCAGAAAGGTTCGCGCGGATGTTGCCGATGCCCTGATTCGTCCCGGTGTCGTTGCGGCTGGCCTTCTTCGTGACGGGGCCGGTGCTGGGCGGGGCGTCCATGCGCGTGCCCTGGAAGGACGCGGGGAGGAAGGCGCTGCCGTAGTTCTGCGCGCCGCCGAGGGCGATGGGTGCGGCGATGGTGAGGTAGCCGGGCAGGTTCTGATTCTCGGTGCCGAGTCCGTAAAGCGTCCACGCACCGAGCGAGGGGCGCACGAACCGCGCGCTGCCGGTGTGAAGCTGCACGAAGGCCTGCGGGTGATTCGGGATGTCCGTGTGCATGCCGCGCAACAGGCACAGCTCGTCGGCGTGCTGGGCGACCTGCGGGAACGCCTCGGAAATCCACAGGCCGCTCTGGCCGCGCTGCTTGAACTCCGCGACGGGCGCGACCAGCTTGCCCTTGTCACCCGCCTTGCCGGCGTCGGCGACGAGCTTGGGCTTGTAATCAAACGTGTCGAGGTGCGACGGCCCGCCCTGCATGGCGAGGAAGATGACGCGCTTGGCGCGCGGCGTGAAATGCGGGGCCTTGGGCAGCGTGGGGCTTTGGTAGCCGGCGGCGGCCTGGGCGCTGAGGCTGGCGAACGCCAGGTAGCCGAAGCCGGCGGAGACGCTCTTGAGCATGTCGCGGCGCGTGAGCGCGAGCGGCTGGACTTGGCGGCAGTCGAAGGGACGGTTCGTGTTCATAGGCTTACTTGACGTAACGGAATTCAGCGGAAGCAAACAGGGCTTGGCAGAAAGTGGTCAACGCGGCTTCGGGCGAGCTGCCGCGTCCGGAGGCGTGGGTGTTCAGATAGTCTTCCGCGCGCGTGACCTCAGCAGCGGTGGGTGGACGGGAGAACGCGGTGAGATAGGCGGCAGTGATGCGTTCCTTCGGGTCGGCGCTGGTGCCTTGGAAGCGCTTGGCGAAGGCGGCGGCATTCTCCTGAATGAACGGGCTGTTCAACATGTAGAGTGCCTGCGACGGCACCGTGGTCACTTCGCGCGCGGCGACGACGAGGCTCGGCTCCGCGAAGTCAAAGAGGTCGAGCGCCTCCGGCAGCATGTCGCGGACGATGGGCAGATAGACGCTGCGGTGGCGCGAGTCGCCCTTGAGCGCGGTGCGCGCGGCGCGACCGAGGTCGGTGTCGCTCATGCCGCTAAGAGGAGAGCCGTTGGGAGCCTTGAGGTCGAGCCGACCGCTGACAGCCAGGATGCCGTCGCGGATGGACTCGGCGTCGAGCCGACGCTGGTTCGAGCGCCAGAGGAAGTTGTTGTCCGGGTCGGCGGCGAAGTTCTTCGCGTCCGACGCGCTGCTGAGTTGATAGGTGCGGGTCAGGACAACTTCGCGCACCAGCTTTTTCACCGACCAACCGTTTGCCACGAAGCGGTTCGCCAAGTAGTCGAGCAGCTCAGGATGCGTCGGACGCTCGCCGGTCGCGCCGAAATTGTCCGGTGTGCTGACGAGTCCTTCGCCGAAGAGATGCTGCCAGACGCGGTTCGCCATCACGCGGGCGGTGAGCGGGTTCTCGGGAGCGGTGAGCCAGTTGGCGAGTTCGAGGCGGCCGCTCTGGCCGGGCGCAATCTTCGCCGGCTCCGGCGCGCCGAGCACGGTCACGAAACCGCGCGGGACGACCGGCCCCTTTTCCTCCAGCTCGCCGCGAATGTAGATGGGGCAGTCGGCAGGCTTGCCATCGAGCACGGCCATCGCGAACTCGCCGTTCGGCTCGCCGTCAGCCTTCGGGGCGGCGGGCGTCTCGGGATACTTGGCGGCCTTCTTCGCCGGCTTGGCCCCCTTGACGTTGCCTTGCAGACGCTCGAAGGCCATGACCTTCTCCGCCTCGGACATGGTCTTGAGGCGGACGGCGAGCTTGGGATTTTTCTGCACGAACTGCTTGAGCTTCGCCTCCATCTCGGGCGTGAGCTTGCCACCGGGTGACGCGGAGGCCACTTGAACCGGGGTCGCCGGAGCGTTCTGCGTGAGCGGAGGCGGCGGACTGAAACTCTTCACCAACGGCACATGAGTCGAGGGCTGGCGGTTCTTGCCGTTGCCGCCGCCGCCGATGCCGAAGTGCGTCTCCGTGCTCTTGAAGATGCCGGCCACCGCGTAGTAATCGCGCTGCGGGATGGGGTCAAACTTGTGGTCGTGGCAGCGCGCGCAGCTCACGGTCACGCCCATCGCCGCGCGCGTGGTCACGTCAATCTGCTCGTCCACAGTCTCCATGATGAACGCCTCGCGGTTACGCTCGTTCAGGCCCTTCGGACCGATGGCGAGGAAGCCGGTGGCGATGAGCTGCTCGTTGCGCTGGGCGGCGTCTTTCGCGGGCATCAAGTCCCCCGCCACCTGCTCGCGGAGGAAGCGGTCGTAGGGTTTGTCGGCGTTGAAGGCGGCGATGACGTAGTCGCGATAACGCCACGCCTCGGGGAAAGCGAAGTTGCGCTCCTTGCCGCTGGACTCCGCGTAGCGCGCCACGTCCAGCCAGTGCCGGCCCCAGCGCTCGCCGAAGTGCGAGGAGGCGAGCAGCCTGTCCACGACGCGCTCGACGGCCGGGTTCACACTTCCCCGCTTTCCCGCTTTCTCACCTGCCGCTGCGGGAGCAGGTGAGCGGGTGGGAGAGTGAGAAAGTGAGAAGTCGCGGACGAACGCGGTGACTTCCTCGGGCGTCGGCGGCAGGCCGATGAGGTCGAAGTAAAGCCGGCGGATGAACGTGTGCGGGTCGGCGTCGCCCACGGGCTTGAGCTTGTTCTCCTCCAGTTTCTTCAGGACGAAGCGGTCAATGTCCGACGCGCTCCACTTGGTGTCCTTGGGCTGCGGCACGGCGACGGGCTTGACCGGCTGGAACGACCAGAAGTTCTTGCCCTCGTCGAGGTCGGGCTTCTTGGCGACCTTGGCCTTGCCATCGCGCGGGTCGGGCGCGCCCATGAGCACCCATTTCCCGAAGTCCGCGATGACCTCGGGCGGGAGCTTCTCCTTCGGCGGCATGAGGAGGTCCTTCTTCTCCCCGCGAATCGCCGCGATGAGCAGGCTGCCCTTGAGATCACCCGGCTCGACGGCGTGGCCGGTCGCGCCGCCCGTGCGGATGCCCTCGCGCGTGTCGAGCAGCAGACCACCCTTGACCTTCTCGGCCTCGGCTGAGTGGCACTTGTAACACTTGGCCACGAGCACCGGGCGGATCTTCTTTTCGAAGAACGCCAACTGGTCCGGGGAAATCTTCTCCGTCGGCTTGTCGGCGGCAGAAGTGACAGCCACCAGGAGCAAGGCAAGAACAGGGGAAAAAACCGCGCTGCGGAGGTTCATCGCAAATGGTCGGTTCAGAATGGTTTCAGCCATCCGCCGCGCGGCTACGCGGCGGGTTGTGAAGGAAGACGGCGTATGCGGAGGGGAAGGTTACGGAAGCGAAGTATTCAGTGATCAGTGTTCAGTATCCAGAAGCACTGGCCTCGCTTCCCCGACTGATTACTGAACACTGCTAACTTCGGCCCCGCCTCCTCACGTCGCCGGCTACGCCACCACGCCCTTGACCACCTCGCCCTTCACGTCGGTCAGGCGGAAGTCGCGGCCGGCGTAGCGGAAGGTGAGCTTCTCGTGGTTCAGGCCGAGCAGGTGCAGGATCGTCGCGTGCAGGTCGTGGATGTGGACCTTGTCGCTGACGGCCTCCCCGCCGTGCTCGTCAGTCGAACCGTAGCTCGACCCGCCCTTCGCGCCGCCGCCGGCCATCCAGAGGGTGAAGCCCTTGTTGTTGTGGTCGCGGCCGTCGTTGCCCTGCGCATAGGGCGTGCGGCCGAACTCGCCGCTCCATACGACCAGCGTGTCCTTGAGCAGGCCGCGCTGCTTGAGGTCCGTGAGCAGCCCGGCGATGGGCAGGTCAATGCTCGTGCAGTTGTTGCGGAGCGCGGTGCCGAGGTTGAAGTGCTGGTCCCAGTTGCCGTGGCAGATCTCGACGAAGCGCACGCCCGCCTCGAGGAACCGCCGCGCGAGCAGGCATTTCCGGCCGAAGTCATCCGTGCCAGCGCCACCGCCGCCGAAGGCTCCGCCGCCCCCGCCCCCTCCGCGAGTGCCGCGGTCTTCAATGCCGTAGAGCTTCTTCGTGGCCTCGGTTTCCTTGCCGAGGTCCATCACGGCGGGCATCTCGCCCTGCATCTTGAAGGCCAGCTCGTAGCTCTCGATGACGCCCTCGATCTGTGCGTTCTGCGGGTCGCGCGCCAGCGCCTCGCGGTTCAAGGACTGGATCAGGTCCAGCTCCAGCCGCTGCGACTGCGCGGTGAGCGGCGGCCTGAGGTTCTTCACCTCGGCCTGCGCGATGGGCCGGTTCTGCACGCCGACGCGCGTGCCCTGGTAAATGGCCGGCAGGAAGGAGCTGCCGTAGTTCTGCGCGCCGCCGAAGCCGTTGGGCGGCGTGATGGTGATGAAGCCCGGCAGGTTCTCGTTCTCGCTGCCCAGGCCATAGGTCGTCCACGCGCCGAGCGACGGCCGCACGAACTGCGAGCTGCCCGTGTGCATGCGCAGGAACGCCTGCGGATGCGCCGGCAGGTCCGTGTGCATCGAGCGCACCAGACACAGCTCGTCCGCGTGCTGCGCGAGATTCGGGAAGTAGTCGGAGATCCACAGGCCGCTCTTCCCGCGCTGCTTGAATTCGCTGCGCGGCGCGAGCCATGTGGCGCCCGGACGCGAGCTGGGCTTGCCGCCGTCGGCGATGAGCTGCGGCTTGTAGTCGAACGTGTCCACGTGCGACGGCCCGCCGGTCATGCAGAGGAAGATGACCCGCTTGGCGCGCGGCGTGAAATGCGGCTGCTTCGGCGCGAGCGGCTTGTCGGTGCCCGCCGCGCGCGCGGCCAGCCCGGCGAAGGCCAGGTAGCCGAAGCCGCACGAGAAGGTGCGCAGGATGTCGCGGCGGGTGAAGAGCGGCGTGATGAAGTTGCAGGTGTTGGTCGTGTTCATGGGCATCACTTAATTCAGGTGGCGGAATTCCGCGCTGGCAAACAGCGCCCGGCAGTAGCTGGTCCACGCGGCGGCGGTCAGCGCGGGTGTGGCGGGCTTGCCGCCGGTGAACTTGGCGAAGTAATCCGTCGCGGCCTGCGTCTCCTTGCCGCTCGGCGGCCGGGTGAAGGCCAGCCAGTAGGCCACGTTCACGCGCTCGCGGAACTGTGCGGCCGTGTCGGCGGCCGCGGCGGAGGGTTTCCAGCCGGTCACGCGGCGCGCGAGGTCGCCGGCACAGTCGGCCACGAAGTCGCTGTTCAACATGAAGAGCGCCTGCGACGGCACGCTGGTCGTCTCGCGGCTGCCCGAGACGAGGCTGGCCTCCGGGAAATCGAAGAGCGCGAGCGTCTCCGGCACGCGGTCGCGGACGATGGGCAGATAGACCGAGCGGTGCGTCACGTCGGCGTTGAGCTGCGCGTCCGACACGCCGAAGCGGTTCGGGCCGTCAATCGGCAGGTCGCCCATGGTCAGCACCACGGAGGCGAGGGGCGGCTTGAGGTCGAGCGTGCCGCCCACGGCCAGCATGGCGTCGCGAAGACACTCGGCGTCGAGCCGGCGCGGTGACATGCGCCAGTTGAGTGTGTTCTCCGGGTCGGCGACGTGGTTCCTCTCGTCATGCGCGGAGGACAACTGGTAGGCGTGGCTCAGGACAATCTCGCGCACAAGCTTCTTCGTGCTCCAGCCATTCTCCATGAAGCGCACGGCCAGCGTGTCGAGCAGCGCCGGGTTGCTCGGCTTGCCGCCCGTGGTGCCGAAGTTGTCCGGCGAATCCACGATGCCCTGGCCGAGGAGCCAGTGCCACGCGCGGTTCACATACACGCGGGCGGTGAGCGGGTTCATCGAGGTGGTGAGCCACTCGGCCAGCTCCTTGCGACCGCTGGCGTAGGTCGGGATGCGTGGTGGTGTGCTGTGCGTGAGCGCGACAGGGAAGGCACGGGCGACGAGCTCGGCGGGCTTGCTCACGTCGCCGCGCGTGTAGAGCGAGGCGTCGCCGATGGCGCTGAACTCCGTCGGCCGGCTGCCGCCGATGCGGCCCTCCGCGAAGCGCCGGACGGTCGCCACCCCTTCGGACGTGCGCGTGGCCGGCAGGTCCAGCACGCCCATCGCGAGCGCCTTCTCAGCCCCGGTCGCGGTATCGTATTGCTTGAGTCGGGATTCGAGCTGACCGGTCTCTGCCAGCAGGCGCAGGCGGTCGAGCGTGCGGCGCGGGTCGTTGTCCTGCTGTGGCCCCTTCCCCTTCTGGCCGGGTGCCGGCATGAACAGGTCGCGCAGCTCACTGCGCTTTTCGGCGAGCTGCTTCTCCTGCCGCGCGCGCTCCTCAGAACTCATCGTCCGCCCCAGTGTCGGCGCGTTCGCACCCTTGGGCAGCTCGATCAGCTCGGACGGACGCCGGTTCTGCACGCCCTGCGTGGTGCCGTAGCGCGTCTCGGTGGAGGTGAAGATGCCGGCCAGCGCGTAATAATCCTTCTGCGAGATAGGGTCGAACTTGTGGTCGTGGCAGCGCGCGCACGCGATGGTCGTGCCGAGGAACGCCTGCGAGAGCGCGTCAATCTGCTCGTCCGCAACATCCATGTGGAACTGCCGTGGGTTCTGCTCGTTCAGGCCGCGCGAGCCAATGGCCAGAAAGCCAGTGGCGACCAATTGCTCGGCCTTCTGCTTGTCGTTGCCCGACGGCAGCAAGTCGCCTGCGACCTGCTCGCGCACGAAGCGGTCGTAAGGCTTGTCCGCGTTGAAGCTGGCAATGACGTAGTCGCGGTAACGCCACGCGTGCGGGTAGGCGGTGTTCACATCCTTGCCGGTGGACTCGGCGTAGCGCGCGACATCCAACCAGTGCCGGCCCCAGCGCTCGCCGAACTGCGGGGAGGCCAGCAGCTTGTCCACCACGTTGGCGAATGGGTCGGCGGACTTGTCGTCGAGGAAGGCGTTCACCTCGTCGAACGTCGGGGGCAGGCCGATGAGGTCAAAGTAAACACGGCGCAGCAGCGTGAGCTTGCCTGCGTCCGAAACAGGAGCGAGATCCTTCGACTCCAGGCTCGCGAGCACGAAACGGTCAATGTCCGTGCGCGGCCAAGCGGTGTTCTTCACGGCGGGCACGGGCGATTTCTTCGGCGGCTGGTAAGCCCAGTGGTCCTTCGCCTTCGAGCCGTCGTATTCCTTCTTCGCGACCGCGCCGCCGGTGCGCGGGTCGGCAGCGCCGGTCTGAATCCACCGCTCGAAGTCTTTGATGACGGCGTCGGAGAGCTTGCCACCGTCCTTTTCAGGCGGCATCTGGAGGTCGTTCTTCGTGTAGCGGATGGCTTCGAGCAGCAGCGACCTTTTCGTGTCGCCGGGCACAACAGCGGGGCCGCCATCACCACCCTTGCGAATGCCTTCCTTCGTGTCGAGCGCGAGGCCGCCCTTGATTTTGTTGCCCTCTCCAGTGGCGTGGCACTTGTAGCACTTCTCCACGAGCACCGGGCGAATCTTGGACTCGAAGAAAGCGACTTCCTCCGGCGACGCAGCGCGCTCCGGCGCCTTCGCGGCTGTCGCGGACTTGGGCGAGGCGAACTGCGGCTGCGTCGGCGTGTTGTCCCCCGGTCGCGGACCGCCCGGCGCGAGCGCGACGATTTCGTTGAACTCCGCCTGCGTGAGTGAGCCGTCCTTGTTCTTGTCGAGCAGAGCAAACGTGGCATCGGCCAGTTCCGATTGGTCGCGGAATCGCGGCGAGCGGGCGAACTCGCGCTTGTCCATCTTGCCATCACGGTTCGTGTCGAGGAACCGGAAGGCCGTGGCGGGGTCGGGCGGACCACCGGGACCTTTCTTGCCGGGTGGTTGCTGCGCGAGCACGGCGGCAGCGAGACCCAGCGAAAGAGGAAGAGTCCAGAGGAGCATTTTCATGGCGGCTTGTCGGTGACTCGTTACAGCAGAGACGACGCCGAGGCAAGCGGGCGGTTACATTGTGGAAAGAAATCGGCGCACCCCGGAGCCACGAGACGCAACATCCTGCTTACTGGCCCGCAGGGGGTTTCCCGGCCGGGAGTCGCGATTTTCACCTTCTCCAGCGGCGCTTCAATCAGCCCAAGCTATTCGTGCAGCTTGGGCCAATCCGGGTCATTTGAGTGGAAACCGGAAAACAGCCGATGGACTTGCTCCGCCACTCAAGAATCGCGATTGACAGAAGTGCCAGCAAGATTTCCATTAGCGGCGCAAGCCGAACACTATTGCAGGAGCAGATGAACTTTCAATAGCCATCATAGGGGGACAATATGCCGGTCAACATTTTTGTTAGCTACGACCACGACGATCAGCAGCAGATAAATGGCTTCCACGGGATCAAGCACAATCCCAATCACGACTTGGATTTCCGGAATCACTCACTTCAAGAACCAGTGACCGACCGCCACGGGAATATCATCAAGTTCCCGCCCAGCGATCCCAGGTCAAAACCCGTTCGGGATGAAATCAAGTCCAAGTTTGAGCGCGCCTCCCGGCTCGTGGTGCTTATCGGCGACCGCACCTACACGAGCGAATGGGTGGATTGGGAAATCCGCATTTTCTTCGAGATGAAATCCCCGCTTTCCGGCGAGAAGACTTGGAAGCGAATTCGCGGCATGAGGCTAAAAGGCGCTGACAATGCACCGACTCCGTCAGCTCTTGGCGGCCGCTCAACGCAAGTCATGAATTGGGATCCCGAAACTTTGGACCTGTGGCTCGACCAGCCAATCTAAACACGAACACTCCTAACCACTATGCCAGCCGCCACAATCGTCTTCACCGACATCGTCGGTTTCTCAAAACAGAACAGTGCTGACCAGCAGCGTCTCCTGAACGCGCTCAACGCCGAGGTCAGACATGCGCTGGGTGGCTTTCTCAACCCCCCGGATGGCTCGCCGGACCTCATCGCGCTGCCCACCGGCGATGGCATGGCTTTGGTTTTCCTCGACAAGCCCCGAAAGCTTTGGGACGGGGACACGCTTCTGAAGCTCATCATCCGACTGCATCAGTGGGCATTTTCAGGGAAAGGAGGCGCCGGAGTCCTGCAACTACGTGTCGGGGTCCACACCGGAGTTATTGAGGAGATCCGAGACATCAACGACCGGCCTAATGTCTGCGGCGACTGCATCAACTACGCGCAGAGGATCATGGACGCGGCTTCTCCCGCGCAAACCCTGTTCTCAGAGGCGGCTTACCGGCATCACATCGGCAGCGACAGGCAAATTTCAGTCCCCTTGGACAAAAAATCGGTGAAGGTCTCACTCCAAGGCCCGATCGAAGCCTTCGCCAAGCACGGCCTACAGATTACCGTCTTCAAACTCGTGCTGGCCACCGCCGCCAAATGGCATACCAACGACGACCCGGTTGCCAAGCACCTCATGCTGGTCACGCTCACCAGCTTGCCCAAGTCGATCACCGGTAATTTCAAAGTTTCATTGGGGACGGCCAAGCAGGTCGCGTTGATCCAACTGACGGGCGAACGGCTGCTTCCAAAACTCCAGAACGGCGAGGTCAATTTCAGCAACGATCTCAAACGTCTCTGGGTCTTCATGCCCGCGCCAGATCTCGCCCAGAACCTCTGGCTGCCTCAGAGCCAGATTACGGATACGCCAATCACGCCGGAACTCGTCGGCTTCCAGACCGAAGCGTGGGCAAACTATCTCGACCTGTTTCGCCGTGAACGTCCCGGCGTGGAAATCAAACTCGGCGTGTTCTCCTCCCCGCTCTACTTTGGGGCATCGTTCTTGGACTGGGACAGGCCGAAGGGCTGGATTCACGTAAGCCCGTGCGTCTGGGGGAAACACTCCACCGAATGGCCCGGCTACGACTTGGAATGGCTCGGTTCCAAGCCGTCCGAAGTTTACGAAACCTACGTTGCAGGTTTGAATCACCTGAATTCCATGACTTCGAATCACATCGCCCGCTCTGGATCAGCCGCCTAAATGCCGCGTGGTGAGACTTTGGCTTACAGCCTCTGTGGTGCTGGCGATTCCATTTCGGAGATGTTTCTCAAGAGCATCTCCCCTAGCCGACTGGCCCGCAGCGCGGTAGATACATCCCAGAAAGTTTTTATGGCGCATATTTGTCGCAACACACGGCCTTGCCGTAACTCCGGGTCTCGGCACCAGAGCGAGTTCGACCCAGGACGAATTAGGAAGCTGGAATAATCGCTCACTGGCCCTTCAAACTGTGGTTCTCCATTCTGATCCACTGGGGGGAAATGGATCTTTTTACCACCTTCTTGCACACGCAGCAATCGGCTCGTGATGACGTGACGCAGATAGCGTCCCACTACCAGCATTGCCTCTCGTGGATTTTTGCCGTCTTGCCACAAGCCTAGAGAAAAAGGCGCACCATCCGGTCCGTGACTCTCGATAAACTGATCAACCTCCGCCTCCCATGAAGTCCATTTCTTAGAATCAATACACATTTCCAGAGGCGTCCTCATGGCCGCACGGACATATTGTAAATAGACGCGCTTCGCAGCGCTCATTAGCACTGGTGCGAAAGGTTCGACCGCGCGATAATAGTCGCGAAACACTCCTTCAGACACTTTCCAGACATTCGCCATATCCTCTCCCTCCCAATACCTTGCCCATTCGGAAAATAACGGCCCGGCCGTTTCCTTCAGAAACTCTTTGAATTCCGTGGAAGCCGTCGCCAACGAACACAATTTAACTTCAAAACTTTCCGTGTCCGTGTCGTTCGATTGCAACCACCAATTTTCCTCATTCGACCCTTCCGCGACCAGTTTGAGCACCATTTTTGTGACAAAAGCCGACGATGCAATCTCCACAAACTGGCGGATGGTCTGCACTTCGTTTGCACTCCCAGGCCAGGCAGATGCCGTATACTGGATGAGGTAATGCTTGATAAGCACATCTGGCTCGTTGCGGCAGACGAAAAGGCCAGTGAGCAGGTTGACAAATATCTCACTGGATCGTTGGTCCAGCAAGCTATCCGGCTCGACTGTTGGTAGGAAATCCTGCGGAGGTTCTTGTCCCTGTTCTGATTGTTCCTTCGAGGGGTTCCGTAACTCGTCATAGATCAAGTGAAACGCCTCGTGCAGAAAGTCCAGATAGGAGGGAACATGATGCACATGCGGCACATCCGTGACGATCATTGCCAAGCGCGCGGAACCGGGCAGTTCGTCCTCTGGTTTCGCCTCCCGTTGGGCATCGGTCAGGTCCTTATTCTCAGGAGTGAGCTGGAGTTTGATTGCCCAAATACCCGGTTGAAAACTGACTCGCATCACTACCCCAACTCGATCTCGATGATCGCGGGAGTTTTTAAGGACGTTGTTCCTCAAAACGCCAACGGCACACTTCAACACGGCATCGGCAGCAAAGAGCATCTGATTTAATCCACCGCGGAAATCAATGTCCATGTCCCGGTGCAACTCCTCGGGATAAGCACGGTAAAGCCGATGCTCCAGAGAGCGGTGCAACGTGCTCACGAAGTTGGCGAGCTCGCCCACCTTGGTGAAATGCAACCGTAAACGGTGCTCCTGACCCTCACCCGGTTTCGGGGGCAGCTCTTTGGTGAGCATCCGATGCAACGTTGCAAAGGCGTCGTAAAGGTCGAGAACTGTGTCGAAGACGAACGGGTTTGCAAGCAATGTTGCGTAATTTTGGTAGAGGAATTCCAACGCATGAATCAAGGAAACTGGCAAAACATAACTGTTAGGTTTCGTGCGTATTTCGTGGAGAGAAAGGCCGCCAGAGAAGGCAGGGTTGAGTCTTTTACCTTGCGGCAAACACTGTTTCATCCGCTCTTGATCAGACAAATCATCTGGGGCTATGCGCCACCTAAGCACTGGCAGGAGCGCCTCCAAAACGCTGACGTGGCTCGCTTCCACACGAGGACAGAGAAAGTCTCCTCCATCCTTCAGTATCTTTGGGATTGGCACGCCAGCAACCGATGACAATCCAACCATATCTCTTCTGCCATGGTTCTTTTCAGTCAACTCGATGAATTTCTTCATGCAGCGTCCCACTTGACGGAAGAAGAGGCGTGTTGGGACGAGCATCTCCTGCCCATCGAAGGCGAATCCTTTGTGTTGTAACAGCAAATCTCCCTGCCCCATGGCATGCAAGTGAAACTCCCCCGAAAGCGGTGGGTGCGGTGGCACACCGAAAGACTCCTCTGCAATGCGCCTTTCCTTTTCAAGTTCCTGTTCGACAATTCGTAAAGCTTCCTCCACTTCGACCTGGTGCCCGGTTGCGGCTTGGATGACGCTGGTGGCACTGACATACCCCCGAATTGTCTGGTTTGGCTTTTCACTGTCTCTTGCGCACTTAAATGCCTCCTGCGTGACTCCGACCGTGCTGCGCGACCAACGGAATATATGGCTCGATCTCAAATCGGCCGCCTTCAACTGCAACTTCGAATCCCTGGCTACTGTTTTGGAAAACACTGGGCTCTCATCAGATCTGGTAACGTCATTTGCGAAAGCTTTGATTTGGCCGAACCATGCACTCTGGTCTAGAAGCCGCTCGAGCTTTTCGCTGCAGTCCGCATCAAACACTTTCCCGACAGTCAGGGCATGAATCCGGGCGAGTGCTGCCATAGGCACAGAGTAATTGGTCGTCACGCACCAGATCGCCAGTTCCTCTTGCCCCTGCATATCGAGGATGCAGAACTTGGTGGCACTCAGATCCTCCGCTGAGATTTCGAATGATTCCAGTCTTCCGTCCCGTGTTCTCTTGTCGAACTCCGCCATGGTGCTGCTGATTGCTGAGATGCTCGCACGCAACAGCGCCGCACCGAACAACAGCCCATGACCTAGCGAACCCCACCCGTTCAGCTTCAATCGGCTGAACATGACGAGAGGTGGCTTCTCGTCACTATGGCAGAGTCTCACCATCTCGTGTGGCTCCTTAAAGCAATCAAAGAAGTGACCTTCTTTCTTTGGCAATCCCTCCAACAACGTCTTGATTTTTGGACAAAGGCCTACACCGATTTCCTCGATTGTCGTGGAGCAGCGGGCGGTGATCTCGTGCAGCGGTTCGAAATCATCTAATAGGACGAATGAAAATGCATCCGCGTGGCCGACCGGCAGAAAATGCACTGGCTCGTAAATACCAGCTAATAGATCAGACTCTGAACCGGATTGTTTTCCTAGATGCTTTGAGACGTTTGCGGTGATTTCGTCAAACTCTTTGAACACCCGTGCAAATGGATCAGGATCAACGCCGCTTGAATGGGCGCAGCAGGATTGACGCCTCGTCCACTCCGCGTCCATTCCTGCTGCCAAGAGCAGGTAGGGATGGTAATGCAACAGTGGAGACAGTTCATTCGCGTCATTGAGTTTCATCTGCACACCCTCCTATTGCCCCGTTAGGGGTGGTTAGCTCACCGCTTTAACCGAGCGATCTTGCCGGTGCCAATCTTTCCGTTACGCACCAACTGATCTATCCAGAACCGCGCTCGACGCGATTCCCCAAGCAACTGGTCCACATTATTCTTGCCCCACAGCGCGGCCATGCTCATGGCTGGATCAGGCACATAATCCCGTTGCAGCCTCAACTCCGACTGTTCTTGAAACAGGGGATAGGGAACGTAGATGCGTGTCTTGGACACCTTACGCTCAGCCACCAATGCCTCAAGCCGCTTTGTTATCTCCTCGCCTATTTGTTCCGGTGCTGCCAGCCATGGGCGCAACCGTTCAGGAAAATAGGCCGAATAGCCAATCATCTGCTTCCGGTGCGGCTCCATCATGTCCATCATTGCGGCCGTCTCGGCAGACTCGTCGTCGTTGATCAGAGGGGGTAAATCTTGTGTGGAGATTGCGGCCCAAGCCAGCGAGTAGCGCAGGAGCAGCCGTTCAGCCAATCCTTCGAATGCCATGCCGTCATCGTCTTGAGGAAAAAATCCTCCAACTACTTTGGGCATATCCTCCCTGAGTTCTGCCTCCAAGCGGGCCAAGTTCACGTTGCCCCTACGGCGAAGGAATTTCTGAAACTTGAGAAATGCCCCGCTCGGTCCCTTATTTTTCTCAGCCAATTCCATGCTCGTTGACATTTTCTTAGCAGAGAGTGTGCCCGTGAGTAAGCAGCCCGCGACATTCGTGTTCATACTAGCTCCCCCGTTGGTTCTGTTCCCTGCTGTGGTGGAAACTGACTCATGAGCCAGTCGATCTGATCTTTGGACCAGAGACACGAGTATGCCGGACTCCGGTGCTTGCGGCCTTTGAAGCCAAAAAGTCCCTGGAGAACTTTTTCAACATCCAACGGCGTAATGGACACTACGTTTGCTTGCTTCATGAATTTATGGAATCGGGCTGCAGGATTGTCTGCCTCAGCGAACTCGTTTTTGACTTGAGGCATGATCGCAGTGGTAACTCGACAGAACTGAGGCCAGCTTAAGTCCTCAACACATTTACGAAAATCCTCCCATTCTGAATTTTCGTCGTCATCCATATCTTGTGTTTCTCTCGTCAGATCTTGTTTTTTGCAGGCTAATGGGAATTCTGCAATGCATCTGCAATTCTTTGCGCAGCAGCGAGTGGCTCTTTTTCGTCAGACAGCATGATTCGAGGCAATCCCTCAAGGGTTGGCGGCATTGCTGCTTTGGGATGGATGATTACGAGGACCAGCGGCCCTTCCCCCTTCCTTCCGTAGCGGTTGACGAGCGACCTGATCTCTAGCTGTTGCCATCGGCCAATCCCGCCTGCGCCCAAAAAAATCACTCCTCCCCTACAGTTTAGGAGCGCCGCGTCCAACTGCGCCTGGTCATTGCTTCCCAAGCCAATGTCGTGAACATCCATCCAGCCATAGACGCCAACCTCTTTGAGCAACTCTCGAAATAGCAGCACTGTGGCACGATCCTCCGCATTGTAGCTCAAGAATAGGTCGAACGGAGTATTTCGAGCCTTTGTTGCGACCGGATTGGCCTTGTCGCCAGCTGACGAGTCCTTTGGGCAGCAATTTTTCCGGAACTCCCCCAACTGCGAGGTAAGCAGGCGATGACGGTCTTCCAACTTTGCTTCCAGTTGGTTCAACCGGTCCAGCACCGCGCCAATTTCAGAGTCGGCAACCATACCCCTGCTGGGACGATATGGCGCTGTGTGGCTAAGGAAAAGTGAATTCAAAGCATCCGAAACAGCCTGTTCATCTATGCAGGCAGCAATCAACAGATTTTCCAACGTCAACACGCGGACGGCTGGTGAAACAGATTCAGAGAACTCAGAACGCACCGCCTCTAGTCCAAGTCCGCGAAGCAAACGACTGAACTGAGACCATGACATGGCCTCAATCCTCGCGGCGGTATTTGGTGACAGCACCCTCATTCAACCAGTCGGGCGCATCGTCGCGGATCTTCAATCATCACGTCAAGCAATGGAATATTAGCCGGGTGGGAGATTGTTCGGCGGCGGGGCAGTGCCGCCTCCGCCATTTTCGCCACCTTCCGCTTCTTCCCCACCATCAGAGCTGCCGCCGCCGATGCGGCGGGCGTTGAAGTAGCCGTCCACGAATAGGTCTTTCTCCTCGGTGCCGGTGATCTGGATGATGAGGTCGTCCATGCCTTCCAGCAGCACGTCCACGGCGCGGAAGCGCGGGCGGAGGTCGGCGGTCTTGGCCTTGCGCGTGGAGCGGGCGCTGGCGGGTGCACCAATCACGTTCTCGTAGGCAGCGATCTTGGTGTTCAACGCGGTGGTGGCGGCGGCGATAATTCCATAAGGCTCGCCGGCGGGCGGGGTGCCGGTGGTGTGCGGGAGGAGCGCGGTGTGCAGGGCCTTGGCGCGGTTGAGCAGGGCGGTCTCCTGCATCTTGCGCCAGTCGCTCAGAGAGAGATCCCACGGCGCGGCAGCTTCCAGATTGTTCTGTGCGATGAACAGCAGGCGCAGCGCGCGGCCGAGCGGATGCGCGGCGTCCTCCAGCGCCTTCTCCGCCGCGTTCTGCTGGTCGGTCACGCCAGTGATCAAGGCGGACTGCGAGTCCCCGAACGCGCCAAGGTTGCCAGCGGCGGTCTCGAACTGGCCTTCGAGCGTGGTGAAGATGGTGGGTGCGAGGTTGAACCAGAGAGCCTTGTTCGTCGTGACCTGGAGGTAGGTCTTCACGGCAGAAAACATGTCCAGTTTGGCGATGAGTTCGTCTTTCATTTTTCCTTATTCCGGTGGGAATGAGTGCGGATTCTGGGCATTTGTCCGATGGGCGCAAGGGGAAAGTTGGAAAAGTTGGAAAACCTGTTCACAGGCCGTTCACAGTTGGTGCCTGTTCGCAAGCAGAGCGCAAACACTGCCGGCGCAACACGCGAAGGGGCGCGAAGGCGGAGGTAGGGCGGGTTGTCCTCAACCCGCCGTCATTTCGCGAACGCAGCGGCGCGCTGGGGACAGCGCGCCCTACCACGGGCGCGGAAATGGTAAAAATGAGCGAAATCTACGCAAATAGCTATGGTTCCAATGCTAGGATTGACCCGACCATGAGTGCGATTTATCCGACCAGAAATCGGATTGATGCTCCCGGACCAATTCTCGACCCGACCAGGCCCCGGATTGACCCGACCGACACGATTCCTGACACGACCGGAGTGATCCTCAATGCGACCGGAACGACGATTGATCCGACGCGGCCAGGGATTGGTCCGACCGGGGCGATTCTTCATTCGCCCGGCGCAATAACGGAACCGACTTGGCCGATGACCGACGCGACTTGGACAAGAATTCATCCGACCGAGTCCGCGATGGATGCGACCGGGATAATTACCGTCCCGACCGAAGCAGAATTAGCGCGCCTCGCGGCTGCGGACGAGCTGGAAAAACTTGCGCACGTCCGGCACCAGCAGGTCCGGCGTCTCCAGCGCGGCGAAGTGGCCGCCGCGCGGCATCTCGGTCCAGTGAATCATGATGTTCGGGCTGACGCTGCGCTCGACCCACGCGCGCGGCGGGACGTTGATTTCCTTCGGGAACAGCGCGTAGCCCATCGGCGAGGATTTGCCGCCGCCGGTGAAGGGCGTCATCGAGGCCGGACGCGGGTGGTTGTGAGACGACTCGAAGTAGATGCGAGCGGAGGTCGGTGCGGTCTGCGTGACCCAGTAAATCATGATGTTCGTGAGCAGCTCGTCCTTGGTGAAGCTGTTGTCGAGGCTGCCGCGGTGGTCGCTCCACGCCCAGAACTTGTCCACGACCCACGCGGCGAGGCCGGCGGGCGAGTCGTTGAGGCCGTAGCCGATGGTCTGCGGGCGCGTGCCCTGAATCGCGCTGTAGCCGTAGTGGTCGGCGAGTTCCTTCCGCCGTGCCTGCATCCGGTCAATTTCCGCCTGCGTCACGCCGCGCATCGGTTCCTCGGCCGGCTGGCTGCCGCCAGGGAAGTTGTTGTGCGCGCCGATGCAGTGCGCGTTGTCGCCGCCCGCGAGCCAGCGCACGATGCCGCCGCCCCAGTCGCCGCCCTGCGCGCCGTAGCGGGCGTAGCCGAGCCGGGCCATGAGCTTCGCAAAGACCTCCGCCATGCGCTGCGAACTCCAGCCGCGCTCAACGGGCTTGCCGGAGAAGCCGAAGCCGACAAGCGACGGGATGACGAGGTGGAAAGCGTCTTCAACCTTGCCGCCGTGCTTTTCCGGCTCGGTGAGCGGGCCGATGACCTTGGTGAACTCGACGAACGAGCCGGGCCAGCCGTGAACGAGGAGGAGCGGGAGGGCGTTGGTGTGCTTCGAGCGGATGTGCGCGAAGTGAATCTCGACACCGTCAATCGTGGTCGTGAACTGCGGGAGCTGGTTCAGCGCGCGCTCGTGCTTGCGCCAGTCGTAGGCAGTGCGCCAGTGCTCGACGAGTGACTTCAGGTAGCCGAGGTCCACGCCCATCTCCCACGACTCGCCGGGCGCGGGCGCGGGCCAACGGGTCTTCGCGAGGCGGTCCTTCAGGTCGGCAAGCACCGCCTCGGGCACGGCGATTTTGAACGGGCGGATGGCGGCGGCGTTCGTCTGCGCGGTGGAGGGTGCGGAAGCGGCAGCGACAAACAGGCCGGCGAGGACAACAGCGCGGGGATTCATTTTGAAGCAGTGGGTGTGGGCTTCGTTTCAGACGCGGCATCCGGGACTTTCGACAAGCCATCGAGCACGAGCCGCATCAGCTCGCGCTCCTGAAAGCGGCGCGGAGCCTCGGCGAACTGCACGATGAGCAGCTTGAGCGACGGCACGATGTAGAGCTTCTGCCTGCCCGCGCCGGCGGCCATCACGAGGTCGCGCGGGCGCTCGTCGGAGGCGTTGAGCCAGAACGTGAGGCCGTAGGTGGGGTGTGCCTTGGTGCCTTGAAAGCACTCGGCCAGCAGTTTTTCCGAGACGAGTTGCTTGCCGTCCCACGCGCCCTTGTTCAGCACGAACAAACCAAACTTCGCCCACTCGCGCGCGGTGAGGTGCGCGCCGGAGGGAAGATGCGGATTGCCGTCGGCGTCCTTGCGCCAGAACGACGGCTTCAGGCCGATGGGATCGAGCAGCCGGCGCTTGAAGTAGCCTTCGACCGATTCCTTGCGCGGCTCCAGCTTGCGGCGGAGCAATTCGCCGAAGCACTGAAAAGGCACCGGGCCATACTGAAACTTCTCGCCGGGCGGGAACTTCGCCTCCGCGAGCCGCACGGCGTCCTTGTAGCTGGGCACGTCGCCGACTTCCCCGCCCGCGATGCCGCTGGTGAGCGTGAGCAACTGACGGATGGTGACTTGGGACTTCCGCGCATCGCCCTGCCATTCCGTAAGCGTGTCCGCGACCTCGTCGTCGAGCTTGAGGAAACCATCCTCCACCGCCATGACCGCGAGCACGCCGACGAAACACTTCGTGCCACTCGCAAGCCGGTGCAGGTCATCCCGCCGGTGGTCGTTCAGGTATTCCTCGAAGACAAGCTGGCCGCCCCGATAGACAAGCAGCGCATGACCATTGCAGGTGCGAAGATAATCAGCGGCAGGCTGGAAGGGGCTGGGCGAAGACTTGCCCGCAGGCTCCGGCTGGGCGTGCGCAAATCCGGTCATCGCAAGCGCGACAGCAAGGCAGGTGGCAGCCAGCGGGTTCATGGTTCTTGGTCAGGCTGACCATGCTCCGTCGCGGCGAATCGGGCAACTCTGTTTTCAAGCTGTCCCCCCCGGCACGGCACCGTTCCACTTCGCCGCGAGCCTGTCGGCTCGCATGGCGGGCGGGATGCCCCCCCCGGCTTGCCAAAGAAAAAGCCCGCTCGAATCCGAGCGGGCCTTTCGTGAATGGTTTGGAGCGCGCTTACTTCGCGGCCTCGGCCTTGGGAGCCTCGGCGGGCGCGGCAGCCTCACCCTCGACGAACTCGAGGATGGCCTCCTGCGCGGCGTCGCCCTGGCGTTCGCCGAGCTTGAGGATGCGGGTGTAGCCGCCGTTGCGGTCCTTGAACTGGGGCGCGATTTTGTCGAACAGGATGTGGATCACGTCCTCGTTCTCACGCCACTTGTCGCGGGCGACCTTGCCCTTGTGCTTGGGCGAGCCTTTGAAGTGGCTCTTCGGCTGCTGGCGGACGCGCGCGGCCACGAGGCGGCGGCAATGGACGCTCTCGGCGGTGAGGGCGGCCTTCTTTTTGTCGTCGGCGGTGGCGGCGGCCTCGATGGCGCGGTTGGCGCGACGGCCGAGGGTGACGAGCTTCTCCACCACGGGACGCAGGACTTTCGCCTTGGCGAGCGTGGTGGTGATGCGCTTGGACTTGATGAGGCTGCACACCATGTTCGCGAGCATCGCGTTGCGATGTTCGCCGGTGCGGCCGAGTTTGGCGGTGCGTTTAAGGTGGCGCATAGGTCAACCGGTGTTCAGACGGCGGGCTTGTCCTCTTTCGGGGCATCCAGCAGCGACTGGTCAATGGGCATGCCCAAGCCGAGGCCGAGGGCGAGCAGCTTGTCCTTGATCTCCTGGAGGGACTTCTTGCCGAAGTTGCGATACTTCAGCATGTCGCCCTCGGACTTCATGGCGAGCTGGCCGACGGTGGTGATGTTGGCGTTGTTGAGGCAGTTGGCGGCGCGGACGGACAGCTCGATCTCGTTGACGCTCATGTTCAGGAGCTTCTTGAGCTTGCCCTGTTCCTCGTCCTGCTTGTTCTCAACCTCGGTGAACTGGACGGCGTTGCGGTCGTAGTTCACGAAGACGTCGAGGTGCTTCTGGAGAATGGCGCTGGCCTGGAGGAGCGCGTCGTCGGGCGTGATGCGCCCGTCGGTCCAAATCTCGACGACCAGACGGTCATAGTCCGTGCGCTGGCCGACGCGGGCGGCCTCGACGGCATACTTCACGCGGGTGACCGGGGAGAAGATGGAGTCAATCGCGATGACGCCGATGGGCTGGTCGGTCTTCTTGTTTTCGTCGCCGGGGCAGAAGCCGCGGCCAAGCTTCACTTCCAGCTCCATGACGAGCTTCTTCTTCTTGTCGAGCGTGCAGATGATCTGGTCGGGGTTGACGACGGAAACATGCTGGTTCAGCTCGATGTCACCGGCGGTGACCTCGCCCTCCTTGTTGACGCTGAGGATGAGGTTCTGGACGTCGTGCGTGTCGGACTTGAGCTTGACCTTCTTGAGGTTGAGGACGATCTGGGTCACGTCCTCGACGACGCCGTCCACAATGGCGAACTCATGCTGCGCGCCCTCGATTTTCACCGAGGTGACGGCCGCGCCTTCGAGCGAGCCGAGGAGGAGGCGGCGGAGGGAGTTGCCAATGGTGTGACCGAAGCCGGTTTCAAACGGCTCGGCGCTGAACTTGGCATAGGTGGGCGTGGCGGTGGCGTCGTCTTTCTGCAACCGCTTGGGCATTTCGAACCGGGCGAGGCGGACTGGCATGGTGTGTTACTGTTTCTGCAATTTTAATCTGGCCGACGGCGCTATTCCCGGCGCGGGCCGGCCCATATAATTGCGTTGTGTCCCCGATTCCGGGGACGGTTGTCTTAGCGGGAATAAAATTCGACCACCGCCTGCTCGTTGGCGATGGGGTGGATCTCGTCGCGGGACGGAACCCGGAGGAGCGTGCCCTTGAAGGCGTCTTTGTTCAGCGCGAGCCACTCGGGCACCGCGCGGGCGGTGGAAAGCTCCAGATTCTTGGTCGCGAGCTGGCGCGAGACGCTGGAGTCCTTCACCTCGATCACGTCATTCACCTTCACGGCGTAGGATGAGATGCTGACCTTGCGGCCGTTCACCTTGATGTGGCCGTGGCCGACCATCTGGCGCGCGGCAGCGCGGGTGGTGGCGAAACCGAGGCCGAACACGAGGCTGTCGAGACGGGTCTCGAGAATCTGGAGCATCTGCTCGCCGGTGACGCCACGGCGGCGGAGGGCCTTCTCATAGACGTTGCGGAACTGCTTCTCCATGAGGCCGTAGAAATACCGGAGCTTCTGCTTCTCCAGCAGGCCGAGGCCGTATTCCGTGGTCTTGCGGCGGGAACCCTTGGGGCCATGCACGCCGGGCGGATAGTTGCGGCGCTCAAGATACTTCGAGGGGCCGAAGATGGGGATGCCGAAACGGCGGCTGACGCGGACGCGGGGACCTGTGTAACGAGCCATAATGCGTGATGCTTAAAACGTGAGGAGGACTAGACGCGGCGCTTCTTGCGGGGGCGGCAGCCGTTGTGCGGCACCGGGGTCACGTCCTTGATGGTGGAAATCTCCAAGCCGATGGCCTGCAACGCGCGGATGGCGGACTCACGACCGGAGCCGGGGCCGCTGACGCGAATCTCGACCTCGCGAAGGCCGTGGGACATCGCCTGACGGGCGGCGTCCTGCGCAACCTGCTGCGCGGCGAACGCGGTGCTCTTGCGGGAGCCTTTGAAGCCCACGCGCCCGGCGCTCGACCAGCCAATCACGTTGCCCTGCATGTCCGTGATGGAGACGTTGGTGTTGTTGAAGGTGGAGAGGATGTGCGCGATGCCGACGGCGACATTCTTCGCGCCCTTGGCCTTGACGATTTTCTTGCCGGCATTCTCGTCCGCAAGCAACTCGGCGGCGGTTGGTGCGGCAGCGGCGGCAGCCACGCCGGGAGCAGCCGGGGCGGCAGGCGCGGCGCCAGCAGTGGCGGGCGCGGCGGCTTCCTTCTTGGGCTTGGCCTCGCCAGCAGCCGCAGGGGCGGCTTCGGTGGCGGGCTTCGCTTCCTTCTTCGGGGCGGGTTTCTTCTTTTCTTCGGCCATAGCGGTGAGTCAGTTGGAAATGATCAGGCGGCCGCGGCGGGCTTGGCGGCGCGTTGCACACCGACGGTGCGGCGGGGGCCTTTGCGCGTGCGGGAGTTGGTCTGGGTGCGCTGGCCGCGGACGGGCAGGCTCTTCAGGTGGCGGATGCCCCGGTAGCACTTGATGGCCTGGAGGCGCTTCAAGTTCAAGCCGAGTTCGCGGCGGAGGTCGCCCTCGGTCACATACTTGCCGTCCTGAATCGCGTGGACGATCTGCGAGAGCTGGGCCTCGGTCAGGTTCTTCGCGCGGATGGACGGGTCAATCTGCGCCTTCGCGATGATCTCGCGGGCGTTGACCGGGCCGATGCCGTAGATATAGCGCAGCGCGATGTCAATGCGCTTGTCGCCGGGGATGTCCACACCAAGGATGCGTGCCATAAATTCTTAAGTTTAACCCTGCCGTTGCTTGTGCCGCGCGTTCGTGCAGATCACGCGAATCACGTTCTTGCGCTTCACGATCTTGCAGTGCTCGCACATTCTTTTCACCGAGGCCCTGACTTTCATAAATTGTTTTCGTTCAACACCACAAACCCGTGCGACAAGTCGCCGGGCGTCAATTTCACCGTCACCATCGCGCCCATTTTCACCCGCTCCACCAGCGGAGCCTGCCGGCGCGCCACATGGCCCAGCAGCCGGTGGCCGTTCGCGAGTTCCACCCGCAACAGCCCGTTCGCCAGCGCTTCCACTACCGCGCCCTCAACGACGAAGGCAGATTCTCCGGGCACGTCAAAATTTCCGGCTCGGACTCGGTGATGAGCACCGTGTGCTCCATGTGCGCCGACGGCAACCCGTCCTGCGTCACCACTGTCCATTTGTCACTCAACACTTTCACCACGGCCGAACCCGCGTTCACCATCGGCTCGATGGCAATCGTCATGCCCGGCTTCAACTTCGCCGAGTTCTTGCCCGGTTCCACGAAGTTTGGCACCTGCGGATCCTCGTGGACCGTGCGCCCGACGCCGTGACCGACAAATTCACGCACCACGCTGAAGCCGTTCGACTCAACGTAGGTCTGCACCGCCCGCGAGATGTCCACGACACGGTTCCCGGCCAACGCGCGGGAAATTCCTTCATACAAGGCCTGCGTCGTCACATCAATCAGTTTTTGCGCCAGCAGGTTGCATCCGCCCACCGCGACGGTCTTCGCCGTGTCGCCGATGTAGCCCTGATACCGCACGCCCACATCCAGGCTGATGATGTCGCCAAACTGGATGCGGCGCGGCCCGGCCAGTCCGTGCACCACCTCGTCGTTCACCGAGATGCAGATGTTGCACGGATACTTCCGGTAGCCGAGAAACGCGCTGGTCGCGCCGTAGTGCCGGATGCGGGACGCCGCGAAGTCATCCACTTCCTTCGTCGTCACGCCGGGCCGGATGAACGCGCCCACGTCATTCAGCACCACCGCGGCGATCGCCCCGGCGGCCCGCATGATGTCGAGTTCGCGTTCTGTCTTTAAGACAATCATTGCCGCAACACAGCCGAGGTCAGCACCAGTTCATCCAGCACCCACTTCCCACGTTCAAGGAACATTTCGCCAAGCGGCCAACCGCCGGGCGCTAGCCGCTTCCCACCGGAAAGCGCTCAAATCAAAACCGCCCGCGCAGACGCGGCCCCTTGCCGCCCTTGCCACCGCTGAGAAAACCGTCGTAGTGCCGCATCAGGAGGTGCGACTCCATCATCCGCATCGTGTCCAGCACCACGCCGACGGTGATGAGCAGGCTCGTGCCGCCGAAAAACTGCGAGACGTAGTAGTTGATGCCGAACTTCCGCGTCATGAACGTCGGGATGATGGCGATGACGCACAGGAAGATTGCCCCCGCCAGCGTGATGCGGCTCATCGTGTGATGCAGGAAATCGCTCGTGGCCTGGCCCGGACGCACGCCAGGGATGTAGCCGCCATACTTCTTCAGGTCGTCGGCGATTTGCACCTCATTGAACTGCGTCGCCACCCAGAAGTAAGAGAAGAACAGAATCATCGCCGCCAGCGCCGCCATGTGGGTCCACTGATCCTCCCGGAAATTCAGCGACAACTTCACCAGCAAGTCACCCGTCGGCCCCCCCAACGACTGCCCCGCCATCCCCAGCAGCTTCTCGGGGAACATCAGTATCGCCTGCGCAAAAATGATCGGCATCACCCCCGCGTAATTCACCTTCAGCGGCATGAACGAGCTGCCGCCCTGCACCATCTTCCGACCCACCGTCCGTTGCGCATACTGCACCGGAATCTTCCGCTGCGCCTGCGTCACCGCGATCACCCCCGCGATCACCGCCAGCAGCAGCAGCACCAGCGCGACGCCGTGGAACAAATTGAACTTGGCCTGGATGCCCTCCGGCGTCACAAACATCTCCCACAGCGCCTGCACCGTCTGCGGCACGCGGGCCAAGATGCCAATGGTGATGACCAGCGACACGCCGTTGCCGATGCCGCGCTCGCTGATTTGCTCGCCGAGCCACATCATCAGCAGCGTCCCCGTGGTGAGCAGCAAGGTGGTTTGCAGCCGGTAAGCCAGGCCGGGGTCCGCCACGAGCTGCCCGTTGAACCCCTGGAAAATCTTCTCCGGGTTCTCCCAGGCAATCGCCATCACGAAGCCCTGCCCGAGGCAAAGAATGACCGTGAGGTAGCGACCGTATTGGATGATTTTCGCGCGACCGCCCTCCTCCCGCGCCAGCTTGCTCAACTGCGGGATGACCGCGCTGAGGAGCTGGATGATGATGGTGGCGCTGATGTAGGGCATGATGCCCAGCGACCCGATGCCGCACCGCTCCAGCGCACCGCCGGTGAACATCGAATACATCCCCAGCAGGCCGCCGCCGTCCTTTTTGGCAATCTCATCGAAGAACGCCTGCAACGCCGCGCCATCCAACCCCGGCAGCGGGAGCATCGAGACGAGGCGGCAGATGGCGAGGACGATGAGGGTGAAGAAAATCCGCGACTTCAGCTCCGGAATCTTGAAGCAGTTGACGAACGTGTTGACGATGTTCTTGAACATGGAGCGAAGTCAGCCGCCGCCTAGGCTGCCTTGGGAGCCGGAGCCTCGCACGCGCCGCCGAGCGCCTCAATCTGTTTGCGGGCACCCGCGCTGAACGCGTCCGCCACCACGGTCAGCTTCTTGGTGAGCTTGCCGTCGCCGAGAATCTTGATGCCGCCGCTGGACTTGCCGTTGGCCAGGCCGGTCTGGCGGAGCGCCGCCTCGTCCACCCGCGCGCCGTCATCGAAGGCGTTCAAACCCTCGACGTTGACGGGGATGTAGGTGGTGGCAAAGCGGGCGTTGCTGAAACCGCGCTTGGGCAGGCGGCGGAAGAGCGGCATCTGGCCGCCCTCGAACGTGGGGCGGATGGAGGAACCGCTGCGCGCGGACTGGCCCTTGCCGCCGCGGCCGGAGGTCTTGCCGTGGCCGCTGGACTCGCCCTGGCCGAGGCGCTTTTTCCGGTGCTTCGCGCCGGGACGGGGCTTCAGATCGTGGAGACGCATGGTGACGAAAGGTTAAGAGTGAATCAGGCTGCGACGGGGGCGGCGGAAGCGCCGGCTTCCTTGCGCGCGCCACCGAGGCTGACGCCGCGGCGCTTGGCCACGTCCTCGCGGAGGCGGAGGCTTTGCAGCGCCGCGATGGTCGCCTTGGCGACGTTCGCCGCGTTCTTGGAGCCGAGCGACTTGCTCAACACGTCCTTGATGCCGACGGTTTCGAGCACCGCGCGGACGGTCTTGCCGGCGATGAGGCCGGTGCCCGGCGAGGCGGGGCGCAGGAGCACCTTCGCGCCGTCGAAGGCGCAGTAGGCGTCGTGCGGAATCGTCGCGCCGGTGATGGACACGGAAAGCATGTTCTGCTTGGAGGCCTCGCCACCCTTTTTGATGGCCTCGGAAACCTCGGCGGCCTTGCCGAGGCCGATGCCGATCTTGCCCTTGCGGTCGCCGGTGACGACGAGCGCGCTGAAGCTGAAGCGGCGTCCGCCCTTCACGACCTTCGCGGAGCGGTTGATGAAGAGCACCTTCTCGCAGAACTCGCTGTTCGCGTTCTGCTCGGCTTCGGGACGGCGGCGCGGACCACCGCGACCGGGGCCACGGCCACGGCCACCGCGGTCGCCACCACGCTGCTCGCTGCGTTCGGCGGGGGCGGCTGCGGCGACGGGCGCCGGCTCGGCGGCGACGGCGGGAGGATTCGTAATTGGTTCAGACACGGGTCAGGTCTCCTGTTCGCGGGTTAAAATTTCAGACCACTCTCGCGGGCGGCATCGGCCAGCGCCTTCACCTTGCCGTGATAACGCGCGCCGCTGCGGTCGAACACCACGGCGGAAATGCCCTTGGCCTTCGCGGCCTCGGCGGCGGCCTTGCCGACGGTGACGGCGCTCTTCACGTTCGCGGCGAGCGACGCGCGGTCGGCCTGCGCCTTCGCGCGGGTCGAGGCGGACGCGAGGGTCACGCCCTTGCCGTCGTCAATGAACTGCACATAGATGTGCTCGCCGGTGAAGCGGACGCTCATGCGGGGCCGCTCGGCGGTGCCGACGACCTTCTTGCGGATGCGCCAGATGCGCAGTTGCCGAAGCTGTTGTTTCTTCTGGGTTCTCATTGCGTGCGGACCACGGTCTTGGCCGTGGCCTCAAATGGTTACTGGACCGTCTTGCCTTCCTTGCGGACGACGTGCTCGCCCACGTAGCGGACGCCCTTGCCCTTGTAAGGCTCCGGCGGGTAGTAGCCGCGAATCTCGGCGGCGACCTGACCGACGACCTGCTTGTCGGGGCCTTCGATGGTCAGCTTGGTGTTTTCATCCACCGTCACCTTGATCTGGTCGGGGATGTTGAAAAGGATGGGATGCGAGAAACCCAGCGAGAGGTCAACCTGCTTGCCCTTCACGGCGGCCTTGAAGCCGACGCCCTGAATTTCGAGCTTCTTGACGTAGCCCTCGCTGACGCCCTTGACCATGTTGTTGATGAGCGCGCGGGTCAGACCGTGCAGCGCCTTCGCCTCGGCGTCGTCGCCCTGCCGGGCCACGATGACCTGGTCCTTCTCGACGGTCGCGGTGACGCGCGCCGGGATGGCCTGCTGCAACTTGCCCTTCGGACCCTCGACGAAAACACTGGTGCCCCGCACCTCGACCTTGACCTTGGCCGGGATGGAAACGGGCTGTTTACCGATGCGTGACATAAGCGTGAAAAGTTACCAGACGTAGCAGAGCAGCTCGCCACCGACATTCTGGCGGCGGGCCTCGTTGCCGGTCAGGATGCCGGCGGGCGTGGAAAGAATCGCGGTGCCCATGCCGTTCCGGACCCGGGGAATCTCGGTGGCCCCGACATAACGGCGCAGGCCGGGCGAACTGACGCGCTGGAGGCCGTCAATGACGCTCTTGCGGCCGGCATACTTGAGTTTGACCTTGATTTTCTTCTTGGCGACCGCGCCCTCGACGGCGACATCGCTCACGTAGCCCTCGCGCTTGAGGATGTGGGCGATGCTCTCCTTCATCTTGGAGTGCGGGATCTCAACGCTGGGCAGCAGCGCGTTGCCGGCGTTGCGGATGCGGGTCAAAAGGTCAGCAATGGGGTCGCTCATAATTACCAGCTCGCTTTCGTGACACCAGGGATCATGCCGGACAGGGCCAGCTCGCGGAACGTCAGGCGGGACACGCCGAACTTGCGGATGAAGCCGTGGCGGCGTCCCGAGACGGCGCAGCGGTTCACCAGCCGCACGGGCGAGGCGTCGCGCGGCAGCTTCGCGAGGCCGGCGTAATCTTTCTTCGCCTTCAGCTCGGCACGTTTGGCGGCGAATTTCTTCACCGTTGCCTGCTTGCGCTTGTTGCGTTCCAACCAGGAGGTCTTGGCCATAGTCTGGGTTCGTTAAATTACTTTTCCGCGAAGGGCATGCCCATCAGCTTGAGCAGGTCGCGCGCCTCGTCGTTGGTCGGCGCGGAGGTGACGATGGTGATGTCCATGCCCTGCTGGCGCTTGATCTTGTCCAGATCAATCTCCGGGAAAATGGTCTGGTCGGCGATGCCGATGGAGTAGTTGCCGCGCCCGTCGAACTTGCGCGGGCTGATGCCGCGGAAGTCGCGAATGCGCGGCAGCGCGGTGGCGACGAGCCGGTCGAAGAACTCATACATCGCGTCGCGGCGCAGGGTGACAAAGCAGCCGACCGGCTGGTGCTGGCGCACCTTGAAGTTGGCGATGCTCTTGCGCGCCTTGGTGATGACGGGCTTGCGGCCGGTGATCGCGGTCAGGTCCTTGGCAGCGTCATCAATGGCACTCTTCTCCAGCGAGGCGCTCACGCCCATGTTGATGACGATCTTCTCCAGCTTCGGCACCTGGTGGACGTTCTTGTATTGGCGCTTCTCGACGAGCGCGGGGCGCACTTCGCCAATGTATTTTTTGTAAAGTCGGGATTCCATACGCGTCAGGCTTTGGCTGGCTCGGCGGCGGGCGTGCCGCGCTTGGCGGCGCGGGCGTCGAACTTGGCGGCGAGCATCACGTTCGAGACGTGGATGGGGCCTTCGCGTTCGAGGATCGCGCCGTTGGGGTTCTGCTGGTTCTTGCGGACGTGCTTCTTCTGGATGTTCACGCCCTCGACAAAGACGCGCTCGGTCTTGGTCACCACGGAGATGATCTTGCCGCGCTTGCCTTTGTCCTTGCCGGTGATGACGACCACTTCGTCCTCACGTTTCACATGAAGTTTGCTGGGCATAACTAGATGACCTCCGGGGCGAGCGAAATGATTTTCATAAACTTCAGGTCGCGCAGCTCGCGGGCCACGGGACCGAAGATGCGCGTCCCCTTCGGGTTGCGCTCGGCGTCAATGATGACGATGGCGTTGCGGTCGAAGCGCAGGTAGGAGCCGTCCGCGCGGCGGATGCTCTGCCGGGTCCGCACAACGACGGCGTCGCAGACCTCGCCTTTTTTCACGGTGCCGTCAGGAGCGGCCTCCTTGATGTGGCACTTGATGACTTCGCCGACGCCGGCGTAGGTCTGGTTCTTGCCTTGGACGCCGATCATCGCGGCACGCTTGGCACCGGTGTTGTCGGCCACGTCGAGAATGGAGCGGATTTGGAGCATGGTCGGTTCGGGTTAGGCCGTGACTTGCGCCTGTTCCTGGGCGCGCTCGACGATTTCAACCAGCCGCCAGCGCTTGGTCTTGGAGAGCGGACGGGTCTCCTCGATGCGCACGATGTCGCCGACCCTGGCCTCGGACTTCTCGTCGTGCGCGTAAAACTTCTTGAAGCTGGTGACCACCTTCTTGAACTGCGGGTGCGGGAAGCGGCGCTTCACGCTCACCACAATGGTCTTCTGCATCTTGCTGGAGACGACCTCGCCGGTGCGTTCCTTGCGCTGGTGGCGCTCAATGTTGTTCGCGGAGTCGGGCATGGCTTAGGCGGCTTTGGGTTGCGCGGATTGCTGGCGGAGCTGGGTGATGCGGGTCTCGACACGCGCGATGTCCTTGCGGAGGAGGCGCAGGCGGGAGGGCTTTTCGAGCTGCGCGGTGGCCTTTTGCAGGCGCAGGTTGAACAGCTCCTGCCGCAGGTCGCGGCTCTTGACGGCCAGCTCGGCCACCGTCATGTCTTTGAGTTCGGCAAATTTCATGGTCAGGCGTGCGCGTGACGCGCAATGAACTTGGTCTTGATGGGCATCTTGGTGGCCGCCAGGCGCATCGCCTCGCGGGCCATCACCTCGGGGATGCCGTCCACTTCAAACAGCACGTTGGCGGGACGGATGACCGCGACCCAGCCCTCGACGCCGCCCTTGCCGGTGCCCATGCGGACTTCGAGGGGCTTCTTGGTGAACGACTTGTCCGGAAAAACGCGGATCCACATCTTGCCGCGGCGCTTCATGTGACGGGAAATCGCCACGCGGCAGGCCTCGATGACCTTGTTGTCCAGCCAGCAGCGCTCGAGCGCCATCAGGCCATACTCGCCAAACGCCACGGTGTTGCCGCGCGTGGCCAGGCCACGACGCGCACCACGGTGCATCTTGCGATACTTCACTCTTGCGGGCATCATCGCCATATCGTGTCCTCAGTCTGAAAGTTAATTGCCGTTGGCCGGGGCCGGTGCGGGAGCAGGCGCGGAAGCCTTCGCCTCCTTGTCCTTCGGCTCCTCTTTGCAGATCCAGCACTTCACGCCGAGCTTCCCATACATCGTCTTCGCTTCCGCGAAGCCGTAATCAATGTTCGCGCGCAGCGTGTGCAGCGGGACGCTGCCTTCGAGATACTTTTCCACGCGGGCGATTTCCGCGCCGCCGAGACGGCCCGCGCAGCGCACGCGGATGCCCTGCACGCCCGCCATCTGCATGGCGGTCTGCACGGCCTTCTTCATCGCGCGGCGGAACGAGACGCGGCGCTCAAGCTGGAGCGCGATGTTCTCCGCGACGAGCTGGGCGTCGGCCTCCGGGGACTTCACCTCGATGATGTCCACGTAGACTTCCTTGCCCGTCATCTTGCTCAACTCCTCCTTGAGCTTGTCAATCTCCGCGCCTTTGCGACCGATCACAACGCCGGGACGGGCCGTGTAAATGGTGATGCGGCAGCGGTTGGCGGCGCGCTCGATGCCGATGCGCGGCACGGAGGCGGATTCGAGCTTCTTCTTGAGAATCTCGCGAATCTTGTAGTCCTCGGTCAGCAGCGTGCCGAAGCCCTTCTTGTCGGAATACCACTTCGAGCGCCAGTCCTTGTTGACCGCGACGCGAAGGCCGATGGGATTGGATTTTTGGCCCATACTATTGCAGGTCGGAAAGGATGATTTTGATGTGGCTGTTCCGCTTGATGATGGGGCCGGCGGAACCGCGCGCCTTCGGCGTGAAACGCTTCAAACGGCCGGCGGTCAGCGCCAGCGCCTCGCGCACGACGAGGTTCTCGGCCTTGAGGCCGTTGTTGTTCTCGGCGTTGGCGATGGCGGAGTTGAGCGTCTTGGCGACGGCCCGCGCGGACTTGCGGGGGATGACCGCCAGGACGTGCCGCGCCTGGAGCGCCGGGAGACCCTGAATCTGGCGCACGACCTCGCGCACCTTCTGGGGCGACATCCGGAAGTTTTTGAGAAAGGCTTGGACTTCCATAACTACTTGGCCTCCGCCTTGGCGGTGTGAGCGCCGTGCTTCTTGAAGATGCGGGTGAGCGAGAATTCGCCCAGTTTGTGCCCGACCATGTTCTCCGTCACGAACACCGGCAGAAATTGCTTCCCGTTGTGGACGTTGAACGTCAGCCCGATGAAGTCCGGGGTGATCGTCGAACGGCGCGACCATGTCTTGATCGGCGTCTTCAAGTTGACCGCCTTGGCCTTGACGATCTTGTCCATCAAGCTCGCCTCGACGAAGGCACCTTTTTTGATTGAGCGTCCCATAGTCTCTTACTGTTGCTTCATTGGGCGGCCATCGCGGCGGACCACGATGAACCGGTTGGAATCCTTGGTCTTGATGCGGGTGCGGTAGCCCTTCGCCAGCAGGCCCCACGGGGACGTGAGCTGCTGCCAGCCACCACCGGACTTCGCCTTGCCCTGGCCGCCACCGTTCGGATGGTCAACGGGGTTGCGGGCGACGCCGCGGGAAATCGGGCGGATGCCGCGATGACGGCTGCGACCGGCCTTGCCGAGGACGACGTTCTCGTGCTCGGTGTTGCCGACCTGGCCGATGGTCGCGTAGCACTCCGCATTGACCTTCCGGATTTCTCCCGAAGGCAGGCGAAGCTGCGCGTAGCCCTCGTCCACCGACATCAGCGTCGCGGCGGAACCGGCGGAACGAACCATCTGTGCACCCCGGCCCGGCTTGATTTCAATCGCGTGAATCGGCAGGCCGACGGGCACGGTCTTGAGCTGGACGCAGTTGCCCACATCTGGCGGCGCGGTCGGACCGGAAACGATCTTTGCCCCGACCTTGAGGCCGACCGGCGCGATAATGTAGCGCTTCTCACCGTCCTTGTAGGTGAGCAGGGCCAGGCGCGCGGTGCGGATGGGATCGTATTCGATGGCCGAGACTTCCGCCTCGATGCCGTGCTTGTTCCGCTTGAAATCCACCAGGCGAATCTTCTGCTTGTGGCCGCCACCAATGCCGCGCGCGGTCACGCGTCCATGCGTGTTGCGACCGCCCGTCTTCTTGCGAATGACGACGAGGCTCTTCTCGGGCTTCTGCTTCGTGATGTCGCTGTAGTCCGAGATCGTGATGTATCTCGTGGACGGCGTCAGCGGGCGGAATGTCTTGACGGGCATGGCGGGAAATTAGGTGAGGTTGATCTTGTCGCCATCCTTGAGGGTAATGATGGCCTTCTTCCAGTGCTCGCTACGACCGGCGTGCTTGGTGCTCTGGCGGCGGGCCTTGCCCCGGACGTTCGAGGTGTTGACCGCGACGACCTTGACCTTGAACAGCTCTTCCACGGCCTTGCGAATCTCAATCTTGTTCGCGCGGCGGTCGGCCACCACGGTGTATTGGTTGAACCGCTCGGCCTGCATTGCGCCCTTCTCGCTGATGCGCACCGTCTTGATGATGTCGAAGGAATTCATGGCGGTTACTTGTCGGAGAGCCGGAGGGCGACCTTCTCCAAGGCGGCCTTGGTGAAGACGAGCTTGTCGCAGAGCAGCGTGTCGTAGGTGTTGAGCTTCTCGCCGGAGGTCAGCTCGACGTTGGGCACGTTGCGCGAGGCGATGGCAAGATTCTTGTCGCCGGTGGCAACGAGCATCACGGTGCGGCCGCTCAGCTTGAGCGAGCCGAGCGTGGCGATGAACTCCTTGGTCTTGTGCGTGGCGAGCTTGAAGTCGTCCACGACCACCACGTCACCGGCCTTGAGGCGTTCGCTGAGCGCCTTGCGGAGCGCGAGCGCGCGGACCTTCTTGTTGACCTTCTTCGTGAAATCACGCGGCAGCGGACCGAACACCACACCACCACCGGGCCACAACGGAGACTGCGTGGAACCGGCGCGGGCGCGACCGGTGCCCTTCTGACGCCACGGCTTCTTGTTCGTGCCGGCCACTTCGCCGACGCGCTTCGCACAGGCGGTGCCGCTGCGTTGCGCGGCGTTGTAAGCGACGACGGCGTCATGCACTGCCTGGGTGCCGCGGCCATTCTCAATCAGCTCGAAGCCGACCTCGACCTCGCCCTGGCTGTTGCCCTTGTTGTCCAAAATGGGGAGTTTCATGACTCAGTCCTACTTCTTCTTGGCGGCGGCTTCCTTCTTGCCCTTCGCGATGGCCTCGGCCCGGGCCGCAGCCGCCTTCGCGGCCTCCTCGCGGTCCTTGCGGGCCTGCACGATGGGATACTTCTTGGCCTCGCGAATCACGACATAGTCGCCTTCGGAGCCGGGGATGGAGCCTTTGATGAGGAGAAGATTGTCGTCCTTGCGCACCTGAATGACTTCCAGGTTCTGCGTGGTGCGGCGCTGCTGGCCCATGTGACCGGGCATCTTCATGCCGCGCATGACCGTGCCAGGGAACAGGCGCTGGCCGATGGCACCTGAGCGGCGCTTCCAGCCTTTGCAGCCGTGGGTCGCGTCGCCACCGGCGAAGGCCCAACGACCAACGACGCCCTCGAAGCCGCGACCCTTGGTCGTGCCGATGGCGTCCACGAAATCACCGACCGCGAAAATGTCCGGCCCGACGATGTCGCCCGGCTTGACCGTCAGCGCGAAGTCACGGAATTCCTTGATGCGCTTCACCGGCGCGCCCTTGTGCTTGGTGACGTGACCGAGGACCGCCTTGGTGAGGCGCTGCGCCTTCTGGTCGTCGAAGCCGAGCTGGACGGCGTTGTAGCCGTCCTTGCCGTCCTTGGCCTTGACCTGCAGGACGCGGTTCGGACCCGCGAGCACTACGGTCACGGCGATGGCGTTGCCGCTCGCGTCATACACGCGCGTGTGGCCGAGTTTTTTTCCGAGCAAGCCAATCATAGGAAGTTAAATCTTAATGGTGATGTCAACCCCCGCCGGCAGGTTGAGCTTCTTCAACTCGTCCACGGTCTTGGCGGTGGGGTCGAGGATGTCGAGCAGCCGCTTGTGCGTGCGCTGCTCGAAGGTCTCCTGCGATTTCTTGTCGGCGTGGGGGGAGCGGAGCACCGTGAGGCGCTCGACGCGGGTGGGAAGGGGGATGGGGCCGGCGACCCGGGCACCGGAGCGCTTGACCGTCTCCACGATGTCGTGGGCCGACTGGTCAATGACCCGGTGGTCGTAAGCCTTGAGGCGAATGCGAATGCGTTGTCCAGCCATACAAAGAACAAGAGTTGAAAACCTAGGCGCGCTCGGCGCTGTCGCGTGCCCCCGCCGACTCCGCGAGTCGGCCCAGCGCGCTCATCATTTCACGAATTGTTTGACTGCTCGTCACTGAGTTTTCGTTTTACCCTCGCCGTGTTCACCCGACGAAAGGGCGGGCAAAATAGCAGTCTGCGTTTTCAGTGCAACATTTTTTCCAAACTTTTTTACCGAGTAAGCCCTTGGCGTGACAAAAATCCAAAGGAACCGCGCCTGCGCCGCCATCTGCGCTGCTCAAAGGCGGTCGCGTTTCGATTTTTTCCTATGCTTCCCACCAGAAAACGGAGCGCGCAGGTTCTGTCAACCCGGGTCGCGTGCCGCTCGATGAAATCACTCCAGCTTGTCGCAGGCCTGGCCGTCGCCACGACGTTGAGCACCTCGTAATCCACGCCGCGCGCATCGAGCCAATCCTGTGCCTTCGAGCACTCCGAGCAATAGGGCGATGAAGCGGCGGACGCGTGTGGGTTTCTTGGGGCGTGCTATGAGCCGGCTCACGCAGCACGCAACACGAATCACGTCTCTGTGATGAACGTGTCCTGATGCTCGTAGCACGGGGCGCAGCAGCAGAGCAGGCGCAGCACCTCGGCACCCGTGTTCCAGAGCTTGTGCTTGCGGCCCGGCGGGATGGCCACGGCGTCGCCGGCGCGAACCTCGCGCTCCTCGGCCTCGATGCGCATCCGGCCCGTGCCGTGGGTGATGTAGTAAATCTCCTCCGACTTCGCATGGTAGTGCTCCATCGTGCTGCCGCCCACCGGCACGCGCGCCTCGGCGAGCGACTGGTGGCGGATGCCGGAGTTGCGATACGCCAGCAGCTCGCGGATTTCAGAGCCGTCCTTCGTGGTGAAGGCCGGGACGGAGTCGAGATTAAGAACGTCCATAACCGAGGCCACGATGCGGTCAGCGGAGCCTCAAGGCAACGGCGGAGATTGGCCGCGAGAGGGCGCAAAGCACACAGAGGAAGGCAACTTCCAACTTTCAACGTCCAACGCTCAACCTTGAACGAACGCCGCTCTGGACGTTGGAAGTTGAAAGTTGAGCGTTGGACGTTTCCCCACTTTTCCTCAGTGCGACCTCTGCGCCCTTTCGCGGCAAATTACTCACTCATTCGGCGTCGGGCTTGGCTCGTTCGCCGCCGGACGCCAGCGCCACTGGCCCAGCACCACGCCCGCAATCACGAGGCTCATCGCCACCCAGAACGTGCCGGTCACCGGCTCGCCGAGCAGCAGCCACGCCCAGATCATCGTGCTGGCGGGGATGAGGTTGCCGAACATGAAGACCTGGCTCACCGGCCAGTGCCGCAGCGCGTTGTTGTAGAGCGCGAAGGCGATGACGCCGCCGAAGATGGTGCAATACGCCTGCACGCCGAGCAGCGGCCAGGTGAAGGCCAGTTGCCCCCGTGCCACCTCCCACGCCGCGCCCGGCGTGAGCCACGCCGCCGCGCGCCACATCGTGGCGGACGTGATCTCCGCGCCGCTCAGGGTTTGCGCCAGCTCGCGGCATTGGCGGCCGTAAATCGTCCACAGGAAGCTCGCGCCCAGGGCCAGCAGGTCACCGCGCCAGTCGCCGCCGCCGGCCTGCAGCTTCGGCCAGAACAGAATCACCAGCCCGCTCAACGCCAGTGCCGCCGCACCGTAACGGCGCAGCGAATCCAAACTCGCGCGCGGCCCGCCCTCCGCCAGCAGCGCCCACACCGGCGACGTGCCGAGGTAGAGCGCGACATGCGACGCCGACGTGAACTGGAGCGACACCGTGAACGCCACGACATACACCGCGAGCGTGAAGCCGGAGCGCCGCCAGACGCTGCGCCGCAGCTCGGGCGTCATCGCGTGCGTCGCGCCGAACCAGTCCGTCCACCGCAGCAGCACGTAGAAGATGGCCCCGACGCACCACATGCGGCTGCACGCGATCCACACCGGCGGCCACGACTGCACGAGATACTTCACGCCCGTGTTGTTCGCGCCCCAGAAGAGGATGCAGCAGAACAGCCCGGCGGCGATGGTGGTGTGGTTGCGGGTGGTGAACACGATTCAATGGCCGCGAAAGGGCGCAAAGAACACAAAGTAGGATGCCTTTTCCTTTGCGCTCTCTGCGCCCTTTCGCGGCTAGGAAATGGGGCTATGTCGAAAGCGCCTTCACCGTGGCTTCAAGACTCGCGCAGTCGGCGACGTTGAGGACTTGGGCGGTCTTGTCGATCCGCTTCATGAAGCCGGTCAGCGCGGTGCCGGGGCCAAGCTCGATGAAGCGCGTGAAACCCTGCGCGAGCAAGGTGCGAACGGACTCCTCCCAGCGCACGGAGCCGGTGACTTGGGCGACGACCGTGTCCACGATGGACGCGGGCACACCGTGCGGCTGGGCGGTGACATTCGCGATGACCGGCACCGTCGGCGCAACGAGCGTGATGGCCGCGAGCGCCTCGCGAAGCTTGGGCTGCGCGCTGGCCATGAGGCGGGAGTGATACGCGCCGGCCACCGTGAGCGGCAACGCGCGCTTGGCTCCATGCGCCTTCGCCAGCTCGCAGGCCTTTGTGATTTTGTCTGCTTCGCCGGAGATGACGAGCTGGCCGGGGCAGTTGAGGTTCGCGAGTTCCACGCCCGCCTCGGTGCAGACCTCGCGCGTCGGGCCTTCGTCGAGGCCGATGATGGCGGCCATGCCGCCCTTGGTCGCCTCGCAGGCTTCCTGCATGAAGCGACCGCGCAACCGCACCACGCGCAGGCCGTCCTCGAAGCTCATCGCGCCCGCCGCCGTCAGCGCCGTGAACTCGCCGAGCGAGAGACCCGCCGTCGCCTCGAACTTCAAGCCCGGCACGCGGGCCTTGAGCAATTCCAACGCGACCCAGCTCACGAGGAAGATGCCCGGCTGCGCGTTTTCGGTCTTGGTCAGCTCCGCTTCGGGGCCGTTGAAGCACACGCCCGCGAGGTCGTAGCCGAGCGCGGCGTTGGCGCGGTCGAACAGCGCCTGCGCGGCGGGGAACGCGGCGGCCAGGTCCTTGCCCATGCCGACAGCCTGCGCGCCCTGACCCGCGAACAACAAAGCGGTCTTACTCATAAAGTCCGGCGAGTCAACACGACGGGCAGGGCTTTGAAAAGCGTTTGGTGGGTTCGACTTTGTCGAGCGCGCCTCACGTAGGTCAGTGCGTCCCGCCTGACCTCCATCTGGATTCATTCCGCTTGAGCGGGCACTGAGAGTCAGAGGGACAGGCGGGACGCGCTGTCCTACTTCGGCTCACTTCTTCAGCGCCTTCGCCTTGGCGAGGAGGTTGAGGAACTCGGCGCGGTAGCCGTGGGTGTCGTCGCCTTTGCCTTCCTGCGCGAGTTCGAGCGCGCTGTCGAAGCTGGCGGTGCCCTTGAACGGCGAGTCCTTGAGCACCATCCCGAAGGAGGCGACGGCGCTGGCAAATTTGAAGTCCGCGCTCGCCCGCGCCAGCTTCGCGCCGCTGTCGGTCACGGGGATTTCCATCAGCGTGCTCTTGTCGCCGTCGGGGGCTTTGTAGCGGAGCTTCAACGTGAGGAGTTCGCCGCTGAAACCGAGTTCCTTCAACTTTGCCTGCAGCTTCGCACGCTGCGTGTAAAGCTCCTGCATCTTGGGGTGCTTGGGCACGTAGGTTTTCGACGACTCGGCGATGCGTGCTTCCAACTGCGCGCGTGTCGCCGCCAACTCCTTCCACTCCGCCGAGGCCAACAACTTTTCGCGTGCGGTGATGATACTGTCCTTGGCCGCTGGCTGGCTGGAAGTCTGATACTTCAACGGGTCCACATCCCCGCGCACCGCCACTCCCGGCGGCACCACCTCATACAACGCCGTCACCGTGTGGCCCGCGCCGATTTCGCCCGCGTCCTTGGCGTCGTTGTTGAAATCCTGCTTGGCCAGGATGCGCTTCTCGTAGCCGATGAGGCGATACGCGCTGGCCTGCGCCGGGTTGAACTCGATTTGAATCTTCACGTCCTTGGCGATGGTCACGAGCGTGGCGTTCATCTGCTCGACGAGCACCTTGTGGCCCTCCTCGACGCTGTCGAGGTAGTGGTAGTTGCCGTTGCCCTTGTCGGCGAGCTGCTGGAGCGTGGCGTCCTTGAAGTTGTCGTCGCCCACGCCCAGCGTGGTGAGGAAGACGCCGCTCTTCGCCTTCTCTTCGATGAGTTTCAGCAACTGCCCGCGGTCGGTGATGCCCACGTTGAAGTCGCCGTCCGTGCAGAGCAGCACGCGGTTCACGCCGCCCTTGATGAAGTTCGCCACCGCGAGGTCGTAGGCGCGCTGGATGCCCTCGCCGCCGTTGGTCGAGCCGCCCGCCTCCAGCCGGTCAATCGCCGCCAGGATGACCTCCTTGTTCACCGCCGAGGTGGACTCCAGCACCGTGCCGCTGCTGCTGGCATAGACCACCATCGCCACGCGGTCGTTCTCGGTCATGCGCTTCACGAGCTGCCGCAGCGACTGCTTGATGAGCGGGAGCCGCGTGACCGGCGACATCGAGCCGCTCACGTCAATGAGGAAGACGAAGTTGCTGGGCGGGCGCTTGTCCGCCTTCAGCTCGGGGCCCTTGAGGCCCACGCGCACCAGCCGGTGCTCCGGTGCCCACGGGCAGCCGGCGATCTCGACGTGCGCGGCGAAGGGATGCTCGCCGGTGGGCGGCGCGTAATCATAGGTGAAATAGTTGAGCAGCTCCTCGAGGCGCACGGCGTCGCGCGGCGGGAGCTGGTTCTGGTTCAGGAAGCGCCGGACGTTCGCATACGACGCGGTGTCCACGTCCGTGGAGAAGGTGGACAAAGGCTCAGTCGCGACGAGGGTGAAGGGGTTTTCAACGTAGCGCGGGTAGGCGGCGGTGGTGCGGGTGTCGGAGCCGTTTACCAGAAACAAGTTGGTCGTGTAGCTATCGGCCAATGCCACGCCGGCGTAGAGTTGAACGGGTTTCGCCGGGGTGTCGAAGTATCCGGTCGTTACACCGCCACGGCCAGTGTAAGCCCACGCAACAGCGGGCTGACCTGGGTTTGGCACGAAGCGATACAACTCGCTGGCTCCGAGAGTAACGACGTTCTTGGCGTTGCCCGGGCTAGACGTCGAGTCTGGAACCACCTGTAAAGCCACGTTTGGTTCCACCCGAACGAAGCCTACTGCGTTGACACTGTAAATCGTAGGGTTACTTCCCAAGCCGAGGTCTGCCTTCGTGGTGTTAAGGCGGTTTCTGTCTCCGGGCACCGACAAGGCGGTGCCATTTGCACTTAGGTAGTCCATGCCGGCAACCGCCTGCCCACTTGTTGCTGAGAACTGCACGGGCACGGGACCAGTGCTTGCATTTGGCAGGATGAGGATTTTTGAACTGTTCGTGGAATGCAGTGAGATGTGGAGGTCTGAGACCGTTGGTGTCCGATTCGTGTTTGTGGTTGTCGTGACGGACAACGACTTGGCTCTGGCTGCTGACATGCTCATGTCCTCCTTTGCCATCTGCTCCGGCTGCTTCGGCAGCCAGACCTTCATCACAAAAACCCCAACCACCACCGCCGCCGCCGCCATCCCCAGCGTCCGCCAATGCCGCCACGGGAGGAAGATGACCTTGCCCTCGCCCGGCGCGTCCGACTCTGCCGAAACTTGTGCCGGCGTTTTGTAATCGCCGCCTGCACCGTCCAGCACGCCCGAAGGCGATTGCAAATCGCCGGCACGGGTCCACGGCTCCGCGCTCACCGGGACATTCGCCGCTGCGGTGTCGCGGGCCAGTTCTGCGGTCAGTCCGTCGCCCAGCGCGCGGATTTCCTCCACCGCGCGTCGGCATTCGGGCGAGCGGGCGAGCGCGACCTCGATGGCGGCGCGTTCTGTCGCATCGAGTTCGCCGAGGGCGTAGGCGGTCAGTTTCGGGTCGTCAGGCGTGAGGTTCATGGTTGCCTCTGATTTGGTTTAGCCACGGAGGAAACACGGAGGAAACACGGAGGGAGACATTTGCCGCGAAAGGGCGCAGAGGTCGCAAAGGAGAATTCCATGGGGAATCTCTTTGTGTCCTCTGCGCCCTTTCGCGGCCATTCCATCCGTGTTTGGTCCGTGTTTCATCCGTGGCTCATTTCTCGTCGCGTTGCATTTGCTGCCGCAGGGTTTTGAGCGCCGTGTGCAGGAGGAAGCCGACGTTGCTGACCGAGTGGCCGGTCACGCGGCTGATCTCCGCGTAGCTCAGGCCGGCCTGAAACTTCAGGCGCACGACCTCGCGCTGGTTTTCCGGCAGCGCGTCCAGCAGGCGCAACGCGCGTCCGGCGGTCTCGCCCGCCTCGGCCTGCGCGTCCGGCGCGGGGCCGGCGGCGGGGCGCGTGTCCAGGTCCACTTCAGTCAACGCAGTCATGCGGCGTTCCTTCCGATGCACGTCCAGCGCGCGATGGCGGCAGACGGTGAAGAGCCACTCGACCAGACAGCCGTTGAGCCGGGCGGGGTCTTCCCGCCAGAGGCGCAGGAAGACATCCTGCACCACGTCCCGGGCGCGGTCCGCGTCGCCGACGATGCTGGCGGCGTAGCGGGACAAGGCGGGGGCGTGCCGCGTGTGGGCGGCGTGCCACCAGTCCGCATTGTCAGCACCCGGTTCGTTCATGAGTCCGACTGGGTCGGGCCTTCGAGGGAGATAACGTGTGGGCGCGGGAATCCTTAGAAGAAAAGTGGGGCGAAGGCGAGCCTCACGCAAAGGGCGCGAAGGGCGCAAAGAAGCGCCGCTCAACGCGCGACTCGCCCGTCAGTCCGCCTTCGCGGCCTTCGCGGCCTTTGCGTGAGGTCACTCCCCGCGTTTCAAAGCTGGCCGGGCGGCGGCTCGTCCCGCACCGCGTGGCGTTTGCGGATGAGATATGCGACTAACGAACTCAGCCCGGAGAACTTGAAGCCGGGGTCCACGTAGCGCTCCAGCACGTAGAAGGCAAAGTAGTAGGCGCGGCAGAACGACCACACGGCCAGCGCCAGCAGCAGCGCGACCTTGAGCGACGGCGCTTCGAGGAAGACCAGCACGACGGACGCGATGCCGAGGAGCAGGAACAGCCAGCCTTTCAGCCAGATGAGCTTGGAGCTTTGCAGGTCGCGCATATCCGGTAGCAGCCGACGTGAGGAGGCTCCATTCAAACGCGGAAACGCGGAAGCCAAAACGCGGAGACAAATCAGAGCCTCCTTACGTCGGCTGCTACACGTCAGTTCAAGCTCCAGCTCACGTCGGTGGACTTGAGGCGCACGCTGTCAGGCAGCTTCGCGCCGTCGAGGCGGAGGACGACCGTGTGTGTGCCGGCGGGGAATTGGTTCGCGAGCTTCGTGAGCTTTTGGCCGTTCACCCACAACTCGGGCTTGGCGACTCCATCCACGGCGAGGGTGACTTGTCCCGGCTTGGCCAGCGTGAAGGTCGTCGCCGCAAACACGCTCGTGACCGTGACGTGTTTGGGCACCTCGGCCAGCGGGCCGAAGTCGGTCTTGGACAACGCGCCGTTCACCAGCGAGGTCAGCGGCTTCCAGGTGTGCTCGCCGATGCCGCTTTCCATCGCGGTCCACTTGGCGGTGAAGTCGCCCTTCGTGATTTTGTCCCAGCCGCCCTGGTCCATGCGGTGCGTCACGGGCAGCACGCGCCAGACGCGGGCGACGCCGCCCTTGCTGGCATCGTAATCGCCGGGCTTGCCGAGGCGGGTGAGGAAGGCGACGAGGTCGTTGCGGTCGGACTCGGGGAGCGTGTCGAGCAGGCCGGTGGGCATGAGCGACTGCGAGGCGTTGGCGCGCTTGCGGATGTTGGACTTCGCCACGCTGACCTCCTGGTTCTGCGCGTTGCGGAGGATGACTTCCTGGCCGGTCTCGCGCACGAGGATGCCGCTGTATTCAAGGTCGTCCTTGGTCTCGACGTTGATGCCGTGGAAGCCTTCCTTGATCTTCGCGTTGGGCAGCAGCACGGACTCGACGAGGTAATCCGCCGGGGCCGCCGCGCCGAGGCTGGTCATGTCCGGCCCGACCTTGCCGCCGACGCCGCCGATGCTGTGACAGAGCACGCAGCCGAGTTCCGCCCGGCGATAGACGCGCTCGCCGCGCGCGGGGTCGCCGGCCTTCAAGGCGAGGTCGGCCAGTTCCTTGAGCTTCGCGGGCGTGAGCTTGTCGGGCGAAAGCGCGGTGATGTTCGCGAGCTTGGTGAGCGAGGCGACGAGCGTGGGGTCTGGCTGCGCGCCTTCGCGGGCGGCGCGGAGGCCGGAGCTGGCGACGTGCGGGGGCAGCGCGGTCCGGCTGCCGACCTTCTCGCCGAACTGCTTGGCCGCGCCCTTCGTGGCGAGCACGCCGCGCCAGAGGTCGAGCGCCTCGGCCTCGGTCTTCGTCTCGGCCAGTTCGTCGAGCGCGAGGTCGGCGAACCGCGCGGGCTGGAGCGACGCCAGCGTGACGGCGGCGGCGCGGCGGATGGAGGCGGGCGAAGTCTTCGCGGCCAGCGGTTGCAGCGCGCCCAGCACGGGACCAATCGCGCCCAGCTCGCGGAACGCGGCGAAGACCGCCGTGCGGACTTCGGGCGGCGTGCGCTCGTCGCCGGCCAGCTTCACCATCTCGGCGAAGGCCGCGCCGGGATTCTTCCACGCGCCCATCAGGTTGATGGCCGCGACGCGCTGGGGGTAAGTCGCGTAGTAGAAGAACCCGGCGGCGCGCGCGCCATCGCCGGCGGGCTTCAGATTGCGCAGGCGCGCCGCGGAGGTGAGCGCGTTCAGCGCGCGGACGAGCGCGGCGTCGGTGAAATCGCGCTTCACGACCTGCTCCCAAAGGCGGTTGATTTCCGCCGGACCACCGGCGGCGCCGATGAGTTCAATCCACGGGCCGGAGCCGTCCTTGGTGAGCGGCTTGGCGGCGAGAATCTTCGCCACGCTCTTCGCGGCCAGCTCCGGTTCGAGCGCCTTCATGGCGAACTCAAGCTGGCGCTGCTTCGCGGGCGAGTCAGGCATCCACGCGCCGGACTCCAGCGCGGCGAGGAAGGGCTGCGCGAGGTCGTTGATGGAGAGCCAGACCGCGTAATCAAGGAACGGGTCGGAGCCGATGCCGTCCACGGCGGAGAGCACCAGCGCGGCGGACTCGGCGGAAGGAATCCTGGCGAGCGCGCGCACGGCCTCGACGCGCACGCGCGGGTGGGGATCGGCGACGAGCCGGGCGAGCGAGTTCTGCTGCGCGGGCGCGGGTGCGGCGGCGGGGAGGAGCGGGGCAAAAGCGACGACGAGCGCGCCGGCGAAACGGCGGACGACAGGGGCGAAATCAGGCATGGCGTCGTTGTAGAAGGTCGGGAAGGGAATGTCAGCCCCCTTCTCGCTGCGGTCGGGCCGGGGGGCATGGGCCCGCCTTACGAGTGGCACGCGACGGCGTGCCGGTGCTAGGCTGAGCCCGTGACCCGGCAGAAAAACGTCCTGCTGGTGCTCGGCTGGTATGACCACCGGCTGCATCAGGGCATCGCCGAATACGCGCAGGAGCACGGCTGGCACCTCACCGCGAACCTCGCCCGTGAGCGCGTCATCCCGTGGGGCTGGAAGGGCGACGGTGTCCTTGCGTGGCTTGGCGCGGGCGAGGATTTGGTGGAGTTCGTCGCGTCGGTCGGCAAGCCCACGGTGGACTTCAGCCTGCGCCGCCCGAACCTGCCCTTCGCGCGTGTGCTGCAGGACCACGCGCACGCGGCCCGGCTGGTGGCGGAGCACTTCCTTGCACGGGGCTTCAAGCACTACCTCTTTTACAGCGACACGGACAACTGGTCCTACGAGGAGCGCGGGCGCGGGTTTGTCACCGCATTGAAGCGGTCCGGCCACGAGTGCGCCTGGATCAAGTGGCACGAGTCCAAGGTCCACCACAGCCGCCGCGAAGAGTGGTCCAAGCGCCGCGCGTGGCTGACCGCGCAGATGAGGCACGCACCGAAACCCCTGGCTGTGTTTGCCGCCAACGACCAGCTCGCGGTGGACGTGCTCGAGGCGAGCGAGCAGTCCGGCCTCGCCGTGCCGGAGCAGGTCGCCATCGTCGGCGCGGAGAACTACCTGCTCGCCGTGGACGCGATGCGCACGCCGATTTCCAGCGTGGACACGAACCTCGAGGAGCAGGGCTACGAGGGCGCGGCGTTGCTGGACCGGCTCATGCGCGGCGCCCGCCCGCCGCGCCAGCCGGTGCGCGTGCCCGCCGCGCGGGTGGTCACCCGCAAGAGCAGCGACATCCTCGCCGTCGCCCACCCGTCCGTGGCGCGCGGGCTGCGCTTCATCTGGGAGCATTTCCGCGAGGCCATCGGCATTGACGATGTGGCCCGCGCGGCGGCGCTCTCGCGGCGCGGCCTGCACCAGGCGTTCCTCGAACATCTCGACCGCACGCCCGGCGAGGAGCTGCGCTCCCGGCGCGTGGAGCACGCCAAGAAGCTGCTGGCCGAGACCGACGAGAAGGTCGAGGTCGTCGCGCGGCAAAGCGGCTACCAGAGCGCGAACAGCTTCTGCGTCGCCTTCAGGAAGAGCGAACGCCAGTCGCCCGTCGCCTACCGCCGGTCAGTGCGTCCGGGCCTCTGACCCGCGGGGGGAGCGGCGGGTTGCACAATTTTCAAACGATTGTGCAGAAAGGAGTGATTCTCCGGCCGGCGGGCGGGCTATGGTGCGTCCGTTACCAACAGCGAATGCTGCCATGAACATGCCCGTCCTTGCGCGCCGCACCGTCCGTCGTCCCGGCTTCACGCTGATCGAACTGCTCGTCGTCATCGCGATCATCGCGATTCTCGCGGGCATGCTGCTGCCGGCGCTGTCCAAGGCGAAGGCCAAGGGACTGGGCATCGCCTGCCTGAACAACTCCAAGCAGCTCCAGCTCGCGTGGATTCTCTATCACGAGGACAACGACGGGCGCATCGTGCCCAACACCGGCGGCACGCAGCCCATCACGGCCACCAACCAGTTTTGGAATGTGTTGAGCGTGGATCCCGACAGCCCGGCCATCGTCGCCGCCGGCCATCCGACCAACACGGCCTTGTTCATGAACGCGCTGCTGGGCCGCTACGCCGGCAGCCCGAAGGTGTTCACCTGCCCGGGAGACAAGTTCATGGTGCCCGGTCTCAACCAGCCGCTGGTCCGGCACGTCTCCATGAACCGCTGGATGAGCGGCAGCAAGACGCCGGCCGCCACGACACCCTTTGTCCTCTATCGCCGGGTGATGGAGATGCGCCAGCCGACCAGCCTGTTTGTCTTCATCCACGAGGCCGCCTCGAGCATTGACGACAGCCTCTTTTCCGTGGGCATGGCGGACACCAACACGTGGACCAGCGTCAACAGCCCCGCGGCCGTCCACAACGCTTCGACCACGCTTGGCTTTGCCGACGGCCATTCCGAGAGCCATCGCTGGCAGAATACGCGCAAGAACTCAGCGACCCAAGGCCAGGAGGAAGTCAACCGCGTGGCTGGAATCTCCCAAGATGCCGTGTGGCTCAAGGCCCGCACGACCGAACCCGAGTAGCTCCCAACCCCAACCAAACCACCCGGCGGCGCTCTCGCAGCGCCGCCGGGCTTCTTTCACCCGCGATGCGCCGACCATCCAACTCGACCCCGTTCATCGCGTGCTGCGCGTCGCTGCTGCTCGCCGCTGCGGGTGCCGCAGCGCCCGCCACCGGCCCGCTCGACATCCAAAGCTTCGGCGCGGTGCCGGACGGGAAAACCAAATGCACCGAGGCGTTCCGCTCCGCCATCCACACGGCGAGTGCGCAGGGCGGCGGCACGGTGCGCGTGCCGGCGGGCACGTTTCTCACCGGGCCGATTCACCTTCTGAGCAACACCACACTCGACCTCGATGCCGGCGCGGTCGTGAAGTTCAGCACCGACTTTGATGACTACCTGCCGATGGTGCCGTCGCGCTGGGAGGGCATCGAGGTCACGAACTTCTCCCCGCTCATCTACGCGCTCCACGCCACGAACATCGCCATCCGCGGGCGCGGCGTGCTCGACGGGCAGGGCCGGCCGTGGTGGAACCAGTGGTTCAAGGTCAAGGGCGCGGCCAAGGACGCGCCGCGCACAAAGTGGGAGGAGGAATTTCTCCGCCGCAATGCCAGCGGCGTGCAGGTCAGCGGCAACAAGTGGCTGCCCGGCGCGTTCCTGCGCCCGCCGTTCCTCCAGCCCTACGGCTGCACCAACGTCCTCATCGAGGGCGTGACCATCGTGGACTCACCGTTCTGGACGCTCACCCCGGTCTATTGCGACAACGTCGTCATTCACGCCGTCACCATCCGCAACCCCGAGGCCGGCCCGAACACCGACGGCATCAACCCCGATTCCTGCCGCAACGTGCGCATCTCCAACTGCGACATCAGCGTGGGCGACGACTGCATCACGCTCAAGTCCGGCCGCAACGACGACGGCCGCCGCGTGGGCCGGCCGCTGGAGAACGTGAGCATCCTCAACTGCGTTTTCGCGCACGGGCACGGCGGCGTGGTCATCGGCAGCGAGATGTCCGGCGGCGTGCGCAACATCACCATCGCCAACTGCGTTTTCGACGGCACCGAGCGCGGCATCCGCCTCAAGTCCGCGCGCGGTCGCGGCGGCGTGGTCGAGGATTTGCGCGTGAGCAACCTCGTCATGCGCGGCATCCGCCGCGAGGCGCTGCTGGTCACGACCTTCTACGAGAAGAGCGACCCCGAGCCGTTCTCCGAGCGCACGCCGACGTTCCGCAACCTCCGCTTCAACGCCATCACCGGCGACGCGAAGGTCGCGGGCGAGTTCACCGGCCTCGTCGAGCAGCCGCTCGAAGGCATCTCGCTCACCGACGTGCAGCTCGACGCGGAGACGGGCTTCAAGCTGACGGACGTGCGGCTAGCCGGCTTCCACCACGTCACCGTGAACGTGAAGAAAGGCCCCGCCCTCCTCGCGGACAAAACGACCGGTCTGGAGTTGAGCGGCTTCAAGTCACTCCACCCGCTGCCCAAGACGCCGGTGGTGGATTTGCGCGACGTGCGGCAGGTCTTCCTTCACGGCTGCATCGCCGCGCCGGACACGCACATCTTCGTCCGCGTGCAGGAGATGTTCGCCGATGAACTCGTGCTGGGCGCGAACAACTTCAAGACGGCGGCGCAGGCCGTGGTGCGAACGAAGGAGGCGAAGTGAGAGCGGTGGCTTCAGCACCGCTCTTTCCCGCTGCCCCCGCCTCATCACCAGACGATCGCGCCACAACTGACTTGCGCCGTTGGGCGCTTCCCATCTTCCACCTCAACTGAGCATGCCCTTCATCCACGACGACTTCCTGTTGTCCACCGAGACCGCCCGCCGGCTCTACCACCAGTTCGCCGCGCCGGAGCCGATTCTCGACTACCATTGCCACCTCTCCCCGCGTGACCTCGCGGAAAACCGACAGTTCAACAACCTCTTTGAAATCTGGCTCGAAGGCGACCACTACAAGTGGCGCGCGATGCGCTCCAACGGCGTGGCCGAACGCTTCTGCACCGGCGACGCCGAGCCGTTCGCGAAATTCCAAGCCTGGGCCGCGACGGTCCCGCACACGCTGCGGAACCCGCTCTACCACTGGACGCACCTCGAACTCGCGCGCTACTTCGGCCTGACCGACCTGCTCGACGAATCGAACGCCGCGCGCGTGTGGAACCAGGCGAACGAACAACTCGCCACGCCCGCGCTCTCCGCGCAGGGCATCCTGAAAAAGTTCCGCGTCACCACGCTCTGCACCACCGACGACCCGACGGATGACCTCCGCCATCACGAGTCCATCGCCGCGCAGGGCCTCGCCACGCGCGTGTTGCCCGCGTTCCGCCCGGACAAGGCGCTCGGCGCGAACCAGCCCGCCGCGTTCAACGCGTGGGTGGACCGCCTCGCCGACGCGAGCGACACGGACATTGCCGACTTCCCGGACTTCCTCCACGCGCTCTGCCAGCGCGTCGAGTATTTCCACGCGCACGGCTGCCGGCTCTCGGACCACGGATTGAACCACTGCTACGCGGACTTCTGCTCCACGCAGACGGCGACCGCGATTTTCGCCAAGGCCCGAAACGGCCAGCCCGTCTCGCCCGCCGAGCACGCGCAGTTCGCCTCGTTCGTCATGCTCTTCCTCGGCCGGCTCTACGCGCAGCACGACTGGACGATGCAGCTTCACCTCGGCGCGTTGCGCAGTGCGAACACGCGCCTCCTCCGCACGCTTGGTCCTGACACGGGCTTCGACTCCATCGGCGACTGGCCGCAGGCCCGGGCACTCGCCGCGTTCCTCGACCGGCTCGACACGGACAACTCGCTCCCCAAGACCATCCTCTACAACCTCAATCCGGCAGACAACTACGCGGTTGCCACGATGCTCGGCAACTTTCAGGACGGCACCGTGCCGGGCAAGGTGCAGCTCGGCTCCGGCTGGTGGTTCCTCGACCAGAAGGAGGCGATGGAGTGGCAGCTCAACGCGCTCTCGAACCTCGGCCTGCTCTCGCGCTTCGTCGGCATGGTCACGGACTCGCGCTCGTTCATGTCGTATCCGCGCCACGAGTATTTCCGCCGCGTGCTCTGCAACCTCGTCGGCCGCGATGTAGAGGCCGGCGAGCTCCCGGACGACGACGCGCTCGTCGGCTCGCTCGTGCGCAACCTTTGCCACGCGAACGCGCGGCAATATCTTTCACTGCCCGAGGCGGTCGCGCCCGAGCCGATGGCTGTCCACTAACCTCCCACTCATTTGAACGAAACCCCACCTCCCGCCCCCGCCCGCGTCGGCCACTACCGCTGGGTCATCTGCGCGCTGCTCTTCTTCGCCGCGACCATCAACTACATTGACCGGCAGGTCATCGGCATCCTCAAGCCGACGCTGGTGAAGGAATTCCAGTGGCAGGACGAGCGCGTGTATGCGGCCATCGTCTTCAGCTTCCAGCTCGCCTACGCCATCGGCCTGCTGCTGGCGGGCCGCGTGATGGACAAGATTGGCACGCGGCGCGGCTTCGCGATCGCCGTGGTGTTGTGGAGCATCGCCGCCATCGGCCACGCGTTCTCGGACTGGTTCCCGTGGCTCAAGCTGCCAACGGTGAACCTCGACGCGACCACGGGATTTTCCATCGTGATGCTGTCCGGAGCGGCGGCGGGTTTCGCGCTCGCGCGGTTCGCGTTGGGCATCGGTGAGGCGGGCAATTTCCCCGCCGCCATCAAGACCACCGCCGAGTGGTTTCCAAAGAAGGAGCGCGCGCTCGCGACCGGCATCTTCAACTCCGGCACGAACGTCGGCGCGCTGCTCACGCCGCTGGCCGTGCCGTGGATCACGCTGCACTGGGGCTGGCAGTGGGCCTTCATCGGCACGGGCCTGACGGGCTTTCTCTGGCTCGCGTGGTGGCTGTGGATTTACCGCGCGCCCGAGGAGCATCCGCGCCTGACGCCGGCGGAACTCGCCTACATCCGCAGCGACCCCATCGAGCGCACGGAACCCATCGAGTGGAAGAAACTGTTTCCGCACCGGCAGACGTGGGCCTTCGCCATCGGCAAGTTCATGACCGACCCCATCTGGTGGCTCTACCTGTTCTGGATTCCCGACTTTCTCAACCGCAACCACGGCCTCGACCTCAAGTCCATTGGTCTGCCGCTGGTGGTCATCTACCTCGTGGCGGATGTCGGCAGCATCGGCGGCGGCTGGATTTCCTCCGCGCTCATCAAGCGCGGCTGGACCGTCAACCGCGCGCGCAAGACCGCAATGCTCATCTGCGCGCTGTCCGTGGTGCCCATCATGTTCGCGGCGAAGGCGGCGAACCTGTGGGTCGCGGTCGGTCTCGTCTCGCTCGCCGCCGCCGCGCATCAAGGCTGGTCGGCGAACCTCTTCACGCTCACGTCGGACATGTTCCCGCGCCGCGCGGTCGGGTCGGTGGTGGGCATCGGCGGCATGGCGGGGGCGGTGGGCGGGATGCTCATCGCGCTCATCGTCGGCGAGATTCTCCAGCGCACGGGCAGCTATGTGCCCATCTTCATCATGGCCGGCTCGGCGTATCTGATTGCGCTGGCCGTCATCCACTTCCTCGCGCCGAAGCTGGAGGCGGCGGAGGTGTGAGGGTGTCAAGCGAATGGGGTCAAACGAATGAAGAGAGACAATTCGCTTGTCCCCATTCGTTTGACATGAGCTTCCTCTCCATCTCACTTGTGAACCGACTTTCCTTGCCACTCTTCCTGCTGCTTGCCGCTGCGGAACCGCTCTTCGCGCAGACCAACCTCCTCGTCGCGCAGGACGGCTCGGGACAGTTCAAGTCCGTCCACGCCGCCATCATGTCCGTGCCGGCGGGCACGGCGGCGAACCCGGTCGTCATCCGCATCAAGCCGGGCATCTACAAGGAATCCCTCTACGTGCAGCGCGAGAAGCGGTTCTTCCGGCTCATCGGCGAGGACGCGGAGAAGACCGTGCTGACCTACGACTTCCACGCGAACCTCAAAGGCCCCGACGGCCAACCGCTGGGCACCTTCCGCACACCGTCCACGACAATTGATGCCGACGACTTCGTGGCCGAGCGCGTCACGTTCGAGAACTCCGCCGGGCCGGTCGGGCAGGCGCTGGCCATCCGCCTTGATGGCGACCGCGCGGTCTTCCGCGACTGCCGCTTCCTCGGCTGGCAGGACACCATCTTCGCGAACCGGGGCCGGCACTACTTCACCAACTGCTTCATCGCCGGCCATGTGGACTTCATCTTTGGCGGCGCGACTACGTTCTTCGACCGCTGCCGCATCCACTGCCTGCGCACCGGCTACATCACCGCCGCGTCCACGCCGCATGATGAGCGCTTCGGCTTCGTCTTCGCGCACTGCACCATCACCGCCGAGCCGGGTGTGAAAACCTTTCTCGGCCGCCCGTGGCGCGACCACGCTGCAACCGCCTGGCTGCATACGGAAATGCCCGACGCCGTGCGCCCCGCCGGCTGGGACAACTGGAACCTCCCCCACCGTGAAAAAACCTCGCGCTACGCCGAGTTCGGCAGCACCGGTCCCGGTGCGCAGCCGGACAAGCGCGTGAAGTGGGCAAGGCAGCTCACCGAGGCGGAGGCGGGCGAGTTGACTCCGGCCAATGTCCTGCGCGGCGCGGATGGGTGGAAGCCGTCGGGAGACCGCCGTTGAGTCCGTGCCACGTAGCTCGACATTCCAATGTCGAGTGCGGAAACCCGTGGGCGCGGCGAATCTCGACATTGGAATGTCGAGCTACTCCCGGAAGCTACAAACTGCCCGCCAGCACGCGTGTGGCGGCGGCGCGGATGCGGCCGTCCTGCGCGGCGAGGAGCTTGGCTTGCAGGTCGGTCGTCGGCAGGTTCAACGCTTGGTGAATCCACAACGCGGCGAGTTGTTCCTTTTCGGTCTTGAGCTTCGCGGTCCACGTCTTCAGCTCGGGCGCGACGGCGGCAGCGCCTTTCTCCACGAGCAGGCGGGTGGCTTGGGAAGCATTGAAGTGGTTGGGCGAGAGCAGTTCGTTCAGCAGCGCGCTCGTGCTGGCTTTGGCGAGCGCGGGGTTCTTCAAGCCGGCCTTGCCTTTCACCGCCACGCGCCAGATGCGCCCGTGCTCGCGGTCGCGGCGCGGGTCGCGGAAATCCACCTCGCCGTGGTTGATGATGGGGTTGCTCCAGTCGGCGATGTAGAGCGCGCCGTCGGGGCCGAGCTTCACGTCAATCGGCCGGAACGTGTTGTTCGCCGTGCGGCAAATGTCGGGGCCTTGCTTGGTCACGTAGCCCGCGCCGGACTCGGCCACGTCGAAGCTCGTCACGCGATTCGCGCGGAAGTCGCACGTCACCACGCGGCCCTGCCAGTCGGCGGGGAAGTGCTGGCTGCGGATGATTTCGAGGCTGGCGAACTTCGGGTAGTTGCCGGGGCTGACGCTTTGCAGGATGCGCCGCGCCTTCGCGTAGGTGAAATACATCGCGCCAGGCACGCCCCAGTTGATGCCCTGGAAGCCCGCGCCGTCGGTCAGGAAGCTCTGGCCGAACTCGTCGAACTGGTGGCCCCAGGTGTTGACCCAGCCCTTGAAGACGACCTCCAGCTTCTGCGACGCCGGCTCGAAGCGGAAGACGCCGCCCGAGCGCAGGCGCACGACGCCGTGGGGCGTCTCGACCTCGCTGCGGGTGTAGATGGACTGGCTCATCCAGAGGCGGCCGTCCGGTCCCCAGCGCAGCGTGTGCAGGTTGTGGTGCGTGTCCTCCGTGCCGAAGCTGGAGAGGACGACGCGGCGCACGTCGGCCTTGCCATCGCCATCGGTGTCCTTCAAGTGCAACAGCTCGGTGCTCTGCGCGACATAGACACCGCCGTCGCCGGGCGCGAGGCCGGTGGGGATGAGCATGTTGTCGGCGAAGACGGTGGCCTTGTCCGCCTTGCCCGCGCCCTTGGTGTCTTCGAGCACGACGATTTTGTCGTGCGCGGCCTGGCCGGGTTCGATTTGCGGATAGACCTCGCTGCTGGCGACCCAGAGGCGGCCCTGCGGGTCGAAGTTGATTTGGATGGGCTTGGCGAGGTGCGGGTTCTCGGCCCAGAGCGTGACCTCGAAGCCGTCGGCCACGGTGAACTCAGGGTGCGGCTGCGGCGTGTGCTTGGCGGCGGCGGCCTTGCCCCGGAGCGGCGCGGGCTGGAGTTCGGGGCCGGGCTTGAAGTTCGCGTCGTTGAGGTGCTTGCACAGCTCGCGAATCTTCTTCTCCTCGGCGGCGATGAGCGGGTCGAACTGCGGCATCTCGACGGCGTTGTTGCCCTGCTCGCGTTTCCGGAAGCCGAAGATGTAGGCCATGTTCGCGGGGCGGGAGCGGTGGAAGAAGAACTCGTTTTTGCGGAGGATGACTTGGCGGAGGGCTTGAACTATTACCTGCTTCTCAGGCATCGCCCAGATGTGCGTTTCACTGGCAAAGAGGGTCTGTCCTAATGGTTGAATCGAACCCCTAATCCGTCCGGCAACCTGCTTGTAACCCGCTTCCGTCAGGTGAAGCCCGTTCTCGGTCAGCCTTTGGTTAGCTGCTTCAAACCGCAAATCCGTGAAGACGGCCTTGCGCTCGTTAGCGATGTCCTTGATGGCCTTCGAGTAGAGGTCGAGCTGCTCATTGTGCTTCGCCGGATCCCGCAGCGGCGCAGGCAACTTCTCGTGCTTGATGGGCGACAGCAGCACCAAGCGGCACCCCGGCGAGAGCTTCTCAATCGTGTCCAGCAGCCGCTCGTAGTCCGCCTTGAACTTGGGCAGGCCCGCCGCGCCGTCGAAGGACGCCGCCATGCCGTAGCCGAGGAAGGCCACCGTCGGCCTGGCTTCCTCGATTTGTTTCTGGAGCAGCTTCCACGCTTCGCCCGGCGGCTCGTTGCCCGCCTGCGTGAGCGAGAGGCCCAGGCGCGATTCGCCCGCCGGCAGGTCCGCGCTCCAGCCGAGGTTGCGGAAGGTGACGTGGCGGTCCGGGAAGCGCGTGGTGAGCATCAGCTCGATCCAGCCGTAGTGCTGCTCGCGCTCGATGAGCGTGTCGCCCAGGAAGATGACGCGGTCGCCGTCCTTCAGCTCGAAGGGCGCGGCGGCGCGGACGGAAGTGACAGCGGCGCACGCAAGCGCCAGCAGACATACGGTGCGGCGGAGCGCAGGTGTCCAACCTGCGGGTCGGGGGCGGGCGGCAACGCGCCGGTTGGACACCGGCGCTCCGGCGGGAATGCGTGGCGTCACGGACGGCGATTGCAAATCGCCGGCACGGGGGGCGGACAGGAACCATCGGGTCATAGTGCGGACGAGCGTGCCAAAGGAGCGCGGGAAGGGAAGCGGGAAGTTGCGGGGCGGGTAGCTCGACATTCCAATGTCGAACCGGTGTCCTGCGTCCTCCTCTCGACATTGGAATGTCGAGCTACGCAGGCTGCGCCACAGCGTCGGCGAGAATCAGCTTGCGCCCGCACGGGCGAAGCCGCCTAGAGTCGGCGCATGAAATTCAAAGTCCTGCTGGGCTGCGTCGTGCTGGCCTTGGCTGTGTCTGCGTGCCGTAGGAAGCCAGCACCCACTCCGGTGTCCGTGGAGCCGCTGCCGCCGCAACCAGCCGCCAAATTGGCGGATGGCACCCCGATAGCCGGCAATGAGGCGGAAATGGCGCTCTCCAATGCCTCGGTGCTGACCATGATGCTACAGGAGTTCGTCGCCAAGAACGGACGCCTTCCAAACAACGTGCAGGAACTTTCCGCAATCACCACCTTCGGGGCCGTGCCACGGCCTCCCGCAGGCTACCGGTTTGAAATCGACGGGAAGAAAAAGGCCGTCATCGCGGTAAAGCAGTGACCGGCCCAACCGCATTCACTCGACCACATTCAGCGGTATTGTTCGCGGCGTCCAATTCGCATGCCATTTGAGATCCCAAAGTTTGGGCACCTTCACATACTCGACATGCCCATCGAACATGACCGCGTTGACCCCAAATCCGTGCCGTGAAATAGCCACACGTGCCATTGCTGAATTGTTTCCTCCCCAGAGGGCGCGCGGCGGTTCGGCGTCGTTGGGGTTGGGCCAGGTATCCACCCACCCACCATCGGTGAACAACGGCTGGCTCGCTGGAGTGCCATCCTCAGCGTTCCTGAAGTAGTTGGCCGTGTTGTTTCCGCTGGTGCGGAGCTGATACCAAGAGTTGATGGTGTAGCTGCCCGTGGTTCCCCCCATGAAACCCGCTCCCCACCAAGCTGCATGGGCAGGCCACGGGTTTGCAGTGGGTGCTCCACCGTGATTGACTGGGAACCCAGCGCCGGGTTTGGCCCGCGTGCTCGGGCAAAGCCACACTTTGTCGCTCGACAGGCTGGAATTGGATCGGAGCATCGGAATCCAGAAGGTGCCGACAGGAATACTGTTGGCGTCGTCGTAAGGCATCACCTTCTCGGTGTAGGTGCTTACATACAGGGCCATGGACATCCCAAGCTGCTTGATGTTGTTCACCGATTGCGCGGCCTTGGCCTTCTCCTTGGCCTTGCTCAACGCCGGCAAGAGCATCCCCGCCAAGATGGCGATGATGGCGATGACGACGAGCAGTTCGATGAGGGTGAAGGCGATTTGCTCGCGGCGGCTGGATGAGAGGGCTTTCATGTCGTTCGGCGGCCTGACTGACGGGGAACGTCCCTGCCGACTTCACCTCTGTCAAGCCCGCCGCACCTGCCGCAGCACGCGCGGGAGCAGGGCGCAGACGGTTTCCACCTCCTCCGCCGTGCTGGCGCGGCCCAGCGAGAGGCGCACGAGGGCGTTGGCCTCGGCGGCGGGCGCGCCCAACGCCAGCATGACGTGCGAGGGCTCCAACGAACCGGCGGCGCACGCCGAGCCGCTCGACGCGCAGACGCCTTCCATGTCCAGCGCGGCCATCAAGGCGATGCTGTCCGTGCCTTCCACGGTGAAGGAAACGGTGTTCGCCAACCGCTGCTCGCGCGCGCCGCGGAAGTGCGCGCCTTCGCACGCGTCCACCGCCGCCAGCAGCCGCGCGGTGAGCGGGGCAAGGTGCGTTCGCTCGAACACCGGCACGCGCACGAAGCGCTCCAGTGCGTCGGTGAAGCCGATGATGGCCGGCAGGTTCTCCGTGCCGGCGCGGCGTTCGTGCTCGTGCGCGCCGCCGAACTGCACCGGGTCCGGATGCAGCGGCGAGCGGAGGTAGAGCGCGCCCGCGCCCTTTGGCCCGTGGAACTTGTGCGCGCAGATGGAGACGAGGTCGGCGTTGAACTGGTGGACGTTCGCGAACGGCTCCTTGCCGAACCACTGCACGGCATCGGTGTGGAAGAGGATTCCCCGCTCGCGGCAAAGCGCGCCGAGTTCCGCAACGGGCTGGAGCGTGCCGGTCTCGTTGTTCGCGGCCATCACGCTGACGAGCGTGGTGTCGGGACGGAGCGCGCGGCGGAGGTCGTCCACGCTCACGCGACCCGTGGCGTCCACCGGCAGGCGCGTGACGGAGAAACCTTCCTTGCGCTCCAGGTAGTCGAAGCAGTGCAGCACCGCGTGGTGCTCGACGCTCGACGTGATGAGGTGCCGGCCCTTCTCGCGCAGCAAGCGGGCGGTGCCGAAGACCGCGAGATTGCTGCTCTCCGTGCCGCCGCTGGTGAAGACGACTTCGCTGCCCTTGCAGCCGAGCACGGCGGCGCAGTGGTCGCGCGCGTCATCCAGCAAGGCCCGCGCGCGGCGGCCGACGTGGTGGACGCTCGAGGGGTTGCCCCAGACTTCGTCGAGGAACGGCAGCATCGCCGCGCGGACCTGCGGGTCCAGCGGCGTGGTGGCGTTGTAGTCGAAGTAAATGGTGCGCATGGAAATGGATGCGTCTCAGGAGGGTTGGAAAGGCAGGCAAGGCTCCTGCGGTCCGCCGCGTCTTGGACTGCGGTGGCAGAGCGCAGCGGCGACACCGCTTTGGCTTCCCGCGGAGTGGAAAGCCTCCGCATCACCAAACCGCTCCGCGGGACGGGAAAGCGGCGTGGCGCTCCGCTTCCCGCCGCAGTCCAAGACGCGGCGGAACTCCGAACGGTGCTTGGCTGAAAGCGCGCTCACTTGGGCCGCATTGAGAAGGCGAGCTGGCGGCGGAACTGCTCGCGGTTCTTCGCGTCGTGGAACTCCACCGGGTTGAAGTCATCCGTCAACACGATGCCGCTCGCCGGGTTGGTCGTCTTGATGCCCTCGTGCGCGTCGCGGGCCTGCTGCTGCACGGTCGAGTGCATCGCGTCGAAGTCCATCGTGCGATGCTGCTTCAGCTCCTTCGCCGGCGTGGCGACGAAGAAGACGTTGCCATTGCCGCTGGCGTGGATGCGGACCGTGCCGAAGACGGACTTCAAGGTCTTGTCCAGCGACGCCGTGAAGAAGTCCTGCCCCGGCTCGAAGTCGCCAAAGCTGTTGATGACCAGCACGCCGTCGGGCCGCAGCACCTTGCGCATCGCGGCGAAGGCTTCCTTGGTCATCAGGTGCGACGGCGAGGAGTCGCCGAGGAAGGCGTCGAGGATGACTGCGTCGTATTGCTTCGTGGCGGCGTTCACGAACTGGCGGCCGTCGCCGATGGTGAGGTTGAGCTTCTCCGGTTCGAGGTCGAAGTGCGCCTTCGCCACGTCCACGACCGCGCCGTTGATTTCCACCACGTCCACCTTCGTGCCTTCGCGGGCGAACTGCATGGGCACGATGCCCACGCCCATGCCGATGCACAGCACATCCTTGGTTTCCTTCGTATAGACCCGCGCCAGCCCGTGCAGGCCGTAGGTGAAGAGCGAGACGCTTTGTTTCGCCTCCGGGTCGTAGGTGTTCTGCGTGAGGTAGTCGTTGAGGTAGTAGCGCCGCGCACCGCCGAAGGTCTCGAAGACCTGCAACATGCCGAAGTCCGAGTTGCGGCGCAGCACCTCGGTCATGTCGCTGGTCGGCGGGCGGGCATCCATGCGCACGCCCGCCCAGCCGGTGAACGTGCCGAGCGCAATGAGAACAACTGGCCCGTTGAGCGAAGCACCCGGCTCACGCCAGACGAGGAAGTAAACCACCGACAGCGCCATGAGCACGCCGGCGGTGATGAACATTGTCACCGAGTTGGGCAGGAAGGGAATCAGCACGTAGCCGATGAGCACCGTGCCCAGCACGCTGCCCAGCGTGCTGATGGCCGAGAGCCGCCCGACGGTGCCGCCGACGCCCGCAACCGCCGACGTGAGCACGCGGATGACGAACGGCCCGACCGTGGCCAGCAGCGTGAGCGGCACGAAGAATAGAAACAGCGACGCCAGCAGCGAGCCGACCGCGAGCGGGAATTGAAGGCAGGCAAACGCGACCTTGGCCGTGAACGGGACGGTGAAGCAGAGATACACGCCTGCGAGCAAGATGCAGGTGTAGAGGCGGCGGAGGTCTTGCGAGCGGTCCACGAGCCAGCCACCGAACCAGTAGCCCGCCGCCAGCGAGAGGAGCGTGACCGCGATTTGCGCCGTCCAGACGAAGTGCGACGTGCCGACGTAGGGCGAGAGCATCTTCGCGCCGAGGATTTCCACGACGAGGATCGCCGCGCCCGTGGTGGCGGCGGTGCCGTAGAGGAAGCGGCGCAAGCCCGGCGAAAGCGCGGCGGGCGCGGAGGCGGCAGGTTGTTTCACGCGCGCTTTCTACGGGGCGGGAGCAAAGAGGGCAAGGCTGGGCGGAGCAGGCCGGAGCGCGGACTTTAGTCCGCTTCAATTCAGGAACGACCTGGCGGGCCCGAAACGGACGCGTTGCGGAACTTCGAGAGGTGAGGCGGACTGAAGTCCGCGCTCCAGCTACTTCACCGTCAGCACCGTGTAGTTCTTCTTTCCCTTGCGGAGGAGGAGATGTTTGCCGAAGAGGAGGTCAGCCGTGGTGAGCGCACGCTGGGGGTTCGTCTCGCGCACGTTGTTCACGTAGATGCCGCCGCCTTCAAGATCTCTGCGGGCTTGCCCCTTCGATGGACAGAGGTGAGCAAGAACCAAACCTTCAACCAGAGGCAGTCCTACTCCCGCTAACCGAGTCGGATCCACTGCATAGAGTGGGACTTGGTCAATCACATCGTCGAAGGCACTTTCCGAAACACCTTCGAGGGCACCACCGAAAAGAATCTGGCTTGCGATTTGTGCATCCATGGAAGGCGTAGTCGTGCTAGTCAGGCTTCCTTCAGCTGGGTGAACGATTTCGCAAACGGCCATTGCTAGACGTTCTTGCGCATAACGCTTCTCCGGTTTTAGCGAGTGTCTCAGTTCGATTTCTTCGATCTCTTCTTTCCCCAAGAAGGTGAAGTATTTGAGGTAGCGGCCAACATCCTGGTCATCGGTCCTTATCCAGAACTGGTAGAATTCGTAGATACTCGTGCGATTCGCATCGAGCCAGATGGTGCCGGCCTCGGTCTTGCCAAACTTCGTGCCGTCCGCCTTCGTGATGAGCGGGAGCGTGAGGCCCCACGCGGGCCGCGCGAGCTTCTTGCGGATGAGGTCGGTGCCCGCCGTGATGTTGCCCCACTGGTCCGAGCCGCCGATTTGCAGGTCGCAGTTGTGGTCGCGGGCGAGCACGTAAAAGTCGAACGCCTGGAGCAGCATGTAGCTGAACTCGGTGTAGCTGATGCCCACCTCGCGGTCCTCCATGCGCGCCCGGACGGACTCCTTGGCCATCATCATGTTGACCGAGAAATGCTTTCCGATGTCGCGGAGGAAATCGAGGAAGCTGACCCCGGCGGTCCACTCGGCGTTGTCCACGAGGAAAGCGCGATTCGGCTCGACGTTGAAGTCCAGCAGGCGCGCGAGCTGCGGGCGGACCGCCTCGACGTTCGCGTTGATCTGGTCCTTCGTGAGGAGCTGGCGCTCGGCGGTCTTGCCGCTGGGATCGCCGATGCTGCCGGTCGCGCCGCCCGCGACGGCGATGGGGCAATGCCCGGCGTTCTGGAAGCGCCGCAGCGCAAGCAACGGCACGAGCGAGCCGACGTGCAGCGAGTCCGCCGTGGGATCGAAGCCGCAGTAGAGCGTGACCGGGCGGACGGCGAGCTGCCGCTGGAGTTCCGCCGCGTCGGTGCAATCGGAGACGAGACCGCGCCACTGCAATTCTTCGTAGATGTTCATCAGGCGCGGGAGTTATCGCGGCAGGGGGAAGGCGGCTCAAGGGGAAACTCCGGCGCGTGCGTGACGGAACCTCGCTGAACCCGTGCCGGCGGTTTGCAACCGCCGTCCGTGGGCAGCAGCAGTTCGAAACGATTTTGAGACGCCAACCCGTAACGCGGCGATAGCATATCGCCGGCACGGGCGCGGCAATCCCCTGAAACCCGCCAGCGCGAAACGCGTCTGTGCAAGCACTCGATTGCGCACTAGCTTTGCCAGCGTGAACTCCGCGAACCGCCAACGGCTCTGCCTCGCCGCCGCCTGGCTGGCGGTTGCCGTCGCGTTGCCCGCCGCCCCCGTGACCTTCCAGACCGACGTGGCTGCGGTCATCTCCAAGGCTGGCTGCAACCTCGGCACCTGCCACGGCAATGCGACGGGCAAGGGTGGTTTCAAGCTTTCCTTGCGCGGCGGCGACCAAGACTACGATTTCGCCGCGCTCGTGCAGGACCAGTTCGGGCGGCGCGTGAACACGCTCTCGCCGGACGAAAGCCTGCTGCTGCTCAAGGCCACGCAGGCCGTCGCGCACGAGGGTGGCAAACGCTTCGCCAAGGACTCGTGGGAATACCGCACGTTGCGCGAGTGGGTTGCCGGCGGCGCGCAGCGGCAGTCGCCCGGCGCACCGACGCTGGTGAAGCTGGAGGTCACACCGCGCGAGCAGTTCCTCATCGAACCGGCCAGCTCGGTAGCAATGAAGGCCACCGCGAAGTTCTCCGACGGCTCGACCCGCGATGTGACGAAGATCACCTGCTACGAGGTGGTGAACGTCGCCGTCGCGGACGTGAGCACGGATGGCCGCGTGACGCGCAAGGAGACCGGCGAGACGACACTGCTCGTGCGCTTCCTCCACTTGCAGGAGCCGGTGCGGCTGGCGTTCGTGCCCGCGCGGCCCGGCTTCAAGTGGGCGAATCCCAAGCCGCACAACTTCGTGGACGAGCACATTTTCGCGAAGCTCCAGACGCTGCGGATGAACCCGAGTGAACTGGCGAGCGATGAAGTTTTCCTCCGCCGCGCTTACCTGGACTTGCTCGGCATCCTGCCCACGGCGGAAGAGGCGAAGAAGTTCGTGAACGCCGGCAGGGACGCGCTGCCGCGCGTCCAGCCTAGAGCCAGGGGCGCATCGAGCAAAGCCGCGCCGCAGCGCGGCCCTACCGACAAGCGCGCCGCGCTGATTGACGAGCTGCTCGAACGTCCCGAGTTCGCCGACTTCTGGGCGCTCAAGTGGGCCGATCTCCTGCGCGTGGAGGAGAAGACGCTCGACGCGAAAGGGATGCAGGATTTCCACCGCTGGCTGCGCGCGAGCATCGCCAGCGGCAAGCCGATGGACCAGTTCGCCCGCGAGCTGATCGCGGCACGCGGCAGCACCTACGCGAACCCGGAGGCGAACTTCTATCGCGCCAACCGCACGCCCGTCATCCGCGCGGAGGCGGCGGCGCAGGTATTCCTCGGCACGCGGCTCCAGTGCGCGCAGTGCCACAATCATCCGTTCGACCGCTGGACACAGGACGATTACTACGACTGGGCCGCGCTCTTTGCCCGCGTGGACTACAAGATTCTGGAGAACAACCGCCGGGACAAGAACGACAAGCACGAGTTCATCGGCGAACAGATCGTTTACCTCTCGCGCAAGGGCAGCGTGACCAATCCGCGCACGGAGAAGCCCGCCGAGCCACGCTTCCTCGGCGTCGCGAAGCAGGACTTCGAGAAGCAGGACGAGCTGGAGGCGCTCGCCGCGTGGATGACCCGGCCCGACAATCCGCTCTTCGCCCGCTCGCAGGTCAACCGCATCTGGTTCCACCTCATGGGCCGCGGCATCGTGGACCCGATTGACGACTTCCGCGCGACGAATCCGGCGTCGCACCCCGCGCTGCTCGAGGCGCTGACCAAGGAGTTTGTGCGCAGCGGCTTCAACTTGCGCCACGTCATCCGCCTCGTGATGAACTCGCGCGCTTACCAGACCGCGAGCGAGCCGAACGACACCAACGCGGGCGACGAGCTGAACTACGCCCGCGCCCCGCTGCGCCGGCTCACGGCGGAGCAGATGTTCGACACGCTGCATCAGGTCGCCGGCGTGTCCGCCGAGTTCAAGGGCCAGCCCGCCGGCACGCGCGCGGCGGAGCTGCCCGGCGCGCGCATCGAGGGCCGGCGCGGTCGCCGCGCGCAGATGTCGCCGGACGTGTTCCTCTCGATGTTCGGCAAGCCGCCGCGCCTGCTCACCTGCGAGTGCGAGCGCTCCACGGACACGAGCATGGGCCAGGCGTTCTTCATGATCTCCGGCCCGTCGGTCAACGAGCTGCTCACCCGTTCCGACAACCGCCTGGCCGCGCTGCTCGACTCCGGCCGGCCCAACCGCGCCGTCGTCGAGGAGCTCTACTGGACCGCGCTCACCCGCGCGCCCAGCGCGACGGAGCTGGCGAAGACCACCGCGCACATCGAGCAGGCGAAGGACCGCCGCGCGGGCGTCGAGGACGTGCTGTGGGGCCTGGTGAACGCGAAGGAGTTTGTGTTGCGGCGGTAGCCAGACGCAGTAGCGAAGCCGAAAGCGGTCTCGAATGAAGCTCGTGGACTACATCATCATCGTGGCGTTTTTGGCCTGCATGTTCTTGGCGTATGCCGGACACCGCATGATCGCGGTGTTGCTGCTGGTGTTGCTGGTCACCTTCGCCTCGTGGCGCTTTTGGGATCAGAGGCGCGCCAATCAGTCAATGCGAGGAGCCGGAGGGGACAACCTGCCTGACAGCACCGGTGGCACGGATGGTGATTTTGGAGACAGCGGAGGTTCCGGTGGGGGAGACGGAGGCGGTGATTGAGCCTTCCTCTCATTAGCACCCGGCTTCAGCCGGCTGTGACGCACGCAAGAAGATCAAACCGTTTCAACGGTTTCATTCTGCCAGGCAAACCGTTGAAACGGTTCGGCTCGCCTCTCGCCTCGAACACCCGGCTGAAGCCGGGTGCTAATGAGAGTGCGGACTGAAATTTCACCCCGCTTGCCCCGTCTGCTCTCCGATGCTAGACCATTGACCCAATGAACTCCGCCTGCACGCCGCACCTTGATTTTAGGATGACCCGCCGCCGACTGCTGCAAGTCGGCGGCATGGGGATGTTCGGCATGTCGCTGCCCAAGCTGCTTGCGGCGGAGGCCAAGGCCGGCAAGAACCCGATTGCCCGCGCGAAGTCCTTCATCTTTCTCTTCCAGTGGGGCGGGCCGAGCCACCTCGAGACGTTCGACATGAAGCCCGACGCGCCGGAGGGCATTCGCGGCCTGCACAAGCCCATGTCGTCGAGCGCCGACGGCATCCAGGTCAACTCGCTCCTCCCGCGCACCGCCAAGGTCATGGACAAGGTCTGCCTCATCCGGTCCATGCACCACACGATGAAGAACCACAACTCGGCGGGCTATTACGCGCTCTCTGGGCACGCGCCGGCCACGGATGACCAGCGGCTCAAGGACTCGATTGACCTCTTCCCCGCCTACGGCTCCGTCGTGGACCGGCTCGCGCCAGGGAAAAACCCCGAGCTGCCCACCTTCGCCGCGTTTCCCTACGCCATCGCGGACGGGTCCATCGTGCCCGCCCAGCACGCCAGCTTCCTCGGCAAGGTCCACGACCCGTTGCTCGTGCTGCGCGACCCGAGCGAACCCGGCTTCGGCCTGCCGGAACTCAGCCTGCCGGCAAATCTCTCCTACGACCGCCTCGCGGCGCGGCGTGAACTGCAAAAGGTCGTGGATGCGCAAACGCGCCTGCTCGATCACTCATCCGCCGCGCGCGGCTTGGATGCCTACTACGACAAGGCGCTGGCCATGCTCCACTCCACCAAGCTCCGCGAGGCGTTCAACCTCGAAGCCGAGCCGGCGAAGCTGCGCGACGCCTACGGTCGCACGCCCTACGGCCAGAGCTGCCTGCTCGCGCGGCGACTCGTCGAGACCGGCGTGAAGTTCGTGCAGGTCTATTTCTCCGAGAGCATCGGCGGGCAAAGCACGACGGACGGCGGCTGGGACACGCACGGCTTCAACAACACGCGGATGTTCCCCATCATCGAGAAGCGCCACCTGCCCATCACCGACCAGACGCTGCCCACCTTCCTGAACGACATGGACTCGCGCGGCCTGCTCAAGGACACGCTCGTCGTCTGGGTCGGCGAGTTCGGCCGCACGCCGCGCATCAACGCGAACATCAGCCGCGACCACTGGCCGCAGTGCTACACGGCGTTGCTGGCCGGCGCGGGCGTGAAGAAGGGCTTCGTCTATGGCGCGTCCGACAAGCACGGCGAGTATCCCGCCGACAAGCCGGTGAAGCCCGATGACCTCGCCGCGACGATCTACCACCTCCTCGGCATTGACCCGCACACCGAAGTCCGCGACACGCTCAACCGTCCCGTCCCCATCAGCTACGGCAAGACGATCACGGACGTGATGGGGTGAGCGGCCTACTGCAAGCGGACGGTCACTGTCTTCGGATCATAGACCAGGCTGCGACCCGGTGGTGGCTGCGGCGGCTTCGGACTGTTGTAGGTCGCCATCAAATCATGGAATGTCGCCGGGACATCCGCGCCTTCCGACCATTTCCGCAAAACCCGGTTGTAGGCGTTGAGTTGGGCTTGGTAATCACCCGGCCCAGCCGGTGAATACATGTTCATCGGTTCCGGCGCGCTGAATCGGTGAGCCTCGTCGGTTGGCAGCGGTCCCGTGGACGGCGGCGGGGCCAAGTAAGTTCGCGGTGCGGCTGCGGCGGCAGCCGTGCCAGCGGGCGGCACCTCCGACGCGGCGGCGGCTTCTGCGGACGGCGGAGCGGCCGAGCCATCCGGTTTGGCACGCCTCCGGCAACCACCGAAAACCACCGATCCGGCCAACAAGACGAGAATTATGCGATGCAACAGGATCATGGGCTATGGAGCGTTGGCCTTGGTGACGCCGTTGTTGGTGATGGCGGTGTAAAGCGTGGCCTCGACATGAAAATCACCATAACCAACAGTAGCCTTCTTGCCGTGACGAAGGGAAAGCACGTTGCCGGGGTTGTTGAAGCGCCCGTCATCAATCCAAGAAGGGGCGGCAATGCCAGGCGGGGGCCAGTTCGGTGCCCGATACTCGTTGATTCCGTCAGTCGGCCCGCCGCGCTCCTCGATCAACATCCACTTGTCCGCCGGTCGTTGCACCTCGGCGGTGCGGAAGCGGCGGCGCGTGCCGGTGGCGCTCCGCGCGTCCACGTAGGTCGCAAAGCCCTCGTTCGCGCCCCCACCATTAAACGCGTAGGAAAAGGGATAATTGGGCTTTCCAGAGGTTGGCGACCCGGCCTGCGGCCCAGTGTTCGGGCCGCCACGCTTGTTCCAGAGCTTGTCCGACGCACACCGCAGCATGGTGTTGCCATTCGTGCGGAGGTCGTCGGTCAACGGTTGCAGATAGCGCGCGATGGTGCTGTCCTTGAGCGGGCGAGGCGTGGTGTTGAGGCCGGTGCTGTTCGCACCGGAAGTTCCGTTTTGATAATGCACCCAGTCCTCGTGTGCATTTCCCAATGCCCCCTGCGAGGCACCGGCTGGGAAGCAATCATCGTAGTCCTGCGTGTAGAGCGAGAAGGCGAGGCCAAGCTGCTTGCCTCCGCTCATGCAGGAAGCCTGCCCACTCTTGGCCTTGGCCTTGGCCAGCGCCGGCAGGAGCATCCCTGCCAGAATCGCGATGATGGCGATGACGACAAGCAGTTCGATGAGCGTGAAGCCGGCGGCGGCTCGCTGGGAAGCCTCTCGATGCGGGACGAGGTCTTTCATAGGCTGGTTGGTTTGGTTTGGTTGGTTTGGTTGTTTTCGTCAGGCCACCGGCGTCTGCCTGCAACGGTCTCCGTTGGGGCAGAAACCGGACGCCGGGGTCCATTCAGGGCTGCGCAAAAATTACGCACGCCCTCCCCCCGTGTAAAGGGGGTTTTCTCTGGTTCCTAGCGCGCGATTCATCGGGTGTTGACGTCCGGACATCGCGGCCCGGCCCGCTTTGGGCTTGCGTTTTTGAGGCTCGCTCGGAAGATGCGCGCCCTTATCTGTGCAACCAGAAGAAACGCAGTCCTCTTGGCAGATCGAAGCGCTCGCGTGGTTTGAAACCCACAAGCTGCAGCTCGTCTATGCCGGCGCCGCCGCGCTCGCGGTCTGGCTCGCGGCCTTCACCTACAAGCACGTCCGGGCCGGCAGGGAGGCGGAGGCCAACGCCGCCCTGGCCGCGTTGAGCAAACCCGCCGACAAGGCCGGCAAGGCCGCGCCCGTCGCCGCCGCCGAGTATCTCAAGGTCGCCGAGCAGCACGCCGGGACGCCGGCGGGCGAACGCGCGCTGCTCTTCGCCGCCGACCGTTCACCGAGGGCAAGTTTCCCGAGGCGAAAGCGCGCTTCGAGAAGCATCTCGCGGCGAACGCCACCGGCCCCGCCGCCGCCGTCGCCCTGATGGGCGTCGCCGCGTGCCAGGAGGCCGCCGGCGAGACGGACAAGGCCGTCGCCACCTATCAGCAGGTGCTGGCCCAGCACAGCACCTCGCCGGAGGCGCACCAGGCCAGGCTCGCGCTCGGCCTGCTCCACGAGCAGAAGAGCCAGGGCGAGCAGGCGCTGCGTCTCTACGACGAAGTCCTGCGCGCCAAGCCGGTCTCCGTCTGGCGCATGGAGGCGGAGATGCGGCGCGAACAGCTCCTGCGCAAGGATCCCAAGCTCGCGCCCGGCACCACGGCCGCCGCCACCACTCTCGTCGCCCCCGCCACCAACGCGCCCGCCAAGAAGTAGGTCGCGCGCGGCGGGTGGGCGCAGCCCACAAGTTCTTCCGCCATGAAACTCACCATCATCGGCACCGGTTACGTCGGCCTTGTCACCGGAGCCTGTTTCGCCGAGGTCGGCCACACCGTCATCTGCGTGGACAACGACCTGAAGAAGGTCGAGATGCTCCGCGCCGGCGGCATCCCCATCTACGAGCCGGGCCTCGAGGACATGGTGAAGCGCAACGTCGCCGCCGGGCGGCTGCACTTCACCGGCAGCACCGCCGAAGGGGTCGAGAAGTCCGACGTGGTTTTCATCGCCGTGCCCACGCCGCCGCAGCCCGATGGCTCGGTGGACTTGTCCTACATCGAGCGCGTCGCCCGCGACATCGCCGGCGCGATGACCAGCTACAAGATCGTCGTGGACAAGAGCACGGTGCCGGTGAAGACCGGCGAGAAGGTCGCCGAAACCATCAAGCGCTACTGCAAGGCCAAGGTGGACTTCGACGTGGTGAGCAACCCCGAGTTCCTGCGCGAGGGCTTCGCGGTCGAGGACTTGATGAAGCCGGACCGCATCGTCGTGGGCGTCGGCTCGCAGCGGCCCGCCGCCGCGATGCGCGAGCTGTATGCGCCGTTCAACGCGCCGATCATCGTGACGGACATCAACTCCGCCGAGCTGATCAAGCACGCGGCGAACTCCTTCCTCGCGCTCAAGATTTCCTACATCAACGCCATCGCGACCATCTGCGAGGCGAGCGGCGCGAACGTGGAGGAGGTCGCCAACGGCATGGGCATGGACGCGCGCATCGGGCGGCGCTTCCTCAACGCGGGCCTGGGCTTCGGCGGCTCGTGCTTCCCGAAGGACCTGAGCGCGTTCATCAAGATTGCCGACCAGCTCGGCTACGACTTCCAGCTCCTCAAGGAAGTCCAGCACATCAACGCCGACCAGATGGAGCGTTTCCTTAAGAAGCTCACCGACACGCTCTGGGTGTTGAAGGACAAGCAAATCGGCGTGCTCGGCCTGGCCTTCAAGCAGAACACCGACGACGTCCGCATGTCGCCGGCCATTGACCTCTGCCAGCGGCTCTTGAAGGAAGGCGCGTCCCTGCGCGTGTTCGATCCGAAGGCGATGGACAAGGCGAAAGGTGTCCTGCCGCCCGGTCCCACGATCACCTACGTCGCCGACATGAACGAGGTCGCCACCGGCTGCGACGCGCTCGTGGTCGCGACGGAGTGGCCAGAGTTCAAGCAGCTCGATCTCGACCGCGCGCGCCACGCGATGTCGCATCCGATTCTCTTCGACGGCCGGAATCTCTTCGACCCGGCGGAGATGGAGCGGCGCGGGTGGGTCTACAAGAGCGTCGGCAGGTGAGTTTTGAGTTTCGTGTTTGGCGTTTCGAGTTGTGAGCACAGCCCCTGAAAGCTCCGAACCACCGTCAACCAAAAACCCGGAACTCCAAACTCGAAACTGCCTTGAGGTCAGCGCTGGCCTCGTCTTCCGCGCCGGGCAACTGCTCATCACCCAGCGCCCCGTCGGCGGGCATCTCGCGGACTTGTGGGAATTTCCCGGCGGCAAGCGCGAGCCGGGCGAGAGCTTCGAGGAATGTCTCCGGCGGGAACTTCAGGAGGAACTCGGCGTGGACGTGCGCGTCCACGAGGAGCTCGAGCGCATCACGCACGAATACCCGGAGAAGTCCGTTCACCTGCGTTTCTTCCGCTGCACGCTGACCGGCGCGGACGCCGAGCCGCGCGCCCTCGGTTGCCAGGCGGTGGCTTGGGTGACGCGGGAGGCGCTGGTGAACTACGAATTCCCCGCCGCCGACGCGCGATTGCTGGAAATGCTCAAGGGCACCGGCTCGCTGTGGCAGCCGGCCTGACGCTACGCATCCAGCCGCAGGTAAGCACGGCTTGCCTCCGGCGCTTCCACCGTCGCGATGGTGAGGGACTGCGCCTGCGCGGCGGGCAGCTCGGCGAGCATGCCGAGCCGGTGGGGCGTGATGATTTCCCCGGCGGACAGCAGAACGTGCTCGGCCTCCCCCGACGCGCGCGCGGCGTCCACGACGAGGTCGCCGACCTGCAACTGCGGGAGCGACTTGTGCTTCACCACGGCGGGCGTGGCAAACTTCGCGGCGTGGATGGTGAGGTCGGCCAGCTTGAGCGCGAATCGCTGGGCCGGGGCCGCCGCCGGTTTCGGCAGCGCGTCGCTGCGCGCGGCGACGGGCGGCAGCACGGGCACCAGGCCCAGCGCCTGTTTCGCGCGCGCCAGGCTCCGCGCCCCGAGCAACAGGTGGACGGCCTCCGCGAGCACGCCCAGCAGCTCGTGCTCGGAGTTGGCCGGGCGCCTCAGCACCGTGCGGCAGAGCGCGTGCGCGCCACCGCGCGTGATGTCCAGCCGCAGGTCCACCCATTCCGCGTCGCGCTTCACATAGGCGGGCAGCACGACGGAGAAGTCCGCCGGGCCGGCGGGTTCGGGATTGGAGTCGAGCTGCGCCTGACCGAGGCCGATTTCGCGGATAGCTTCGCAAAGCAGCGCGCCCAAGTCTGGCGCGGGGGCCGGGGGGGCGACGGCCGCCGGTGCGGACGCCACAGTGACGGTTGAGGCGGGTTGCGCCGCGACTTGGTGGCCGGCCATTTCGCCGAGCATGGTGTGGCGGCGGATGAGCGCGTCGTATTCGGCGATGGTCTTGCGGAGCTGCTCCTCGTATTTGAGCGAGCGCAGCGCCACGCGCAGCCGGGCCTGCAGCTCGGTGAGGTCGCACGGCTTGACGATGTAGTCGTCCGCGCCGGCATCGAGCCCCTTGACGATGTCCAGCTTGGTGTTGCGCGAGCTGAGGAGGATGACGTAGGTGCGGACGGGCTGCTTGATGGCGCGCAGCCGGGCGCAAACCTCGGGGCCGGTCATGCGGGGCATCATCCAGTCGCAGATGGCCAGCGGCGGGGCGGCGGGCGTCTGGAGGATTTCCCAGGCTTCCGCACCGTTCTGCACCACGAGCGACTCGTAGCCAAAGCGCGCGAGGAAGCTCGCAATGATCTTGCGGCTGATTTCGTCGTCGTCGGCCAGAAGTATTTTCATGGATTCGCTGGCGCAGCGTAGCCTCAGACCCTCGCCAAGTTCAAAGCCCAAAGCGCGAATTTCGGCCGGCACGCTCCCGCGTTCCCGTCAGCCGCGTTTCCCGGCGTCCCAGTCGCGGCCCCACGCCACGGCGCGCGGGATGCCCAGCTCCAGCGGCAACTGCGGCGCGTAGCCAAGCAACGCCTTCGCCTTGGAAATGTCGGCCACGTAGCGCGTGACTTCGCCAAGCTGCGAGGGAGCCAGATTGATTTGCGGCGTCCTGCCCAGCGCGTGGCCGGCCAACTCGGCCATGCGGACGAGCGTGTGGCCCTGGCCGCAGGCGAGGTTGATCGTCTCGTTCTTCACCCGGCCCGCCGCCAGCGCCGCCACGCCGCGCGCGATGCCGTCCACGCAGTCGTCCACATGGGTGAAGTCCAGCACCTTGTCCGCGCCGAAGACGGTGATGGGCTGGCCCGCCGCGATGCGCCGGATGAAGAGCGGGATGACGCGCTCCATGCGCTCAATGTCGTTGTCGAAGCGGCCATAGACATTGCTGAAGCGGAAGACAAGGTAGGGCAGCCCGTAGCAGCGCGCGTAGGAGTAGATGAGCGCCTCGCCGGCAATCTTGCTCGCCGAGTAGGTGCTCTCCGTGTAGGCAAAGTCCGCGCTCGCCTCCGCCGTCTCGAACCGGTGGATGTCCCCATACACCTCGCGGCTGCTGGAGAAGACGATGGGCGTGCGCGACAGCCGGCAGTATTCCAGCACGTTGAACGTGACGGTGATGTTCTCCAACGCGCGATGCGGCTCCTTCACGAGCTGGTGGACCTTGGCGTTCGCCGCGAGATGAACGACCACGTCCGCCTTGGGATACTCGGCGTCGCCGATGCCGGCGGCAGAAGCGGGCAACTGGCCGCTGAGGTCTTGCAGCAGCGTGGGGAAGCGGTCGGTCCAGGGGTTCGCGCGCTTGTCCACGCCGAAGACCTCGTGCCCGTCCGCGAGCAGGCGCAGCGCGAGGTTCGTGCCGATCTGTCCGCTGGAGCCGAAGAGGAGGATGCGCATGGTGAACGGGGCCGGATTCAACCACGAACCGACGCAAATGGACACGAATTTGTCAGCCGGAGCGCGCCGTGAAGGCCGCGCCCCACGCGCTTCCTTCACACCGGCACCGGGACCGACTCGATGATGTGGTCAATCACCCCGCGCGCCGTGACCGTGACGGCTCGCGTGCCGCGCCGCGTAATAAGCCGGTGCGGGAGGACGAGCCGCGCGGCCTGCTTGATGTCGTCGGGCAGGACGTAGTCGCGGCCCGCCAGCAGCGCGAGCGACTGGCTGAAGCGCTGCACGTCGAGGCTGCCGCGCGGGCTGGCCCCGTATTCCAGCGAGTCCGCCGCGCGCGTGGCGTGGACGATGTCCACGAGGTAGCCGAGCAGCGACTGCTCGATGGCGACGTTGCGCACGGCGGCGTGGACCTGCGCGAGCGTGTCCGGCGTCATCACCGGCTCCAGCTTGGTGAGCGGGTCGTCGTGCTGCTGCATTTGCAGGAGCTTCATCTCCGTCGCGCGGTCGAGGTAGCCGATGCTGAGACGCACCATGAAGCGGTCCATCTGCGCGAACGGCAGTGGATATGTCCCCTCCAGCTCGACCGGGTTCTGCGTGGCCAGCACGAAGAACGGCCATTCCAGCGCGTGCCGCTGGCCGTCCACCGTCACGCTGAGTTCCTCCATCGCCTCCAACAGCGCCGACTGCGTGCGCGGCGTGGCGCGGTTGATTTCGTCAGCGAGCAGGACGTTCGTGAAGACCGGCCCGCGCCGGAACGTGAACTCATGCCGCTCCGGCGCGAAGATGGTCACACCGGTGATGTCCGACGGCAGCAAATCGGCGGTGAACTGCACGCGCTTGAAGTCCGCCGCGAGCGAGCGGGCGAGGGCCTTGGCCAGCAGCGTCTTGCCCAGCCCCGGCACGTCCTCGATGAGCACATGGCCGCCGGACACGAGTGCGAGCACGGCGTGCGACACGACCTGCTCCTTGCCGATGAACACGCGCGAGACGTTCTCCACCAGCCGCCGCACATGATGCGACGCGGGGAACTCCGCCGCAGGCGGCGGCGCGGGTGCGGGCATGGGGCGGTCTTTGAGCAACATGGCTGTGAAGTTGAACGCGGCTGCGGGCGAAGTGTTTCGGTGCGGTGCGCGAATTGCAATGCCGGCCTGAAAGGGCGCGGGGTATCAAACCGCGCTCCGGTGGTAGCCACCCTGCCCGCCAACTCCGGGCTTCGCTCCCGTCGCCGCGTCTGCCAAAGTGCGCGCGTGGGCATTTCGCCGAAGCAGTTTGAGCAGTTGCAGAGCCGCCTGAGCGGAGCCAGGCGGCGCACGGCGGCGACGGCCCCGGCTCCCGCTCGCGCCCATCAGGTGATCCTCGGCGTGGACCCGTCACTGCGCGGGACGGGCTTCGGCGTGATTCGCGTCGCCAAGCCGCAGCCGGCCACGCTGGCTCAAGGGACGATCTCTTGTCCGGCAGGCTGGGAACGCTCGCGCTGCCTCGCGAAGATTCACGCGACCTTGCGCGAGGTGATTCGTGAGCATCAGCCGACCGTGTGCATCGTGGAAGGGCTGTTCTTCGCGCAGAACTTGCAGACGGCAATCATCATGGGCGAGGCGCGCGGGGCGGCGCTCGTGGCGGCGGCGGAAGCAGGGCTGGAGATTTTCGAGGTGGCACCGCGCAAGGTGAAGCAGGCCATCGTCGGCTACGGCGCGGCGCAGAAGCTCGCGGTGGCGAAGATGGTGCAGCGCATGTTGCAGCTCGCGGAGCTGCCCGCCCCTGACGCCGCCGACGCGCTGGCGCTGGCGCTCACGCACGTCCAGAGCGCGAGCCGGTTTTCACTGGCCACGGCCAAGCGCGTCTGACACGGTGCGACCATGGCAATGACGTGGATGTTCCTGCTCGTGGTGTTCGTCGCGCTGGGCATGTTTGCCGTGGTCATCGGCGTGATGGTCATGCTGTTCCGCGCGGCCTCGAAGACTTCGGCCCGTCCGCCCGGTGATAGCGAAAGCGGTGCCGCGCCGCCCATCGTCACCGATGACAGCCTGACCAACCCGGCCAACCCGCTTTACCACCTGCACCACCCAACAGATCCCGGCGCAAGCCCTCCATCGTTCGACTCCGGGCCGAGCAGCAGCCCGTCCTTCGACAGCGGGAGCAGTGCAAGTCCCTCGGTTGACTCTGGCGGCTCCTCGATGAGTTCCGACTCCGGCTCGAACTGCGGGTGACTCCGCATGGTTCGGAGCGCGGGACTCCGGCCCGCAGCAGCCACCTTCGCGGACGGAGTAACGGACGCCTGGACGTGTTCCGGCACAAGTTGCCGCTGCGGCCTGGAAGGCCGCGCGCCGTCCGAATCTGTGTGGCAAGCCCGGCATTCCTCCGCTACAACGGCGCGGCATGATTTCGTTTCTGCACGGCAAGCTGGTGGACGCGCTGCCCACGCAAGTCACGGTGGACGTCCACGGTGTCGGCTATGAGGTGCTCATCCCGCTGTCGTCGTTCGACAAGCTGCCCGCGCCCGGCGGGGACGTGCGGCTGCTCACGCACCTCGCCGTGCGCGAGGACGCCCATGTGCTTTACGGCTTCGCGACGGCGGCGGAGCGCGAGTTGTTCCGCATGTTGATCAACACCGTCAGCGGCATCGGGCCGAAGATCGCCCTCAACGTCCTCAGCGGCATGAACCCGGTCGCGTTTCGCGGCGCGGTGGCGAATGGCGATGTGAAGGCGCTCTCCTCCATCTCCGGCGTGGGCCGCAAGACCGCCGAGCGCATCGTGGTCGAGCTGAAGGACAAGATCGGCGCGGCGGGCGCGTGGGAGGCGAGCAGCGCGGAGCGCGCGTTGTCCGCCGGCGACCAGCGGGTCCACGACGCCGTGCTCGCGCTGGTGGCGCTGGGCCACAAGCAGGTCGAGGCGCACGAGATCATCCGCGCCGCGCAGGCGATGCTGGGGGAGAAAGCGACGGTGGAGGAACTGGTGCGGGCGGGACTGAAAAAGGGTTAAGCCAATGGAATCGGACGACGTGTTGCGTATTGCGTGTTGCGTGTCTTCCGCCGGCTTGCCGCGCCCGTTGCAAACACGCAGCACGCAACACGCAAGACACTTTTGAACCCGCCCGCCAAACCCAGCTCCTCCGGCGTCATCGTCCCCCAGCAGCCCAAGTGGCACGGGCGGCTGGCGGCGCGGCTGATCTGGCTGGTGGCGAGTTCGCTGGCCGCGACGCTGCGCTGGCGGTGGCGGGACGAAACCAACCTGTTCGAGAACGGCGGCAAGGAGCCGGTGATCTTCTGCCTGTGGCACAATCGGCTGGCGCTTTCACTCATCCTCTTCCAACGCTACGTGCAGGCGCGTCAGCCGCAGCGCAAGCTTGCCGCGCTGGTCAGCGCGAGCCGCGACGGTGGGATGCTGGCGCGGGTGCTGGAACTGTTCGACGTGGAGCCGGTGCGCGGGTCGTCGAGCCGGCGCGGCTCGCAGGCGTTGCGCGAACTCGTCTCGGCCGGCGGGCGGGGCCGCGACCTCGCCATCACGCCGGACGGGCCGCGCGGGCCGTGCTACGTGGTGCAGGAAGGCATCGTCTCGCTCGCGCAACTCACCGGCATGGCCATTGTCCCCGCGTCGTTTCGCCTGAGTTGGAAATGGCGGCTCAAGAGCTGGGACCGCTTTCAAGTCCCGCTGCCCTTCGCGCGGTGCGAAGTCCAGCTCGGCCAGCCGGTGCGGGTTCCGCGTGAGGCGAGCGGCGAGGAGCGCGAGCGGCTGCGTGCGGAACTGGAGGCGCGGATGAAGGCGATCACGCGGGACGAGTGAGAGGGGGAGCGTAAAACGTAATGCGTAATGCGTAAGCAGATGCGCGTCCGCCTGCTGGCGTGCCCTTGTGTATGGCGCATCCCGCCCGCCTCTGCGCGCGGACGTTCTCCAGCCGGCAACGCCCAAGCCGACTGGCCTGTAGCCCGCCAACTGAAACTTGGCGTTTCCCCCGCTGCGGCTATGCTTCGCGCCAGTCATGGCCCCTGCCCCCAACCTCTACGCAGCCTGGCGCGCGCAGCGTCCGGGCGCAGAGCCGTTGCGCGAGGATGGCCCGCCGCCGGAGCGCTTGTTGCAGGCGGTGTGGCAGCATCAGCGATTGCTCCGCGATCAGCTCACGCTCGCGGACGGCCGGCGGGTGCGCGTGCTGCACCCCGGCTTCCACAACCGCGAACCCGGGCCGGACTTCCGCGACGCCATCGTGCAGTTCGGCGCGGAGACGCCACAGCGCGGCGATGTGGAAATTGACCTGGCTGCGGGCGGCTGGCACGCCCACCGGCATGATGTGAACCCAAGCTTCCGCGCGGTCGTGCTCCATGTGGTCTGGGACGGCGCGGGCGCGGGCGGCCTGCCGACACTCGCGCTCAAGTCCCGGCTCGACGCGCCGCTGGGCGAGTTGGGCGAGTGGTTCGGCGGCGAAGGCTCGACACGCGCCGGGGAACTGGCGGGCAGGTGTTGCGGTCCGCTCCACGAACTGCCGCGCGAACAGCTTGATGCCATCCTCCAGCAGGCCGCGCTCGTCCGGCTCCAGTTGAAGGCCGCGCAGCTTGCCGCCCGTGCGCGGCAGTGCGGCTGGGAGCAATCGCTCTGGGAGGGACTCTTCGCCGCGCTGGGCTACAAGCACAACGACTGGCCCATGCGCCGGCTCGCGGAGCTGGCGGGCGCGTCGGCGGACAAACTCCCCGTCGAACTCTGGCAGGCCCGCCTCTTTGGTTGGAGCGGTCTGCTCCCCGCCGAGCTGCCGCGCGGTCGCGGCGCGGATGCGGAGTATCTCCGCCGCCTGTGGGACGCCTGGTGGCGCGAGCGCGAGCGGTTCGGGGAAGTCATCCTGCCGCGCGTCGCCTGGCGCATGGGCGGGCTGCGCCCGGCCAAC
>WRPG01000115.1 GCA_009773355.1 Limisphaerales bacterium
CCGCCACCGCCTGCTCCAGCACCGGGCGCAGGGCGGCGTCGGCAAACGCGTCCGCGCCGAGGGCCGCGCGGTTGGTCGCGTCGAGCTTGTTGAGCAGCACGACGGGGCAGTGCGCGTCCCGCTGGCCGGGGGGCCGGATGGCGTAGTCCGCGCCCGCGAGGGGCCGCCACTTCGCCTCGTGGGACGCGCGTCCGGCGGGCGGCACGACCTCCGCGAAGCCGAGCAGTTGGAAGCCGGGAAAGCGCTCCGCCAGCCCCACGCTGCGCGTGAAGCGGTCCCACTCCGCCACGTCGAGGGTCTCGTTGGCCGTGAAGAATCCGCCCAGGCTGACGATCTCGTCGAGGTAGCGGATGGCGCGGCGCTCCACCGCGTCGTGCTTGGCGCGGGCGATCTGGTCGAAGCGCTCCTGGTCGCGCTCGCGGGCGTTCTCCTTGACGCGCTGGTAGGCGAGCAGGGTGGGGACAAGCGACACGACCAGCACCAGATACGCCGCGCCCATGCGGCGCAGATGCTCCGGCCACCAGCTTGTTCGTCTGTTTCGCGGCAAAGCCAAGGTTGCTCCAGTGCTGCGCTGTGCGGGCGACGATAGGGGAAAGCCCGGAGTGGGGAATCTTTTTCTGGCGGCGATCCGGCGGGCGTCCCCCGGCCCGGACTAGAACAGGCTGTTGACCGCGATGCCTAGGACGCTCAAGGGGCCTTGGTCCTCCAGCCCCTCGGTCGCCTTGTCGAGCTTCTGGAGGGTCATCTTCGCGTTCTTGAAGAGGCTCTCGTCGTTGACGAACTTGCCGACGCTGCCCTGGCCGCGGTTAATCTTCTGCATGATCTCGCGGAGGTTGGTCATGGCCAGCGTGGTCTCGTTGTAGAGCGCCTCGTCCTTGAGCAGCTTGCCCAGCGAGCCTTTGCCGGCCTGCAAGTCCGCGCGCACATCGGTCAGGGTCTGCTTGGCGGTGGTCATGGTGTCGGTGGCGGTGTTCAGGGTCTTGCGCGCGTCGCCCAGGGCCAGCTTCACGTCGCCGAGCGAACCCTTGGCCTCGGCGATGAAACCGCGCGCGTCGGTGAACGTGCCCTTGAGGTCGCCGACCGCGCCCTTGGCGTCGGCCAGCAGGCCCTGCGCGTCGGTGGCGGTCTTGTTCAGCGCCTTCATGGTGCCGACGGTCTCGTTGTAGAGCGACTCGTCGCTGAGGAGCTTGCCGATGCTGCCCTCGCCCTTGGCGATGCGGTCGGAGATGGTCTGGAGGTTGCCGAACAGCGCGGTGAGCTTGGGGTTGTTGTTCTTCAGGAAGTCCGTCATCGGCCCGAGCACGTTCTGGATGCTGTCGCCGCTGAAGCTCTTGGTGAGGTTCTCGATGCCGGCGGCGGCGTTGTCGAGCTTCTGCATCATCGCGGAGAGGTCGGGCTGCTCGACGGTCTGGATCACGCTGTCGGGCGCGAGGTTCGGGACGGTGGGGGTGCCGAGGTTGATGGAGACGAAGTTCTGCCCCATGAGGCCGGCGAAGCGGATGGTGGCCTTGGCGTCGGTCTTCACGTCGGCGCCCTCGGTCACCTTCATCGTCACCTTCACCTTGCCGGCCTCGAAGCCGATCTTCTCGACTTTGCCGATGGGCACACCAGCCATCTTGACGCTGTCGCCAACCTTGAGCTCCTGCGCGGTGTTGAAGAGGCCGTGCAGCCGGTAGCCCTTCTTGAAGAAGTCCGTGCCGCCGGCCATCTCGAGCAGGACCACCGCCGCGACCACCACGAGCGCGACGAACATGCCGAGTTTGGTTTCGAGGGAGGTGTTTTTCATACCACAGGTCTTTCAGTTTTCAGGGACACCACAAGAAAAGATTTGCCACAAAGAAGCACAGAAGGCGCAAAAGGGAATTCCTTCTTGTGCCTTCTGTGCCTTTTTGTGGCTGGTTCAACTTCGCCTTCATGGTTGCTTGGGTTTGAAGTCGGCGGTCAAAAACTTCCGCACCAGCGGGTGCTGGCTGCGGCGCACGTCCTCGGGCCGGCCGATCTCCAGGATCTCGCCCTCGGCGATCATCGCGATGCGGTCGGCGATGCCGAACGCGAGGTCGCGATCGTGCGTGACGACGATGCTGGTGGCGTGCGTGCGGTCGCGCAGCGCGAGGATTTCCTGCCCGATGGTGATGGCGATGAGCGGGTCCAGCTCGCTGGTCGGCTCGTCGTAGAGGATCAACTGCGGCTCGATGATCAGCGCGCGGGCCAGCGCCACGCGCTTCTTCATGCCGCCGGAAAGCTCGGCGGGGATTTTCTCCTCGGTGCCCTTGAGGCCGACGATGTCGAGCTTCTCCGCGATGACCCGCTGGATTTCCGCCTCAGGCTTCAGCCGGTGCTCGCGGAGGTAGAGGCCGACGTTCTCGCCGACGGTCAGCGAGTTCAACAGCGCGCCGGACTGGAAAACCATCGCCATGCGGTAGCGGTCGCGCAGCCCCTCGGTGTGGATGCTCTGGCCTTCGAGGAGCAGTTCGCCGGCGTCCGGCTCCTCCAGACCGATGATGTGCTTGAGGAGGACGCTCTTGCCGCTGCCGCTCGGCCCCATCAGCACGAAGATTTCCCCGCGCTCAACGGTGAAGCTCACGCCGCGCAGGACCTCGTGGTCGCCGAAGCTCTTGCGCAGCCCGCGCACCTCGACGCGGACGCTCTCGTGGTGGTTGTTGGCGGCGGCGCTCATTTCTCAATCTGCACCAGCAGGTGCGTGAGGAAGTAGTCGAGGATGAGGATGAGCACGATGGAATTGACCACGGCCTTCGTCACCGTGCGCCCGATGCCGCGCGGCCCGCCGATGGTGGCGAGGCCCTGATGGCACGACACCGTGCCGATGACGAGCGCGAACACAAAGGTCTTGATGAGGCCGTGGATGACGTCCTTGACCTCGACGGTGTCGCGGAGGTTCGCGAAGAAGGACTGCATGCCCACGGCGATCTGCTGGTTCGTCGAGCAGACCAGCGCGCCGCCCATCCAGCCGACGAGGTCGGCAAAAACCACCAGCATCGGCAGCCCGATGGCGATGGCCGTGATGCGCGGCAGCACGAGGTAATGCACCGGGTTGATGTTCATTGTCCGCAGCGCGTCAATCTCCTGATAGACCGCCATGGAGCCGATCTCGGCCGCCATCGCCGAGCCGATGCGGCCGGCGATCAGCACCGCCATCAGCGTCGGGGCCAGCTCGCGGCAGAGGCCCAGGCCGACGATGCCGCCGAGGAAGTTCGCCAGCCCGCGCTCGACCATCACCGGGCCGATTTCCAGCGCCAGCACGCCGCCGATGAAGACCGAGAGGATGCAGACCATGAGCAGGCTGCCCATGCCGATTTCGTAGAACTGCTCGAGCACCTTGCGCCGATGGCGGAACATCAGCGGCAACGCCTGAAGCGTCCGCCAAAACAGCAAAGCCAGCCCGCCGATGTCTCGAAACATAGAGTGAACCCAGAGGCCCGTCCGACAGGGATTGAATTAACCGCGCGCGGCGGGGTTGGCAAATGGAGTTTTTTCCGGTGTCGTGAGGATTTCAAAGGCGGACAAAAGTGTGCGAGCAAAGGCGGACAGATTTACTGGGCGCGGATTTGGAGGAGGAGCGCGGGGCGTTCGCCGG
>WRPG01000048.1 GCA_009773355.1 Limisphaerales bacterium
GTGCGTGTCAGACATTGACGGCCACTCCTACCACCCCACCCCTACTCAACGCCAGGTTCGTCCACCAACCCAGCCGGATTTTGATGCGTCAGCCCTGGGGGACGCGCGTTGACGCCTCCCCGTCTTTGGTCTTTGATTGCCGCCATGCAAATGTCCAGCCTCAAGGTGTTCTGCGATCTCAGCGAGACGGAGAGCTTCACCAAGGCCGCCCAGATCAACGGCGTCACCCAGTCCGCCGTGAGCCAGCAGATCAGCGCGCTCGAGCGGCAGTTCAAGGCCATGCTCATCGAGCGCAGCAAGAAAAAGTTCCGCCTCACCCGCGAAGGCGAGATCCTCTACGACTACAGCAAGCGCATCTGCCAGACCTACGATGAGTTGCAGAACAAGCTGGCGGACGTGCGCGACATCGTCTCCGGCACCATCCGGGTGGCGACGATCTACAGCATCGGGCTGCACGACCTGCCGCCCTACATGAAGAAGTTCCTCAAGGCCTACCCGACGGTGAAAATCCATGTCGAGTATCGCCGCGCGAACCAGGTGTATGAGGACGTGCTCGGCAACGCCGTGGACCTCGGCCTCGTGGCCTACCCGGCGAAAGACCCACGCCTGGAGGTCGTGCCGTTGCGCAAGGACCGCATGGTGATGGTCTGCCATCCGCAGCACACGTTCGCCAAGCTCAAGGTGATCCCCATCGCCGCGCTGGCGGGCCAGAAGTTCATCAGCTTCGAACCGGACATTCCGACCCGCAAGGCGATTGACCGCATCTTCAAGGACCACGGCATCAGCGTGCAGACCGTCATGGAGTTCGACAACGTCGAGACCGTGAAGCGCGCGGTGGAGATTGACGCGGGCGTGTCCATCCTGCCGCAGGCGACCATCGCGCAGGAGGTGTCCAAGGCGACGCTGGTGCAGGTGCCCTTCGAGGGCGAGGAGTTCCACCGTCCGCTCGCCGCGCTCATCAAGAAGAACAAGGTGCTCTCCCCGGCGATGAAGCAGTTCCTCGCCATCGTGAAGGAGGCGTGAGCGGAATCACTCCTCGCCGAGCCGCCCGCGCTTGAACTGCTGGTAAGCCCGCTGCGCCGCCTGGTCGCGGCGCTTGCGGGCAAAGTTGTTCTGCCGGGCGGCGTCAGAGAGCTTCTCCAAGTCACCGCGCAGTTTGAGGTAGTTTCGGTAGCGGTCCTCCGTCAGACCGCCGGTTTGCACGGCTTCGAGCACCGCGCACTTCTTCTCGACCGTGTGGCCGCAGCCCGTGAAGTGACAGCGCAGCGCAATCTCCTCGATCTCCGGGAACGTGTCCTGCAAGCCCGTGTCCGCCAGCCAGAGATGAAACTCCCGCATCCCCGGCGTGTCCATCACCACGCCGCCACGCGGCAGCACGAGCAGTTCCCGGCGCGTCGTGGTGTGGCGGCCCTTCGCGTCCTTCTCGCGCACGGGCAGCGTGTCCTGCAACTCCTCGCCAAACAGCCGGTTGATGAGCGTGGATTTGCCGACGCCCGACGAGCCGATGAACGCCACTGTCACGCCCGTGTGAATCCACTGCCACAACGCCTTCACGCCCGCGCCGCTGATGGCGCAGACGGCCAGCACCGGCGTCCCGCCCACCGTGGCCCGCACGTCCGCAAGCCGCTGTGCCGTGTGCGGGCAGAGGTCGGTCTTGTTGAGAAGAATCACCGGCTTCGCCCCGCCTTCGTTGACCATGACGAGAAAGCGTTCCAGGCGGCGCAGGTTGAAATTGTCGTCCAGCCCTTGCACGACGAACACCACGTCAATGTTCGCGCCGAGCACCTGCTCGCTGGCCTTCCGGCCGGCCTCCTTGCGGCAAATCTGCGTGGCCCGCGGCAGCACGGCGTGGATGGTGGCCTTCTCCTGCTCCTCCTCATGCAGCGCCACCGCCACCCAGTCGCCCGCTTTCGGCAGTTCGTTCGGCGCGGAGTCGTGCAGCAGGCGGCCCGTGATCTGCGCGATCAGCTCCGAGTCCGTGGTGAAGACGTTGTAGAAATGCCGGTCCTCTGTCGCGACGCGCGCAGGCACGAGTCCGGCGGTGCGATGCGGGGCGAAGGCGGCCTCGAGGCGGGCGTTCCAACCAAGCTGCGTGAGCGGCGAGTCGAGATAGCTGGCTGGGAGCTTCGCGGCCACGGCGCTCAATCCCGGAAATTCGTGAAGCTCAACGCCACCGGGAAATCCTCCGCCTGCACGGCGGCGATGACCGTTTGCAACTCGTCGCGGCTCTTGCTGGTGACGCGCACCTCGTCACCGTTGATGGACGAGGTGACCTTGAACTTCCCGTCGCGGATGAACGCGGTGATCTGCTTCGCCACCGTGGCCTCGATGCCTTCCTTGATCTTCACGCTCTGGCGCGCGTGGCCCAGCGGCGAGAGGTCGGCCTCGCCTTCGTCCACGCTCTTCATGCTGATGCCTCGCTTGGCCAGCTTGCCCAGCACGATCTCGATGAGCGTCTTCATCTTGTAGGCGTCAGGCGCGGTGAGTTTGATTTCGAGCTTTTCCAACGTGATCTCGGCCTTGGTGCCCTTGAAGTCGAACCGCGTCGCCAGCTCCTTCTTGGCCTGGCTCACGGCGTTTTCCACTTCCATCGAGTTGACTTTGGATACGATGTCGAATGACGGCATGACGGCAGTCTAGCGAAGCCCGGCGTGGGGAAAAGGGGGAAACTTCAGGCTCCCCCCACATGGCGCATCCTGCCGCCATCGGAGCGCGGCCCTCTGGGTCGCAGCGGCCACTTGCGCAGCGCATCGAACGGAAGTTCGCGGCGCTTCGGTGTGGGTGTGGCCGCTGCGGGCGGGACGCCCGCGCTCCGTGCCACATTACCATCGCTGTCAGGACGCGCCCCCAGACGCCAAGGCTGCCAAAGGCCGCAAAGGGTGAAACTCAATGCGCTTGTCCCCTTTGCGCTCTTCGCGTCCTTTGCGTGAGACTCATCAGCCAATAACTCATTTGCCACCTACCAACTGCGCCTTCGTCGGGCGGGGGCGCTGCCGGTTCGGCAGCGGCTCGCCCGTCTCGCGGTCGAACTCATCCTTCGCACGGATGGCGGGCATGGGGTCGTTGGTCTCACGCAGCCATTTTCCGAGCGCGGCGCGGAGCTGGGCGAGCGTGGTAGCGTGCCTTGGGTCGGCGGCGAGGTTGCGCAACTCGTGCGGGTCGGCGTCCACGTCGTAAAGCTCCTCGGCGGGTTTGGGCTTCTGGAAGGGCGCAAGCTGGGCGGGCGTGAGCTTGCCTGCGTCGCGGAGCCGGCGCATTTCCTGAAACGTCAGGCTGCGCACCGCGTCGGCGGGCGGCGTGTTCGGCAGGTCGGCGTCGAAGTTGCGGATGTATTTGAACCGCTCGCTGCGCACGGCGCGCTTGTGCGCGTCGTAGTCATGCCAGTTGTGCTCCGCGAAAATGTGGTCGCGCGTCCGGGTGGTGGGATTGGTCAGCAAGGGCGCGAAGCTGTTGCCTTGAAAGGTCGGCGGGGCTGGGACACCGGCGAGTTCGAGGAGCGTCGGCCCGAAGTCCACGGTGCTGACGAGCCGGTCGCAAGTGCTGCCGGGCTTCACTCGGCCGGGCCAGCGAACAAACAGTGGCGTGCGGATGCCGCTGTCGTAGAGCGTCGTCTTGCAGCGCGGGAAGGCGCGCCCGTTGTCGCTGATGAAGAGAATGACCGTGTTCTCCGCCGCGCCCTGCTTCTCCAGCTCGGCCAGCACCTGCCCGATGAAGCCGTCCAGCCGCGTGATTTCGTCGTAGTAGAGCGCGAGGTCGCGGCGCGTGTCCGGCGCGTCGGGCAAATACGGCGGCACGATCACGTCGGCGGGCCGGTGCGGATTGGGAATGGCGTTCGTCACATAGTCCCGATGCGGGTCGAGCGCGGCGAGCCAGAGGAAGAACGGCTTGTCCTTCGGACGCGCTTGCAGCGTGGACACCCACTGGCCGCAGCCGCTCTCGTCCTTCTCGGCGACCATCTTCTTCGCCTTGCCGTCCGAGCCCACCTGCAACTGGAAGCCGCCTGCGCCCGCCTCTTGCACGACATCGAAACGATCCTTCACCTGGTTGCCGAGATGCCACTTGCCGGCGGCGGCGGTCCAGTAACCGGCGGCCTTGAGTTTCTCGGCAAACGTCACCTGTGCCTTGGGCAGCGGCCAGTGGAGTTGCTCGGCGTCCGTGCTGTGCGGGTAGCGGCCCGTGAGCAGGCTGGCCCGGCTGGGGCTGCACGAGCTGGCCGTGACGAACGCGCGGTCGAAACGCATCCCCTCGCGCGCGAGCCGGTCGAGGTTCGGCGTGCGGACGGCCTTGTTCCCGTAAGCGCCGCAATCCTCCCACGCCATGTCATCGGCGATGAAGAGGATGAAGTTCGGTCGCGCGGGGGCGGCTGGCGCGACAAGGACAAAGCAAGATGCTATCAGCAGTTGAAGGCACCATGATCGAGGCAGTCGCCAGGACTTCGCGAATGGCCGCAAGCAACCGACTTGTGAACGCCCTTCAATCAATTTGAGAACACTCATGTGTGAGTAGGAACAGAATCCCACGGTTCGCCGTATACATCCAACACCCAGTTGAGCGCCTTGTGCCGCTGCTCCAACACCATCGTTTCTTGCTGGTTCAACGAAGCGGAGCCAGTGAGCCAGCGGTCTCTTGCCGCCCAATGCAAACGCAAAGTCAGGTCGAGGGTGTCGAGAACCGATCCCTTGCTCCTCGTCCAAAAGCACGCACCTGCCCCGCCGGCGTGAACCAACTGTGCGAACACATCTACCATCTTGTGCACGTCACAATTCTTCGTGGGCCACCGCAAAAAGCAAACCTTCCGAAGGCACCAAAGCAACATCCAACTCGACTCAAGGCGCCACTTGAATTCCAGGCGTGCACTGCTGTCCGGCGTCGTGTTGCGCAGAAACTCCTGTTCTGCTGGGGACGCTTCACTCCACAAATTGTTTTTGTCCATGTCGCCAAGAATCTCCGCCTGATGAGTGGCATCAGCGTAACAAGCGACATTCCATAAGACCCAAGCCCGCTGGATAATTTGCCTCGATGGCCGAAGTCTCACCTCAGCGTCGGCGGGTGCAAACAAGGGAAATTCCGGTATTGGATAGCCTCTTCGTTCCAGCGCCTTTGACGAGCGATACCGCCGCCGCTCTTGGGCAGGGCTGGGTATGAACTGTGATTTCTCCGAATCCATGCCCGAGATATTTCAGCAGGTTACTTGGCTTCCGGTTCCACCCACTTGCCGTGCTCGCGGATGAGGTCCACGAGGCGGTCCACGGCGTCGGCCTCGGGGATGTTGAACTTGATGGGGGTCTTGCCGACGTAGAGGTTGACCTTGCCGGGCGCGCCGCCCACGTAGCCGAAGTCCGCGTCCGCCATCTCGCCGGGGCCGTTCACGATGCAGCCCATGATGGCGATCTTCACGCCCTTGAGATGCTCGGTGCGCGTCTTGATGCGCGCGGTGACGGTCTGGAGGTTGAAGAGCGTGCGACCGCAGCTCGGGCAGGCCACGTAGTCGGTCTTGAAGCTGCGGCAGCCGGCGGCCTGAAGGATGTTGTAGGCGAGCCGCAGGCTCATGCCCGCGCCACTCTCGCCGCGAACCAGAATGGCGTCGCCGATGCCGTCGGCGAGGAGGGAGCCGATGTTCACGGCGGCGCGGAGGAGGGCGATTTTGGGTTCAAGCACGGATGGCCCGAAGCTCAGGCAGTCCTTCAGCAGAACTGGATTCTTACTGCCAAAGAAATCCAGCTTTGCAGCCAACAAGCGATACGCCGTGATAACCGGCAAAGTGACTCCATCCTTAACGGTCACAAGCTGCGTATCGCAACCGAGATTCGCGAAATCCACGTCATTCTCCGGGTCCATCTCATAGACGTTGAGGTCTTCGTAGATTCCTTCGGGCTTAACGTCGTCTTTCGGTCGAATCTTCGGAGCAACCTTGTCGAAAGTCGCCTGCGTGACAATCACACGAACGGTCTGTTCGCCTCCACACTTCACGCCGCCGGCGAGTTCAATCTCAGGCGTGGAACGGCGGGCGTAATGAAATGGGTCGAAGGGGAACTCAGACGATGGCGTTTGCACCGTTACATTTGTCAGCGCCGGAATCTGCGCAAGCAGGTCGTTACACACCTCGATTTCGCGCGGGCTGTCCTCGGTGAGGCTGACGCGGATGGTGTCGCCGAGGCCGTCGCAGAGGAGCGAGCCGATGCCGATGGCGGACTTGATGCGACCGTCCTCGCCCTCGCCGGCCTCGGTGACGCCGAGATGCAGCGGGTAGTTCCAGGATTGGCGATTGGCGATTGGCGATTGCGGATTGAACTCCTGCTCGTTCAGCTCGTTCAGTCGGGCTGTCAGCAGCCGGTAGCACTCGATCATCACCTTCGGATTGCTCGACTTCATCGAGAACTTGAAGTTGTGGAAGTCGTGCTTGCGGCAGATGCGGGCGAACTCCAGCGCGCTCTCGACCATGCCCAGCGGCGTGTCGCCGTAGCGGTTCATGATGCGGTCGGAAAGCGAGCCGTGGTTGGTGCCGATGCGCAGGGCGCGCTTCAACTCCTTCAGCTTGAGGACGAGCGGGGTGAACTTCTCCTCGATGCGGCCCAACTCGGCCACGTAGGCGTCGTCGGTGTATTCCTTGACGGCGAATTTCTTGGAATCGGCGTAGTTGCCGGGGTTGATGCGGACCATCTCGACCCAGTTCGCGGCCTCCAGCGCGGCGTCCGGCTTGAAGTGGATGTCGGCGACGATGGGGACGTGGCAGTCACGCGTATGCAGCTCGGCGACGATGTTCTTCAGGTTGGCCGCGTCCTTCACTGTGGGCGCGGTGATGCGGACAATCTGGCAGCCGACGGCGACGAGTTCGAGCGTCTGCTTGACGGATTCGGCGGTGTCCATCGTGTCGCAGGTGAGCATGGACTGCTTCACGACCGGATGGTTGCCGCCCATGATGACGCCGCCGTGCGCGGGATCACCGACAACGACCTCGCGGGAGATGCGGCGTTGGAAGAGGTAGGGAGAATCGCAGTAACGCATGGGCGGAAAATCAGAGCGCAGGACGAGGTGACAACGACGCTACGTTCCTGCTAGTAATCCAAATCTTTATCCCGCTCCGCATGGTCACTTCGCGGAAGCTGGTGCAGGCGTCGGCACCGGGGCCGACTCCACCTGGCTCTTCTGCTGGACCATGGACTTGAACAGCGACGAGCGCTTCCATAGGTCGTTGAACGAGACATAGGCCATGAACGTGAGCAGCACGACGGCGAAGGCGGTGGTGGCGTATTCCTGAATCTTCACGCTAAGGGGTTTGCCGCGCAGCTTCTCGTAGAGGGACATCATGATGTGGCCGCCGTCCAGCACGGGAATCGGGAAGAGGTTCAGGATGGCGAGGTTGATGTTCAGCAGCACCATGAAGCTCAAGGCGAGGCGGTAGTCGGTCTTCACGTTCGCGGCGAGCATGGCGAGGATGCCGGGCGGCCCGCTGAGGTCTTCGATGCCCACGCCGGTTTCCTTCGAGTGGAAGAGGGCGTTGAGCGTGCGCCAGGTGCGGTCCCAGACTTCCTGAAGCTGCACCCACGGCAGCGGGCCGGGCTTCTGCACCTCGTAGCGTGTCGGCGTATTGGCGAACATGATGCCGATGCGGGCCTTCTTCGCGCCGGCGTCAAGGACGCGCGGGGTGATTTTGAGCACCTCGCGCTTGCCGGCTCGCTCGACGATGAGTTCCGTCGCCTGCCCGCCGCGCTTGCCGACGAGGTCAATCAACTGCGCCTTGCCCACGACCGGCACGCCCGCGAAGCCGAGGATAACGTCATGCGGCTGCACCTTTGCCTCGGCGGCCGGGCTTTCGGGCGAGATGTCGCCGACGACGACCTTCTCCTCGGAATCGAGGTTGAGCATCTTGAGCTTGAGCGCGTTGTCGGCGCTCGCAGCGAGGTGGTAGGTCTTGCGCTCGCCCGCGCGCTCGATGATGACGGGCAGGACGTTCGTGGGTGCAAGGATGGTCGCCTCGAAGACTTCCGCCCAAGACTTCACCGCTTGCCCATACACGGAGACAATGCGGTCGCCGTTGCGGATGCCGAGCTTGTGTTCTTCAGAATCCGGCGCGACGTGGCCGATGACCGAGGGGTTCACCGGCACCGGCAGGCCGACGAAGTAAATGAACGTCGCGATGGCGCAGGCGAACACGAAATTCATGAACGGCCCCGCTACCGCGACGAGAATCTTCGACCAAGGCGTGACGGGCGGGAGCGGTTCACCCTTCTGCTCGCCCTCCAGCGCCTCGGACGTGAGCATCTGCGGCAGCTTCACGTAGCCGCCGGCGGGAATCCAGCGGATGGAGTATTCGATGCCGTCCTTGGTCCAGCCCCAGATTTTCGGTCCGAACCCGATGGCGAATGCCTCGACCTTCAACCCGCGCTTGAGAGCCACCCAGTAATGCCCCCACTCATGGATGGCGATGGCCGCTCCGAAGAGCAGCAGGACGGCGAATACGACGTAAATCCACTCGAATACTTGTGCCATGAGTCAGAGCCGTTTGACCGGCAGGGGCGCAACGTATCGGAAGCCCGCCGGGCTGGCAATTGGACAAACACCCGACGCCGCCGTTCAAGGGGCGAACTTCTGGATGCGCTGGTTCGAGGCGTCGGCAACGTAAATGTTTCCCTTGCTGTCGGTTGCCATCCCGTGCGGCAGGTGGAACTGCCCCGGCCCCGTGCCATCGCCAGCAGCCGTGAGCAGATACTTCCCGTTCGGCGTGAAAAGCTGGACGCGGTTGTTCGTCGCGCCGACCCAGATGCGGCCCAAACGGTCCACCCATACGGCGATGGGTCCGAGCAATGGGTTGCGCACTTCCTTGGACCGCCCGCCGAAGCCACCGGGTCCATCGCTGTTGTCGCCCCACACGGCGAGCGGCTTGCCAGTCTGGTCGAGCCGTTGAATGCGCCCTCCGGAAGCTTCGGTCGTGTAAATGTTTCCCTGCCGGTCGAACGCGAGGAACTGCGGCCCGCCGAAGCGCGAATTGGCCTTGCCCGCGCCGCCGAACTGACCCGGTGCGCTGCCGTGCGAGCCGAACTTGCCAAGCAGCTTCCCCTCCGGCGAGAGCCGCAGCACGCGATGGTTGCCCTGGTCCGCAACCCACACCGCGCCGTCCGGCCCCATCACCATGCCGCCGGGCTGGTCGAATCCGTTGTCCGCTGCGCCCTTCTTGCCGCCCCACTCGGCAACCGGCTTGCCGGAAGTTTCATACACTCCGACGCGATGCTGCGTCATCGAGCTGACATAGCAGCGTCCCATCCGATCCACCGCGATGCCGCTGGGATTCTTCAACACGGGGAACTGGCCGAGAAACTTTCCCTCCGAGGTGAAGCGCTGCACGCGGCTCGCGTTGAACTCGGCGACAAACAGCTCATCCCGCGGCCCGATGGCGATGCCGATGGGTGACGTGAACTCCCCGGCGTTGGTGCCCTTTCGTCCCCATTCGACGAGGAACTTTGGCGGGGTGAGGAGTTCCTTTTCTGAAGGAACGCGCTCCGCCCGCCGCGAGGCGCACCCAACCGCGCAGAGCACAGCAGCCAGACACGCAAGCAAAGGGAGGGGCATATTGCGAAGCTAGAATCAGTGGCTTGGACCGCAAGCAATTTGACCAAGCCGTAGCCGCAGGCTTTAGCCTGCGCTTCGATTCGCAACCTGAAGGTTGCGACTACTTTGCCGGGTCGTAGTTCAGCCACGGGCCAAGCCAACGCTCGGCCTCGGCGAGGGGCTGGCCTTTACGCTGCGCGTAGTCTGCAATCTGATCACGGTCGAGCTTGCCGGCGGCGAAGTATTTCGAGTCCGGATGCGCGAAGTAGAACCCGCTCACGCTCGCGCCCGGCCACATGGCGAAGCTCTCGGTGAGCGAGATGCCGGCGTTCTTTTCCACGTCGAGCAATGACCAAAGAATGCCCTTCTCGGTATGGTCGGGACACGCAGGGTAGCCGGGCGCGGGACGGATGCCGCGATAGGCTTCGTCAATGAGCTGCTGCGGAGTGAGGTTTTCGTGCTTCCCGAAGCCCCACTCGTCGCGCGTGCGCTTGTGCATGAACTCCGCGAACGCCTCCGCCAGCCGGTCGGCGATGGCCTCAATCATGATGGCGTTGTAATCGTCGTGGGCTTGCTTGTAGGCGTCAGCGAGGGCCTTGGTCTCCTCGCCCGCCGTCACTGCGAAGCCGCCGATGTAGTCAGGCTGGCCCTTCGATGCGATGAAGTCCGCGAGGCACCAGTTCGGCGAACCGTCGGTCTTCTCCGACTGCTGGCGGAGGAAGTGGAACGTTGTGCGGACGGTCTGCCGCGATTCGTCGGTGTAAACCTCCACGTCGTCGCCGACGCGGTTCGCGGGGAACAGGCCGTAAACGCAGCGCGGCGTGAGCAGCTTCTCGCGGATGACCTTCGCGAGCATCGCCTGCGCGTCGGCGAAGAGCTTGCGCGCTTCCTCACCGTGCTTCTCATGCTGGAAGATGGCGGGATACACACCGCGCAGTTCCCACGTGTGGAAGAACGGCGTCCAGTCAATGAACTGGGCGATGTCTTCCAGTGACGGCTGCTCCACCACGCGCACGCCGGTGAACTCCGGCTTCGGCAAGTCATCGAACTTCAGCTTCGGCGCGTTGGCCCGCGCGGCGTCCAGTGACAGGAGTTTGACAGCCTTGCCCGCGTGTTGCTCACGGAGGCGCTCGTATTCCTCGCGGTGCAGCTTCACGAACGCCGCCTTGCCGTCCTTGCTCAGCAGGCTCGTCGTCACGGGCACGGCGCGCGAGGCATCGAGGACGTGGACGACCGGCTGGCTGTAGTGCGGCGCAATCTTGATGGCCGTGTGCGCCTTGCTCGTGGTCGCGCCGCCGACGAGCAGCGGGAGCTTGAAGCCCAGCCGCTCCATCTCGCGGGCGACGTGCGTCATCTCGTCGAGCGACGGCGTGATAAGGCCGCTCAAGCCAATTATGTCGGCCTTCTCCTCCACCGCGCGGTCGAGAATCTTCTGGCACGGGACCATCACGCCCATGTCAATCACCTCGTAGTTGTTACAGGCCAGCACGACGCCAACGATGTTCTTGCCGATGTCATGCACGTCGCCCTTCACGGTCGCGAGGATGATTTTGCCCTGCGCCTTCACGGCCTCGCCGCGCGCGGCCATCGCGGCCTTCTCGGCCTCCATGAACGGCGTGAGATAGGCCACGGCCTTCTTCATCACGCGGGCAGACTTCACGACCTGCGGCAGAAACATTTTGCCCGCGCCGAACAAGTCGCCGACCACGCCCATGCCGGCCATGAGCGGGCCTTCGATGACGAGCAGCGGCTTGCCCAGCTTGGCCCGCGCTTCTTCGGTGTCGGCGTCAATGTAGAGGTCAATGCCCTTCACCAGCGCGTGCGAGAGGCGCTCCTCGACGGTGCCCTTGCGCCATTCCTCCTCGACCTTCTTGTCGCTGGCCGTCGTGCCCGCGCTGGCGGCCTTGAGCTTCTCGCCGTGGTTGACGAGGCGCTCGGTGGCGTCGGGGCGACGGTTCAGCAACGCGTCTTCCACCAGCTCCTTCAGCTCCGGCTCGATCTCCTCATACACCTCCAACATGCCGGCGTTGACGATCCCCATGTCCATGCCGGCCTTGATGGCGTGGAAGAGGAACGCGCTGTGCATCGCCTCGCGCACGGGGTTGTTGCCACGGAAGCTGAAGGAGACGTTCGACACGCCGCCGCTGACCTTGGCGTGCGGGAGGTTCTGTTTGATCCAGCGCGTGGCTTCGATGAAGTCCACGGCGTAGTTGTTGTGCTCCTCGATGCCCGTCGCGACGGTGAGGATGTTCGGGTCGAAGATGATGTCCTCGGGCGGGAAGCCGACTTCATCCACGAGGATGCGGTAGGCGCGCTCGCAAATGCGGGTCTTCTCGGCGTAGGTCGCGGCCTGGCCGTTCTCGTCGAAAGCCATGACCACGACCGCCGCGCCATACTTGAGCACCTTGCGCGCGTGCTCGCGGAACAAATCCTCGCCGCCCTTGAGCGAGATGGAGTTCACGATGCCCTTGCCCTGAAGGCATTTCAGACCGGCCTCGATGACTTCCCACTTCGATGAGTCCACCATGAAGGGAACTTTGGCGACTTCCGGCTCGCTGCCGAGGAGTTGGAGAAAGCGCGTCATCGCCGCGACGCCGTCAATCATCCCCTCGTCCATGCAGACATCAATGACGTTGGCCCCGTTTTCGACCTGCTGGCGCGCAATGGCGACGGCCTCGTCGTATTTGTTCTCCTTGATGAGCTTCGCGAACTTCGGCGAACCGGCCACGTTCGTGCGCTCGCCAATCATCATGAACTGGCCGATTTGCTGGGTGAAGGGCTGGGAGCCGGAGAGGCGGAGGGGCTTGGGCGCAACCGGCGCTGCGCTCGCGGAGATGCCGCCGAGCCGCTCGGTGCCGGATTCCTTGGCCGCAAGCTCGCGCGGGTGCCGTCCCTCCAGCGCCTTCGCGATGGCCGCGATGTGCTCGGGCGTGTTGCCGCAGCAGCCGCCGGCGATGTTGATAAGCCCGCTCTGCGCGAACTCGCCGAGGAAGCGGCCCATGTCCTCCGGCTTCAAATCAAAGCCCGTCGGCGACAGCGGATTCGGCAGACCGGCGTTTGGGTAGCACGAGACGAACGCGCCGGATTTTTCCGCGAGTTCCGCGAGGAACGGCCGCATCAAGTCCGGGCCGAGCGAGCAGTTCAGCCCGATGGACAGCGGCTTGACGTGCTTCACCGCGTTCCAGAACGCCTCGATGGTCTGCGCGGAGATCATCGTCTCGCCGCCCCGGCCTACGGCGGCCGAGATCGAGATGGGCAGCCGCACTTTGTCGGCCTCGAAGACCTCCTGAATCGCCACCAGCGCCGCCTTGGCATTCAGCGCATCGAAGATGGTTTCCACCAGCAGGAAGTCCGAACCGCCCGCGATGAGCGCACGCACCTGCTGGACGTAAGCCGCCTTCACCTGGTCGAACGTGCAGACGCGGAAGCCCGCGTCGTCCGCGTCCGGCGAGTTCGAGAGCGACACCGTCAGCGGCCCGATGGCCCCGGCGACGAAGCGCGGCTTGCCGTCGGCGTTCGACAGGCGGTCGGCCCATTCGCGGCATTGGCGCGCGGAGGTCTCGTTGATTTCCCACGCGAGGTCGCCGAGGAACTTGTCCTCGACAATCTTTTGGTAGAACGCCGGGTCCTTGCGCCCGCCGTGCTCGCGCGGGTCGTCCACGAAGAACTCGCTCTGGCCGATGCTCGTGGCGGAGAAGGTGTTCGTCTCGATGATGTGCGCGCCGGCTTCGAGGAAGCGCCGGTGGATGTCGCAAATCATCTTCGGCTGCGTGAGCGAGAAGAGGTCGCCGTTGTTGAGCAGGTCCTTCTTCGAGTCGGCGAAGCGCTCGCCCCGGATGTCCGCCTCCTTCATCCCGTAGGCGCGGATGGTCGTGCCCATCGCACCGTCAATGATGACGATGCGCTCGGCGAGGAGCTTGCGGAGCAGTTCAGCGTGGGCGGCTTGGCTCATGATTCAGAACAAACGTCCGCGCAGTGTGCGGATTGGCGAAGGAAACTCAAGGCTGCGGCCAAAGGAGCGCGGGCTTCAGCCCGCCTCAACGCTCGGAGTCGGGGCGTGCTCGACTGCAATTGTGCCATGGAAGGTCGGGCACTGAAGCGGGCTGAAGCCCGCGCTCCTCGCCGAAAGGCTGCAGCCCTCATTCGCCGGGTTTCAGGAAAACCACCTTCACTCCGGACTTCTTCTCGTCGGGCTTGTTGAAGGCGTCCATCAGTGTCGCCGGTGCAGCGGAGTGCGAGGGAACCGGCGCGGGTGCGTTGCCCACGGGCGCGAGTGCCTCGCGGAGCGCGCCTTCCACGAGCGACGTGCAATGCACCTTCGTCGGCGGCAGCGGGCCGAGGTCTTTGGCGAACTCCTCGCCGCGCATGGCGAGCGCCTCGGCGGCGGTTTTGCCCTTGATGAGTTCCATCGCGAGGCTGGCGGCGGCGATGGCCGTCTCGCAGCCGAAGGACTGGAAGCTGGCGCGGTCAATGACCTTGCGGCCGCTCTCCTCCTTGAACTTCACCCACACGCGGAGCATGTCGCCGCAATCGGCGTTGCCCACGGTGCCGATGGCGTCGGCGTTGGGCAGCTCGCCCATGTTCTCCGGATTCGCCATCGCGGCGGTGACACGGGATTGGAAGTCGTCTGACATAGCTCGGACAGCTTAACGCAAGGACGCAAAGACGCGAAGGCAAACCTAAACTCAATTACGAAGGGCGCCCCTTCCCGATTAAGTAGAAGAATACGATTAACGATCCGACTAGCGCCCATCCCTGAAGAAAGTCCGAACCCGATGGAAACCAGATGGATGCACTGGGGCCACCGCCACCGCCTCCACCCAGACCGCCAGCCAGCCCCAAGCCGGAAAAGAAGGCCATAACCAGCGCAACTGCAACACCGCTTCCAGAAATCAAGAACATAGCCGTCCAGAGTTGAGAATGAAACTTCGGGTGCGACACTCGCATTCTTTCCATGAGCCATCGGATCAAAAACCCACCGATGATCGGAGCCACGACGTAACCGAGCAACACCAGCAGTAACAGGCTCATGGATTCTCCAGCTTGTATCTCGGCACCTTCGCATCCACCTCCTGCGCCCATGCGTCAATGCCGCCGCGCAGATACTTGGCCTGACTAAAACCGTGGCCGGCGAAGTAGGCGGCGGCGTCGAGACTCGCGGAGCCGTCGTGGTCGTAGAAGACCAGCAGCGCGTCGCGCGGGGCGCTGCCCATGAGGGATTGCACCAGCTCCTGGTTCACGAACTCCGCGCCGTCGAGGTGGACGGCGTCCCATTCCTCGCGCGTGCGGATGTCTAGCAGGCGCACCGGCTCGCCACGCGCGCGGCGGTCGGCGACTTCGCGGGGCATGATTTCAATCTGCCGGTCTTGCTCGTGGCTGGCCTGGATGTGCGCGATGACTTCCGCGACCGGCAGCGGGCCATTACGCTCGCAGAGCTGGCCGAGCGTCTCAGTGGGCTGGAAGCCGCAGCTCGAGCAGCCGCCGAGGTGATACTTGCGAAAAAGCGCCCGCCGCGCGCCGGGAAAGGCGGCGAGCACGTCCTGCATGCTCGTCTGAGGGGAAAGCGATTCGGTCAAAGTCACGGGGGAATTAACCACGGATGGGCACGGAGGGACACGGGTTTTTCCCGAAGTGATTAGTAATTAGTGATAGGGTGGTGCGCGGAGTTTTAGACAGAGACTCCTCACGTCGTCTCCTACAAGTTCGTTCAAAGCGGGCGCAACACGGCCCGGCACGGAGCGCCGTCGGCCCCGACAATTTTCAGCGGGAGGCAGGCGAGCTCATATTTGCCCGGCTTGATCTTTGCAAGGTTCAGGCCCTCGATTATCCAGATGGGCCGCTTCGCCCCGAGCATGATCTGGTGGCACTCGACGCCGTCCTTGTTGTAGCCGCCGACGCTCAGGTAATCCACGCCCACGGTCATCACGCCGCAGTCCACGAGGTATTGCGCGGTCGGGGCCGGGATGTAGATGAAGTTCTCGTCGAAGGTGGAGGTCTTCGCCATCCGCCAGCTCTTGGTGGAGTTGCGGGTCTTGAAGAGGACGCGTTCGCCGCGCTTGAGCTTGTGCGGCTTCAGTTCCTCCACGGTTATGGCGACCTTGTGCTTCAGCTCGATGACGCGGCACGGGCCCATCACGGGTTCGAGCGGCATTTTTTCCATCGTGATGCCGTCGGCGATGAAGTGGCGCGGGGCGTCCATGTGCGTGCCGGTATGGGCGCTGAGTGAGAGCTTGGTGAGGTTGCACGGAATCGTCTTGCCGGGCTGGCCGGGGATGGGGTCGCCAAGCTTCACATGGAGGCCAACGCGGCAGACGGGGTCGCCGGGCCATTGCACCATGCCGTCACGCATTTCCACCGAGATGTCCAACCAAGGTTTTGCCATAAGTTTTGCGCGGGAGGATCAGGGGAAAGCGCTGATGAAGGAAGGAGATTTCTCGCCCGCAGGGCTTGCCGCAGCCCGCGCGTGTAACGCCCGGCCGGCACCGGCGTCTCAATTGCCAGTCATGCTAACGTCCCGCCGCTTCGCACTGATTCTCGCATCTGCCCTGCTTCTCCTGTTTGCGCTCCGCCCGGCCTCGGCTGCCGAAGCCTTGCCCGCTGGCTTCCAGCGCTGGGAACTCCGGGTGGACGGCGTCGCGCGCGAGACGGTCGTGTATGCGCCGGCGTCCGCGAAGGAGAAGGCTGCGCCAGTGGTTTTCGTCTTCCACGGGCACGGCGGGAACATGAGGAATGCGGCGCGGAGCTTCGCGATGCACCAGCAATGGCCGGACGCCATCTCGGTCTATCCGCAGGGCCTCAACACACCGGGCCGGCTCACGGACCCCGAGGGCAAGAAACCCGGCTGGCAGTCCGGCGTCGGCGCGCAGGAGGACCGTGACCTGAAGTTCTTCGACGCGCTGCTCGCGCGGCTGAAGCAGGACTTCAAAGTGGACGGCAAACGTGTTTACTCCACCGGCCACTCAAACGGCGGCGGGTTCACTTACCTGCTCTGGGCAGAGCGCGGTGAAGTCTTCGCGGCAGTCGCACCCTCGGCAGCGACATCCCAGGGACTGAAGGCCGGCAAGCTCAAACCAAAGCCTGCGCTGCATCTGGCGGGGGAGAACGACCCGCTGGTGAAGTATGAGTGGCAAAAAGTCATGATGACCGCCGTGCGCAAGCTCAACGGCTGCGACGCCGAGGGCAAGCCGTGGGACAAGCTCTGCACGGAGTATCCCTCGAAGACCGGCACGCCGTTCGTCGCGTTCATCCATCCCGGCGGGCATGAGTTTCATCGCGACGCCCCCGCGCTGATCGCGAAGTTCTTCCAGCAGCATCCGGCCGGCAAATAGGCCTGTAGCTCGACATTCCAATGTCGAGACCGGCACAGGCGGACGACGCTGCAACCCGCAACCCTCGACATTGGAATGTCGAGCCACCCCCGCGTCGCTACTCCTTCCCCAGCACCTTCTCCAGCAGTTGATTGAGCCGGTTAAGCATCGTGCGCGGGTCTTCGAGCAGGCCGGCGGCGACACGGGCGTTGTCCAGCACCTGCTCGGCCACGCTGGCGGCCAGTGCGGCATCCTTCTGCCGCATGGCGTCGAGCCGGACGATGATGGGGTGCGCGGGGTTGATCTCGAAGTCGTGCTTCACAGGCTCGTCCTCGCCCGCGTCCTTCTTCATGGCCTTCATCATTCGCCTCATGTTGGCGGTCATGAACTTGTCGGAGTCCACGACCACCGCCGGGCTTTCCACGAGCCGCTGCGAGGCACGCACTTCGCCGACGCGCTCGCCGAGCGATTCCTTGAGCCAGGCGGCGAGGGACTTGGCGGCGTCCTCGGAGAGCGCGCCGTCCTTCTTGGGTTCGTTGATGTTGAGGTCGGCCTTCTCGGCGAGCTTCAGCGGCTTGCCCTCGAAGTTGTGGAGGTGGTCGGTGACGAACTCATCCCAGGCGTCGTAGAGGAACAGCACCTCGAACTTCCGGTCGCGGAACACCTCGTAATACGGGCTGGCCTCGGCGGCGGCGCGGTTCGGCGCGAGCAGGCAGTAAATCTCCTTTTGCTCGGACGGCATGCGCTTCACGTAATCCGCGAGTGACGTGACTTTGCCCTTCTCGGTCGTGGAAGATTCGAAGCGCAGCAGCTTGCCGAGCGCCTCCTTGTGCGTGAAGTCGGTGACGACGCCCTCCTTCAGGAAGCGCTGATACCCGTGGTAAAACTTGTCATAGCTCTCGGGGTCCTTGCCCGCCTGCTCGTCGAGGAACTTGAGGAAGCGGCTCGTGAGCACCTTGTTGAGCTTCTGCATGAGCAAGGTGTCCTGCATCGTCTCACGCGAGATGTTCAGCGGCAGGTCTTCGCTGTCCACGACGCCCTTGAGGAAGCGCAGCCACTCGGGGAACAGACCCTTGGCCTTCGCCTGGATCAGCACCTTGCGACAGTAGAGGTTCACCTCGGAATCAATCCGCCCCATGCCCAGCGTCTCGAAGTTGCGCGTGGGCACGAAGAGCAGCGCTTGAATCGCCAGCGGCGCGTCAGCGTTGAAGTGCAGGCGGAACGCCGGCTTCTCGTGATCGTGGCCGACGAACGTGTAGAACTCGTTGTATTCCTCCTCCTTGATCTCGTTCTTGTTGCGCGCCCAGATGGCCTGCACGGTGTTCAGCCGCTTGCCGTTCAACTCAATCGGGAACGGCACAAAGCTGGAGTAGCGCTGGATGATCCGCTCGGTGGTGGTGGCTTGGGCAAATTCCTTCGCGTCATCCTTCAGCTCCAGGGTGATCTTCGTTCCGCGCGGCAGATCGGCCGCGGGGGCCAGCTCATAGCCGCCCAAGCCCTCGCTCGTCCACTGCCAGCCCTGCTCCTCCGGCGCAAACGACCGGCTCCACACCGTCACCTTCTTTGCCACCATGAAAGCTGAGTAAAAACCCACGCCGAACTGCCCGATCAGGCCCACGTCCGGCTTCTTGTCCTCGGCGAGCTGCTTGAGGAAAGCCTTCGTGCCCGAGTGCGCGATGGTGCCGAGGTTCTCGACCAACTCCCCATGCGTCATGCCCAGGCCGGTGTCGGTGATCGTAATCGTGCCCGCCGTCTCATCCGTCGTCACGGCGATGGCTGGCGCGACCTCCGACTGATGCACCGGTTTGCCGGCGGCCTGGTGGAACCGCAGCTTCTCGCACGCGTCCGCCCCGTTGGAAATCAGCTCGCGCACGAAGATTTCTTTGTCCGTGTAGAGCGAGTGGATGACGATGTTCAGCAGTTGCTGAATCTCCGCCTGAAACTGATGTGCTTCCGGTTGGTTCATAGGTAAAAAATCCGTAACGAAGTCAGCCCCCCGGCCGTCAAGCGGCGTGATGGGCGGCGGGTGTCGTGGTTTCGGTCGCAGGGCAGGGGACTACTTCCCGAACGCGATGACGTTCTTGATGCCGGTGGCCTTGCCGGTGAGCAGCTCGCGGAAGTTCTCCACCGGATGCCGGGCGGAGATGACTTTCTCCAAGGCCTGCGGCCAGCGCCGCTTGAACTCGCCAAGGTCGCGGATGGCGGCCTGGAAGGCAGCCTTGTCCGCGTTCACCGTGCCGAGGATGACCTGGTTCTTCAGCACCAGGTTGCGCATGAGCTGGTTGCCCTCGAGCTGAAGGTGGCCTTCCGGCGCGGGGATGCCGGTGAAGACAAACACGCCGTTCAGCCCGAGGTGCAGCATCACCTCGAACGCCGTCTTCGACAGGCCGACGGCCTCATAGACGAGGTCAATGTTGCCGACGCGCTCGGCGAGTTGCTTGGCGGTGCAGTCTTGGATCGAGATGTATTTCGCGCCGAAGGACTCGACGAGGTCGGCCTTGTCGTTGGGCTTGGGCGAGCGCGAATAGACGTAGGTGTCGAAGCCGTTCAGCACGCAGGTCATCGCGCCGAGGATGCCGATGGGGCCGGCCCCGAGCACGACGGCGCGCAGGCCCTTGCCCTTGGGCTGCCCTGGCTCGTCGCACGCCCACGGGAGGCGCTTCTGAATCTCCCAGACTTGCGCGAGGCCCTTCTCCGCAATGGTGAGCGGCTCGGCCAGCACGGCGAAGTGGCGCAGCTCCTTGGGCACGAGGACGAAGTTCCTTTCGTCGTCCACGAAGAACTCGGTCATGTAGCCGTGGTGCTGGTTGATGCCGCGCTCGTTGAATTTCCACGTCGCGCAAAAATCCTGCCGGTCAATCTGGCACGGCCGGCAGTTCGGGTCCGGGCACGGGCGCCGCACGGAGGGCACGACGAGGTCGCCGACCTGGGTGTGCTTCACGCCCGCGCCGACCTCGACAACCTCGCCCAGCGCCTCGTGGCCGAGCACGAGGTAATCGGAGCCGGCGGGCGGCGCGCCATAGACGAAGGTGCAAATCTCGCGGTCCGTGCCGCAGATGCCCACGTCGAGCGTGCGGACCTTGAGCTGGGTGGGCCGGGAAATCTCGGGATGGTCGTGTTCAAGCTGGGCGACCTGGCGCTGGCCGGGGACGACGCCCACGGCGCGCATCTTGGGTTTCTTCATGTTCGGTTGGTTCAGCGCGCCGGGAGCAACGCGACGCGGTGACACAGGATATACGAGCGCGGGGAAGATGACTCAAGCACAAGAGTTGACCCGCCGGCCCGGCTTGAAGAAACTGGCCCCACATTCGTCAGCCGATTTCGCATGAACCAACGCAACCTCCTCCGCCAAGTCTCGCAACTGCTCACCCTCACGGCCGGTCTCGCCGCCCTTTCCGCCCAGGCCGATGTGAAGCTCCCCGCCATCTTCGGCGACCACATGGTCCTCCAGCGCGATCAGAAAGTCCCCGTGTGGGGCTGGGCGGACGAGGATGAGCTGATCATCGTCCAGTTCCGCGACCAGGTCGTGCAGACGCGCGCCAAGGGCGGCAAATGGTCCGTGAACCTCGCGCCGATGAAGGCCAGTTCCACCGGCAAGGACTTCCTCGTGCTGGGCAAGAACCGCGTCGAGTTCAAGAACGTCGTGGTCGGCGACGTCTGGTTCTGCTCCGGCCAGTCGAACATGGAGTGGAGCGTCGCCGCGTCCAAGAACGCGAAGGACGAAATCGCCGCCGCGAACAACCCGCGCATCCGCCACTTCAAGGTGCCGCACGTCACGTCCGCCAAGCCGGAGACCGAGGTGAAGACCACCGGTGGCTGGCAGCCGACCACGTCGGCGGTCGCCGGCAGTTTCACAGCGGTCGGTTACTTCTTCGCGCGCGAGATTCAGAAGGACCTCGACGTGCCCATCGGCCTCATCGGCTGCAACTGGGGCGGCACGCGCATCGAGCCGTGGACGCCGCCGATTGGCTTCCAGTCGGTGCCCGCGCTCAAGAACATCTCCACCAACCTGCACAACTTCCCGCAGAAGAACGCCGCCGGGGCCATCAACCAGCAGTCCGCGCTCGCCATCTACAACGCGATGGTCCACCCGCTCGTGCCCTACGCCATCCGCGGCGCGCTGTGGTATCAGGGCGAGTCCAACAACGGCGAGGGGATGCTCTACTTCGAGAAGAAGAAGGCGCTCATCGGCGGCTGGCGCAGCCTTTGGGGCCAGGGTTCCTTCCCGTTCCTCTTCGTCCAGCTCGCGCCCTTCAACTACGGCCCGGCGCGCGCCGAGCACCTGCCCGGCATCTGGGAGGCGCAGACCGCCACGCTCGCCATCCCGAACACCGGCATGGCCGTGACCACGGACATCGCCACCGTCAGCAACATCCACCCGCCGGACAAACAGGAAGTCGGCCGCCGCCTCGCGCTCTGGGCGCTGGCCAAAACCTACGGCAAGCCGGTGAAATCCTACGCCAGCCCGCTCTACGACTCGCTCAAGATTGACGGCGGCAAGGCCCGCGTCTCCTTCCAGCACGCGGACGGCGGCTTGAAATCCCTCAACGGCCAGCCGCTCACCTGGTTCACCCTCGCCGGCGCGGACAAAAAGTTTGTGCCCGCCACGGCCGAGATTTCCGGCAACAGCGTCATCGTCAGCGCGCCCGGCGTGAGCAAGCCGGTGGCCGTGCGCTTCGGCTGGCACCAGCTCGCCGAGCCAAACCTCGCCAATGCCGCCGGTCTGCCCGCCTCGCCCTTCCGCACGGACAAGTGGACGGACGCGACGATGCCTGTGGTCGCCCCGCCGACGCCGCCTCCGGCGAAGAAATAATCCAGCCTATGAACCGTCTCCTGCTCTGCGCGCTTCTATTTGCGCTTCCGTTGGCCGCCTGCAAGCGGAAGCCCGCCACCGTGCCGGAAGCCCCCGCTGCGCCGCCCAATCCGGTGGAGGACTTGAAGGCTCTCAACGACGCGGTGCGAGCCTACACGATGGGACAGTTGAAGGATCCCGGCACGCTGGAGGACTTGGTGAAGTCCGGCTTCATCAAGCGCCTGCCCACACCTCCGCCGGGAAAGAAATACCTGCTCGATGCGAAGAAGTCGGCGGTATTGCTAGTGGACCAGTGAACTGCTGGTCACCTGGCCCACATGGCCCGCGAGTCCCCTCGGGGGAATTGCCAGCCGACTTCACTGGCCCGCACGCTCTCAATGTGCCCGTCCAGCTTGGCGAGATTGGCACGACCGTTGTGCCGGGCGAAGAGCCGCGTCCGATCAGGATACGTCGACCAATAGGGAGGAACCGTCGTCGTCGGTGTCAGCCAGAAGGCGGCCGGTGCGATCGAAGCGGCCTGCGGGGTCGGAGAAGTGGTGTTCTCCTGCCACGCGTCCGCGTTGGGATTGGTGAGACTCGCGGGGTCGGCCGTGGCGCAGTCGGCCACATAGATCGTGACTGCGGGCCTGCTGATTCCAGCCAGGCGGAAGGGCGCGGCATAGGAACCATTGAAGCTCCCGGGCTGATACGAGATGCCCAGTTCAGGATAGCCCATGCCGATGCCCAACGACGCCGCACCTCGGCCTGCGAATTGGAACCCCGCACACTGGGAGCTTTTGAAAGTTCCACCGGAATATGGCCGCAGCAGGTCCACCCACCATGTGGCGGGATTGCCACCGACTGAGTTGGTCAGAATCACAACGCCTCGGGGCATCAGCGCTGAGGCACCACCCACCATGAAGTTGTCAATCATCTTGGTGATCTTGTCGTCGTTGCTGTCCGAGTAGAGCACCGAGGCCGTGCCCATCTGCTTCATGTTGTTGAGGCAGGTCGTGGCCTTGGCCTTCGACTTGGCCTTGGACAAGGCCGGCAACAGCATCCCGGCCAGAATCGCAATGATGGCGATGACGACGAGCAGTTCGATCAGGGTGAAGGCGAATTTCGCGCGGAAGCTGGCTCGGACTGGTTTCATGTGTTGGTGGGCGGAGCCGGGACAATGAAATCACAGCCGCCCGCCGTCACTGGTTGACGAGGATGACCCCGGTCTTCTTCGCGTCCAGCATGTATTTCTTGCCGGGCGGCGCGGTGGGCAGGCGGTCAATCAAACCGGCTTTCACCAGGTCATCGAGCGTCTCCGGGAGTCTCCCCTGGGTCATGCCGTGGGCACGCGCGGCGTCAATCAGCCGGGGGAGGTCCACCTGGGGATTCGGCGGTGCGGGTGGCTGGGTGACGGCGGACGGCGCGGCGGGCTTCCGCCGGCACGCGCCTGCGGCCAGCGCCAGGCAGGCGACGAGCAGCAGTCTGAGCAGTCGGTTCACAGGAGGAGAAATGCGGGCGACTTGGCAACCATGCCTGGCTCGGCTCACTTGTCCCACAGGGCGCGCCCATCGCCGCGGGGAAACTCCCAGCCGACCTTGCTGCTGCGCATGGTTTCGGCATTGCCGCCCACCATGCCCATGTTGGCGCGCTGGTTGTGCCGGTTCACCAGCCGGGGCGTGCTCGGATCCCCGGTGGCAAACGACGGCGAGGAGCGGAAGTAGAACGAGGTCTGATTGGCATTCGTCGCCATCCACAGGTCCGCGTTGGTCTCGCCGAGATTCGCCAGCTTCGCCGACTCGGCGTAGATCACCGTGGCCGTCGGCTGGGAAACTTCCGGCACCCGATGGACGCTGGAGTCCCAATCCGACGACCCCAGCTCGGGGTAGCTCATGCCCAGGCCGAAGCCGGCGGTGGTCTCGCGGAACTCATACGCCGGGCACTGATAGCTCTTCTTGGTGGCCCCGAAATAGGGCCGGAGATAGTCCATCCACCACACATCCGATCCCGCCTTGATGGGTGTTCCCGGCGGCATGGGCATATACTTGGGGTTGGTGGGGAGGGTGACGAGCTTCACGATCTTGTCGTCGCTGTCGTTCGAGTAGATGGTCGAGGCGAGGGCGACCTGCTTGAGGTTGTTGAGGCAGGCGATGCCCCGGCTCTTTTCCTTCGCCTTGGACAGCGCCGGCAACAGCATCCCGGCCAGAATCGCAATGATGGCGATGACGACGAGCAATTCGATCAGGGTGAAGGCAGTGCTTCGGAGCGGGCGAGGCACGCTCGGACCAACAGAGACGCCGGTGTGTTTCATGGCGGTGTTGCTGCCGGCCTGTCAGGCCGACGGTCGGACAGTCCTCTCGCTTCATTCGCCGGTCAACGGCAATTTGCGCCCGCCAAGCCTGAACGCCGAGCTGGCCAGCACCGTAGCGCAGGGCTTGCAGCCTGCTGTTTCCGCCGACTTGCAGTCGGCAGGTCATCCGGCTACCGCGAGGTTCAAAAACCGCGTGGCGTCAGCGGGTTGAAAACCCGCGAAACGGCAGGCTGCAAGCCTGCGCTACCACCGACGGCGCGACGGGCACCTGCGGAGTCCGGGGTGAAACTTCCCGCTTTTTCCCCTCATGCCCCGCCGCTACACTCGCGTCTGATTCCTGAATCACGATGATCCGACTCGCCCACCTCCGCCGTAGATCATTTGCCCTCGTCGCCTTCGCGGTCGTGTCGCCCGTCTTCGCCGCGCCCACTCCCAAGTCGGCCGTGGACTTCAACCGCGACGTGCTGCCCATCCTCTCCGAGAACTGCTTCCAGTGCCACGGCCCCGACGAGAAGGCCCGCGAGGCCAAGCTGCGCCTCGACACGAAGGACGGCCTGCTCCGCACGACCAAGCCCATCGTCGTCCCCGGCAAGGCCGCGCAGAGCGACCTCTTCAAACGCCTCGTCACCAAGCTCGCGGACGACGTGATGCCGCCGCCGAAGTCCAAGAAGACGCTCACGCCCGCGCAGATTGAAACGGTGCGCCGGTGGATTGACGCGGGCGCTCCCTACGCGACGCACTGGGCATTCACGCCGCCGACACGTCCGCCGGTGCCGGAGGTCAAGCGGAGCGCTGGAGTAGTGGAGCAAAGGAGTGTTGGTCCGCGCCACCCCACGACTCCACCACTCCATCACTCCGTTTTCCCAGTGGACGCCTTCATCCTCGCCCGCCTGGAGAAGGACGGCCTCCGCCCCTCGCCCGAAGCCCCGCGCGAGACGCTCATCCGCCGCGTGACGCTCGATCTCACCGGCCTGCCGCCCACGCCCGCCGAGGTGGACGCCTTCCTCGCGGACAAATCCCCCAAGGCTTACGAGGCCGTCGTGGACCGCCTGCTCGCCAGCCCGCGCTACGGCGAGCGCATGGTCTGGGAGTGGCTCGACGCGGCGCGTTACGCGGACTCCAACGGCTACCAGGGCGACCAGGAGCGCACCATGTGGCCGTGGCGCGATTGGGCCGTGCGGGCCTTCAACGAGAATCTTCCCTTCGACCAGTTCACGATCTGGCAGCTCGCCGGCGACCTGCTACCCGACGCCACGCGCGATCAGAAGCTCGCCACGGGCTTCGTCCGCAACCACATGATCAACGGCGAGGGCGGACGCATCGCGGAGGAGAACCGCATCGAGTATCTCTTCGATCAGGCCGAGACCGTCGGCACCGTCTGGCTCGCGGCGACGATGAACTGCACGCGCTGCCACGACCACAAGTTCGACCCCTACACGATGCGCGACTACTACGGCCTCGTCGCGTTTTTCAACCAGACGCCCATCACCGGCGGCGGCGGCAGCCCGCAGACGGCCCCGGTGATGGACTTCACCACGCCGGAGCAGGTCGAGAAGCTCAAGTCGCTCGGCGAGGAAGTGAGGCGCCTCGGCGAGCAGGCGGACAAGCTGGAGCTGACCGTCTTCCCGCGCCCGGAAGGCAAGCCGTCATCCGACTCGCCCGGCGTGAAGGACTACCCCGCCGAGCCATTCGCCGCGCTGAAGCAGAAGGGCGCGTCGCGGAACCTCACGCAGCTACGCGGCCTCGCGAAGTTCCGGGCGGAAAAGGAACCACGCGAGCACGCGCAACTGCTCAACCAGCTTGTCAAAGCGATGGAGGCGCGCGACGACTTTAACAAGTCCATCCCCCGCGTGATGGTGATGGAGGACATGAAGCAGCCGCGCGAGACCTTTATGCTCGTGCGCGGGGCCTACAACAAGCCCGGCGAGAAGACGACGGCGGCGTTTCCGGCAACGCTCCGCTCCCCCGTAGGAGACGACGTGAGGAGTCTCACTTCAAACACGCAACCCGTAACACGCAACTCGAACTCAAGTCAGAGACTCCTCACGTCGTCTTCTGCGAATCGGTTGGACCTCGCGCGCTGGCTGGTTTCTCCGCAGAACCCCCTCTCCGCCCGCGTCACGGTCAATCGCTTCTGGCAGCAGTTCTTCGGCACCGGCCTCGTGAAGACCGCCGAGGACTTCGGCGTTCAGGGCGAGAAGCCGTCGCATCCCGAGCTGCTCGACTGGCTCGCCACCGAGTTCGTCCGCACCGGCTGGGATGTGAAGCAGCTCGTCCGCACCATCGTGACCAGCGCGACTTACCGGCAGTCCTCGAAAGACGCCCCCGTAGCCGCCGAGGTCAGGAGGCGGACGGGTTCGGACACACTGTATCAACTCGACCCCGAAAACCGCCTCCTCGCGCGCGGCCCGCGTTACCGTCTCCCATCGTGGATGCTCCGCGACCAAGCGCTCGCCGCCAGTGGATTACTCGTCGAGAAACTCGGCGGCCCGCCGGTGAAGACCTATCAGCCGTCCGGCATCTGGGAGGATGCCACTTTCGGCAACAAGCGCTACGTGCAGGACAAGGGCGACGCGCTCTACCGCCGCAGCGTTTATGTCTTCTGGCGGCGCATCGTCGGCCCGACGATTTTCTTCGATGTGGCCACCCGACAGAACTGCGCCGTGAAGACACCGCGCACGAACACCCCGCTCCACGCCCTCGCCACGCTCAACGACATCACCTATGTCGAGGCCGCCCGCGCAATGGCCGAGCGCGTGTTGCTCACCGGCAACGCGTCGGACGAAGCGAGGCTGGAACACGCCTTCCGCCTCGCCACCGCGCGCAAGCCCAGCGCGACGGAGAAGCAAGTTCTCACCGCCAGCCTCAGCCGGCTGCGCACCCAATACACAGCCGACAAGGAAGCCGCCTTGAAACTCCTCGCCGTCGGTGAATCCAAGCGCAACGAAACGCTCGACGCCACCGGACACGCCGCCTGGACCGGCCTGTGCAGCCTGCTGTTGAATCTGGACGAAGTGATCACGAAGGAGTGACCGGAGCGCGATTCGCTCAGACTTGGCCAGCGGGAGCGGAAAAGTGCGTCGGAAAGCCGGCCGCCACGCGCACGATTCTGCACCCCGAAGGCCGCGCTCCAAAACGAACCAAGCCGACGGGCCTCAACTCCACAGCCACGCGAGCCACCAGAGGTGATGCGTGAAAGAGCCGAATTCGACGCGCCATTGTTCCAGCGCAAAGGCGAACCAGCCGACTGAGTTGAGCCAAAAGGCAATCTCGAGCCACTTCGGGAAGTTGGCGCGACGTTTGGCAGCGCCCGGCGTGGCGTGATGAATCAACACGCAGGCAGCACCGAAGGGAAAGGCCAGGTTCAACCAAGCCGTCGCGAACATGGCCATCGCTCCGGAATCGCCCCGCTCGTGCAGCGCGAGGTAAAAAGCGAACGCGTTGAGCGCCGAGCCGAACAGCGCGAGCAGAACCATGAACGTGACGAAAAACCCATGCAGCCGCGTGAAGTGGGCTTGGACGTGATGCCGTAGTGGAGCTGATTCATCCATCGTGACCCTGCTCACGCCACCACCTGCCGCACCACGTTGCCATACACGTCCGTCAGGCGGAAATCGCGGCCGTTGTGGCGGAAGGTCAGCTTCTCGTGCTCGAAGCCCAGCAGGTGCAGGATGGTCGCGTGCAGGTCGTGGATGTGGACCTTGTCCTCCACCGCCGCCGCGCCGAGTTCATCGGTCTGGCCGTGCGCCACGCCGCCCTTCACACCGCCGCCCGCGAGCACGACGCTCATCGCCTTGGCGTTGTGGTTGCGGCCGGGGTTGCCCATCGCGTTGCCATCCGCCGCCGGCGTGCGGCCAAACTCGCCGCCCCAGATGACGAGGGTGTCGTTGAGCATCCCGCGCTGCGCGAGGTCGGTGAGCAGCGCGGCGAAAGGCCGGTCAATTGCACCCGCCGTGTTGCGCATGGCGGTGACCATGTTGTTGTGATGGTCCCAGCCGCCGTGCCACGCCTGCACAAAGCGCACGCCCTTTTGCAGCAGCCGCCGCGCGATGAGCATCTGCCGGCCCTGCTGCGTGTTCGTGCCGTAGAGGTCGTGCATGGCCTGCGGCTCCTTCGTGAGATCGAAGGCATCCACCGCCTCCATCTGCATCTGGAACGCCAGTTCATACGCCTGCAAGCGCGCCTCAAGCTGGCCGTCCTTCCGCATCTTCTGCGCGTGAACTTCGTTGAGCTGATGCAAGAGGTCGAGCTGCCGGCGTTGCTCGGGTAGGGAGACGAACTTGTTGCGGATGTTCTCGATGAGTTCCTCCGGCCGGTTGCGCGTGGAGTTGACCGCCGTGCCTTGAAACGCGCCGGGCAGAAACGCCGAGCGGAGGTTCTGCGCGTCCACGTTGCCGGGCGAGAGGGCGACGAAGCCGGGCAAGCTCTGGTTCTCGCTGCCGAGTCCGTAGAGCGTCCACGCGCCGACGCTCGGCCGCGAGAAGCGCAGCGAGCCGGTGTTCATGAAGATCGTCGCCTGATCGTGCGCCGGGATGTCCGTGTAGGTCGAGCGGATGACCGCGAGCTTGTCCGCGTGCTGGCTCAACGCCGGCCAGACCTCGCTGATCTCCAGACCGGACTTGCCTTGCTTCGGAAACTGGAAAGGCGAGCCGAACCCCGTCCCGCCGTTGGGCAGAGACTTGCCATCGAACTTCGCCAGCTCCGGCTTCGGATCCCAAGTGTCAATGTGCGACGGCGCGCCCTGCGCGAAGATGTGCAGCACGCGCTTCGCCTTGGCCGGGAAGTGCGGCTTCTTCGGCGCAAGCGGCGAGGTGGAGTTGACCTCGGCGGCCTGTCCCGGCAGCGCGGGCATGAGGCCGAGGCCCGTGAGCGCAGCGAGGCTCACCGCACCGAAGCCCAGCCCCGACTGGGCGAGGAACTCGCGGCGGGTGCGGAACAGGTCGGCGGGCGAAGGCGGCGTGCAGAGGCCAGTCGGGAAGGTTTTCATGGCGCGGCGAAATGGGTTTGCTGCCGGGAATGTGCCACAACCCGCGCCGCTGACAAATCCGCATTTGACCGGAGGAAGCGCTGGAACCACTGACCTGCACTAACCCGCACTAATGGGAGCGGATTCTCAATTCAGATTAGTGCCGGTCAGTGCCGGTCAGTGGTTCAGTCCGCACGCTCGTGGTTTCGGATTGAAGAAGCCTTCGCCGCCAGCCATAACCCCGCCTCAATGAGCACCGCCTTTGCCCGCCTCGCCTGCGTTTGTCTGGCGCTCGTCCCGTTCGCCGTCCGCGCGGCGGATTTGCTCCCGCCCGGCCATCGCCCGAAAGCGCCCGGCGTCCACGCGCTCGTCGGGGCAAAGGTATTCCTCAATCCCACCACCGCGCTGACCAACGCGACCGTCATCCTCCGCGACGGCCTCATTGAAGCCGCCGGGCGCAGCCTGCCCGTGCCCGCCGATGCGCGCGTGTGGCCCGCGAGCAACACCGTCATCTACGCCGGCTTCATTGACGCGTATCTCAGCATCACCAGCACGAACGCGCCGGTCTCGACCACGCACATTGACCCGATTGACGGCCTGACGAGCGGCATCGGCTTCCTCGGCGTCGAGAGCCAGGAGAAGGCGCGACTTCAACCCGGCGCGGGCTACGAGGTCGCGAGCGTCACGCCACACGCGCGGGTCGCGGCGGGCTACACGCCGGCGGGCAAGACGCTCGAAGGATTGCGCGGACTCGGCTTCACGGCCGGCAACGTCGTCCCTGCGAAGGGAATTCTCCGTGGCACCAGCGCGTTCGTGAACCTCAGCGACGCGCCGCCGAACGAGGCGATTCTCCGCGCCGACACGCACCAACACATCGCCTTCGAGTCGCAGGAGGTTTATCCCAAGTCGCTCATGGGCACGATTGCCGTCGTGCGCCAAACTTTCGCCGACGCGCGTCACTATGTGCTGGACCAGGCCGACTACCGCGCGAAGCCCACCGCCCGCAAACGTCCCGACCTCAACCCCGCGCTCGACGCGCTCGCGCCAGTGTTGAGCAAGGAAGCGTCCGTCGTCTTCGAGCCGGGCAGCGTGCTGATGGGCGACCGCGCGGCGCGGCTCGCGCGGGAAATCGGGCTGAACTTCGCCGTGGTCGCCAGCGGTCATGAGTGGCGACGGCCGGACTTGATGAAAGCCGTCAACGCGCCGTTCATCGTGCCGCTGAATCTGCCCTCCGCGCCGAAGCTGCCGGACGAGGACGACTGGCTGGATGTCTCGCTCGACCAGCTCCGCCAGTGGGATTGGGCGGCGGAGAACGCGGCGTTGCTCCGGCAGCAGGGCCTTGAAGTCGCGCTCACCACGCACGCGCTCGCGGACCGGAAAATCTTCCGCAAAAACCTCCGCCTCGCGCTCGACCGGGGCTTGTCCGAGGCCGACGCGCTGGCAGCGCTCACGACCATTCCCGCGAAGCTCTGTGGCGTTGCGGATCGGCTGGGGACGATTGAGAAGGGAAAGATCGCGAACCTCACCGTGGTCGAAGGCGCGGGCTACTTCGACGCCGACGCGAAGGTGCGGCAGGTATGGATTGACGGCGTGCCCTTCGAGACGCAGCCGGCCAAGAACCCCGTAGGAGCCGACGTGAGGAGGCTCACTTCAAAGACCACCACGCCCCCGTCAGAGAAAAAGTCAGAGACTCCTCACGTCGTCTCCTACGACGGGAAGGAGGGCGCGCTGAAAGGGGACAAGAGTGTCCCCGCCACGAAAAAGACCGAACTCACCGCGCTCCAAAAGCAGCGCATCGCGCAGCCGCCCAATGCCTCGCGCGGCTGGCTGGCCTGGCCCAAGACCGTCATCGTGCTCAACGCCACCGTCTGGACCTGCGGCCCCGCCGGCCGGCTCGAAGGCATGGACGTGCGCTTCACCAACGGGAAGGTCGAAGCCATCAGCAAGCATCCGTCGTTGAGCAAGGTGACGCTCGCTCGGCTGCATGTCAGCTCGGACACCATGGTCATTGACGCGACCGGCAAGCATCTCACGCCCGGCCTCATTGATGCCCACAGCCACACGGCGATTCTCGGCGGCGTCAACGAAGGCACCTTGCCCTCGACCGCGATGGTGCGCATCGCCGACGTGGTGAACTCGGAGACGGAGAACCTGTTCCAGCAGCTCGCCGGTGGCCTGACGATGGCGAACCTGCTCCACGGCTCGGCCAATCCCATCGGCGGGCAGAACAGCGTCATCAAGCTGCGGTTCGGCGCGGGGCCGGAGGGGCTGAAGTTCACGAACGCGCCGGCGGGCATCAAGTTCGCGCTCGGCGAGAACGTGAAGCAGAGCAACTGGGGCGACCGGAACACCACGCGGTTCCCGCAGTCGCGCATGGGCGTGCCGACGTTTTACGTGAACCGTTTCACCGCCGCGCGGCAGTATCTGGACGCATGGTCCGAGTATCGCCGGAAAGGCGGCGTGCCGCCGCGCACGAATCTGGAACTGGAGGCGCTCGGCGAGATTCTCAACGGGACGCGGCTCATCCATTGCCACAGCTATCGCGGCGACGAGATTCTCGCGTTCCTCCGCGTCTGCGAGCAGTTCGGTGTGCGCGTGGCGACGCTTCAACATGTGCTCGAGGGCTACAAGGTCGCCGACGAAATCGCGAAGCACGGCGCGGGCGGCTCGTGCTTCACGGACTGGTGGGCCTACAAGTTCGAGGTGTGGGACGCGATTCCCTACGCGGGCAGCCTGATGCGCGACCGGGGCGTGACGATGTCATTCAACTCCGACTCCTCCGAGCTGGCGCGGCGCATGTATCTCGAAGCGGCGAAGGCAGTGAAATACGGCGGCACGCCGGAGACCGAGGCGCTGAAGTTCGTGACGCTGAACCCGGCCAAGCAGCTTGGCGTGGACAAGTGGGTCGGCTCGCTCGAAGTGGGTAAGGACGCCGACTTCGCGATCTGGTCGCACTCGCCGCTGGCCTACAACACCGTTTGCGAGCAGACGTGGATTGAAGGCCGGAAATACTTCGACCGCGCCGCCGCCGCCAAGCGTGCCGAATCACTGGCGAAAGAACGCGCCGACTTGATAGCCAAGGCGAAGAAGGTCGCGGCGCTCTCCGGCGGTGGCGGCGGCGAGGGCGCGGCAGCAGCGCAAACGCTGTTCTTCCAGCGCGCGCTGGAGAAGCTGCACGAGCTGGGCATCGCCGAGTGCCTGGAGTGCAAGCTGAACCGGAAGTCCGAATGAGCGGCGAGCGATTCGGCGGCATCGCGCGGCTGGTGGGCGCGCACGGCTTGCAGCGGTTGCGCGCCGCGCATGTCTGCGTGGTGGGCATCGGCGGCGTCGGCTCGTGGACGGTGGAGGCGCTGGCGCGCTCGGGAGTTGGAGCATTGACGCTGATTGACCTCGATGAAGTCTGCGTGACGAACATCAACCGGCAGATTCATGCACTCGACGGCACAGTGGGCCGCGCCAAGGTGGACGTGATGGCGGAGCGCGTGCGGCTCATCAACCCGGAGTGCCGCGTGACGGCGGTCGCGGAGTTCTTCACCGAGGCGAACGCGGCGCGGCTGCTTGCGCCGAACTTCGGCTTCGTGGTGGATGCAATTGATTCGGTCTCGAACAAGTGCCGGCTGCTGGCGCTGTGTCGCGAGCGGAAGCTGCCGGTCATTTCCTGCGGCGCGGCGGGCGGGCGGCTGGACGCGACGGCGGTTCGCGTGGCCGATCTCGCGAATGTGACACACGACCGCTTGCTGGCGGAGGTGCGCAAGCGGTTGCGCAAGGAACATGGGTTTCCGGCGACCGGGAAGCAGCTCGGCGTGACAGCAGTGTTCTCACCAGAGGCACCGATTGCACCAGCGCCGGCGGACTGCGCGAGCGCAGTCGGTGAGCCGGACTCACCGCGCCTGAACTGCGAATGGGGTTACGGCTCGGCGTCATTCGTGACGGGGACTTTCGGTTTCGCCGCCGCCGGCTGGGTGGCGCGAAGGATTGCCGCCGGTTGACCGCTCGGCCCGACGGGGCAATGTTCTGCCATGGCCAAACTCTCCCCCGCTCAAATCAAAGCCGCGCTGCCCGGCGTCCCGCAGTGGCGGCGCAAGGCGTCCGTCATCTCGCGCACCTTCGAGTTTAAGGACTTCATCGTCGCGATGAAGTTCGTGAACGCCGTCGCCAGCGCGGCGGAAAAGGCGTGGCATCACCCGGACATGGACATCCGCTGGAACAAAGTGACGCTCGCACTCACGACGCACGACGCCGACGGCCTGACGGAAAAGGACTTCGCGCTCGCGGCGAAGTTCGACCGACTGGCCGGCGCGTAGGAGACGACGCGAGGAGTCTCTGATGCTCTGTTCCGCATTCCACGCTCCGGGTTCCGCGTTTGAAGTGAGCCTCCTCACGTCGTCTCCTACGGTTGCTTCGCGACCCGGCGCATGACACACTCCGTCACAGTTCATCACACGCCATGCCCCGCGAAACCATCACCGTCGAGCGGTTCTACACCGACCATTCCAGCCGGCTTGACCTGAAGCTGCTGGGCGGCGCGGTCGGCCTCAAACGCGTCATCCGCGAGCCTACCGTGAACCGGCCCGGCCTCGCGCTGGCCGGGCACACGAAATACTTCGCCCGCCATCGCGTGCAGGTCATGGGTCACGCCGAGATGACTTATCTCAAGACACTGCCGCGCGAGGAGCGGCGGAAGCGCTATGAGCTGCTCTTCAGCTACCCGCTGCCGTGCGTGGTCTTCTGCCGCAACCTCGCGCCCGACCGCGACTGCCTGCGCGCCGCCGAGGCGAAGGACGTGCCGGTGCTCAAGTCCTCGCTCATCACGATGAAGTTCATCAACCAGGCCACGCTCGCGCTGGAGATGCTCTTCGCGCCGCGCGGCAGCGAGATGGGCAGCATGGTGGACATCCACGGCGTGGGCGTGCTCATCCGCGGCGACAGCGGCATCGGCAAGAGCGAGAGCATCCTCGCCCTCATCGAGCGCGGCTACAGTCTCGTGTCCGACGACATGACCCGCGTGACACTCGTGGACGGGCGCGAGGTCGTGGGCACCAGTTCCGAATTGACCCGCAACCACATGGAGATTCGCGGCATCGGCATCGTGAACGTGGCGGCGATGTTCGGCGCGAAGAGCATTCGCGGCGAGAAGCGCATTGACCTCGTGGTGACGCTCAAGGCGTGGGACGAGGTGAAGGACATTGACCGGCTCGGCATGGAGCAGGAGTTCCAGGAAATCCTCGGCGTCAGAATCCCGCATGTGACCATCCCGGTGCGCCCTGGTCGCGACTTGGCGCGGCTCATCGAGGTGGCCGCGCTGCACGTCAAGCTCCGTCGCGCCGGGCACAATCCCGCCAAGGAACTCAACGACCGGCTCATGTCCCAGATGGCGGCCACGCCGCGCGGTCTGTGAAAACGCTTTCCTCACCGCGTGGATTGACCCATCCTTCAGCGCCAGAGATGAGCGCAGCGAAGGACAAGGCCGGCGACGGGGTGATCACCCGGGAGCTGGTCGTCGCCAACAAGGTCGGCATTCACGCGCGGCCGGCGGCGATGTTCGTCAAGATCGCCAGCCGCTACCAATGCGACATCTTCCTGGAAAAGGACGGCGAGAAAATCAACGGCAAGAGCATCATGGGCCTGCTCATGCTCGCCGCCGGCCCCGGCAGCAAGCTCATGATGGAGGCCAGCGGCAAGGACGCCGCGCAGGCCACGGCGGAGATTGAGGACTTGTTCCAGCGGAAGTTTGACGAGGAGTGATTCCGGTTGGAGCGCAGGTGTCCAACCTGCGCGTTTCTGCTGACGAGCAACTCGCAGGTTGGACACCTGCGCTCCGTCCGACTTTGAACCTTGAACTTTGCCCCCTGAACTTTAGCTTCCCGCTCCGTGTCCGCACCTGACTTCAACATCAAATACGTCGCGCATCTCGCCCGGCTCAAGCTCACGCCGGAGGAGGAACAGCAGCTCGGCGCGCAGCTTGGCAACATCCTCGGCTACATCGAGAAGCTCAAGGAAGTGGACGTGGCCGGTGTCGAGCCGACCGCCCACGCCTTCCCGATGGTTAATGTCTTCCGTGCCGACGAGGTGCGTCCCGGCCTCTCGAACGACGACGCCCTCCGCAACGCTCCCAAGCGCGCCAGCGGCCTCTTCGTCGTGCCCAAGGTCGTCGAGTAGCCCTTCGCTTCCTTCGCGCGTTCACGTCTTACGCCTCACGCCCCGTGCTTCACCGCCTCACCATCTCCGAACTCACCGCCCGCCTTGCCCGCCGCGAGGTCTCTGCCCGTGACGCCATGCAGGCGTGCCTCGACCAGGTCGCCCGCGTGGATGGCGACATCAAGGCCTTCCTCAGCCTCAGCCCGACCGACGCGCTCGCCCAGGCGGATGCGGCGGACCAGGCCATCGCCGCCGGCGCGGATTTCTCTGCGCAACCACTCCTCGGCGTCCCCATCGCGCTCAAGGACGTGCTCGCCGTCAAGGACCAGCCGCTTAACTGCGCCTCCCGCATCCTCGGCAGCTTCACCTCACCCTACGACGCCACCGTTGTAACGCGCCTGAAGGCCGCCGGGGCCATCATCTTTGGCCGGCTCAACATGGATGAGTTCGCCATGGGCAGCTCGACCGAGAACTCCGCCTTCCAGACCACGCGCAACCCCTGGGACACTTCGCGCATCCCCGGCGGTTCGTCTGGTGGCAGCGCGGCGGCCGTCGCGGCGGACGAGTGCATCGCGTCGCTGGGCAGCGACACCGGCGGGTCCATCCGCCAGCCCGCCGCGCTGTGCGGCTGCGTTGGGATGAAGCCCACCTATGGGCGCGTCTCGCGTTACGGACTCGTGGCCTTCGCCAGCTCGCTGGACCAGATCGGCCCCTTCACGAAGGATGTGCGCGACGCCGCGACGGTGCTCGAAGTCATCAGCGGCCACGACCCCCGCGACGCCACCAGCATACCGCAGCCCGTCCCCCGCTACACCCAGGCGCTCACCGGCGATATTCGCGGCCTCCGCCTCGGGCTGCCCAAGGAGTTCATGGTGGGCGGCCTCGACCCCGAGGTGAAACGCGCCGTGGACGCCGCCGTCACGCACCTTCAATCCCTCGGGGCCACCGTCCAGGAAGTCTCCCTGCCCCACACCGACCACGATGTCGCGGTCTATTACATCATCGCCACCGCCGAGGCTTCCGCGAACCTCGCCCGCTTCGACGGCGTCCGCTATGGCGCGCGCGTGGACGGTGACGATCCCTTCAAGATGTATGGCAACACCCGCGGCGCCGGCTTCGGGGCCGAGGTGAAGCGCCGCATCATCCTCGGCACCTACGTCCTCAGCAGCGGCTACTACGACGCCTATTACCTGCGCGCCCAGAAAGTGCGCACCCTCATCCGGCAGGACTACCTGCGCGCCTTCGAGCAGGTGGACGCCATCATCACGCCCACCACCCCCACGCCCGCGTTCCGGCTGGGCGAGAAGGCCGGCGACCCGCTCCAGATGTATCTCTCGGACATCTTCACCATTGGCTGCAACCTGGCGGGCATCCCCGGCCTGAGCCTCCCCTGCGGCTTCGCCCCCAACGCGGAACGCGGAACGCGGAACGCGAAACTCCCCATCGGGTTGCAGCTCTTGGGCAAACCCTTCGGAGAGGAAACTCTCCTGCGCCTCGCGCACGCCTACGAACAGACCACCCCCTGGCACCGGGAACACGCCCTCTGATCCTCGGCCAACCCTTGCATGAGCGACACCCCGCCAGACCAGAAAGAAGCGGGTGAAGCGCCGGAAGGCCCGAAGAATCCGTGGGTGAGCTGGCTCGTGTGGGCCATCCTCATGCCGGTGCTGTATGTATTGAGCACAGGGCCAGTGTGTTGGTTGGTAGAAAGGCATCATCTCCCCGAGGCCGCGATGTTCATCTACCTACCGCTTGATCCCCTCCCGGAAAACATCCAAGAACTGATTATCCGTTACATGGATTGGTGGAATCGGTAACTTCCCCGCCCGCCGCTGCCCCTCCCCGGCGCGGTGAGGACACCGCGCCCTGCCCAAGCGACTTCGTTGTCCTCGACGCGTGCGGTCGGAGCGCCGGCTTCCAAGCCGGCTTAAGCTGTGATGAGTCGGGAGCGCGTGGCATCCCGCAGTTGTTCGCGCACCGTGCAATGACCGCTGCCAGCGCTGGCCAAGATCAGCCGGCAATTGTCCCAACGCGTCAAGCCGGCTTGGAAGCCGGCGCTCCGACTGCGTGGCACCGGTTCAGCCGCCGACGGTGGCGAGTTCCTCGTTGGTGATGGCGTTGAGGATCTTGAACTGCTCGGCGTGGAAGGCCGGGTCGGCGCGGAAGGTGAGCTTGCCGAAGAACTTCTTCTCCATCTCGATGAGGATCTGCTCGTCCTCCTTGCGCAGGCGGTCGAGCACGGCGGGATGGGAGACGACGCGGAGCTGGAAGTCCTCGTCGGTGCGGGGCCTGCCCTTGAGGATCTGCTGGAGCTTGCGCTGGATCTCGACGCTCATGGTGAGGGGGCTTTTCACCTTGGCCCGGCCTTTGCAATACGGGCAGTCCTGATAGACGGTGGCGCGGATGCTCTCGGTGTGGCGCTGGCGGGTCATCTCCATGAGGCCCAACTGGGAGATGGGCAGGATGTGGGTCTTGGCCTTGTCGCGGCGCAGGCCGTCCTTGACGCGCGCATAGACGCTCTGCTGGTCCCGGCGGTGCCGCATGTCAATGAAGTCCAGGACGATGAGGCCGCCGAGGTTGCGGAGGCGGAGCAGACGGGCAATCTCCTCGGCCGCCTCGAGGTTGACCTTGGTGATGGTCTGTTCCTTGTCCTTGTCCGGGTCCTTGCTCTTATGGCTGCCGGTGTTGACGTCAATGGCCACGAGGGCCTCCGTCTCGTCCACGACGAGATACCCGCCGCTCTTGAGGGGGACCTGGCGGGAGAAGGCGGCCTCGAGCTGGCGGGAGATGCCGAACCGGTCGAAGACGGGCTGGGACTCATTGTAGAGCTTGACCTTGGTGATGGAGCGCTTGGAGACCTTTGAGATCATGGCCTGCATCCGCTCAAACTGCTTGCCGTTGTCAATGACGATGCGCTCCACGTCCTCCGTGAGGAAGTCGCGCACGGTGCGTTCGATGAGGTCCGGCTCCTGGAAGACGCAGGTGGCGGCGGGCTGCTTTTCGATGCGCTCCTGGACGGCCTTCCATTCCTCGAGGAGGAAGGCGAGGTCGCGGATAAAGTAGCGCTCCTGCTGGCCCTCGCCGGCGGTGCGGATGATGACGCCCATGCCGTCGGGGATGTTGAGCTTGCGGACGATCTTCTTGAGGCGCTGGCGTTCCTCGCCGTGCTCGATCTTGCGGGAGACGCCGGACTGGTCGGAGTTGGGCAGGAGCACGAGGAAGCGGCCGGGGAGGGCGAGGTGCGTGGTGACGCGGGGTCCCTTGGTGCCGATGGGGCCTTTGGTGACCTGGATGATGATGTCGCTGCCCTTGGGGTAAAGCTTGGGGATGTCCTTCTGCGTGACCTTGGGGCGGTCCTTCGGGGGGGCCTTGCGCTCGCGCTCGACGACCTCGACGCCGCTGTCGAGATTGCTGGGGACGATGTCCCAGTAGTGCAGGAAGGCGTTCTTGTCGAAACCGATGTCCACGAAGGCGGCCTTAAGGCCGTCCTCGAGGTTGCGTATCTTCCCCTTGTAGATGCTGCCCACGAGGCGCTCCTCGGTGGTGCGCTCGATGGTGAACTCCTCGAGGCGGCCGTCCTCGAGGACGGCCACGCGGGTTTCGAGGGACTCGGAGTTGATGATGACCTCCTTGTGGACCTTGACCTCGGGCTTCATCAGCTTCTTGACCTTGGTGACGACCTTCTGGGCCGCGTGCTTGATGGAGGCGATGAAGCCCTTGGGCTGTTCCTTGACCTCGACGGGTTTGAAGTCGCCCTCCTCGGCGTTGACCTCCTCGGGGGTCTCCAGGTTCGGCTCGCGGTAGTCGTGCCGGCCGGCGGGCTTGTGGGTGGCGTGGGCCTCGCCCTCGGCCGGGAGGCCGGCGGCGAGATTCTCGGAGCGGCGGATCTCGTGCTCGCGGCCGCGGGCGAAGACGGATTCGTCGCCGGCGGCCTGGGCGCCGCCGGTGGCGGCGAGGCGGGCCAGGGC
>WRPG01000116.1 GCA_009773355.1 Limisphaerales bacterium
AACACAGTGCGCCGCCGTACTTCTGCTCAGCGTTGCCGCCAGGCGAGTTCCTGTCGGACGTAGCCCACGAACGGGCTCACCCTCGCGCCGCCATGCTCTGCCGCTTCGCCGCTCGTCAGAACTGACCCGTCTCTGCTCGTGAGAAATGACCCAGGTCCAGAGCACCGATCGTGGAAAGAGCGCGGCGACGCGCTGGCGCAGCAGCCTGAGCGCCGTTCAGCCCTGGGGGTCGCGCAGCGACGGTCCGCTGATGCGGATGGTGTGGCACTGATGGCGTAGGCGACTGAGAAGCGCCTCGACCAGTGCCTTGTTGCCCAGGAAGTTGTGCCACTCCTCGTACTCGAGGTTGGTGGTGATGATCGTGGGCTTGCTTCGGTACCGCTCCTCCATGAGCTTGAAAAAGATGTTGGTTTGCTCGGGCCGGAGATTCAAGTACCCAAGCTCATCGATGGCCAACACGTCGACGCGCGCCAGGCGATTGAGAAGGCGCCGCGACGAGCGGTCCGCCAGTGATGCATACATCTCGTCAAACAAATCCTGGGCAGGCACAAAGAGAGCGCGGTGCCCGTTCTGGAGAGCCTTCATGAGCAAGCCCATCGCCAGCCCCGACTTGCCGACCGCTGTGGGTCCAATGAAGACGATGTTCTCGGCCTTCCCGATGAACTCCAGCTCTGCGAGGTTGCGGATCTGCTTCTGCGACACCGCCGGCTGCTTCTTCCAGGGGAACGTTTCGAGGGTCCACCGCTCCGGCAGCTTGGCGCGATCGATGCGCCAGGCCAGCGCGTCCTCTTGCCGTTGATGCCACTGGGCGCGGAAGAGTCGCGCCAAGAGCTCCCGATAGGACAGCTCCTTCTGGTCCGCGGTGGCCAGCTCGGCGTCTAGGATCTCGGCGATCTTGCGCAGGCGCAGGGCGCGTAGCAGCTCTTCGATATCGTCATTCATCACTGCCTCCCACGGTGAAATAGTCGCGTCGGATGTTGCGCAGCACCATGCGCTCGAGCCGGGCGATGTCGTAGAGGCCATAGGCCTGGGCGGTGTCGATGGCCGCAACGAGCGGCGCGCGCGGATACTCGCGCACCAGCCGCAACAAGCCCCGCAGCGCCAGAACCCCCCGACGGTGCTTGATCGACCGGCCATACTCGCCAAGCTCCGGCGCGACACGTACGAGCTCCAGCTCTTCGGGCGGCTGAGCTCGGACCTTGTGGCCTTCGCCGCGCGGCGGTCGATGCTCGGCTGCTGTCACACGCGCGTCGGCCGCGTCGACCACCCGATGATGCGCCGCCACCTCGCGCGGGCCATGGTAGATGAGGATGCGGTCTTTGGTCTCGCGCACCTCCACCTGTCGCCCGATGAGCTGGTACGGCGCCGAGTAGCGGTTGGTGTGGATGCTGACGTAGCCTTCGAGATCCACGATGCGCTGGTGCAGGGCGTAGACCTCTGGGGTCCAGCTCGGCAGAGGCTTACAGTGGGCTCTCTCGGCGGCGAAGAGCTCGCGTCTGCTGGCGTGCAGGTGGTGGTTGAACGTGGCGTTGACCTTGTCGCACCAGAGCCGTGCTTCGCGATTGGCGTGCTCCCAGTCGGTGAATGACCGGCCCGCGAGGAAGTTGTTCTCGATGAAGTGGAACGGGCGTTCGACGCGCGCCGAGCGGTTGGCGTCGCCCTTCTCGTGCGCCGCGAACCCAAAGCCCAAGCGTTCGGCGAACGCTTCCATCTCAGGAACGGGCAGCATGTCCTTGCCTGTGCCGTGCAGCACCACGACGTGGGTGTTGTCGATCATGCACCGGGTACAGACGGCGCCGATGTAGTGCAGGGCGTCGGAGAGGAAGAGCTTGCAGAGGAAGCGGTTGAAGGTCGGGTAGAGCTGAATGAACAAGAGCCGCGAGTGGCAGAGCACCAAGGATGCTGTCTGCACCTTGCGTTTCTTGCCGCCGATGTGGGCCTCATGGGGGGAGGTATCGTGCTGCATCTCCTCACCGGGTGCGAAGTGATAGGAGCCAGCCGGCTTCTTCGGAGGCTCACCGATACCGTGGCGCCGACAGAACGCAGTGAGCGCCTGGTAGGACAGCGCGATACCGGCGGCGGCGAGCTCCTCGTGGACGCGCACGAGATTGCCTTTGCAGGCGGTGTATAGCGAAACGATATCGTCTTTGTGCGGCAATGCTTTTTCGGCGCGCTCGAGCGGCGGCACCGCGGTCGTGCCGGCCTTGAGGACCTCGCGCACCGCGCCGCGCGAGACACCGAGCGCTCGTGCGATGGCGCGGCTGCCGTGGCGTTGCTCATGAAGCCGCAGAATGGCCGTGCGTGTGCTCTGGTCGAGCATTGCGGAGCTCCTTGTCGGTGAGAGCAAACAGCGTCTGGGTGTCGGCGCGGCCCTGCTGGGCACAACGCCAGGTCAGGGCCCGCTCGTCGGGCGACAGACGCGCCGCGAGTCCGTCGCTCAACCTGCGGGCGCAACGTCGGGCGAGGCCGCTGAGCGCGCCGAGGTCGCCAAGGAGGAGCTGTGCGGGGCTCTGCTCTGGGGGCCCGGAGGCCGCGGCGTGGGCGCGCAGGAAGAGCCCAGGATCGGAGAGAATGCGCGCGCGGACCTCGGGTGGTGCGGTGGTGTACGCGGCGCACAGCGCGCCGAGCTGGCGTGTCGATAGCCGTAGACCCGACAACGCCGTCACCAACGCGTGGCAGTCACAGGCGTTGGCGCGCGCCAACGGCACCAGGTGTTTCATCGCCGCGTGTGCGCCGATCGCGCCCTCGCGAACGCGCGCCTGAACGAGCTCGGGCAGCGCCTCGACGAGCGCGACACGACGGCTCACCCAGCTCTTCGACTTGTCGAAGCGGCGTGCGAGCTCGTCGAAGGACAGACCGAAATGCGTGCGCAGCTCCTTGAGCAACCAGCCCTGCTCAAGCGCGCTGTCGGCCTCGCTTGTCCGCATCAGCCGCTCGAGCATCAGCGCCTCGGCCTCGTCGAGCTGCCACGGCGTCGCGCGCACCGTGTCGCGCCCGAGCTTTTGGAGGGCGCGCAGCCTTTTGTACCCGTCGATTACTACGTAGCGCTCGGCGCTCTGGCCGGCGACGACGACGATCGGCTGCTGCTGCCCGAGCTCTGCGAGCGAGGCGACGAGCTGCCGCTCACGGGTCGGGCTTTTCGTGCGCAGCGCCGCGTAGCGCGTGTCCAGCTGGTGCAGCTCCAGGTCCATCGGCTACGCACTTTGCCACAGCCGAGATCACGTCTTTCGCGGTGCCGGGGGGAACTCTGTCGGAAACCTTAGAGGAATCGATGGGATAGGAGACTATCTGGTCTTGCGCGCAGCGCCGGAGAAGTCGGCCAAATTGCGCAATGAAACCAGCTCCTTGGACGGTGAACTGGTCTTGCGCCAGATCCCAGGGAAGTCGGTGCAAAGGCGGGGGCATGCGCGGCGTCTCGGGGTCACTCTGCTCGCCGAGAGCGTGGAGGCGACGCGCGGCGAAGTAGTCGGGATTGCGACGGCGCCAGCTCGCTTGCGTCTGGCGGCGTCG
>WRPG01000049.1 GCA_009773355.1 Limisphaerales bacterium
GCGGGGCCAAGGGCAAACAACTCAACGCTGCCCTCAAGCCCGACTACCTCCTCCGCCTGCTCAAAGCGACCTGAACTATTTTGATGCGTCAGCCCTGCATGAAACGCGGGCACCTGCGGCGCTTCATGGCACTGGGCCGAAATTGGGATTGCTAGGCGCTCGTTTTTGGGCCTAGCCTCCTGCCGTCAGCGCAACCACCAACCAACCATGTATTTCGGTGCTGATTATTACCCGGAGCACTGGGTCTTTCCGTTCGACGGCACGGCGGAGGAACCCGAGTCCCGCTGGGAGCAGGACGCGCAACTGATGGCGCACGCCGGCATGAACGTCGTCCGCATGGGCGAGTTCTGCTGGGGGCTGTGCGAGCGCGAGGAGGGCAAATACGACTTTGCCTGGCTGCGCCGCGCGATGGACGCCTTCGCGCAGCACGGCATCAAGATCGTCCTGAGCACGCCGACCGCCGCGCCGCCGGTGTGGCTGCTGCAGAAGCACCCGGAGATTCTCCCGCTGGATGAGAACGGCCAGCCGCGCCGCGAGGGCACGCGCCGGGCCTACTGCATGAACAGCGACGTGTATTGGGAGTATTCCAAGAAGGTCGTGCGCGCGATGGCCGAGGCGCTGGGCGACCACCCGGAGATCGTCGCATGGCAGATTGACAACGGCGTGGGCCGGCACAACACGGAATACGCGTTCAATCCCGAGACGAAGCGCGACTGGCACGCGTGGCTGAAGGCGAAATACGAGACGGTGGACCTGCTCAACGAGCGCATGGGCCTGCGCTTCTGGGGCCAGGTGGTCAACAAGCACGAGGAGGTGCCCATGCCCCTGCCCGCGCCGGCGCCGCACAATCCGGCGCTCATCACCGACTGGCGGCGCTTCTCGAGCGACACCTGCGTGGCGTTCATCCGCATGCAGGCCGACCTGCTGCGCGAGATCACGCCGAAGATTCCCACCACCACGACCATCCGCCCCTACGCGGTGCAGATTGACCACTTCGACCTGGCGGACGCGATTGACTTCGTCTCGATGGACAGCGACGCCGCCGTCGGCCACAAGTCCGGGGAGAACGCGATGACCATTGACATCGCGCGCTCGCTGAAGAAGAACGGCGAGGCGGAGGGCTTCTGGGTCATGGAGCAGAAGGCCGGCAACGTCGCCTGGGCCGAGGCGAACTCGCTGGTGCGGCCCGGCGTGGTGCGGCTCTTCAGCTACCAGCTCCTCTCGCGCGGCGCGACCGGCCTGCTTTATTTCTACTGGCGGATGCCGCGCATCGGGCCGGAGAAGTTCTACGGGGGCGTGCTCACCCACGACGGGCTGGCGAAGAACCGGATGTTCACCGAGGTCATGCAGGTGGGCACCGAGTTGCAGACGCTGCAACCGATGCTCGCCGGCACGCAGGTGCAGGCGGACGTGGCCATCCTCATCAGCCACGCCAGCGACTGGGCGCTGAACCAGCCGATGCGCCCGAACAAGTTTTTCAGCCAGCGCGAGCACATGCAGCTCTATTACAGCGCGCTGCACGACCGCAACATCCTCGTGGACTTCGCGCGGCCGACCGACGACCTGTCCAAATACAAGCTCGTCATCGCGCCCTCGCTCCACATGGTCGCCGGCGGCGAGGCGGACATCCTCCGGCTCTACGTCCACAACGGCGGCACGCTCGTGGGCACGTTCAACACCGGCCTCGTGGACGAGAACAACATCGCCGCCACCGACCCGCCGTATGAGATGACCGACATGTTTGGCCTCAAGGTCGTCGAGTTCGACCCCCTGCCGCCGGGCGAGGAGAACCACATCACCATCAAAGGCGGTTTCCCCACCACCGGCCTGCACAGCGCGCGGCTCTGGTGCGACATCATCGAGCCGGGCGAGTGCCAGATCCTCGGCACCTACGCGCAGGATTTTTACTCGGGCAAGCCGGCCGTGACGATGAACCAGTTCGGCGAGGGCCGGGCCATCTACGTCGGGACCATGTCGAGCCTGCCTTTCTACCACGATCTCGTCACCTGGCTGCGGCAGTTGTGCGGCATCACCCCGCTGCTGCGCGTGCCCGACCAGGTCGAGGTGTCCATGCGCACGCGCGGCGACTACCGCATCTACTTCCTGCTCAACCACCACTCGCAGCAGGTCCATGTGCAGTTCTTCAAGCCGGTGCGTGACTGCCTCACCGGCAAAACCATCTCCGGCGGCTACGACATTCCCGCCAAGGACATCCTCGTCGTGGATGAGCAAGCCGCCCCGGCCTGACCGCCCCTTCGCCCGGCAGGGGGCCGCCACCGCGCGCGAACGGGTGCTCGCCGACTGGCGTCGCGTGGATGTCGCCGCCCTGGAGAGCGCGGGGAAGAATCACAGCCAGCCGCTCTCAGTGCTGATTCCCGGAGTCATGGGGGGGCTTGGTCTCGACCGCCGCCGGGGCGAGGCGGAGATCATCAAGGTCTGGAACAGCCTCATGGACCCGCGTGTCACCGCCCACGCCCAGCCCGCCGGCCTGCACAAGGGCACACTCTTCGTGAACGTGGACAGCAGCGTGTGGCTGGACGAAATCGTCCGCTACCGCCGCCGGGAAATCCTCGACCGCATTCAGCACAGCTTCGGCAAGGAGATGGTGAAACGGATTTCATTCCGCGTGGGGTGAGGGGAGACGTGAGGCGTAAAACGTAAAACGTAAGGGCCTCGAACGCCCGTGCCCGCTTACGCATTACGTTTTACGCCTGCCTCCCCGCTTTCACCGGCTGGCATTCACCAACCCGTCGTGCCTCTGAAAAGGGCGTGACCGCGCGCGGCGGGTTCCCTAGCTTCGCCCCCATGTGGCGGGAGCGAGCGCAGGCCTTTTGCGAGCGGGGGATTCACGTCCTCATGGTCGGGCTGCTCGTGTTCGGCCCGCTGGCGTTGGGCGGCACGCACGCGGAGTTCTTCGCCGTCATGGCCGGACTGGGCGCGGCCATGCTGCTGCTCTGGCTGGTCCGCCTCTGGGTCCAGGCGGACGTTGCGGTGCTGTGGCCGCCGTTGGCGTGGGTGGTGGCCGCGGTGCTCCTCTACGCCGTGCTGCGCGGGCAGGCGGCGGCGGTGGAATACACGGCGCGCGGCGAACTGCTCCGGCTCGCCCTCTACGGGACGGTCTTCTTCATCGCGCTCAACAACCTGAACCGCCAGCACTCCGCCAACTGGGTTGCCGGCGCGCTCATCGCGGTGGCCACGTTCGCGGCGATGTATGCGCTCTACCAGTTTCTGACCCGGTCCGAGCTGGTCTGGCACTTCGTGCGGCCCGCGAGCTATGCCGGGCGCGGTTCCGGCACCTACATCTGTCCGAACCACCTCGCTGGCTTGCTGGAGATCGCCCTGCCGCTGGCGCTGGCGTATCTGCTCGCGGGCCGGCTGGGCCATCTCACGCGCATCCTCGCCGGTTACGCGGTGCTGGTGATGATTGCCGGACTGGTGAGCACGGAGTCACGCGGCGGCTGGGCGGCGGCGGCGTTGTCGCTCCTCGTGCTGCTGGCGGTGCTCCTGAACCAGCGCGGCCGGCGGCTGCCCGCGCTGCTGGTGCTGGTCGGCCTGACGGTGGCGGCGGTGTGGATTGTCGCCGAGGTGAAGACCACTTCCGAGCGGGTGCACAAGGCCTTGAACCCGGACAAGCTGGACGACCCGCGCTTCAACATCTGGCCGGCGGCGGTGAAGATCTGGCGGGCGAATTTCTGGTGGGGGGCGGGGCCGGGGCATTTCGACCACCTGTTCCGGCTGCACCGGGACGGGGCCGTTCAGGCGCGTCCAGGCCGTGCGCACAACGACTACCTCGACACGCTGGCCGACTACGGCACGGTGGGGGCGGCCTTGGTGGCGGCGGCCTTCGGGCTGGTGTTCCTCGGCGTGTTCCGGGCGTGGAGGCATGTCCAGCGCGAGGGCGACGACTTCCGCGCGCGGCAGAGCAACCGCGCGGCCTTCGTGCTCGGCGGCTCCGTCGCGCTGCTGTCGCTGCTGCTGCACGCGGTCGTGGACTTCAACTTCCACATCCCGGCCAACGCCACGGCGGCGGTCGTGCTCATGGCCCTGCTCGCCGCCCATCTCCGCTTCGCCACGGACGCCCATTGGGTGCGCCCGGGCTGGCTCGCCCGGACGGCGCTCACCGCGCTCGGGCTGGTCGTGGCGGTCTGGCTGTGGCACGGGGCCTTCCGCCGCGCGCAGGAACGGACCTTGTTGATCAGCGCGGACGCGGCTCCGAACGCGGATGTGCAGCTCGACCTGCTCCGTCAGGCGCACGCGCTGGAACCGGCGAACGCGGAAACCTGCTTCGCCATCGGCGAGGTGCTGCGCGTGACGGCCTGGGACCGCCCCGCCAATTATGCCGAGCTGGCGACCGAAGCGATGGAGTGGTTCGACCGGGCGGGGACGTTGAATCCTTACGATGCCTACCCGCGCCTGCGCCACGGGATGTGCCTGGACCTGCTGGGGAACCGGCCGCTGGCCACCCGCCATTTCCTGCGCGCCCTGGAGCTGGACCCGAACGGCGGCTTCACGCTGGCGCACGTCGCCTGGCACTACGCGCAACTGGAGGACTGGGCGAAGGTCAAGGAGTTCACCGAGCGCTCGATGAAAGCGCAGTCCGGCAACCGGATGGCCGAGCTGTATTACGAGACCGCCGTCGAGCGGCTGGCGGAACAGCGGCGGTGACCGCGGCTACGGCTGCCGCCCCAAAGCCTCGTAACCCTTCCGCAGCAGCGCCTCCGTGTCCTTCCACCCGAGGCAGGCGTCCGTGACGGACACGCCGTAGCGCAACTGCTTCAAGTCGGCCGGCAGCGGCTGGCTGCCCTCCTCCAGATTGCTCTCCAGCATCACGCCGATGACCGGCTGGCTGCCCGCCACGCGCTGCTCGATGATGTGCTGCCACACCGTCTGCTGCCGCGTGTGCTTCTTGCCGGAGTTCGCATGGCTGCAATCCACGATCAGCGCGCCCGGCAGGCCGGCCTCGTGGAGGTGCTGCACCGCCTCGGCGATGCTGCGCTCGTCGTAGTTGGTCGCGTGCTTGCCGCCGCGCAGGACGACGTGGCCCCACTTGTTCCCCGTGGTCTGGATGATGCAGGTGCGCCCGTCGGGATCAATGCCGAGGAAGCTGTGCGCGTGCCGCGCGGCCTTCATCGCGTTGACGGCGGTTTCCAGGCTGCCGTCCGTGCCGTTCTTGAAACCGACCGGCATCGAAAGCCCGCTGGCCATCTCGCGGTGCGTCTGAGATTCCGTGGTGCGCGCGCCCACAGCCGCCCAGCTCACGAGGTCCGCGAGATACTGGGGCACGACCGGATCAAGGAACTCCGTCCCCGCCGGCATCCCGAGGCCGACGATGTCCAGCAGCAGCTTCCGCCCGACCTTCAACCCTGTCTCGATGTCGCACGAGCCGTCGAGATGCGGGTCGTTGATCAGGCCCTTCCAGCCAAGGATGGTGCGCGGCTTCTCGAAATAGACGCGCATGACGATCTCCATCCGGTCCGCGAACTCTTGCCGCAGCGGAGCCAGATGCCGCGCGTAGTCCACCGCCGCCACGGGGTCGTGGATGGAGCAGGGGCCGACGACCACCAGCAGCCGGTGGTCCTTCCGGTCGAGGATGTTTTGCACCGCGTGCCGGCCGGCGACGACGGCTTTGGCGACGTCCGGCGTGAGCGGGAGCGAGTCGGCGAGTTGGCGCGGCGTGATGATGGGCCGCGTGGCCTGGATGTGCCAGTTGTGCGTGCTCTGCATGAAATTCTCCGCCCCGCAACGTGCGGCGACAGGGATGCGGACTGTGCCGGAACTGTCCGTCATCCCGCAAGTTCCTTGTCGCTCGCCCGGATCATCCGTATTCTTGGAGCCGGTTCAGCACTATGGACAATCCGCCTTCGCCGCCGCGCAACTTCACCCTCTCCGTCCTCCCGTGGGTCGTCGCGGCGGGCGCGCTCGTGCTGTATCTCGCCACGCTCGCCTCGTGGGTCACGCTGCCGGCACTGGGCCTGACCGCGCAAGTCGTCGGGTGGGATTGGTGGAATCCGAAGATCGGCCGTCCGCTCTATCATCTGCTCACGCTGCCGGTGAAGGCCTTCCCTGCCGGCGCGCAACTCTTCGCCCTCAACGCCTTCGCCGCCCTTTGCTCCGCGCTCACCCTCGCGCTCCTCGCCCGCAGCGTCGCGCTCCTGCCGCAGGACCGCACCCGCGACCAGCGCGCGCGCCTGCGCGACGAAACCAGCCTGCTCGCCATTCCCGCGAACTGGCTGCCGCCGCTGCTCGCCGTGCTGGCCGCCGGCCTGCAACTCAGCTTCTGGGAGCACGCCACCGCCGCGACCGGCGAGGCACTCGACCTGCTTTTGTTCGCCGCCGCCATCTGGTGCCTGCTGGAATTCCGTCAGGGCCGCGACGACAAGTGGCTCGCCCGCTTCGCCCTCGTGGGCGGCCTCGGCTTCGCGAACAACTGGGCGATGGTCGGCTTCGCGCCGTTCCTGCTGGCCGCGCTCGTCTGGGTGAAGGGCTTTGAGTTTTTCAACCTCCGCTTCCTCGGCCGACTCGCCGCGTGGGGCGGCGCGGGCCTGCTGCTGTATCTCTACAACCCGCTCGCCGCCTCGCCGGAGCTGGGTTTCGGCTTCGGCGACTGGCTCAACGCCGAGTTCGGCGCGCAGAAGAACAACCTCCTGTTCAGCCCCAAGGGCCGCGTGCTGCTGCTCTCCTTCGCCACGCTGCTGCCGCTCGCGCTCATCGGCATCCGCTGGTCCTCCGGCTTCGGCGACGTGAGCGCCGCCGGCAGCTTCGTCTCGAACCTGCTCTTCCGCCTCATGCACGCGCTCTTTCTGGCGGGCTGCGTGTTCATGACGCTCGACCAGGCGTTCAGCCCGCGCGCGCTCGGCGAGGGCCGGGCGATGCTGCTGTTCTACTATCTCGGCGCGCTGGTCATCGGCTACTGCGCCGGCTACTTCCTGCTCGTCTGCGGGGCGAAGGAGGAAAAGGCGTGGCAAAAGCCCGGCCCGCTCGGCAAGGCGCTCAACTTCGCGTGCGTGGGCATCGTGTGTCTCGGCCTCGTGGTGCTGCCCGGCTGGCTCGTGAAGCAGAATCTTCCGTCCCTCCGCGCACAGAACGGCCCGGCAGTGCGCGGGTTCGCCGCCCAACTCGCGAAGAGCCTGCCCGGCCAAGGTGCGCTCGCCCTGAGCGAACAACCCACGCACCTGCTTCTCGTCGCCGCGCACTTCCACGGCCAAGCCTCGCCGCACATCCTGCTCGACGCTCGAATGCTCCAGCTCACCCGCTACCACCGGCAGCTCGCCAAGCGGCACGCCGGTCGCTGGCCAGACCCCGGTGCGACGCCCGACACGCAAGTCATCCCGCCCATCGCCATCGCCAGCTTCCTCGGGATGCAGACGCGCTCGAACCACGTCGTGCTGCTCCATCCGCCCGTGCCGGCGATGTATTTGGAGAACCTTTGGCCAGAGCCGCGCGGCGCAACGAGCGAACTCCGGCTCTACGACACCAACCAAATCGTCCCACCGATGCTGTCGCCTGCCAGCCGCAAGGTGATGTTGAGCTGGGAGCCGACCAACTCGCTTGTTCTGCCCAACCCTGAGTCCAACGAGGCCCGTATCAGCGCTTCCCCTGACATCCAGGCCTTGCGGATTGGTTATTCGGCCATTGCGAATTGGCATGGCGTGAATCTTCAACGGGCGGAAAACCCGCCAAAGGAGGCCGCATCGCTCTTCAGCCTCGCGCTCCTGCTTAACCCCTCCAACCTCGTCGCCGTCCTCAACCGCGACTTCAACGAATCCCTCCGCACGGGCAAGCCCATCACCAACAATCTGAACGAAGTCGCACAAGAACTCCTCGGCCCCGGCCAGACGTGGGGAACCGTCCTCGCCAAACACGGCCCGCCGGACGAGCCGAATTTCTGCTTCACGCTCGGCCAGCTCTTCCGGCAGTCCGGCCTGCCGCGTCAGGCCATCATCCAGTTCACCCGTGTCACCGAGCTTGCGCCCACCAACCATGTCGCTCACCTCGCACTGGCAGACACCTTTATCGCCCTCGGCGTGCCCGACCGCGCCAAGGCCGCGCTCGACGCCGCCCGCGCGAAGCCCGAGCTGCGCGCCGGACTCGTTGCCAGCGAGGCTGCCGTCCTGCGCCTCGACGCGCTCGTGCTCTCGCAGAAGGGCAAAACCGCTGAGGCCGAGCAGGCGTTCGTGGATGCGCTCAAGAAGTTCCCCGCCGACCTGCCGTTGATGGATTCGCTCACCGAGATCTACCTGCTCTCCGGCCGCTTCACCAACGCGCTCGCCGTCACCGAGGCGCAACTCAAGGTCGCGCCCACCAGCCCGCGTGCGCTGGTGAACAAGGGCGGCATCCTCATTACTTTGAAGCAGTTCGAGGCCGCGCTCGTGCCGCTGGACAAGCTCATCGAGCTGCAGCCGAACCACTCCGGCGCACACCTGAACCGTGCGATGGCGCTGATGAACCTGAACCGTCTCGACGACGCGGCGAAGAGCTACCGCAAGGTTCTCGAACTCGAGCCCGCCAAGCACAACGGTCATTTCGGCCTCGGCGAAATCGCCTGGCAGCGCAAGCAAACCGGCGACGCGAAGAAGCATTACGAAGCCGGCCTCAAGCTCGCCCCGTCCGACGCGCCAGAAACCAAAATCGCCCAGCAACGGCTGAAGGAGCTTGGCGGCGAGAAGTGAGGGTGTCGTGGAGATGAAGCTCCAAATCCCAAGCTCCAAGTTCCAAAGAAGCTTCAAGCTCCAAGCTCCAAGCGCGGGGCGGAGTTTGACATATTCGTCGGTTGTCCGCGCGCACCGAGCTGAGGCGGGCGAGCCCCTCCTTGGGATTTGGAGCTTGGAGCTTCTTTGGGATTTGGAACTTGGAGCTTGGAACTTCCGCCTCCGCTGACATGCGCGTCGCCCATGTCATCACACGGTTGATTGTCGGTGGCGCGCAGGAGAACACCATCGCCAGCGTGCTCGGCCTGCGCGAGAAGCCAGGCGTGGAAGTCAGTCTCATCTCCGGTCCCACCACTGGCCCGGAAGGCAGCTTGGAGCCGCGCGTGGCGAACATCCCCGGCCTGCTCACCATCGTTCCCGAACTCGTCCGCCCTGTCTCTCCGTGGCACGACTGGCTGGCGCTGCGCAAACTCACGCGTCTCTTCCGCGAGACTCGGCCCGACATCGTCCACACCCACAGCGGCAAGGCCGGCGTGCTGGGCCGCCTCGCGGCGCACGCGGCGGGTGTGCCCATCATCGTCCACACCATCCACGGCCCGAGCTTCGGTCCGTTCCAAGGCTCGCTGGCGAATTTCGCCTTCCGCGCCGCCGAGCGCCGCGCGGGCCGCGTGACCACGCACTTCGTCTCTGTCGCCAACGCGATGACGGAGCAATACTTCGCCGCCGGCATCGGGCGGCCCGACCAATACATCCGCATCTTCAGCGGCTTCGACCTGGAGCCGTTCCTCAACGCGAAAAACGACCCGGCCCTGCGCGCGAAGCTGGGCATCGCCCCGGACGACTTCGTCATCGGCAAGGTGGCTAGATTCTTTGAGAACAAGGGACACGACGATCTGTTCGCCATCGCGCCGACGCTGGCGCTTACGTATCCCCATCTGAAATTCCTGCTCGTCGGCGATGGCAACCTCCGCCCGCGCTTTGAGCGGTTGGCTCAACAATACCTGCCAGGGCAGTGCATCTTCACCGGGCTGGTGCCGCCGGGCGAAGTGCCCGCGCTCATAGGCATCATGGATGTGCTGGTGCATCTGTCCCGCCGCGAAGGGCTGGCTCGCACGCTCCCGCAAGCGCTCGCAGCCGGCAAGCCGGTCATCGCCTACGACTGCGACGGCGCACGCGAAATGTGCCGTGATGGAGAAACGGGTTTTCTGCTAAAGGCAGGTGACACGCAGCGGTTGATGGACCGGCTCGAACAACTCGCCTTCGACTCCCGGCTCCGCGAATGTTTCGGCACCCGTGGCCGCGAGTTGGTGAAAGACTGCTTCCCCGTGCAGCGCATGGTGGACGATTTACACGCGCTGTATCTGCGGCTGCAAGCCAACCGGACGAAATGAAACCTTCCTCCCAACTGGCCGAGTCGCCCGCTTCGACACGGGTAGCAGCCGACGTGAGGAGGCTCACTCCAATACTCGTGGCGGTTAGAGCCTCCTCACGTCGGCGGCTACGAGGGGCGTTGGTAGGGCGGGGCCGTCCCCAGCGCGCCGCTGTTGCATCCGGCCACCCAACCGGCGCGCTGAGGATAGCGCGCCTTACCACACTCGCCGCCGCCCATTCCGCATTCCGCGTTCCGCATTCCGCGTTCCCATGACCTTCCCGCACAGCGCCTATCTGCTCGCGTTCCTCGGCGGCGCGCTCGCGACTGCCGCGTCGCTGCCGCTCTGGCGCGCGTGGTGCGTGCGGACGAATCTGGTGGACGACCCCGGCCACCGAAAAATCCACGACTCACCCATCCCACTCGCGGGCGGGCTGGCGGTGCTCGCGGGCTTGCTCGTGCCGTTGCTGGCCGGGGCGGTCGCGTTGCAACTCAACCTGCTGCCCGCCGGTGCGGTGGAGAAAATCAGCTACGGCTTCGAGCGGCGCGGGCTGCAACTCGCGGCCATCCTCGTCGGCGCGCTGGGCATGGTGCTGCTCGGCTGGCTGGACGACAAACACGAGCTGCGCGCCGGGCCGAAGTTCGCCGGGCAGCTCGGCATCGCGCTGCTCGTCGCGCTGGCGGGCGTGCGCATCAAGCTGTTTCCTGAAAGCCCGCTCTCGCCCGTGCTGAGTTGTGGCGTGACGGTGCTGTGGATTCTCACCGTCGTCAGCGCGGTCAACATCATGGACAACATGAACGGCCTCTGCGCCGGCCTCGGCGCGATTGGCGCGGCGGCGTTCGGTGCGACGGCGGCGGGGCAGGGGCAATACCTCGTCGCCTCGCTGGCGCTGCTGGCGGTGGGCGCGCTGGCGGGCTTCCTGCCTTACAACTATCCGAAGGCCAGCGCGTTTCTCGGCGATTCCGGCAGCCATCTCACCGGCTTCCTGCTCGCGGTGCTGGCGATTCTCCCGCACTTCTACACAGCGGCAAACCCGCGCCCGCTCGCCGTGCTCGCGCCGCTCCTCGTGCTGGCGGTCCCCCTCGGCGACATGGTTTGCGTCATGTGGATCCGCTGGCGCGCGGGCAAGCCGGTGTGGGAGGGCGACACGAACCATCTCTCGCACCGCCTCGTGCGGCGCGGCTTGGGCAAGCCCCAGGCGGTGGCGATCATCTGGACGTTGCACGCGGGGGCGGGGGCGGCGGCGGTGTGGCTTGGTTCCTGAAGCGTGTTCAGTGCGGACCACGGAACCCCGTTCCCTGAACGCGGTCGGCGGCGGGTGCGTTGTCTCCACCTGGCCCGGTGCAAAGGCTCTGTCTCAAACCCCCGCCCGGTGGAGAGGTTCTTTGCGCGGGCGATCCTTCCGCCGCTGATGGCGGCCGGTTGACACCGGATTACGAAGTTGGCCGAACGAAACGAGAGAAAACGGGAGGGAGAGAACACTGGGCGGGCACGGCGCGGAACCATTCCCCCCACTTTCCCGGTGGCCGGCACGATTTGTTTCGGCAGCCTCCGTTGCTTGCGGCGATTCCATTTCGAAGTTCGGATTGCACACTGATTACTGATTACTTTCCCCCCGCCTCCCGGTAGTCTCCGCGCGTCATGCCGATCGAGAAAATCATCGTCCTCGAGGACGACCTCATCATCCGCAAGAACCTGGAGCAGCAGTTGCGCGCCCGCCGCTACGATGTCGCCGCCGCGCCCACGCTCGCCGCCGCGCAGGAATACCTCGCCAAGGACACCTGGGACCTCGTCATCGCGGACGTGCGGCTGCCGGACGGCGAGGCCACCTCGCTGCTGCGCGAGCTGCAGAGCCGCCCCACGCGCCCGCTCGTCATCATGATGTCCGGTTACGGCTCGGTGGAATCCGCCGTCGAGTGCATGCGGGGCGGCGCGTTCGACTACCTCATCAAGCCCTTCTCCAACGAGCAGCTCGAAGTCTGCATCCAGAAGGCCGAGGACTTCACCCGCCTCGTCAAGGTCAACGCCTACCTCAACCAGGAGGAGGACGCCGAGACCGGCTACGAGCTCCTCGGCCACAGCCCCGCGATGGAGCAGCTCCGTGCGCTCCTCCGCAAGGTCGCGCGCACGCAGGCCACCGTGCTCATCCAGGGCGAGAGCGGCACCGGCAAGGAGCTTGTCGCCCGCGCGCTGCACAAGCAAAGCCCCCGCGCCGCCGCCCCTTTCATCAAGGTCAACTGCGCCGCCGTGCCCGAGAACCTCATCGAGAGCGAGTTCTTCGGCCACGAGAAGGGCGCGTTCACCGGCGCGATGAACAAGCGCGAGGGCCGCTTCGAACTGGCCCACGGCGGCACCATCCTCCTCGACGAGGTCAGTGAGATTTCCCCGCAGGTGCAGGCCAAGCTCCTGCGCGTGTTGCAGGAGCGCGAACTGGAGCGCGTCGGCGGCAACCGCACCATCAAGGTGGACGTGCGCGTCCTCGCCACCACCAACCGCCACCTCGAGCAGAGCGTCGAGCGCAAGGAGTTCCGCCAGGACCTCTTCTTCCGCCTCAACGTCGTGCCCGTCCACGTCCCCGCCCTGCGCGACCGCCGCGCCGACATTCCCTTTTTGGCCGAGCAGTTCATGCACCGCTTCGTCCGCAAGCACGGCGTCCGCGTGGCGGGCTTCTCGAAGGAATGCCTCGCCGCCCTTGCCGCGCATGACTGGCCCGGCAACGTCCGCGAACTGCAAAACGTGATCGAGCGCGCCGTCATCCTCTGCGGCGACGGCGAACCCCTCGGCCCCGACCACCTCGGTTTGGGCGGCGTGGTCGCCCCGGTGACCGCCGCCGGCACGCCCTCTGCCACCGACAGCGCCGGCGCTCCCGCCGCCTCCGGCGCACAGCCCGGCCCGGATGCCGACGGCCAGTTCCCGACACTCGGCGAACTGGAGAAGCGCCACATCTTCGCCGCCCTCGCCCGCTGCAACGACAACCGCACCCACGCCGCCAAGCTCCTCGACATCAGCATCCGCACCCTGCGCAACAAGCTGAACGAGTATGCCGGCAAAACCGGCGCGGACACCGACGGGGAAGGGGAGTGACGCCCCGCCACCGGAGCGCCAAGCTCCGCCCTCCTGCCTGAGCCGGAGCGGGGCAGTTGAGGTGATGGGGAGCGCAGCCGACTCGGCTGCCATTCGGCGCGCCCTCGCGCCGGACCCGGACGCAGCCGGACAAACCCTGCGGGGCGGAGGTTTGCGCACCCCACGCCAACCGCGAGGGCGCGCTCCCCAATCCCAACTGCACGGTGGTCTTGCCGTGGCGTTGAAGCTGTCGCCCAGCAGGGGAGGCATCGAAGCCTACCCAATCTTCGGCAGCTCAAACCCCTTGCGGTGCTCGCGGCCGACGAGCTTGTTGGCCTGCGCGTCGTCGAACAGCTCGGTCTTGGGGTCAATCCGCAGTTTCTTGCCGGTGCGCCAGGCGATGTTGCCGGCGTGGCACATGAGGGTGCTGACGTGGCCGGAGTAAATCTCCTGGTTCAACGTCTCGCGCTTCCGGCTCCGCACGGCATCGAGGAAGTTGCGCACATGCGCGCGGTCGCCCGAGTCGCCGCGGCCTTCCTTCATCACCTTGCCGGCGGGGTCGAAAGCTTTCCAGGAGGTGTTCGTGACGAGCAGCCAGCCGTTCTCGCCGTAGATGACCGCGCCCTCGCCGGCATCGTGGAGGCGGGGCCGGGACCAGAGGCGCATCTCGTATTGGAGCACGGCGCGGGGATATTCGTAGGTGACGAACTGCGTGTCGGGCCATTGCTGGTCGTCGTCGTGGAAGAACTTGCCGCCGGCGCAGCTCACGGCGTCGGGCAGGGCGTCGAGGCCCATGACGTAGCGGGCGTAGTCAATGCGGTGGACGCCGTCGTTGCCGAGGTCGCCGGTGCCGTAGTTGAACATCCACCGCCACGCGCTGGTGACAATGGTCTCGTTGTAGCGGCGCTCGGGCGCGGGGCCTTGCCAGATGTTGTAATTGAAGCCTGCTGGTGGCTGGCCATCAGGCGCGAGCTTCACGGCACCGGTGCGCTCGGTCTCCCACGCGCGGCCGGAGATGACCTTGCCCAGCGCGCCGCTCTGGACGAACTCGCGGGCTTCGCGCAGCCACGGGGTGCTGCGGATTTGCGTGCCCATCTGCACCATGCGGTCGCGTTTGCGCGCGGCGGCCACGGCCACGCGGCCCTCCGCGATGTTGTGGCTGGCGGGCTTCTCGACATACACGTCCTTGCCGGCGAGGCAGCCCTCGATGGTGAGCAGGGCGTGCCAGTGGTCCGGCGTGGCGACCATGAAGGCGTCAATGCTGGGGTCGGCCAGGAGATTGCGGTAGTTCTCGACGAGCTTGGGCTTGCGGCCCGTGCGTTTCTCGACTTCCGCGCCGCGCTGTTCGCGGACGTTGGCGCGGAGGTCGCAGATGTGCGTGATCTCGCAGTCGGATTCCGCGAGGAAGCTGCCCATCACCGAGTTGCCGCGCCCGCGCACGCCGATGCAGGCGACGCCGATCTTGCTGTTGGGATTGGCGGCGGTGAGCAAGGCCGGGAAGCCGAGGACGCCGGCGGTGGCGGCGGTGGATTTGAGGAAGGTGCGGCGGGACGAGGGCGTGGTGTTCATGGCGTGGAGAGTGGCAGTTGGTGAGTATGGACGTGAACGAGGGCGGAGAGGTTCAGCGTGAGTGGAAAGCGGCAAAGTAGCTCGACATTCCAATGTCGAGTTCTGAAGCACTGTCAGCACCGCAGATCTCGACATTGGAATGTCGAGCTACGTTCAGCGCCGGCGCTCCGCCACGCTCACTTCCCCGCCAGCTTGGAAATCTCGCGCGCCGTGAGGGCACGGTCGAAGACGGCGATTTCGTCGAGGCGACCTTCCCAGTTGGCGGCGTTGTCACTGCGGCCGCCGAGGAAGAGCTGGCCGAAGCCGGCGGGCGCGGACTTCGCGGGCAGTTTGGCTTCGAGTTCAAGCTGGCCGTCGAGATAGACGCGCACTTGCTGGCCGTCGCGCACGAGGGTGACGTGATGCCACTGCCAGCGGGGGATTTCCGTTTTGCCTGCGACGGCGCTGGCCGCGTCGTCGCCACGGAAGAAGACGAGCTTGCCGGTGTGCCCTGCCTTGCCGCCGATGCCGAGGTGCTCGCTCGCGGCGCTCAAGCCGTGGTTAGGCCCGCGCGAGAAGAGCCAGCCGCTCACATCGCGGCCATCGTTGGGCATACCGTTCCAAACCCAGAGCGAGACGGAGTAGCGGTCACCGAGTTGGTCAAGGCGCGCGCGCAGGCGGCCGCCGACGAAATGCGGAGCGCGGTTGATTTCTTCCTTCGAGGCAAACTCCGCCGGGCGCGGGCCGTCGAGGTAGTAGGTGATGGCGGCTTCGTAGGCCGCGTGGTAGCCGTGGCCGGTGGCGTCGGCGGCGTGCGGGCCGGTGAACTCGTTCAGCCGCCAGTAGGCGAGCGGCTTCGCGTCTAGCACGGCGCGCGTGGCGGGGCCTGTGGGCAGTTGCCACGGCCGGCGCGGCTGGCCGGTGACGGTTTCCAGCAGACCGATTGCCGCCTCGGCAATCTTCGGCTCGGCCTGCACTTCGAGGCCGGCGGAACGCGCGGGCCAGGTGTTGTAGCCGCCGAACGCGTGCTGCTCGGGCGGCGGGATGTAGCCATCCGCGCCGTTGGCCAGCTCGATGACCATCGTGTTCCGCAGCGGGCTGGCGGCCTTAATTTTCAGGCCCGTCACCGCGTAAGTTTCATTCGGTGTCGTCGCGATGCCGATGTCGCCGATGCGCAGCGCCTGCACGACAACTTCCGTGCGCTGCATCTCGTGGAGGATGATTTGCTCGCGCGCATAGACTTCGGTCGTTGTCTTGGGCAATCGGTCCCCCATCTCCTTCACGATGGACTTGGACCATTCGAGCAATTGCTTGTCCGGCACGCGGTAGTTGAGCGGCAGGCGCTTCTCGGCCATCGCCAGTGTCACGTCGCTGCGGTGCGCGATGCCGGCGAGCGCCTTCATCGCGATGTCCAGCAGGCCGCCGGCGTATTCCTGAATCGTCGGCTTGGGGCGGTCCTTCTCCGGCACCTTGTAATCCACGCGGTAGATGTCGCCGCTGCAACCGTGCGACATGATGCCGACAAAGGGTGCTTTGCCAGCAGGCGCGCTGGCGGCGAGGCGCGTCTTCAGCCCTTCGCTGAACAAGCCGTAGTAGTCCGCGCTGATGTCCTTGTCGCCGAAGTAGTGCATCGAGAAGTTGCCGAGCACCGCGAGCGGGCGGCCGTTGCGGGTCTGAATCGAGATGAGTGTGAGGTCCGGGTCTTCCGGGCCGGCCTCGCCCGTCACGTCGTCCCAGATGCGGCCGGCGTGCATGTTCGCGCGGAGCGTCTTGTTGCCGAACGGGTCTTCCGCGAGACGGTCGGGCCGGCGAATCCACTGGCGCAACGCGGTGAACTCGGGCGCGTAGCCCTTCGCCCAGCCGATACGCGCGGGTTCAAGGTTCTTCTGCGCGGCGACGATTGCTTCGACAAGTTTCTCGCGCAGGAACGGGATGTAGCGCGGGTCGGCGTCCGTGCCGAGGCAGGCGAACGAGGAGGGCGCGCTGTGCGCGTGCGTGGCGGAGATGAGAATGCGGTTGGTGGCGATGCCCGTGCGCTTGGCGGCCAGCTCCTTCGCCTCGTCGAGCAGGGGCCGGCCCATCATGCAACTGTCCACCACCACGATGGCGATTTGCTCTTTGCCATCGGACAGCGCGAGCGCGCGGGCGTTCACGCGCGTGTTCACCTTGTCCACGCTGCGGTTGAGCATTCCGCCGTTGACGAGCACCGGCAGAACGGCGGGCGTCACGTCCACGACGGCGGCCCCGGCGCGGAAGTCGGCGGCGAGGGATGCCCTAACGGGAGTGCAGAGGATGGCGACGCAAAACGCGAGTGAGAGACGAGTGTTCATGTTTGAGGTCACGGGAAGCAGACGCGGCGATGCGTCGCCAGCATCACGGCGACTGCCGTTTCAAGATGACAAGGAAGCTGCCCTTGGCGGTCATGAACTCGGTCGGGCGCTGCTTCCCCCGGGAGACGCACCACTTCAACGTGTCGCCTTCGAGCGAGTAAATGCCGAGGTATTCCTCCTTGCGCCCGCGCTCGTTGGTCTTGGTGGCGTCGAGCCAGCCGGGCTTCTCCTTGAGGTTGAGCGTGTGCGCGCCTTCGCCGTGGTTGATGGTGCCCTCGCCCTTCAACTCGATGCCCTTGATGGCCGTCTCGGTGATGGTGACTTCGAGCTTCACCGGGCCACGGTCGGGCCGCTCGCCCCTGCCCTCGACGGCGAAGCCCTTCCACAAGCCGACGAGTTGCTTGCGCACGGCAGCGTCCTCGGCGGAGGCGGGCTTGGCGTCCTGGGCGTGGGTGGTAGTGATGGCGAGGGCGAGCAGCAGGGCGATGGAGGCAAGGTGGCGAGTCATGGTTGGCAGGGCTGGAAGTATGTGAAGTCAGGCCGCCCGTCCCGGCAAGAAATTGTTCCGATGGACACCCTCCGCCGCGCGTCCAAAATGCCGTTGATGACTCTGCCCATCCGATTTGTCGCTCTCGCTGCGTTCGTGCTTTGCACCATCGGAATGCGCGCTGCCGAACTGAAACCCTACTCCGGCTCCGGCTGCTCGGTGGTTGATGACTTCTTCGTGAACGAGGTCTGGGCGAAGGTCGCCGCCGAGTCCTGCCTCAAGTGCCACAAGGCCGGCGGCGACGCCGAAGACTCCAAGCTCTTGCTGCTCGACCCGGCGCGCCTGACCGGGGCCAAGCGCACCGAGGCGCTGCGGGCGAACCGCGCTGCGTTCGCGGCGATGGCGCTGGTGAAGGAAGGCAGTTCCACGCGCCTGCTCCTCAAGGCCGCCGGCAAGGTGAAGCATGGCGGCAAGGAGGCGGTGAAGCCCGGCTCGACCGGCGAGCGCGTTCTCACCGAATTTGTGCGGCTGGTGAACGCGCCGGACGCCGCCGCGCTGGCGAAGGCCTCGGCGGCGGCGGAGAAGAACGCCCCGCCGTTCTTCAGCGGCGTGGCGATGCTCGATGACCGCAAGCTGCTCCGCCGCGTGACGCTTCAATTCGGTGCGCGCCTGCCGACGGACGCCGAGCAGTCTGCCGTTGCGAGCCAAGGCTTGAAGGCGATGCCGACGATTCTCGACGCGTTGATGAAGGACGACGCCTTCTACGCCCGGCTGCGTGAGGCGTTCAACGACATCTTCCTCACCATCGGCCTCGATGACAGCGCCGAGACGGTCCTTTCCTACGACCACTTCAGCACCACGCGCGGCTGGTATCAGAACACCAACCAGAACAAGGAATTCCTCGGCCACATCGCGGACGAGAAGGAGCGCCGTCAGGCTGGCTACAAGCTCGCCAACGATTACCGCAAGGCCATCCAGTGGGAACCGATGCGGCTCATTGAGCACATCGTGCGGAACGACAAACCGTTCACCGAAATCGTCACGGCGGACTACATCATGGTCACGCCCTACTCCTCGCGCGGCTACGGCATCTACGCGGACATTAAGGACCGCTTCAAGGACCCCAAAGACCCCTTCGAATACATCCCGGTGAAGCTCAAGGCGCTCGTCGGCCGCAACAAAGACCAGAATCAGGAGTCCGCCACCGGCTTCTATCCGCACGCGGGCTTGCTCGCCAACTTCCAATACCTGCGCCGCTATCCGACGACCGAGACGAATCGCAACCGCCAGCGTGCCCGCGTGTATTTCCAGCACTTCCTCGGTGTGGACGTGCTCGAACTCGCCGCGCGCGTGAGCGATGCAGCGGCGGTTTCGGCCAAGTTCGAGAATCCCACGATGCAGGCGAGCGAGTGCGTCGTGTGCCACAAGACGCTCGACCCGATTGCCGGCCTCTTTCAGGACTACTGGAAGTTCGCCGACCAGGGCATCTACGGCCGGCGCAAGGGCGGCTGGTTCACCGACATGTTCGCCGCCGGCTACGAGGACGAGGAGATGCCCAGCGGGGAGCGTTGGCGCGCGTTGCAATGGCTCGGCGAGCGCACCGCAAAGGATCCGCGCTTCGCTGTCGCGATGACGGAGCACGCCTGGTATCTGCTCACGGGCCGCAAGCCGCTGCTCGCCCCAAAGGATTTGGAAGACCCGCTTTTCGCCGCCAAGCGCCGCGCCTATGCCGAGCAGCGCAAGCAAATCGAAGCCATCGCCACGCGTTTTGCCGCGACGGGTTTCAACTTCAAGCAGATGCTGAAGGATTTGGTGCTGACGGAATTCTACCGCGCCGACGGCGTCACCACGGCGGTGGCCAGTCCCGCGCGTCGCGCTGAGTTGGATGACCTCGGCCTCGTGCGGATGCTCGCGCCCGAGCAGGTGGAGCGGAAGGTCGCCGCCATCTTCGGCAAGGGCTGGGGCCGCCTGACGCCCGGCGATGGCAAGCTCGACATGCTCTATGGCGGCATTGACTCGAAGGAAGTCACCGAGCGCGCGGCCGACCCGAGCGGCGCGATGGGCGCGATTCAGCGCATCCTCGCCAACGACGTGGCCTGCAAGCAGACCGCGCTGGACTTCAGCCGCGCGCCGAGCGACCGACGCCTCTTCCCGAACATCGAGCCGGACGTGGTGCCCGGCAGCGCCGAAGCCGACGCGCAGATTCGTCGCGCGATTGTGCATCTGCACCAGCGCGTGCTGGGCCGCTTCGACAAGCCGGAGGCGGAGGAAGTCGAGCGCACGTTCCAACTCTTCGCCGGTATTGTGGGCGACGCGGCGGGGAAGAAGGGCTTCGACAAGCAGGAGAATTATTCCTGCCGCCAAAACCTCGTGCAGCCCGTTCCGGACCCGAACTATACCGTCCGTGCTTGGCGCGCGGTGGTGACGTATCTGCTGCGCCGGCAGGAGTTCTTGTATGAGTGAGTGCCCGCGAAACACGCGAATGGGGAGGCCGCTCGGAGCCGTTGCGCTTCCGACCGAGGCCTGGGTGGAACGGGCCACCGGCCCGTTGCGGCGGGCGACCCGCCCGCCGCCGGTTGGTGCGCCGGGATTGCCGCAATGAGTTCGAGAGTTCACTGTGCCGAAGCTCGGCGGCAGGTTGCCGCCGAGAACGGCCAGGTTGGCCGTTCCACCCGGAACAGGTCGGTCGCTTTAGTCCTTCGCTTTTATTTTCGCGTTAATTCGCGTGTTTCGCGGGCACAACTTTTCCCATCCCAACCATGAGACGTGATTTCCTGAAACTCTGCGCCCTCACCGGACTCGGCTTCGCGTGCCCCGGTGGCATGACCTCGCTGCTGCGCGCGGCGGTGAAGGAGGAGCCGCCCTACGAGGGGCCGTTCTATATCGTCTTCAACGCGTCGGGCGGCTGGGACACGACCTACCTGATGGACCCCAAGGGCATCAACGAAATGAACCGCCTCTACAAGGAGGGCGACATCCTCACGAAGGGCGCGCACAAGTTCGCTCCGACGGACAAGCACAAGACCGGCGGCATGAGCAACGAGGAGTTTTACGCCGAGTTCGGCAGCGAGCTGCTCACGTTCAACGGCCTCGACTACTCGGTGAACAATCACGCGCCCGGCGCGCGCTACATGGCCACCGGCAAGCTCGACAGCCTCGCTTACCCGACCTTCGCCGCGCTCGTCGCCGCCGCGAAGGGGCCGACCTGTCCGCTGTCGTTCCTCACCTTCGGCAACTACTCGGCCACGGGCAACGTCGTCGCGATGTCGCGCGTGCCCTACCTGCCGTCGCTCCAGAAAATCGCCAACGCCGACCACATCGAGGGCAACCTGCGCTCGCCCTACCACGAGGACTTCGCCCTCACGCGCATCGAGAAGGCGCTGGCGGAGCAACGCGAGATGCGCGCCGCCGTGCCGTTGCTGCCGCGTCAGGAACGCGCCGAGTCCATGCTCTACGCCGCGCAGGTCAACTCGAAGTCCATGGCGCGCGTCACGCCGCACATTCCCGCGAGCGTGCCGAGGGAGCGCCTCGCGCAGCAGGCGGAGATTGCGCTGGCGTCGTTCAAGGCCGGCGTCTGCGTCTCGGCGAACCTGAGCATCGGCCAGTTCGACAGCCACGCGAACAACGACCCCGACCAGATGAAGCTCCTGCCCGAGCTGCTTGCGGGCATCGCCTACACGCTGCGGCGCGCGGAGGCGCTGAAGATTCGCGACCGCCTCGTGGTGGTGATGCAGAGCGAGATGGGCCGCACGCCGACCTACAACAAGGGCAACGGCAAGGACCACTGGTCCATCGGCTCGGTCATGTTCCTCGGCCCCGGCATCAAGGGCAACCGCGTCATCGGCGCGACAGACGAGAAGCAGTTCGGCGTGAACCTGAACCCCGGCACGCTCGCGCTCGACAAGGACAAGGGCATCAAGATTCGCCCCGAGCACATCCACGAGTCGCTGCGCGAGCTCGCCGGCATCGCCACGCACCCGCACGCGAAGAAGTTCCCGCTGGGCCTGAAGGATTCGGAGAAACTCAAGGGCCTGTGGGGGTGAGGCTGTGCCGGCGACTTGTAGTCGCCGTGTTGCGGGTTGAGAGCTTGAGCACGTCTCGAACTGCCGTTGCCCACGGGCGGCGACTGCAAGTCGCCGGCACGGGTTCAGCGCGCCGCGTTCGACCCTTGGACGGCTTACTCCTTTTCGCCCCAAACTTTCGGCGACTTGAAGTCGGCGGCCTTCGGGGCGGACTTGGGCGGGACGGCCTGCTTGGCAAAGGCTTCGAGGCGGGTGCGGAGTTCCTTCACCTTGTCGGGGTGCTTGTCGGCGAGGTTGGTCTTTTCGGAGATGTCCTCGGCGAGGTTGAAAAGTTCGGTCGTCGGGCCGGTCGCGGCCGGCTTGCCTTTCTTGCCCTTCTTCGCGGCATCCGGTTGCGCGAGCGCCTCGCTGCCGTTTTCGGGGCGGTTTCCGCCCATCACCAATTTCCAATCGCCCATGCGAATCGCGCCATTGCCAGGCGTGGTGTTGAGCAGAATGGCGTCGTGCGGTGACTTCGCGCCGGCGGTCAGCACGGGCCAGAGATCCCGGCCGTCGGGCGCGTGCTTTTGCTCCGTGGACGCGCCGACCAGCTTCAGCAGTGTGGGATACCAGTCCACGATGTGCAGCGGTTCGTTGATGACGAGGCCGGATTTGATCTTGCCCGGCCACGTTACAAAGGCGGACACACGCACGCCGCCCTCGTAGAGCGTGCCCTTGGCGGCGCGGAGCTTGCCGTTGGTCGCGCCTTGGTTGATTGGCCCTCCGTTGTCGCTGGAGAAGATGAACAACGTGTTCCCCGTCAGCCCGCGCTTCTCGATGGCCGCCACCACCCGGCCAATCTGCTCGTCCACCGCGTGGACCATCGCGCAGTAGGTGCGGCGCTGCTGGTTCGTGATGTGCTCGTAGAGCTTGAGATGCTCCGGCAACGCCTGGAGCGGCGTGTGCGGCGCGTTGAAGGGCATATAAAGGAAGAGCGGCTTGGCGGAATCCTGCTTCGCGATGAGCCGCACGGCCTCGTTCCCGTTGAGCACGGTGGTGTAACCCTCGTCGCGGTTCACCTGGTCGTCGCGATGCCAGTCGAAGCCTCCGTCGCGCTCGTGCGTGAAGTAATCCAGCGCACCGTTGTAGTGGCCGTATTGGTGCGTGAAGCCGCGCCGCGTGGGCAGATACTCCGGCGCGAAGTGCCCCAGGTGCCACTTGCCGATGATCGCCGTGGTGTAGCCCGCCGACTGCAAGCCTTGCGCCAGCGTGCGCTCGTCCAAGGGCAGCCCGTAGTTCGCCCAAGGCCGGACCACGCCGACTTGCAAGCCATGCCGCATCGGGTAGCGACCCGTCATCAGCGCCGCGCGCGTCGGCGAGCAGACGGGCTGGACGTAGAACGCCTCCAGCTTCGCGCCCGCCGCCGCAAGCCGGTCAATGTTCGGCGTCTTGATCTCGCCCCCGTGATAACTCACGTCCGTGTAGCCCAGATCATCAATCAGGAAGAAGACAATGTTCGGCCGGGGGGCGGTCGCGGCGGGGCAGGGGAGGGCAGCGAGCCACAGCAAGGTGAGCAAACCACAGACGAAGTGAAACCGGAGCGAGCGCATGGCGGACATTGGCATGGCCGGACAGACGCGGGAAGCCCCGGCTTGGCTACGAACCGGATGCGCGAGCGGCGTGCATGGCCCGGAGCAGCCGGTATTTCAAGGCCACTTCCCGCGCGCAGAAGGCGGCGATGCGCCAGCCTTGCGGGCCGTCGAGGAAGCCGCGTTTCAAGACGTAGCCGCGGAACCAGCGGAAGGCGGCGTGGGTGAACGGGGCGAGCGGGCCGGCGGTCTTGCCTAGCTCGTGTTGCGTCTCGGCCCAGAGGCGGGCGTATTTTTCGCACCGTGCCCAGTGGTCGGCGCGGTCCTTGAAGGAGTGGTGCCAAAGGTCGCCCTTGAGCGAATCGAGCAGGCCACGGATTTCCAGGCGCTCATGGACCTTGCCGCCAGCGAACTGCGCGGCGCGGCAGCGGAAGAGGCGCACGAGCCGGTCGGGATACCAGTCGCCGTGGCGGATCCAGCGGCCTTCGTAAAGCACGCAGCGCGGCATGAGGTAGCCGCTGAAATCGTCACTGAGCCGCTCGTCTGCTTTCAGCCGGTGAACTTCCGCGCGCAACTCGGGCGACAGCTCCTCGTCCGCATCAATGCTGAAGACCCACTCGTGCGTGGCGAGGGACAGCACCTTGTTCTTCTGGCCGACGTAGCCGATCCAGTCCTGATGCTCGAACCGCGCGCCGAATTCCTTCGCGATGCGCTCCGTGCCGTCCGTGCTGCCGGAGTCGAGGATGACGATCTCATCCGCGAGGTCCGCGCAACTGCGCAGGCAGCGGGGAAGGTTGCTCTCCTCGTTGAGCGTGATGAGGCAGAAGGAAATCTTCATCGCGCGGGGTCAGCGGCGCTTCTCCCGCGCCGCCATTTCGAGCACCGCGAGCGTCTCCTCGACGTTGCGTTCCAGACTCAGCTCGTGCTTGGGCGGCATCTCGGCCAGGCCGCGCTGCATGATCCAGAACCGGATGGCCTCGACGACGGCGTCGGTGTCGCGTGGATCGGCGATGACGGTGCCGTTCTTGCGCGGGGTGATCAGTTCGCTCGCTCCGTTGAGTGAACTGGTGATGACGGGCAGGTCGGAGACGAGCGCCTCGGCGACGACGTTGGAGGACGGCTCGTAGATGGGGAGGAAGACCAGCAGGTCGGCGGCGGCGTAGGCGTTCTCCACGTCGCTCATCGGCCCGGCGAAGATGACCCCGTCGGGCTGGGCGAAGGGCGGCTTGCCCTTGCCGACCACGAGCAGCTTCACGCGCGGGGCCTTGAGCCGGTGGAAGGCGCGCAGCACGAAGCGCAGGCCCTTGCGCTCCCAGCCGGAGCCGACGAAGAGCAGCAGGGTGTCGTCCGGCTTGACGCCGAAGCGCTCGCGCGTGACGTTGCGCTCGCCGCGCCGATGGCGGTCCAAGTCAATGCCGTTGCGGACCAGATGAATGCGCTCCGCGGGGAAGTGGAAGTGTTCCAGAATCTCGCGCCGCACCATGTCGGAGTTCACGATGATGTGGCGCGTGTTCGCGGGGTCGAAGGTGCGCGCCTCCAGCTTCATCATGTTGCGATGAAAGCCGCCGGCGCAAACAAAGGGCCGCCGCCACCATTGCGCAAACTGCTGCCGCCGCTGGAGCCAGACGCGATGCACGCCGTCCCCGGCGCGATACACGTCCTGGTGGTGCGTGCGCTCCAGGCTGAAGACCACGTCGAAGGAAAGTTTCGTCAGCTCGGCAGCCACGGCGTCGGCGAAACGCGTCGGGCGCTGCGTGCGGTCGCCGCCGACGGGCACCGCGTGGAGGTGGACGCCGTCGAGCTGGCCTTCCCACGACTCGGCGAAGAGGTGTGGCTCGTGGCCACTCTTCACGAGCGCCTGCAACAGCCGTTGCAGGTAAAGCTCCGCGCCACCGGTGGCGGAGAACTGGCGGCGGATGAGCGCGAGTCTCATTTCGGCGTGCCCACAAACACCAAGTCCAGCGCGAACAACGCCCGCACACGGAACGGCAGCCACGGAAAAACCGGGATGCCCGTGCTGCCGCCGCCGAGCAGATGGCCGGAGACGGGGTGCAACTCGACCTCGCGGAAGTGCGGCTCCAGCTCGCGCCGCAGGATGCTGAAGGAGTATTGCCGCAGGTGCGACGGGTCGCTCTCGTATTGGTTGCCCACGAGGAAGCGCAGGCGGTTGCGCAGGCGGAAGGCGTTGGGCACCGAGCCGATGAGCCGCCCGTTGAGCTTCAGCACCCGCCGGATTTCACCCAGCGCCTTCTGGGGGAAACGCACATGCTCCATCACTTCGGAGAAGACGACGACATCGAAGGACTTGTCGGGAAAGGGCAGCGGCTCGTCATCCACGTCCACCCAGTGCCCTTTGCAGCCAAGCCGTTCCTCAAAAAGCTTTAGCGCCGCGCGGTCAACGTCCACGCCCACGACCTGGTTCCCCGGCGCGAAGTGCTGCGTGAGGTTGCCGGCGCGGCAGCCGACTTCGAGCACGTTCTTCCCCGTGCCGACGAGCTGGACGAACAGCTCCTTCCGGTCCTCGCCGCCGTAGAGGTAGTCGTATTTGCCCCGGCTGTGGTGCGCCTCGTAAAACGCGGCCACCTGTTCCTTCTGCGAGTTCGCCATGCGCGGATGATTCGGGTTTGCGGCGCGAATTCAAGCCCACGCGGAATGAATTCCATCGCGGCTTGTGTTCCCCGGCCGGCGGCGGAATCCTCGCGGCCATGACACCGAATCGCAGACGCTTCCTCGGACAACTCAGCCTCGGCGCGGCGGGCGCGGGCCTGGTTTCCTTCACGCCTCGCGCCTTCGCCGCGCCGGATCCCGGGCAGTTGCCGCTGCCGCGCAGCACGCCGGAGGCGGCGGGCGTGGCGAGCGGCGGCGTGCTGGCCTTCCTCGACGGCATCGCGCGCGGCAAGCACGAGCTGCACAGCTTCATGCTGGCGCGGCACGGGCGCGTGGTGAGCGAGGGCTGGTGGGCGCCCTACGCGCCGGCCTTCAACCACACGATGTATTCCATGAGCAAGAGCTTCACCTCGACCGCCGTCGGGCTGGCCGTCGCGGAGGGCCGGCTCACGGTGGAGGACCGAGTGGTGAAGTTCTTTCCCAAGGAGCTGCCGGACAAGGTGAGCGACCACCTCGCCGCGATGCGCGTGCGGGACTTGCTCTCGATGGCGACGGGCAACGAGAAGGAGCCGACGCAGGCGGTGGTGAAGTCGGAGAACTGGGTGCGGACGTTCCTCGCGCAGCCCATCGCGCACGCGCCGGGCAGCGTGTTCATGTATAACAGCGCGGCCACCTACATGTGCTCCGCCATCGTGCAGCAGGTCACGGGGCAGCGGATGCTGGACTACCTTCGGCCGCGCCTCTTCGACCCGCTGGGCCTCATCTGGGTGACATGGGAGCAGTGCCCGCTGGGCCGCGACACCGGCGGCTGGGGCCTGAGCGTGCCGACGGAGGCGCTGGCGAAGTTCGGGCAGCTCTACTTGCAGAAGGGGAAATGGAACGGCCGGCAACTGCTCTCCGAGAAGTGGGTGGCGGAGGCGACGTCGTTCAAGATCCAGCAGCCGCCGCGCGGGAACGCGAAGTCGCGCCCGAAGGAGCAGGACGACTGGCAGCAGGGCTACGGCTACCAGTTCTGGCGCTGCCGGCACAACGCCTTCCGGGGCGATGGCGCGTTCGGGCAGTTCACCATCGTGCTGCCGGAGCAGGACGCGGTCATCGCGATGACGGCGGAGACTTCCAACATGCAGGGCGTGCTGGACCTCGTGTGGGAGCACTTGCTGCCCGCGTTCGAGGCCAAGCCGCTCCCGGCGGACAAGGAGCGCCAGGAGAAACTGAAGCAAACGCTCGCGTCGCTCGCGCTGGCGATGCCGGAGGGCAAGGCAACTTCACCGACGGCCGAGCGGGTGGCGCGCAAAACCGTCCGGTTCGACGCGAATGAGCTTGGCCTTGAGAGCGCGCATTTCACGCTGAACCCAGGCACTTGGGCGGTGGAATTCCGTGGTGGGCCGAAGAGGCATATCGTCGCCGGCAGTTGGGGCCGCTGGAACAGTCGCGGCGAGACGACACTGCCCGGCACGCCGCCCCGCCTCATCTCCGGCGGCGCGCCCAAGCCCGGCACCGCGCACAAGTATTCAGGCTGCGCCGCTTGGACAGGAGAGAACACGCTGGAGTTGATGCTCCGCTATTACGAGACGCCGCACCACGACTCGCTGACGTTCAAGTTCAACGGTGACCAGGTGCAGCTCAGTTTCCTCAGCAGCCTTGCCAAGATGCGCGGGGCGAAGGACAGCCGGCCGCTCCTGCAAGGACGGGTTGGCTGAAACGCAGTTTTTGCCTGCCTTGCTTGGGCGGGCGTAAGGCCCGTTGTGAATAAGTCACCCCCATATATGGTGGCTTTCCGCTTTACACCCCACCGGATATTGGGCTTAAACTGCCGCCCATGTATCTGAAGAACCTCACCGTTCTGGGCTTCAAGTCCTTCGCGGACAAGACCTCCCTCAACTTCCAGCCCGGCATCACCGCCGTCGTCGGGCCGAACGGCTGCGGCAAATCCAACGTGGCCGATGCCATTCGTTGGGTATTGGGCGAGCAGTCGGCGCGCGCGCTGCGCGGCGGTGAGATGGCGGACGTGATTTTCAACGGCACGGACGGTCGCCGGCCCCTCGGCATGGCGGAGGTTTCCCTGACCATCGGCGATGTGGACGCCGAGCACCTCAAGGCGGCGGGCATCGAGATGACGTTCAACGAGGTCACGATCACCCGCCGCATCTTCCGGGACGGTGGTTCGGAGTATTACATCAACAAGGTGGCGTGCCGGCTCCGGGACATTCAGCAGTTCTTCATGGGCACCGGCATGGGCAAGACGAGCTACTCGATCATGGCCCAAGGGCACATCACGCAGATCATCCAGAGCAAGCCGGAGGACCGGCGCATGGTGTTCGAGGAGGCGGCGGGCATCACCAAGTTCAAGGCGCAGAAGAAGGAGTCGCTCCGCAAGCTGGAGCACACCGACCAGAACCTGCTGCGCGTTGAGGATCTCATCCGCGAAGTGAAGCGGCAAATCGGCTCGCTTCAGCGCCAGGCCGGCAAGGCGCGTCGCTACAAGCAGGTCGCGCTGGAGCTGCAGCACCTCGACACCCAGCTCGCCCGGCACCAGTTCGACACGCTGCAAGCAGAGATTTCCCAGCGCACGTTGGAGGGCGAGCAGCTCCGCGCGGCGATGGAAGATCTTTCGCAGAGTGTCTTGCGCAGCGAGGATGAGTTGCAGCAGCTCCGCCATCGCCTCTCCGAAATTGACGCCGAGATCAACATGGCGCGGCAGGAAGGCCTCGAACTCAAGGGCCAGAGCGAGCATCACGAGCATCGCATCCAGTTCAACGAGGAGCGGCTCCGCGAGCTGGAGGCGCAGAACACGAAGGCCTTCCGCGACATCACCGAGTCCGAGGAGCGCATCGGCTACGCGCGGCAGGAACACATTGCCGTCACCCAGCGGCTCGCGGAGTCACAGCAGAAGCTCGAAGCCTTGCGCGGCGAACTCAGCGCGAAGCAGCAGGCCGTGCAAACGGTCGAGCGCGAGCTGATTGCCCGGCAGGAGGAACTCCGCCGCGCGCAGACGGAGGCGTTCAACTCCTCGCAGCAACTCAGCCGCGTCCGCAACGAAATCAACGCGCTCGACTTGCAGAAGCAGGGCAACGTCGTGCGGCTGGAGAAGCTATCCTCGGAGAAAATCCAGCTTGAGGAGGAACGCGCGCGCCTTGACTCGCGGCTCTCGGAGTTCGCCGCAAACGTCGAGACGGAGAAGCTCAGTGTTGTCGCCCAGCGCGGCACGGTCGAGGAACGCCAGCAGCGGCTCCGCGACATCCAGGGGGAAATCAATTCCGTCAGCCAGGAGTTGGACACCGTTCTCCGCGCGCAGGCCGGCGTGAAGTCGCGGCTCAACGTGCTCGAACAGTTGCAAGGCAGCCACGAGGGTTTTAGCGCAGGCGCGCAGGCGGCGCTCAAGCAGTCCAAGCTCGCGCTCGGCACGCTCGCCGATCGCATCCGCGTGCCGGACCAGTATGTCGTCGCCGTCGAGGCCGCGCTTGGCCACCACCTCCAGCTCGTCTTGACCGAGCAGCCCGAGGCTGCGCAGCAAATCTTCGCGGACTTGATCGCAAACAAGAAGGGCCGCGCGAACATCGGTTGCCTCGGCTTGAAGAATCCCGACTTCAAGCCCGCCGTCGCGACGGACGACGCCCCCGGCGTGTCAGCCTTGAAGGTCATCGAGGCGGATGAATCGGTCGCCTACCTCATCAACGGCCTGCTGGGCAACACCCGCATCGTCGCCGACCTCGCCGCCGCCACCGCCGCGTGGCAGCAGACCAACGGCGCTTACAACTTTGCCACGCTCACCGGTGACCTGCTGAACCGGCAGGGCATCTTCACCGGCGGCTACTTGAACGGCAGCGCCAACGGCAAGGCCCCGTCTTCCATCCTCGGCCGCAAGAACCAGATCACCGGGCTGAAGGCGGAGATTGACCAGGCCCAGGCGCAGAGCGACGAGATCAGCCGCAAGAAAGGCGCGCTCCAGAGCGAGCAGACCGCGCTGCAGGCCAGCCTCCAGCAGGCTCAGACCGACCTGCGCGCGCAGGAGGTTGCCATCGCCACGCGCGAGGGCGAGTTCAAGGCGCTCAAGCTCTCGCTCCAGAACCTCCACCTCCGCATTGACACCGTCGTCTATGAAATCCAGTCGCTCGCCGCGCAGGAGCAGGAGGGCAGCGCCAAGCGTGATGCGCTCGCGACCAAGATTTACGATCTTGAAGCCAGCGAGAAGGCCGTGACCGCGCGCGTCGCGGAACTCGGCGGGAACATTGACTCGCTTCGCCAGCAGCGCGACGCCGCCCTGTCCGCGCAGAACGACACCAAGGTTGCCACCGCCACCGAGGAGCAGTTGGTCCGCTCGTTCGCCGGCCAGAAGGCCCCGCTCGAAGCCCGCATCCGCGAGCTGGAGCAGTTGATCCAGACGCGCCAGAACGAGATCGGCGCGTTTGCCCAGCGCAAGACGCAGGCCGAGGGCGAGATCGCCGATTCCCGCCACCAGATCGAGCGCCTCCAGCACGAGCGCGAACAGGTTGGCCAGCGCGTCACCGAGCTCGGCACGCAAAAGACCGCGCAGGAGGGTGACATCGAGCTGCGCGAGGAAGGCCTGCGCGAGCAGCGCAAGCAGCTCGGCGAACTGCAAGGCCGGCGCGGGGCCATTGACATCGAGCTGACGCAAAAGACGATGCAGGTGCAGAACCTCCGTCAGCGCATCCAGGAGAAGTATTCGCTGAACCTCGACGACATCCGCAGCGAGTGCATCACCATCACCTACGCGGACGAGGGCGCGCCGAAGGTCGAGACAATTTCCCCCGAGGAGATGGCGAACCGCGGCATGGCAACGGACTGGGAGAAGGTCGCCGAGCAGGTCGCGACGCTCCAGCAGAAGCTCGACGAGATGGGACCGGTGAACCACGCCTCCATCGAAGAATACGAGGAAGCCGAGACGCGCCACGCCTTCCTCACCCAACAGCACGGCGATCTGGTCGCCGCGAAGGCGCAGCTCCTGGAGATCATCAACAAGATCAACACGCAGACCCAGGTCATGTTCGCCGAGACCTTCGCCAAGATCCGCGACAATTTCCGAGTGCTCTTCACGGAAATCTTTGGCGGCGGCAAGGCCGACCTCGTGCTGGTGGACGAAAACGACCTGCTGGAGTCCGGCGTCGAGATCGTCGCGAAGCCGCCCGGCAAGCAGCTTCAGAGCATCAGCCTGCTCTCGGGCGGCGAGCAGACCATGACGGCCGTCGCGCTGCTCTTCTCGATCTACCAGGTGAAGCCCTCACCGTTCTGCGTGCTCGACGAGCTGGACGCCCCGCTCGACGAGTCAAACATCAACCGCTTCATCCGCGTCCTCCAGCGCTTCCTCGTCCACTCGCAGTTCGTCATCATCACGCACAACAAGCGCACCATCGGCATCGCCGACATCCTCTACGGCGTGACTATGCAGGAGCACGGCGTGAGCAAGATCGTGAGCGTGAAGTTCCACAAGCAGGACGAGCCGGCCGCCGACCGCGCCTCCGCCACGCCGCTCGTCCCGCCCGCCGCCGTGCCCGACGTGGAAGCCGAGGAGAACGCGCCGCACAAGCGCGAGGAAACGCTCGAAATCGTGATGGCGAAGTAGGCTCGTAGGAGACGACGTAAGGAGTCTCTAACTAGCCATCGGGAGAGTGAGACTCCTCACGTCGTCTCCTACTTGACAGGGACGGTTTCGATCACCACCGGGCGCGGCGCGACGAGCGCCCGCAACTGCGGCACGTCGAACTGCTCCAGCAAGCCGAAGCAGAAGAGTTCCGGCTGCTGGTTCACGCCGACGTTCTTCTCGATGAGTTCCCGCAGGCTGTTGAGCGATTGCCGGAGTTCCAGACTCGCGATTGCCTTCTCCTCCAGCGCGGCGGCCACCGTGGCAAACACGCTCGCGCGCGGGCCGATGCCGACCAGCTTCACTGGTCCCAGTTTGCGCTCGCCGGACAGCCAGCGCGCGGCGGCGGTCAACTGGCTGGCCTGCAAACCCAGCGGACGGTCGCCCACCGCCGCCACGAGCAGGGCGAAGAGGAAGTCCTTCTGCGCGATGCGGGACTCGCCGAAATAGAACGGATCCACGATCACGACGCGCTTGCCCTCGGCGAGCAGCTTGTCCGCGTCCGCCGTGAGGGTCTTGCGTCCGCCGTCGCCGACGAGCAGGACGGTTTCGAGCGGCGTTCCCTTCGCCAGCTCGACGGCGGGCACGGTCCACGCGTCGCCCAGCTTCAAGCGCCACGAGGTCACGGTGAGGTCATTCGTTGTCGTGCGGCCCGCCAGTTCGGCGCTCACGGGGTAGTGCTTGGCGCGCACCACGCCGCCGAGGAAGCCGCGCTGCGTCTGCTGCCATTTGGCGAGCGTGGCGGGAGTGAGCGGACGGGAGTCGCTGCGCGGGAGGTTTTTCGCCAGCGCCAGCGCCAGCTTGTTGAAATCCAGGTTGTCCGCTGGCAGTGGCACGTTGAGTTCCTCGGCCTTCTTCACCTCCGACTCGGCGGGGATTTCCTTCGCATCGAACTTGGCGTTGCCGGGGAAGAAGTTGTCGCCCACCATCCGATAGAGCACCTCACGGTTCTCCTGCTCGAAGTTGTGCGTGCCGGGGACGTGGTTGTTGTGCCAGCGCAGTTTGGCGTCCGCCTTGAGGAGCTTGAAGACCGGCTGCGCGGCGTCGAGCAGCGGCTGGAGCGCGTGGCCGGTGGCGAAGCAGCAGTTGTCCTTCGCGTTGTAGGTGAGCAGCGCGCCGCGCGGGGCGAGCATCGCGGTCAGATGCGCGTAGTCCACGACCGTCGCGAGGTCGCTGGGTGTCTGCTCGGAGTCCCCGAGGTCGGAGAAGTTTCGCGCGCGCGTGCGGAAGCTGGAGTAACCGGCGACGGGGTTGGCGAGCGTCACGCGGGTGTCGAGCGAGCTGATGAAAATGGTCTGCCAGCCGCCCCCGGAAAGGCCGCTGACCGCCACGCGCGCGGGGTCGGCCTCGGGCAGCGCGAGGAGGAGGTCCAGCCCGCGCGACATGGCGAGGTAGAACGGCGCGATGCCGCTGGTGCCGCAGAGGTCGAGCTGGTTCATCGAGTAGTGACCGAAGCCCGGTGAACGGAGCTGGCCCATGCCGAGCCATTCAAGGTTGAGCGAAATGACACCGCGCTTCGCGAGGTTGATGCAGCGAATCTGTTTGTAAGGCGCGGCCTTGCCGACGCCGTCGTGGCCGTTGACGGCGAGGTGGACGGGCACCTTGCCGGAGAGTTTTTCCGGCACGTAGAGCAGCGCGGGAACCCACAGGCCGGGCAAGGCTTCGTAGCGCAGCTTGCGGATGGAATAGCCAGGACCGCCGGGAATCGTGTCGAGCCACTCGATCTTCGTCTTCGCCTCGCGCCACGCACGGGCCTCGCCACGGAAGATGACTTCGTCCAGCGCCTCGCGGCGCAGGCGGGTGGCTTCCTTCTCCCATTCGGCGGCGGACTTGAGCGGGGGCATGAGCGGCACGCGGTCCTCGGTGTAGGCCTGGACCTCGGCGAGCGCGAGGTTCGGCCCGATGATGTCGCGGGCGAGCAGCGGAGCGAGGACGTTGGTCTGCGCGCGGGCGCAGAAAACGGCGGCGAACAGGAGCGTGACTGAAAGCAGCGACTGTTTCATGCGGGGAGAATGCGACGAAGGCGAGCGCCGCGCAACCGTGCCGGTGACTTGTGCCGGCGACTTGCAGTCGCCGCCCGCCCGCTACAGGCGCCCGACGAACGGCGACTGCAAGTCGCCCGCACGGTCAGCCACCGGCGACGATGCGGACGATTTCCAGCCGGTCACCGGGCTGGAGCGGGCGCTGTGAAAAATCCGACGGCGACACGGCCTCGCCGTTGTGCTCGACCACCACGCTCCGGGGAAGCAACTGCTGCGCGACGAGGAACTGCTCCACCGTGCAGGGGAAGGTGGCAGCCACTTCGCGGCCATTGGCGATGACATGCGGCGCGGCCATACAACTTACTTTGCGCCGAGGCGGAGCGTTTGCTTCACCCCGTCCACCGACACCACCACGGCATTTTCCTGCGCCTCCTCCATGCGGACCAGATGACGCTTGCCGTCAATCAACATGGACAGCTCGCTGCCGCGCTCGAACCGCTCGCCGTTGATGACCGCGACCGTGCGCTTCGACGTGCGCAGGAGCGAGCGCAACTCCAGCTTGGTCGCGGGCGGGGGCGGAGGGCGCAGCTCGCGCAGGGGTTCCGGCGTGGGAGTCGCGGCGACGGCGGCGGTGATACCGGTCGCGGCGGGCAGCTTCTCCTCCGTGCCGTCACGCACCCACCTCACCACGCCCAGGAGGCTTTCTCTCGCCTCGAATTCGAGCGCGTTGAGGATGACGCCCTTCGTGTAGGGGTTTGCCTTGATGCGGGCGGTCTCGTTCGTGTCGTTGCGGCGCGCGGCGAGTTTGAAGGCGAACAGCTCGCAGAGCGCCTCACGGGTGTCGGGGTCCAGCTTGCGCGCGGGCTTGAGGTTCTCCGTCAGCCACAGGTGGCCGAACTCGTGCGCGGAGGTGGAGAGCGTCGCGGTGCGCGTCTGCCCGCTGAGGAGCACGACGTTGTGCGCGAAGCCGTCGCCCTGCGGACGGCTCAGGGAGAAGCCGAGGCGGTGCATGGCCCCGCCACTGTTGGTGGTGTTGCGGGAGTCGGCGAAGTCGAGATTGAACAGCATCTGGACGTTCACCTGGGTGGAGCGCAGTTCCAGCGCGCCGTCGGACAGCTCGCGCAAATCCGCGCGCGCCTGGGTGAAGAGCTTGCGCCCGTCCTCCTCGGCGAGCACGACGTTTGGCAGGTCGCGCTTGCAGATGAGCCGGCCGTCGGCGGTCTTGGTGTAGTCGTCCTTCACCGGGAGACGGCACACGGAGCAATGCGTCGGCAGCTTCTCGCAGTCGGCGCAGATGTGGTTCGTCTGGTTGTGGACGAAATACTTGCCGGTGATCGGCTTCGCGCAAACCACGCACGTCAGCGGCCCGGTGGGCGGAGCGGGCGAGCCGTAGGGCTGGGCGGAAGCCAACTGCATCGCGCAGACAACCAGTGCGAAAAGGAGTAGCGGCAGTTTCATGGTCACGCGCTCAACGCCGCATCCCAGTCCTTCCAGACCGGTTCGTAACCGAGGCGACGGATGAGGGCGGCAATCTCCCCCGGCGAACGTTCGTCGGCAATTTCAAACTGTCCCGTCGCGTTCGTCTCCCGCCCCGCCGCCGTCGCCCACTCGCTCGCGCCGGATGCCAGCTCCACGATGCGTCCGCGCTCGGTGCGGTGGATGTTCTCACGGCCCGCACCCGTGTAGCCGCCCGGTTCCGTGTGGCTGCCCGCGCTGGCGAGCGTGATGCCCAGCGGGAACAGCCCGTCGCGCAGCTTGGCCGGCTCGCGGGTCGAGAGCACGAGGCCCACGTCCGGCAGCAGCAGCCGGAACGCCGCCACGAGCTGCACCAGTTCACGGTCGGTCATCGTCGTGAGCGGCTCGAACTCCCCCGCGCACGGACGCAGGCGCGGCAGCGAGATGGTGACCTGCGCCTTCCAGCAATGCCGCAGCAGATATTGCGCATGGGCCGCCACGCTCAACGCCTCGCGTCGCCAGTCCGCCAGTCCGTAGAGCGCGCCGATGCCCAGCCGTCGGAAGCCCGCCGCGTAGGCGCGCTCCGCCGTCTCCAGCCGCCAGTCGAAGTTCCGCTTCGGCCCCGCCGTGTGCATCCGCTCGTAGATGGCGCGGTCGTAAGTCTCCTGATACACCACCAGCCCCTCCGCGCCCGCCGCCACGATGGGCCGGTATTCCTCCGTCTCCATCGGCCCGACTTCGAGCGACAGGCTGGGCCACTCCTCGTGCAACGCACGGACGCACGCCGCCATGTAATCGCCCGAGACAAACTTGGGATGCTCGCCCGCGACCAGCAGCAGATTGCGGAAACCCTGCTCGCGCAGCGACCGCGCCTCGCGCCGGACCTCCTCGACCGCCAGCGTCACGCGCAGAATCGGGTTGTCGCGCGAGAAGCCGCAGTAAGCGCAGTTGTTGATGCACTCGTTGGACAGGTAGAGCGGCGCGAAGAGCCGGATGACCTTGCCGAACCGCTGCTGCGTGAGCGCCTGCGACCGCCGGCAAAGCGGTTCCAGCAGTTGCGCGGCAGCCGGAGAGATAAGCTTGGAGAAATCGTCCAGTGACAACCGTGCCTTGCCCAACGCCGCCCGCGCCTCCGCCAGCGAAGCGCTCCGGGCGGACTGCTCCAAGGCATCCACCGGCAGCGCGTTGAACTCGGCGACAAAACTCATCGGGCAGACGGTAACAGGGGAGCGCCTGGCTGCAAGCGCACCGTGTCAAGGCGCGGGGCGAACGGGCGGCCACGCTCACGGCTCCTTCCGCTTCCAAGCCACGGGCAGCTTCGGACGGCGACTCGGCTCCAGCTTCAGGTGGCCCAGGATGCAGGCGACGAACTTGTCCATGTTCAGCGGCTTTTCCAGAAAGTCCGCCGCGCCCAGCCGCCGGGCCGCCTGCCGGTTGGCCGGGTTCGTGTCGCCCGTCATGAAGACGACCGGAACCCGGCGGAGCGCCGGATTGGCCCGCACCTCGGTGACCAGGTCCAGGCCGCTCATCCCGGGCAGCCGGATGTCGAGCAGCAGCAGGTCGTAGGTCTCGGTGTTCAGGATGGCGAGCGCCTCCTCGGCGGTGCCGCAGTGTTCGGCCTCGACGCGACGCCAGCCCAGGGCCACCTGGATGCTTTGCGCGAGGAGCAACTCGTCTTCGACAACGAGCACACGGGCGAGCGGCTTGGTCATGCGGGTGGGTGGGTGAAAGTTTGGCCCGCGCCGGCGGGCGGCGGAATCAACGCCCCGGGCTTGCCACGTTGCGGATTCTGCGACAGTCCATGTGAACAATTACGACTTCGATCTGGTTGAAGGGTAGCTTTTTCCGCCGACGAGGGGTCGCTCCGGGTTCGACAACACCGCGCGCTTCCCCTACAAGTCCCGCCCAACATGAGTTCCCGCTTCAAAGTGGCCATCACGGATTTCGTCGCCGAGCCGCTCGATGTGGAGCGCCGCATCCTCGGCGACCTCGCGGATGTGACCGCGCTGGGCGCAAAACACGAGGACGAACTGGTGGGCCGCATCGAGGATGCCGACGCGGTGATGGTCTATCACTTCCTGAAAGTCACCGAGGCCACCATCGCCCGGCTGCGGAACTGCAAGGTCATCATCCGCTGTGGCGCGGGCTTCGACAATGTGGACGGCACGGCCTGCCGGACGCGCGGCATCGCGCTGTGCAACGTGCCGGACTACGGCTCGGAGGAGGTCGCCGACTCCGCGCTGGGCATGGCGCTCTCGCTGATGCGGGGCATCCACTTCCTGAACAGCCGCCTGCGGCGCGGACACGGCGCGTGGACTTATGAGCAGTTCAAGCCGGTGCACCGGCTGCGCGGCCGGACTTTCGGCATCGTGGGCATCGGGCGCATCGGCACGGCGGCGGCGCTGCGGGCGAGGGCGTTTGGCTTCGATGTGGTTTTCCACGATCCCTACGCGCCGGATGGCCGCGAGAAGGCGCTCGGCGTGCGGCGCGTGGAGACGCTCGGTGAACTGCTCGCGCAGAGCGACGTCGTGAGCCTGCACTGCCCGCTGACGCCGGAGACGCACCATTTGATGAACCGTGACACCATCGCGCAGATGCGGCCCGGCACATTCCTCGTGAACACCGCGCGGGGCGGGGTGGTGGAGCCGCTCGCCGTGCTCGACGCGTTGGCACGCGGGCATCTCGGCGGCGCTGGGCTGGACGTGCTGGAGCAGGAGCCGCCGGTGGAAGACCACCCGTTGCTCCTCGCGTGGCGAGATCCGCAGCATCCCGCGCACGACCGGCTGATCCTCAATCCCCACGCGGCGTTCTACTGCGAAGAGGGATTGAACGACATGCGGGTGAAGGGCAGCGAGAACGTCCGCCGCGTGCTGCTGGGCAATGCGCCGCGCAATGTGGTGAATTGAGCCAGCCAAAGCGGCGGAGGGCCGCCGCACTCCAAGACGCTGGCGCGATTGACAGGACGCCTCGAAGTCGCGCCAGCGTCTTGGACTGCGCCAGTCCTCTGGCGCTTTTGGGCGCATCCTGTTCAACGCAGCTTGGGCTTTTCGCCGCATCCCGTTCTGCATACTCTCGACCCGCACATGACAACCAACCCCGTCGCCCTCATCACCGGCGCGTCGCGCGGCATCGGGCGCGGCATCGCGCTGGAGCTGGCGAAGGTGGGCCACGACCTCGTGGTGAACTTCTCCAGCAGCGCGGACGGCGCGCGGCAGACAGCGGCGGATTGCGTGGCGGCGGCGAAGACGGCGGGCAAGGCCATCCGCGCGGAGATTTGCCAGGGCGACGTGGGCAAGGCCGCTGACCGCGAGCGGCTCATCGCCTTCACACGCGAGCAATTTGGCCGGCTCGACCTGCTCGTGAATAACGCCGGCATCACGTCCATTGGGCGACGCGACATCTTGGAGGCGCGCGAGGACGAGTTCGACGCGCTCATGGCCATCAACCTCAAGGGGCCTTACTTCCTCAGCCAACTCGCGGCGAACTGGATGATTGAGCAAGGAGCGCGGACGCCCACGTCCGCAGCAAGCTCGGGCCATCCAGCGGTTGCGGACGTGGGCGTACCGACCCAAGATTGTCATCGTCTCCTCCATCAGCGGCTATGCGGTCTCGACGAATCGCGGCGACTACTGCCTGGCCAAGGCCGCGCTGGGCATGATGACCAAGCTCTACGCCACGCGCCTCGCCGACCACGGCATCAACGTCTTTGAGGTCTGCCCCGGCGTCATTGCCAGCGACATGACCGCGCCGGTGAAGGAGAAATACGACCAGCTCTTCGCCGACGGCCTTGCGCCCATCCGCCGCTGGGGCACGCCGGAGGACGTGGGCCGCGCCATCACCGCCATCGCGCTGGACTACCTGCCTTACAGCACGGGGGAGACGATTAACGTGGATGGAGGTTTCCATGTGCGGCGACTTTGAACCGATTCGTAATACGTAATGCGTATAACGTAAGAGCCACTGGTTCACGAACACAGCCTCTGCTTACGCATTACGTTTTACGCCCCCACCCATGCCAACCAAAATCAACCCCAAGCTCACCCCGCAAAAACTTCTGCCCAAAATCACCCGCCTCTTCGAGCTGTCGGGAGAGAAAATCCTCGCCATCGAGAAGGCGTGGAAGCCGGAGAACGGCACGCCGGTCTTCACGGTGAAGGGAAAATACACCTCGCGCGGCTGGACGGAGTGGACGCAGGGCTTTCAGTTCGGCTCGGCGATTCTTCAGTTCGATGCCACTGGCGACGAGCGGTTCCTGCGCATCGGGCGCGAGGGCACGCGGCGGCACATGGCGTCGCACGTCTCGCACATCGGCGTGCATGACCACGGGTTCAACAACGTCTCGACCTACGGCAACCTGCTGCGCCTGATGCGCGAGGGCCGCATCCCGCAGGACGACCGCGAGCAGGACTTTTACGAACTCGCGCTCAAGGTCAGCGGCGCAGTGCAGGCGGCGCGGTGGACGAAGCTCGCGGACGGCACGGGCTTCATCCACAGCTTCAACGGCCCGCACTCGCTCTTCGTGGACACCATCCGATCCTTGCGGGCGCTGGCGGTGGCGCATCAGCTCGGTCATGTGCTGATGGGCGAGCAGGACGAGAAGATTTCCCTGCTGCAACGGCTCTTGGAGCACGCGTCGGCCACGGGCCGATTCAACATCTACTATGACTATGGCCGTAGTTACGGTGTCCGAAACCGCGACGCCTACGATGTGCGTGGTCGCACGGCACACGAAGCGGTGTTCAACGTGGCGAGCGGTGTCTTCCGCTGTCCAAATTCGCAGCAGGGCTACTCACCGTTCAGCACATGGACGCGCGGGCTGGCATGGGCAGTGTGTGGGTTTGCGGAGCAGTTGGAATTCTACCATCACTTTGAAAAACCTATTCGCCGGGCATTGGGCAAAGAACACGAGCACTTCGATGACGTGTTGTGGGCCGGGGCCACCGCCACGGCCGACTTCTACCTTGCCAACACCTGCGCCGACGGCATCCCGATGTGGGACACGGGCGCGCCGAACTTGCACCGACTGCCGGCCAATTACCTGAGCAAACCCGCAGACCCGTTCAACGCCCACGAGCCGGTGGACAGCTCCGCCGCCGCCATCGCCGCGCAGGGCTTGATTCGCCTCGGCAATTACCTCATCGCGAAGGGCGACAAGAAGAACGGCGCGCGCTACCGGCAGGCGGGCCTGACCGTGGCGGACACGCTCTTCTCCGACCCGTATCTCTCCACGAGCGCGAAGCATCAGGGCCTCATCCTGCACTCAGTCTATCACCGCCCGAACGGCTGGGACTACATCGCGCCCGGTCAGAAGGTGCCGAACGGCGAAAGCTCCATGTGGGGCGATTACCACGCGCTCGAACTCGCGCTGCTCCTCCAACGCGAGGCGAAGAGTGAGCCGTATCTGACCTTCTTCGGCTGCGTGCCGAAGTGACCTAGTAGCAGCCGACGTGAGGAGGCTCTGACTAGATTGCTCAGCCCGCGAAACACGCGAAAGACGCGAAAGCCGGAAGCAACCAATTTGGTGGGGCGAGGCTCCTGACGAGCCGGCTCGCGGGGACGCTCGCCCCACCACGCTGCTTTCATTTCGCGTCTTTCGCGGGCAATTGGCTTCGCCCTTGAATGGAGCCTCCTCACGTCGGCACCTACCCGGAGGAAAAGCCGCCTCGCGCTCCGCTTGCCGCCGCACTCCGAAAGGCCGTAGTCTCCGCCCATGAGCAATCCCCAGCCGCGCGTTCCCTTGGCGTCTTGGTGGGCCATCTGGTTCGCCATGCAGTCCGGCTTGTTTGTCTTCTACTTCGTGCTGGGCAACCAGCCGGCGGGCAGCGCCCAGGCAAATCCGGCGATGCTTGGGGTGGGCGTGATGCAGGTGGTGGTCAGCGCGTTCGTGCGCTGGGGCCTACTGCCGCGAATGACGGATGCGCAGAAGGCGTTTCCAATGTTCGTCGTCGGTTTGGCGCTGGCGGAGGGCGCGTGCTTCTCCGGCATCTTCCTCGCCCCCGCCTACAAACAGGAGCTGTTCTTCGCAAGCATACTGGGCGTCGCCCAGTTCGTGCCGCTCTTTGCCGCTAAGTTTTACGAGCCACCACGCCGGTGAAACGAGGGTCTCACTACAGCATTTCCGATTTCCCCATTCCGCGTTCTGCGTTCTGCGTTCGAAGTTTGATCAGAGCCTCCTGACGTCGGCTGCTACCGGGAAAAGTCGAAAGGCGCGGCTTGTGCCGCGCCCTTCGGTGTCAGTTGCGTTGAGTCCCGCCTACGCGCCCATGCCGTCCTCGAAGGAGCCGGCAGCCGCAGGGAAGCACAGGTTGCTCTTCACGTAGCGGACGCCGTCGGCGGAGCAGTAGTCGAGATCCTTGTGCGCGCTCTCGGCCTCGACCACGAGCGGGGCGGACTTTGTGCCCATGGCCGCCATGTAGCGCTGCGGATAGCCGACGTGGATGAGCAGCTCGACGTAGCGGTGCATGTTCAGGTCGCCGCTGCCGAGGTCGGTGAACTGCATCGCGCGCTTGCCCCAGTCCGGCTGCATCGCACGGAGCGGGAAGCCGCCACGCACGACGAAGTTCTTCACATGCGCGGCGTAAATGCGGCTGCCGACCTTGAGGAAGCGGCTCTCCCACGTCTCGCCTTCCCAGCAGTGGGACGGGTCGGCGTTCACGCCGAGGGATTTGTCACCGTCGCAGATGTCCACGAGCATGTTGAAATCATCGGCGGTGCTGGCGGCGGTGCCAGGGTGGATTTCGTGGCAAAGTTTGATGCCCAGTTCGTTCGCGTGCTTGCGGAGCTTGGCAGTCTTCTTGACGAAGCGCTCCTTGCCCTCGGCGAGCAGATCGAAGCCGCCGCCGGCCCAGAAGCCCCACGGGTAGCCGGTCGCCAGCTCCCAGCCGAACGCCACGCCCCAGAACATCGGCATGATCTTCACGTTCAACTCGGCGCTGAGGTCCATCAGCTTGAGCAGGTAGTTCTCGTGCCACTTCTCGATTTTGTCGGCAGGCAGCTTCGCCACGTCGGGAGCGATGAAGGGATTGCCGGACTTGGTGCCGGTCCAGGCGCTGGTGTGGACCCAGAACGGGCAATGGGCGGAAATGCCGTCAAGCGTCATGCCGCGCGACTCGAAGGTGTCGCGGATTTCCTTCGCGGACTTGAAGAGCTTGCCGCCATTGAGATGGTAGTTGCTCGGCTGGATGCCGGTGGCCCCGGCGGCCTTGGCGAAGTCGAGCACCTCGGCGAGGGACTTGCCGCCGTGCTGGGCGCATTCGAGGCTCGGATGGTAAATCGGTTGAGGCATAATCGTTCTGTCTCGTAGTTGGTTGCGCTGTCGCGCGAAGAAATAACAAACGCATCGCACCGGACGCAACCGGAAACCCGCCGATGCGGAAGATTTGCGCCCTGAAACCGGTTTGCGCCGTCAGCCGGCATCCGCGCGTAGGAGACGACGTGAGGAGTCTCTAACTCATCGGGCATCGAGGCCAGCAACCTGCTGCCAGAGAAGCGAGAGACTCCTCACGTCGTCTCCTACCAGAAGTTGGTTGTTGAAATGCCGGTTGCTTCATTATTGCGTCGCCCTTATCCAAAGCCCCGCCAGCCGGGCTGGCTTCGCACATGGCCGAGTTTTACGACACACACGCGCACCTCGATTTCCCCGACTTTGCTGACGAATTGCCGCAACTCATCGAGCGCGCGACGGCGGCGGGCATCACGCGGCTGGTCAGCATCGGGACGGACTTGGGGAGCAGCGCGCGGGCGGTGGCGCTGGCGGAGCGATTTGAATCTGTGTTCGCGGTCGTGGGCTGGCATCCGAATGACGCGGTGCGCGCGCCGAAGAATTTTCGCGCCGAGCTGTGCGCGCTGGCCCAGCATCCGAAGGTGGTCGCAATAGGTGAAACCGGCCTCGACTACTACCGGCTGCCGAGTGCCAGCAGCGGCACTGCGGCGGACGACACGCACGTCAAGGCCCGACAGGCGGAGGTGTTCCAGCAGCAGCTAGAAGTTGCGGCGGAGGCTGGCTTGAACTGCGTCATCCACACGCGCGGCGAGTGCTTCGAGGAGACGCTGGCCATCATGCAGCCGTTCGCCAGCCGGGTGCGCGGCGTGTTCCACTGTTTCGTCGGCACGCCGGAGCAGATGCGGCGGGTGCTGGCGCTGAACTCGCTCGTGAGCCTCACCGGCATCGTGACCTTCAAGAGCGCGCAGACCGTGCGGGACACGCTGGCCGCCACGCCGCTCGACCGGCTCATGCTGGAGACGGACGCGCCGTTCCTCGCGCCGGTGCCGTATCGCGGGAAGCGCTGCGAGTCCGCCTATGTGAAGGAGATCGCGGCCGCCGTGGCGCAGGTGAAGGGCTGTTCACTGGAAGACTTGAGCGCGGCGACGTGTCGCACGGCGCGGGAGTTCTTCCCCAAGCTGCGCTGAGGCCAGATGTCTGGCTCAGAGCTTTCCTGATTTGCGCGGCGCGTGGTTTGCCCTAGCCTTGCCGCGACGCTGATGAAACGCCTTTCCACCTCGGGCCGCGTTGCGCTCGGAGCCGGCTTGTTCTGCCTGCTCATGGGCGGCTTCGTGCTGGCGGGCTGGTGGCTGGACGTGCCGGCAATGACGGCCTTTCTGGCCCCGGCGGGCCACATGAAGGCCAACTCTGCGGCGGCCTTCATTCTCGCCGGCGCGGCGCTCGCGCTGAACTCCACGCCCAACGTCCGCCGCTGGGAGTGGCTCGCCGCCCAGGCCTTCGCGGTGCTGGTCACGCTCCTCGGCGGCCTGACGCTGGCGGAATACTTGTCCGGCGTGGATTTCGGCATTGATGAGCTGCTCGCCACCGACGTGGACGGTGATGAGCTGGCCCCGCCGGGGCGGATGTCGGTGAACGGCGCGGTCGGATTCCTCCTCGTGGGCAGCGCGCTCACGTTGTTGAACGGCCAGCCGAAGAAGCGCCGGCGGCCAATGGCGGTGGGCCTGCTGGCGTGCGTGCTGCTGGGGCTGGCGTTGTTCTCCCTGCCGAGCCTGGCGTTCGATGTCTCCACCACCTACCGCTGGGAAGGCGCCGCGCCGATGGCCTTCCGCTCCACCTTGGGCTTGATGGCGCTGGCGGTGGGCTTGATGGCGCTGGCGCACGAGTGGGGCCAGCGCGAGGGGCTGGCGCTCGTGCGCTGGCTGCCGCTGGCGGTGGGCACGAGCGCGCTCACCATCACGCTGCTGCTCTGGCAGGCGCTGCGGGTGCAGGAGGAGCGGCAGATTGACCGCGTCGTGACGCAGCAGGTGCGCGAGATGCGGCAGCTCATTCACACGGAAGCCCAGGCGCGCGTGCTCATCTTGACGCGCATCGCCCGGCGCTGGGAGGCCCAGCCGGCGCGCCGCCCGGCGGACTGGGATTTCGAAACGCAGCCGTATCTCGGCCATTACCGGGACATGAAGGCGCTGGGCTGGGTGGACGCCAACCTCGTCCCGCGCATGGTGCTGCCACGCGGCAGCCTCTCCTTCCTCGACACCAACGCCGCCCCCAGCCTCCGCCGGGACGAACTGCTCCGCGCCGCGCGCGAGCGGCCGGACGCCTTTGTATCGCCGACGATGGACACCGCCGACGGGCGGGTGTTTCTCCTGTTCGCCCCGATGGCGCGTGGCACAAACTTCTCCGGCCTGGTCGTCGGCGTGTTCGGGGTGAAGGATCTCGTGGAATCCGCGCTGGGATCGGTGCGGCGCGGGCACTGGTTCAAGCTCATCGAAGGCGACCGCGAAATCTATCGCAGCGCCACGGTTCCGGACGAACGGGCGCGCCCGCGCCAGGTGGATGTGCGCATCCAGGACGTGCCGTGGACGCTGCGCGCGTGGCCGACCCGCGAGACGCTCACGGAACTGCGCACGCCGCTGGCCACCGTCGCGCTGGGCGGCGGCGCGACGTTCGCGGTGCTGCTCGGCATTGCGACTTACCTGGCGCAAACCTCGCGCGCCCGCGAGCGGCAGCTCCGCGCCGGCAACCGCGCGCTGGAGGCGGAGGTGGCCGAGCTTGGACAACAGCTTCGCGGTGATTTACCTCAAGGACGCGCAAGGCCGCTACCTGCTCATCAACAAACGCTACGAAACGCTCTTCCACGTCCAGCGCGACGCGGTGCTGGGCAAGTCCGACCACGATGTCTTCCCCAAGCTGATGGCCGACGCCTTCCGGGCGAACGACGAGCGCGCCCTCAAGTCGCGCGACGCGCTCACCATCGAGGAGATTGCGCCGCAGGACGACGGCCTGCACACCTACGTCAGCGTGAAGTTTCCGCTGCTGGATGCGCTGGGCGAGCCTTACGGCGTGTGCGGCATCTCGACCGACATCACCGAGCGCAAGCGCGCCGAGTCGCAGCTCCGCGCCAGCCACGAGGCGCTGGAATTTGCCAACCACCGTCTGCGCGGCATCATCGAGGGCACGCACGACCGCATCGCCGCGCTGGACACGCGCTACTGCTTCCTCACCTTCAACTCCGCCTACCGCGACGCCTTCCGCCGCGACTTCGGCAAGGACATCGCCATCGGCATGAGATTGTCCGATCCGCTCGCGCACGTCCCACACGAGCAGGAGGAGCAGCTTGTCGTCTGGGCGCGCGCGCTCAAGGGCGAGGTCTTCACCGTGACGCGCACGATGCAGTCCGGCGACGAGGTCCGGCATTTTGAAATCTCCTTCAGCCCCATCCGCGACGAGCAGGGCGACCTGCTCGGCGCGGCGCAGCTCATGCGCGACGTCACCGAGCGCCAGCGCGCCGAGGACGAGCGCGCGCGGCTGCTCGCGGAAGTCGCCAGCCGCAACGCGCTGCTCGAAGCCGCGAACAAGGAACTCGAAGCCTTCTCCTACTCCGTCTCGCACGACCTGCGCGCGCCGCTGCGGCACATTGACGGCTTCGCCGGCCTCCTGCAGCGCACCAGCACCGCCAAGCTCGACGAGAAGGAGCAGCGTTACCTGACGCTCATCACCGAGTCCGCCAAGCGCATGGGCAAGCTCATTGACGACCTGCTGGACTTCTCGCGCATGGGCCGCGCCGCGATGCGCCGGGAAACGGTGGACATGAGCGCCCTCGTTCAAACCGTGCTGCGCGATTTGGAACCGGACACCCAGGGCCGCGTCATCGAGTGGCGCGTCAGCCCGCTGCCCGCCGTGCAAGGCGACGCCTCACTGTTGCGACAGGTGTGGACGAACCTGCTGTCCAACGCCGTGAAATACTCCCGCCCGCGCGCCCAGGCCGTCGTCGAGGTTGGCTGCGCGAAGGACAAGCCAAACGAGACCATCTTCTTCATCCGCGACAACGGTGTCGGTTTCGAGATGAAGTATGCCGACCACCTGTTCGGCGTGTTCCAGCGGTTGCACCGCCCGGAGGACTTCGAAGGCACCGGCATCGGGCTGGCCAACGTCCGCCGCATCATCGCGCGGCACGGCGGCCGCACTTGGGCCGAGGGCCAGCCGGACGCGGGCGCGACGATCTGGTTCACCCTTCCGAAATTGACGGCGGCGGGAAATGAGCTGAAAACTCCCGCCGCCAGCGCGTCGGATAAACACCCAACCCACTGACATGGCCACGGGACACAAACGCATCCTCCTGGCGGAGGACAATCCGAACGACGCCGAACTCGCGCTCTGCGCGCTGGACGAGCACCGCCTCGCGCATGAGGTCATGGTGGTGCGTGACGGCGCGGAGGCGCTCGATTACCTGTTCCGTCGCGGCATCCACGCGGAGCGGCCCGCCGGCCATCCGGTGGTCGCGTTCCTCGACCTCAAGATGCCGCGCGTGGACGGCCTCTCGCTGTTGCGCCAGATGAAGGCTGACCCGGAGCTGCGCACCATTCCGGTCGTGATGCTCACGTCGTCGCGCGAGGAGTCCGATCTCGTGCAGAGCTATCAGGCCGGCGTGAACGCCTACGTGGTCAAGCCCGTGGACTTCCAGCAATACCTCGAGGCCGTGAAGCAGCTCGGCCGGTTCTGGGCGCACATCAACGAGCCGCCGCCGCGCGCCCGCCTGGCCGCGTGAACCTCCCGTCCCGCTTGCGCTTCGTCCCCGCGATCGCTGGCCATTTGCGCAGGTTCGTCATCCTTTCGGGCGTCGCGTTTGCGTCGCTCGCCTCCGCCCAGCCGCGCGTCGTCATCAACGAAATCCATTTCGACCCGGCGGAGAAAAAGCCGCTGGAGTTCGTCGAGCTGCACAATGCTGGATCGTCCGAGGCGCTGTTGAATGGCTGGCAGCTCGGCAAGTTTCGCTTCGGAGCCGCGCACACGCTGGCTCCCGGCGGCTTCACGGTCATCGCAGCAGACCCGGCGGCATTTCAGAAAGCCTATGGCTTCGCGCCGCTCGGCCCGCTGCCGGGCAAGCTCAAGAACGAGGGCGAGCGCGTCGCGTTGCGCGATGCGGGCGGGCGCATCGTGGACGAGGTGCGCTATGGCGTTGCCCCGCCGTGGCCGACGGCGACGCTCGGCGCGAGTTCGTCGCTGGAGCGCGTGCATCCGAGCCTGCCTTCGACGTTCGCCAGCTCGTGGCGCGCGTCGGGCTTCCGGCTCGATGGCAGCGTGGGCAACAAGTCGCCGACGCCGGGCAAGACCAACTCGGTTTTCACCACTGCGCAGCCGCCCACGGTCGAGGCCGTCGTGCACACGCCGCAGCAGCCGCGCTCCGGGCAGTCTGTGACCGTCACCGTGCGCGTGGCCGAGCAACGCGGCCACACGGCGGCGCTGCTGGTGCAGGCCGTCGAGCCGGGCAGCTACATCCGCAAGAGCGACCCAGCGTATGAGCAGGGCTGGCAAGAGTTCACCTTGCACGATGACGGCAAGAACGGTGACACGCGCGCGCAGGACGGGACGTTCACCACCGTCGTGCCGGGCGAGTTTCAGAAGCACCGCCGGCTGCTGCGCTATCGCGTCCTGCTGCGCGACCATGCCGGTGGAACCACCAAACTGCCGTCCGCCGATGACGAAAGCCCGAACTTCGCATGGTTCTGCTATGACAGTGTGCCCGCGTGGACTGGCTCCTCGCAGCCCGGCAAGACTCCACCACTCCAATACTCCAGCACCTTCCTTACCACGCTGCCGGTGTATCATCTGCTCGCACGGCACGACGACGTGGAGCGCAGCCAGTGGGACGGCGGCTACAACAAGCGGCGGCTCCTCGGCACGTTCATCTGCGACGGACAGGTCTTCGACCATGTGCAATTTCAGAATCGCGGCCAGGCCAGCACCTACGTCAGCGGCAAGAACAAGTGGGGCGTTCATTTCCCGCGCGGGCACGAGTTCACGCCGAAGAACCACTGGGGGGAACCCTACGTCCGCGGCTGGGATCATTTGAACTTGAGCGGCTGCGCCAGCCCGTGGGTGCAGGTGAATCGCGGCATGGCGGGCATGGACGAGGCGGTGTCCTTCCGCGCGTATCACCTGGCCGGGGTGCCAAGTCCGAACACGCACTGGATTCATTGGCGTGTGATCTCGCGCACGGACGAGGCCAGCGCCAAGTCACAATACGACGGCGACCTGTGGGGTCTCTATCTCGTGGTGCAGGACCCCGACGGCCCGTGGCTGAAGGAGCGCGGTCTGCCGGATGGCAACACGTTCAGCCCCGAGACCGGGCGCAAGCATCTCGGTGGCGGCTTGCCGCGCGATGGCTCGGACTTCAACCAGTTCATGCACGGTTCGCGCACCACCAAGTCCGAGGACTGGTGGCGCGAGAACTTGAACCTGCCCGACTACTTCAGCTTCCACGCGGTCAACCGAATCGTCTCGAACGTGGACCTGCGCCACGGCGCGAACCACTTCTTCTACCACTCGCCGCGCGCGGGCTGGTCGCCGGTGCCGTGGGACCTCGACATGATGTTCATCCCGAAGACGCATTGGCCGGGCATCACGGATCAGGCGCGCTGCCTGGAGTTGCCCGCGCTACGTCGCGAATACCAGAACCGAGCGCGCGAAATCCTCGATCTCTTCTGCGCCGACGCCTCGCCGCGCGGCGGCCAAATCGGCCAGCTTGTCGAGGAACTCGCTCGCGCCATCCGTCCCGCCGGACAGGAACGAAGCTGGGCCGAGCTGGACATGGCGATGTGGAACCATCACCCGCGCACCAGCGACAAGGGCGCGTTTTACCGGACTCCTTTTGATCAGGGCATGATGGGCGGGAACTTTCGCCGCACGCTGCCGTCGCCGGACTTCAACGGCTTCTGCAAGTTGATTGTGGATTTCTGCACCGACTCGCGGACGAACCGGAACTACGCGCCCAACGACGGCAACATGCTCGGCTACGGCTGGGGCCATCTCTGGTGGGAGTCCCGCGACAACCAGATTCCCGAGCGCCCGGTCATCCGGCATCTCGGCACGGAGAAGAAGGGCGCGCAGGTCTTCCAGATCACTCCTTTCGCCACGCCCGTCGCCACGAACCACTTTGCCGCCGTGCAGTGGCGCGTGGGCCGCAGCACCGCGCCGGGCCAGCCGGGCTGGGAATCGGGCAAGCCGTGGCGCTACGAGATCGAGCCGCACTGGGACAGCGGCGAGCTGCTTCGCACCGAACCGCAGATGAAGCTGCCCCGGGAAGCTTTTGCCGATGCCGGCGTGCTGCGCGTGCGCGCCCGCTACCGGGACAACACGGGCCGCTGGAGCCACTGGAGCGACCCGGTGCAGTTGAGCGGACGCTGACCTACAGCTCCGACTCGTCCTCGGCCTTGAGGGTGGTGACTTGCGAGGCGCCTTCGAGGGCGGTGATTTCGCTGACCAGTTCGTCCACGCGGTTCGGGTCGCGGAGCAGCAGACGGAAGGAGAAATCCGCGCCCTCATAGCCCTGGTGCGAGCGCTGGCTGGCCAGGTGAACACGGCGGGAGTGGCGTTCCAGCAGGTTGCTCAGTTCCATCAACTCGCCGGGCGAGCGCGCCCAGTGGAGATTCAGGATGAGGTCGTAGCGGTGGCGCGCGCCGAAGTTCGTGAACCAGAGATAGACCATCATCGCGAAGATGATGAGCGCGCCGACGACGGTGGTGGAGAACTTCTGCGTGCCGCAGCCCATGCCGATGAAGATGGACGTGAGCACGAAGGTGGTGTCGAGGGTGTCGCGCAGGATGTTGCGGAAGCGGACGATGGCGAACACGGCCATCATGCCGAACGCGGTGACGATGTTGTTCGAGAGCACGGTCATCACCAGCGACACGATGACGGGCGTGACGACGAGGGCGTTCACGAACGAGCGCGAGTAGCTCAGGCCGGCGTGGGTCATCATGTAGGTCCACGCCAGCATCTGGCCCAGCAGGAAGGACAGCAGCAGGCCGAGGACGACGGCGGGGATGTTCGGCGGGGCCAGCGAGGTGTCGCCCTGAAAAAAAAGCCACTCGTTCATGTCGTTAATTGGTTTGGACTGCCGGCTAGGATTGGGATTGCCGTCAGGATTGCGAGAAAAATTCTGCCCGGCTCCCATCTGCATCGGTTTGCTTTGTCCGGTGCGACTCCGCGAGTCTTCTCGAACGCACGAATGACGAATTTGAAACCGTGGCGTGACGCTGCGGGGAGTTAAGGATGTGGCGGCGCGGCGCGGTCGTCTTTATTTTGAAGAGGACGTGTGCGCCTTCACCGGCGGGGTGGTCTGGGCGAGTGTTGGCGGGATGTGGCACCAAGGCTTTGGCTTGTTTTGCGGCGGGCCATGCTTCACGACATGATTCTTTTGGCCGCCAGGTCAAGGGCCAGCCGCGCATCCCGGTGGGACGGCGGAAAGCCATTGGGTTCTCGCAAGCACTCGTTGAAGTCGGTCGCGTTCTCCCCGGCCTTGCTCAAGGCCGGCCAGGGCGTCCCGGCCAGAATCGCAATGATGGTGATGGAGGGCGATGGGGGACTCCCCTAAGCTGATAGCCATTTCTGCTCATCTGCGTCCGTCGGCTCCAGACTGCAAAATGCGATTTCACCTTTGCCCGGCGGGCTTTTCTGCACGGTCGGTGCAGCGGAAACGGCGGCGGTTGACAGCGTCACGCAGTCACGCAATTTGACAGCGAACCCGCAAATTTAGTATCACCTGACAATGCACCCAACCCAATGCCGAATCTGTTTGGTGATCATGCTGGCCGTTGCCTTTGCCGGAGGGGCATGCCGGAGACGAAGTGCTCCCGAGGAAAAAATGTCCGCCTACGAGTTGAGCGCGGGCCAGTCCAACGAGCTTAAAGCCCCTCACCCCAGCGGAAGCTTTACCCCGGCTGAACAAGCCGTGCCGACCATCAAGGGCGTCGGTTCGGTGGCTGACAATCCCATGACCAGGGCGCTGGTTGGGAATGACCCGCAGGCGCACGTTAGGGCATTGAACGAACTCCTGATGGTGTGGGAGCAGACCAACACGGAGCGGCCATTCGCCGCGCCTGGGGATTTGGTCAGGGCGGGCCTGCTGTCCAGACTGCCCAATCCTCCGCTAGGGATGGAATTCGTCTTCAGTCCGCAGCGGCACGCGATTGAAGTGGTTCCAGTGGGCGTAGCCATCCGAGGCGTCGGCTCGAACCCCGACAACCCCATGGCCAAGGCGCTAGGCGGCGGCGATGCCCAGGAGCATTTGAAGATGTTGAACGAACTCCTGGCGGTGTGGGAGCAGGCGAGTGCCGCCCAGCCATTTACCGCTCCTGAGGATCTGGTCAAGGCGGGCCTGCTGTCCCGGCTGCCCAATCCTCCGCCTGGGATGAAGTTTGTCTTCAACCCGAAGCAGCACGCGGTCGAACTGGTTCCGCGATAAACTGGGGGATCAGTAGATATCCCACATGGCGCGCGGGTCGCGCTGGGCGATTTTGACGCCCGTGGCGGGATCTTGGAACCCCATTTTGCCGGCCGGCATCGGTTCGGCGTGCCCATCAATGAACATGGCGTTGGCCCGGCCATTCCAGCGATTTATGATGCGCGCCTTGTCCACGCTATCGAAGTAAATCGTGTTGGACGGGGTGCGGAAGAGCCAGCGGCCCACGCGCGGGTCCGTAGCCTTCCACTCGTCCGGTTTGACGGAGGGGCTGTAGTTTTGCTGGATGGTGGCGGCGTCACCGAAGACAATGGTTTCGCTGGGATGCGCAATGATCTGGTCGCGCACGCAAGTCCCATTTTTCGCCAGCCAGATGCCCAGATCCGGATGGTTCATGCCAATCCCCATTTTGGAACCCACCGTCAGCGGCGGATTCCGTCCGTCACCCAGCGAGATGCCCGGAGTTTCAAACACCTTGTAGTTTTTCACATAGGGGAAAAGGAAATCCGTCCAATACACGCGCCCGGGTGCGCCGTTGGTCGGCATGATGGGATCGTGGGTCAGCGGCGCCGGCACGCCGTCCATGGCCAGCGCGGCAATCCGGCTGTCCTGGTCGTCGGTGTAGAGTTTGGAACCCAGTGAAATCTGCCGGGCGTTGTTCATGGTCTTGGTTGCGAGCGCCTTGGATTTCGCCTTGGAAAGGGCCGGCAGGAGCATCCCCGCCAGGATCGCAATGATGGCGATGACCACGAGCAATTCAATGAGGGTGAAGGCTCCGGAACGACGGCGAACAGATGACTGGATATGCATGGGATGAGGTGTTTGCTTTTATGTTGTGCCGCCCTAGGCCCGACGCAGGCCCGCAGCCTCCCTCACGGAGAAAGAACTGCTTAGTGGGTTTCATTCACTACCAAGAGTATCAGCGGCATCTTCCCCTCCAAATAGCCATTTCTGCTCATGTGCCCCGCGTGAAGGACATCAGCGAGCAGCTATCCGGGAGCGGTTCGGCGCGTGCTGGCCGCCACTATCGCTTCTGTGGATTGCCGCCGCGATGAAAGTAAAATTCGATGAATTCGGTGAACTCCAACGCCTCGCCATCTTTCCGCTTGGGAATTTCGGCGAGGACCTTGGCGTCCATCATCTCCTGCCAGTCGTTGGGAGGGCGTCGGAATTTGCGCTCGAACTGGTCCATCGCCAGCTTGATCGCCGCGGGATTTTGCGTTTCACCGGGATGAGAAGCGGGGACACCAGAACCTGCCGGGCCGGCAGAAGTGGCGGCCGGGTCTGGAGCGGCGGCAGATGCGCCAGAGCCTTCAGCCGCGGGTTGCTCCACGCTTGGCAAGCCCGCAGGTTCAGTTCGCTTGCGCCGGCAGCCTGAGGAACCGGCCAGCATCGCCAGGAGCACGGCCACCGCGACAACCGCCAAGTTTCGATTTCTCATCTGCCAGTGCAACGGTTAGTCAGCAACGCCCAGTCCAAGTTCAACGGGTTGGAAATGGGCAGGCCACCGGTCCGCCAGTCCCGCGTGCGCGAGTCCTGCAGCTTGATCATCTCCGTGTGACCGTCCGCATGGTTCAATGGATACGCCCCCGAATGGTGCGAGGCGGGTATGTCGGTGTGCGTGGTGGTGGCCAGCCGGTTCACGGCGAAGAATCCGTCGTTGATGTTGGCTTCGTGTTCATCAACGAAGGTGTAGCGTCCAGCCGGGTTCTCGATTTCGGCCTGTCGCCAGTAAACTCGCGTATACCATTCCGCCACCGGGGTGAAGATGTCCCGCCCGGCCATGAAAGAGTTGAGCGAGTAACTGCGCACCCGAGGAGACCCCATGAACATGGACTTGTCCGCAGGACAACGGTAGGCCTTGGTATTGCCGGCCATGTAGCGATTGAAGAGCGTCCGCGTAATCCCCAGGGTGTTCGTTGGATAACGCACGTTCGCCGGATCGCCGGGCATCTGGTAGAGGGACGAGTTTTTCATGTCGCCGATGACCCACCCCTCGGGGTTCTTGACATTCGCCGAGCCGACCCTGGGATTGTAATAGAGGTGGGACTGGACCATGCGGTCGTCTGCATCGCCGGCGTAGAGGCTCCCCGCGAGGCCGAGCTGCTTGAGGTTGTTCAAGGTCAGCGTGGCGGTGGCGCGCATCTTCGCCTTGCTCAAGGCCGGCAGGAGCATCCCCGCCAAAATGGCGATGATGGCGATGACGACGAGGAGTTCGATGAGGGTGAAGGCAAGGTTCAGGCGCGGAGTGTTTCTGGTCGGTTTCATAGGTTGCGTCGGCTGCCGGGTTGAGTGGTGCGGTCAGCACCAAATTGGTCACTGGTTGTCGAGCACGACCCCCGTCTTCTTCGCGTCCAGCATGTATTTCTTGCCGGGCGGCGGGGTCGGCAGGCGATCAATCAGACCGGCTTTCACAAGGTCTTCGAGCGTTTCTGGAAGCCTTCCCTGCGTCATCCCGTGAGCGCGCGCCGCCTCGATCAGCTTGGGAAGATCCACCTCGGGATTCGGAGGCGCGGGTGGCTGGGTGACGGCCGGCCGCGCGGGCGGCTGCCGCCGGCACGCACCCGCAGCCAGCGCCAGAACGACGAGGAGTAAGAATCGGTTCATCGGAGAAAGGAGGTGGCAACGCGCCCGATCCGGCTCACTTGTCCCACAGGGCGCGCGCGTCGCCGCGGGGAAACTCCCAGCCGATCTTGCTGCTGCGCATGGTTTCCGCATTGCCGCCCACCATGCCGACGTTCGCGCGCTGGTTGTGCCGGTTCACCAGCCGGGGCGTGCTCGGATCCCCGGTGGCAAACGGCGGCGCGGAGCGGAAGTAGAACGAGGTCTGATTGGCGTTCGTCGCCATCCACAGATCGGCGTTGGTCTCGCCGAGGTTCGCCAACTTCGCGGACTCGGCGTAGATCACCGTGGCCGTCGGTTGGGAAACTTCCGGCACCCGATGGACCTTGGAGTCCCAATACGACGAACCCAGCTCGGGATAACTCATGCCGAGGCCGAAGCCGGAGGTCGTTTCGCGGAACTCATACGCGGGACACTGATAGCTCTTCTTGGTGGCCCCGAAAAAGGGCCGGAGGTAGTCCATCCACCACACGTTCGCGCCCGCCAGGATGGGCACCCCCGGCGGCTGGGGCATATATCCGGAGGCGCTGGGAATCGTGACGAGCTTCACAATTTTGTCGTCGCAGTCGTTCGAGTAGATGGTCGAGGCGAGGGCGACCTGCTTGAGGTTGTTGAGACAGGCGATGCCCCGGCTCTTTTCCTTCGCCTTGGACAGCGCCGGCAGGAGCATCCCCGCCAGAATGGCGATGATGGCGATGACGACGAGCAGTTCGATGAGGGTGAAGCCAGACGGGCGACTCACCGGGGTGGGA
>WRPG01000050.1 GCA_009773355.1 Limisphaerales bacterium
GGTCCAGCACCGTCTCGCCGGGGCGCAGCGCGGCGATGGCGTGCGGGTTGCCGCAGCCGAGGCCGAGGTCCGCGCCCTCGGGCGCGGCGGCGATTTCGTGGTCACTGTAGCCGAGCTTCTGCGCGCCCACGGCGGGCGGGCCGCCTCCACCGCAACAGGTGGAGGTGGTGGTGTTCGGCTCGCAGCAGGCGGCGCGCTGGGCGACGGCGGCGTAGGCTTTGCGGACTTCGGCGCGCACCGCGTGCGCGTCCTGGGGGACGGTGTTGGTTTTCATCGCCGTTGCTGACGGGACAGCAGTGAAAAGGACGCGGGAAAAATGCGCGAGCGGAGAATTGCGCATGCCGGCGGTTTGCAACCGCCGTTTGGCGGGCGGCATCGCGGGCGGCGGTTGCAAACCGCCGGCACGGGGCGCCGTGAATTCCCTCCGCCGTTAGCCCGTCGCACGCTGACTATGCAACTCCTCCGTGCGGGCATTGTTTGCCTTCTCCTCGTCAGTTCCCTGTTCGCCGCGCCCAAAGGCGAGCGCGTGCTGGTCACCGCGCACAGCTTTCATATCTTCACCGCGCCCCGCCTCGCGCCGCTCGCGCAGGCGGCGGGCATCGAGGGGCACAAGCTCGTCGCCGCGCAGATGATTGGCGGCTCCAAGGTCATCCAGCACTGGAACCTCCCCGACGAGAAGCAGAAGGCCAAGCCGCTCCTCTCCGCCGGCGAAGTGGACGTGATGACGATGTCGCCGCACGTCTATCTGCCCGACGAGGGCATTGACCGCTTTGTGGAGTTGGGCGCTAAGGCCAACCCCAAGCTGCGCTTTCTCGTGCAGCACTCGTGGACGCCGTGGGACGGCTGGGAAGGCTCCGACAAGGTCGCCAAGAATGAGGACCGCGACACGCGTTCGCTCGACATCGTCCGCGCCGCGAATCTCAAGTGGCGCACGAACCTCGAAGCGCAGGTGGCCGCGCTGAACACCAAGCTCGGTCGCGACGCCGTGTTCATCACCCCCGTCGGCGACGCGGTGATGAAGCTGCGTGAACTCATCGCCGCCGGCAAAGCGCCCGGCCTCACGAAACAGACCGACCTGTTCACCGACCAAATCGGCCACGGCAAGGAGCCCATCCTCGCGCTCGCCACCTACTGCAACTTCGCGTGCATCTACAAGGTCTCGCCGGTCGGGTTGAAGGTGCCGAACGCCAACTTGGACAAGCTCAGTCCTGAGCTGGACCCGCTGCTGCGGCAAATCGCCTGGGAGACGGTGACGGGCTACGCGAAGTCGGGGGTGAAGCTCGTTGCGAAATGAACTGCGAAACAAGCGGCGCGCAAGCGGGGCGGTCGAGCCTCGTTCAAAAGGAGCACGGACGCCCACGTCCGTGCCATGTGGTTCGGACGTGGGCGTCCGCGCTCCGAGGGCGGTGGTCCATGGAACGAATCCACAGCACAACAGCAGCAGCGATTTCAGCGCCTGAGCTGGAGCGCGGCCTTCTGGGCCGCAGCGGCAACGTGCGTCGAGTGTCGCACGTATTTTGGCAGCGCTGGCGGACTGAGGTGGCTGCTGCGGGCCGGAGTCCCGCGCTCCGGTTCATGCCGAGGCCTGGAATGGGGGGGCAGGGTTTCGCCCTGTTCAGCGTGCTCTTTTTTCTCTGCAACTTCGCCTCCGCTGCCGAGTCGCTCACCACGTGGGCACCGCATCCCGCTGACTGGAAAGGCGCGTCCATCACCGGCGACACGGCGACGTTGACCGGCGACAAGTGGGCTTCCCTGCGCGCGCCAAAGGAGTTTGCCAACCCGCACCTCTCCGCCCGCATCACCATCATCGAGGCGGCGAAGTCCGCGAATTTCTTCGGCCAGGGCTGGAGCGCGTGGCCGGACGCAACCTTCAGCGACGGCGGCTTCGACGCCGGCCTCGTGCTGCGCGCGGGCACGAACAGCGGCTATCGCGTGCAGCTCTCGCACTGGTATCAGGTCGTGGCGGTCGTGAAGTGGCCGGAGGGCGGCTACGTGCGCGTGGTGCCGTGCGCGGTGAAGCTCAACACGCCGCACACGCTGTCCGTGAGCGCGCAGGGCGCGCAGTTGAGCGTGCGTGTGGATGGCGTGGACAAGGGAACCTGGCACGACACGTTTCTGCCGCTGACCAACGGCGCGGTCGGTATCGCGGTGAGCGGCGGGGCGAAGGCAATGTTCAGCGAGGTCATCGCCGAGCAAGCGCCGTGGATTAACCAGCCGCCGCCCGCCCCGCACGCGCCGAACTTCTCCGTGCGCCCGTTCCTCGGTGGGCGGCAGTTTGTCTTCGATGGCGACGAGCCGGTTCTCCAGTTGCACTACGAGAAGGACCCGAGCGTCTTCGCGAAGCTCCGCCCCGGCTACAAGCCGCAGCTCACGTTCGATTCACACTGGGGCTTGGAGAACCAAGGCGCGTTCAAGGAAGCCGACAGCAAGTGGACCGCGCCCGTCGCGAGCGGCGGCGGGAAGACCGTGAAGGCCACGTGGTCCGCGCGCAGCGTGAAGGACCGCTTCACCACGCAGAGCACGCTGACGGTCGGCTACGACGCGAAGCGCGGCACTTACACCTACGACATCGAGAGCGCGCTGGAGGTGCTGCCCGGCGAGCCGTTTCATTTCCGCTACGGCTTCGACTTCGAGCATCACACGCCGCTCGATCCGTTCCGCTGGCAGTATCTCATCGCCAAGCGCGCGGGCGGCGCGGGCAGTTACCATCGGCCCGTCTATCCGATTGACCCCGGCCCGCAGAACGACCTGGAGACGGCGGGCGGCGCGCGCGTTTGGTTTGGCCGGCACTTGGAGCAACTCCACATCGCGCCCGCCGTGGAATACGACATCAGCAGTGGCACAAGCACGGGTCGCAAGCTGAACACCGCCGTCTGCGCCGCCTTCTACGACACCGGCGTGAGCTTCGCGCCCGAGACCGCCAAGCCCGGCACGCGTCTCGAAGTGAAGTATCGCTACACCGGCGTGCCCGCCGCCGAGGCGAAGGCGCTCTTCGACGAGTCGAGAATCTACGACGCCCCCACGCTCGACCCGAAACATCACTACATCTTCGCCGACGAGTGGCCGAAGCTGACGTTCAGCCAGCATGTGCCGATGAGCGAGACGTGGATTTACGGACGCACGCCGTTCATGACCGCGCACAACCAGCGCCCGACCTACGGGCTGGAGAAGAACTGCGGCGCGGGCAGCGGCTTCGCCATGAAGCTCGGCCCGGCGTCGTTCGGCATGGCGAAGCTCGCCAAGGCCGCGCCGCTTGCGAAGGGCCGCTACGCCGTCACCGCGCTGGTGAAGGCCGACAATGTTCACGGCCCCGGCGGCCGCATCGAGCTGACCGCGACGCAGGCCAAGACGAACAAGAAGCTCGCCGAGGCGCGGCACTTCGTCGGCAGCGGCACGTTTGGCTGGCGACGGCAGGGCTTCGCCTTCGACGTGCCCGAGGACGCGGGCGCGCTGGAGCTGGCCTTCGGCAACGCGGGCACCGGCGACTTTCTCGTGACGGGAGTGGAGTTCCGCAAGCTCGGTGACGGCGAGGCGTTGCCCGCCGGCGTGTTGGCAAAAGCAAACGACCAGCCCGCGCCCATCCCCGCCGCGCCCGCCGGTGCCATCGCGGACTACCGGATGCTGGAGGGCAAAGGCCTCGTGGTGCTGAACCACGGCAGCGGCGGCGGCCTCGGCCACCTCGACCTCGCGAACCTCGATTGGGTCACGGACGCCGTCCGCCCCGCGCTGCGCTTCGCGGACAACGCGACCGGGCGGAAGGAATTCCGTTTGGACAGCAGTCTGAACCGCTCCTATCTCAGCCATCCGAGCTACGCGGGCAAGGACACCTTGCCGGTCGCGCTCACCGGCCACCACGGCGGCGGCGGGCCGATTCCCGGCCTCACGCTCGCTGCGTGGGTGAAGCCTGCGCCCGCGATGGGCAGCGCGCACCATGGCGGACGCGGCGACATCATCGGCTACGGCGCACGCCGCTTCGTCCTCGGCCTGCACGGGCAGAAAGCCCCGTATCAACTCGCCGCGCGCATCAACGTGAACGACAGCATCGTCTCCACCGCGAGGCTCGACGCCGACAAGTGGCAGCACGTCGCCATGACCGCCGAGCCGAAGGACGGCCACTGGCTCGTGCGCCTCTACCTCGACGGCCAGCCCGTCGGCGAAGGCCAGACGAAGAAGTTCCCCGCCGACTCGCCCATCGTCCCCTCGCTCATCCTCGGCGCAGAAATCTTCTACTTCCACGACGCCTACTACCGCAGGCTGATCGGTCGGACGTTGGTGCTGCATCGGGTTTTGCAGGCCGGGGAAATCGCTGACTTGAGGCGAGAGTGATTGCAGTTTGCGTCCACCAACCCGTTTGGGAAGACTAGCAAAATCGAATGAACTTCCGACTCGTCACCTTCTCGTTCACGGCCCTGTTGGCTTTCCAAGGTTGTCGGACACCGAGTTCAAACCTTCAGGAGGTTCACATCGGAGCCCACGTCCCTGACCGGAGCAGCTTCGATACGTTCCTGATGCGTGACCTCACGGCCCGCTTGGAGCACACGCACGGGAAGGGACTCAAGGTCAGCTATGAATTGCTCCGGGCTGGGCCGACTCAAGTCGGCACCGGGTATCCGAAGTATTACCTTTGGGTCAGAGTGGAGATGGCGAATCGGACCGTGGATGAAGGAGCCATCCGAGTGGCAGCCGTGGAGCGGAGGGGGTTTGAGGTGGGGAATTTCATCTCGAAGACCGAACTCGTTTCGTCGCCAGAACGCATCGAGCAAGAGTTCCCGCTGGCGTTGAAGGATGCCATTCGCGCTCGAACCGGAGCGAAATGAAGGACAAGTCTCATGGGGGGACATCGGACTTGTGTGCATGTCGCCTAGAACCGGGCTTTTGCTTTCGCCTGTCGGCTCATAGACTCTTTTACATGAATCGTTCTTCCTTACTTCTCTTTGCGCTCCTTTGCGTTCTTTGCGGCCAAGCCCCCGCCGCCGAGACGCGCGACCTGCTGCTCATCGCCGGCCAGTCCAACGCCGTGGGCTACGACGCGAAACCGAGCGACCTGCCCGCCGATGACGCGGACAAGCAGGTGATGTTCTGGTTCCGCGCGGGCGATCCGCCGCCGGATGAGCACGATGTCACCAGCGGCGGCAAGTGGCTCACGCTCCAGCCGCAGCCCAAGGGCACGCCGATGGACAAGAGCAAGATGCCGCGCCAATACGGCAACTTCTCCGGCGCGACCGGCGGCTTCGGGCCGGAGATGGGCTTTGCCCGCGCGCTCTTTGCGAAGGAGAAGAAGCCGCTGGCCGTGGTGAAGGCCGCGTGGAGCGGCACGGGCATGGCGCAGGATTGGAACCCCGCCGACGCCGGCCCTGGCGGCTCGTGCTATCGCGCGCTCGTGGCGGAGGCGAAGGCCGCCCTCGCCACCGCGAAGACGCAGGGCGTCACGCTCCGCATCCGCGCGCTCGCATGGGTGCAGGGCGAGAGCGATGCGAACGCCACCGCCGCGCCGCGTTACACGCAAGCGCTCGGCGACATGCTTGCCGCCCTGCGGAAGGACCTGGCCGCGCCGGAGTTGGTGGCGCTGGTGGCGGTGAACACACAGTTCGGTGGCGGGAAGAACGCCCTCATGCCGAAGATTATCGAAGCCCAGCAAGCGCTCGCCGCGAAGGACCCGCGCTGCGTCTACGTGGACACGGCGGGTGCCACCATCGCGAACGGCGCGCACTGGGATTCCGCCGGCACGCTGGAAGTGGGCATGCGCTTCGCCGATGCGCTGCTCAAGTTCGAGGCCAAGCCGGCGGCACCCGCCGGCGGCGCACCGTTCCCCGGCAAGAAGTCCGTCTGGAACGGCTACGACCGCTACGACTTCCAGGTGGACGGGAAGAACCTGCTTGTGGTCGTTCCCAAGCAGGCTGCGCCTGGAAAGCCGTGGGTCTGGCACGGCGAGTTTTTCGGCCACAAGCCTGCGCCGGACATCGCGCTGCTGGGCCGGGGCTTTCACATCGTCTACCTCAGCGTGCCGAACATGCTGGGCTGCCCGGACGCGGTCGCGCACTGGAACAAGGCTTACGCGGAGTTGACGGGGAAGTTCGGCCTCGCGAAGAAGGCCGCGCTCGTCGGCCTCAGTCGCGGCGGCCTCTACTGCTACAACTGGGCCAGCGCGAACCCGGACAAGGTGGCGAGCCTGTATGGCGATGCGCCGGTGTGCGACTTCAAGAGCTGGCCCGGCGGCAAGGGGAAGGGCAAGGGCAGCAAGGGCGACTGGGCGCTCGTGCAGAAGGTCTTCAAGTTCGCCGACGAGGCGGCGGCGCTCGCCTACAAGGGCAATCCCGTGGACAGCCTCGCCCCGCTGGCCAAGGCGAAGGTGCCGCTCCTCCATGTCTTCGGCGACGCGGACGACGTGGTGCCGTGGGAGGAGAACACCGGCGTCATCGCGGAGCGTTACAAGGCGCTGGGCGGCGACATCACGCTCATCCGCAAGCCCGGCATCGGCCATCACCCGCACGGGCTGGACGACTCGACGCCCATCGTGGAGTTCATTGCCAAACACGCGACGCCGCGTTAGCCTGCCCGCGCTGGATGTGGGTGTGGCCCGAGTTGAATCTCGTCGGCGGGGCGTGGTCAGGCGTGCAGCCGTGCGGGGTTCCCCGATGCGAAGCTCAGGGGTTTCACCACTTGTTTGACCGGAGCCAGCCCCTATCTTGAGCGCCATGAGCGAACCACGGGACAAGACGGTCGGGTCCGTCACGCCTTCCCCCCCACAGGAGGCTTCGCTCGCTGCTTTGAAGCAGTCTTTGGAGGCCGCCCATCGGGGCGCGGCCTCCGCCTTGTCCGCCCTGATGTCGGAACGGCTGGGCCGCGGCACGCCGGACGCGGTGCTGGGACCGGGCAAGCCGCCGGCCTCGGCTTACGAGCTGGGCCGCATCCTGGCCAAGGGCGGCATGGGCGCGGTGCTGTCCGCGCGCGACAACACCATCCAGCGCACCGTGGCGGTGAAGGTCATCCTCACCGGCTCGAACGCGTCCGACGAGCACATCCACCGGCTCATCACCGAGGCGCGCATCACCGGGCAGTTGGAGCACCCGAACATCGTGCCGCTGCACGAGCTGGGCGTGACTTCCGACGGGGTCGTTTATTACACCATGCGGCTGGTCGAGGGCGTCACGCTCAGCGAGGTGCTGGAGCAAATCCGCCAGAAGGACAAGACCGCCATCGCCAAGTATCCGTTGCGCACGCTGCTGACGGTTTTTCAGAAAGTCTGCGACGCGGTCGCGTTCGCGCACTCACGCGGCGTGGTGCATCGCGACCTGAAGCCGGACAACATCATGCTTGGGGAGTTCGGCGAGGTGTTCGTCATGGACTGGGGCCTGGCGAAGCGCGTGCGGGGTGACGCGGGGGCGTTCGAGACCACGAGCCGGACGGCGAAGCAGGCCGCCGAGCTGGGTGGGGACAGCTTCAAAACCCTCTCCGGCCAGGTGAAGGGCACGCCCCGTTACATGGCCCCGGAGCAGGCGGAGGGGCGGGTCGAGGACATTGACGAGCGCACGGACATCTATGCGCTCGGCGCGATCCTCTACACGATCCTCACGCTGCACCCGCCCGTCACGGGCGACACGGTCAACGAGGTGCTCACCAAGGTCGCCTCCGGCACCATCTCCCCGCCCACCAGCTACAACCCGCGCAACACCCACATCTCCCGCCTCACCGGCCCGCCGACGCCGGCCCAGGACGTCGCGCCGCCCGAGCTGGCGCACTGCCCCGACCGGCGCATCCCCTCCGCGCTCTCCGCCGTGGCGATGAAGGCGCTCGCGCGCGACCGGGCCAGGCGTTACCCGAGCGTCGCGGCGCTCCAGCAGGACATCGCGGCCTATCAGGGCGGCTTCGCCACGACGGCGGAGGGGGCCAGCGCGCTGCGCCTGCTGCTGCTGCTGGTGCGCCGGCACCGCACGGAGTTTGTCCTGAGCGTCATCTCGCTGGGGCTGATGCTGGCGCTGGCCGCGCACTTCACCAGCAAGGTCACGCACACGCTCGCCGAGCTGAAGGAAACCGCGCCCTCGTTCCACATCGAGGCGCGGACGCTGGTGGACGAGTTCAAGTTTGCCAAGGCGCTGGCCAAGATCAACTACGCCATCTCGCTCCAGCCGGACGACGCCCGGTTCCACCTGCTCCGGGGCAACATCCTGCAATCGCTGTTCCAGTTCGCCGAGGCGCGCGACGCCTACGCGCGCGCGCTGGAGCTGGATCCCGAGACGCTCCATGCCGAGCGCAACCTCAGGCTTTGCGAGCGGCTCCTGGCCGACAATCAGGGCCGCGCGACCCTCAAGCCCGAAAGCCTGGCCGAACTGCGCGCCCAGATGACCCGCCAGCAGCGCACGGCCGAGGCCATTGCCCTGTCCACCCGGGAAACCCGGGGCGCCCAGGCCACGTTCGAGTCATGGAAGCTCGTGGCCAACCGGCTCGGCCTGCCGGGCGCGCTCAAGCGCGAGCCGGGCGGCCTGTCGCTGACAATTCTGCAGCCCGACTTCAACGACCTGTCCCCCTTTCGCAGCGCGCCGCTGACCAAACTGCACCTTGCGGAAACCCAGGTGGACGACCTCAGCCCGCTCACCGACATGCCGCTCGTCTCCCTGGACATCAACAACACGCGGATCTCCGACCTGTCGCCGCTCCGGGGGATGCGGCTGGTCCGGCTGGAGGCCGCGCGCATCCGGGCCGCCAACTTCACCGTGCTGGCCGGGATGAAGCTCACCAGCCTCAATCTCGCGCACACGCGCATCACCAGCCTCGCGCCGCTCAAGGACGCTCCGCTGCGCTATCTTCAGTTGGAGGGCTGCACGAACGTCATTGATTTCTCCGTGCTCGCCGACTGCCGGCAGCTTGAAGGCATCACGCTGCCGGTGGGGGCAAGGAACCTCGAACCGTTGCGCCAGCTCCCGCGGCTCCGCCACATCGGCTACTCGATGCCCGAGGGCGGCTGGGACCAGGTGCCGCTGGCGGGGGATTTCTGGAAGGTGCAGGAGCCGCGGCCCGGCAACGGCAAATAGACGGGCTAGGCGGATCCCGCGCGGCGCTCCAGCCGCAGCCGCGCCACGCGCATCCCGTCCATCGCCTCGACGCGCAGCGAGAAGGCTTCGAGCCGGACCACATCGCCTTCCTTGGGAAAGCCCCCGAGCCGGTGCGTCACGAAGCCGCTCGTCGTGGTGATTTCCTCCTCGGCCAGCTCCTCGCCGACGAGTTCCTCCAGCTCGTGCAACGGCAGCGCGCCATCCACGTCCCAAATGCTCTCGCCAGACTTCTGAAGCAGCGGCTTTTCCTGGTCGAACTCGTCCTGAATCTGCCCGACCACCTCCTCGATGATGTTTTCCAGCGTGACGAGGCCGACGGTGCCGCCGTATTCGTCCACCACCACGGCCATGTGCAGCCGGCGGTCGAGCAGCAGTTGCAGCAGCCGCTCCAGCCGCGCCGTGGGCGGGACGTAAATGATTTTGCGCGCGACCGCTGCCAGCTCCGCGCCGCTGCGGGCCTTCAGACGCATCGCGAACAAGTCCTTGATGTGGACGACGCCCAGCGTGCGGTCCACGTCGCCGCCCTCGCACAACGGGAAGCGCGAGTAACGCGTCTTTTCCGCGATGTCCAGGCACTCGGCGATGCTCGCCTGCGTGTTGAGCACGGTGAGTTCCGCCCGGGGCCGCATCACCTCGCGCGCGACGCGGTGCCGCAGGTCGAGCGCGTTGAGCACGATTTCCCGGCCCAGCTTTGAGCCGCCGGCGTGGCGCTGGTTGGCGTCGAACATCAGCCGCAGTTCCTCCTCCGAGTGCGCGCCATCGTGCTCGGAGGAGACCGGAATGCCGATTTGCCGCAGCAGCCAAAGCGCGCTGTGGTTCAGCACCCAGATGAACGGATACGCGAGGACATAGAACCAGCGCAGCGGATACGCGACCCAGAGCGCGCCCTCCAGCGGCCGCTTGATGGCGAGCGACTTCGGCGCCTGCTCGCCCGCGACGATGTGCAGGAACGTGATGACCGAGAAGCCCACCGCGAAGGCGATGCCCGAACGCACGCGCTCCCACTCGTCCCCCGTCCAGCCCAGCCAGCCGAAGACCGGATGCAGCAGCGCCTCGAAAATCGGCTCGCCAATCCAGCCCAATGCCAGGCTCGCGAGCGTGATGCCGAGCTGCGCCGCGCTCAGATAGGCATCTAGGTTGTGCAGGATGTGCTGCGCCATGCGCGCGCGGCGGTTGCCCTGCGCGATGAGCGGCTGGAGCTGCGTGTCGCGCACCTTCACCAGCGCGAACTCCGCCGCGACGAAGAAGCCGTTCAACCCCACCAGCACCAGCACGGCCAGCACTTTCAGTAGGATGAAAAGGACTTCCTCGCCGCTCACAGGCTCACCTCCCCGAACACGGCTTTCAGAATATCCTCCAGGCTCACCACGCCCAGTTCGCTCCGGTCGCGTGCGAGCACGATGCCCAGCCGTTGCCCGCTGCGCTGCATCGCGCGCAGGGCGTCCTCCAGCCGCAGTTCTTCATCGAGGTAAAGCGCCGGTTGAAGGTAGTCCGCCGCTAGCTTGCGCTCGTCCACTTCCGCCTGGAACAACAGCCGCCGCAAACTCAGCACGCCCACTGGGCGCGCCCGGCCCGTGCGCGACTCGCACACCGGCATCCGCGTGAACTGCCGTTGCCGGAACAACTCCATCACCTGCTTCATCGGCGTCGTCGTCTCGACGCTCACGACCTTCTCCCACGGCACCGCGACCGAGCGCACGGTGAGATTCTGCAAATCCAGCACGCGGTTGATCATCACGCGCTCCTCGCTGGTCATGCCCTGCGCGGACTCCTGCATGAGCCGGCGCAGCTCGTCGCGGTTCGCAAACAAGTGTCCCGTGAACACGCGCCCGCCCGTCCAGCGCAGCAGGCCGTCGCTCAAAGTCGTGGTCACGCTCACCAGCGGGCGCAGCAGGAAATGAATCAGCCGGAAGAGCGGCGCGACCAGCAACGTGAGCCGGTTCGGGTAGCGCGTGAACAGCATCTTGGGCAGCAGCTCGCACCAGACGTAGAACAGCAGCGCCATCACCAGCACCCAGAACGCGAACCAGCCCGGCGCATCCTTGAACTGCCGGTGCAGTGCATACACCACCAGCCCGCCGCCGAGGAAGTTCGCCAGCGTGTTGCCGACGAGAATGGTCCACAGGAAGTTCTCCGGCTGCTCCAGCCAGCCGTGCAGCAACCACGCGCGCCGCCCGCCCTTGCGCATCAGGTTGCGGATGCGCAGCCGGTTCAGCCCCAGCACGCCCGCCTCCATGCCGGACAAGATGAACGACACCGCCACGCACAGCAGCAGCACCGGAATGAACAGCGCCCACCCCATCACGCGCCTCCTTTCGGGACTCGGTAGGAGCGCGGACGCCCACGTCCGCAGTTCACAAGGCGCGGATGAAAACTGCTGCGGACGTGGGCGTCCGCGCTCCAGCCTTCATCTGTGTTCAATCTGTGTTTCATCTGTGGCTAGAAATCACTTCCACCAGCACCTCGCGCACGCGCCGGTCGTCCGCCACCTGCGCCTTGAGCCGCACGCCGCCGAAGACCACCGACTCACCCGTCTGCGGCACGACTTCCTTCAGCGCCACGAGCAGGCCGCCCATTGTGTCCACGCCGGGCAGCTCGCCGAAGTCGGGATGCTCGCGGCGGAAATCCTCCACGCGCATCGTGCCGTTCACGCGCCAGCGGCCCGGCGCGAGCAGCTCCATCACGAAGCCCGGTGCCTCGCCCTCGTTGCGGATTTCCCCGACGATGGCCTCGATGATGTCCTCCATCGTCACCAGCCCGGCGGTGGAGCCGAACTCATCCATCACAATCGCCAGCCCGCGCCGCTGCCGCTGCAACGCACTGAGCAGTTGCAGCAGGTTCATGCTCTCCGGCACGAACGACGGGAACTCAATCGCATCCGCCAAGTCGCCGTTCGGCTCCAGCAGCAGCGCGCGGCAGTTCAGGATGCCCACAATCGTGTCCGGCGATTCGTCGTAAAGCGGCAGCCGCTCGTGGCCGAACTTCCGCGCCGCCGCGACCATCTCCTCCACCGGCAAGTCATCGGGAATCGCCGCCATGCGCGCGCGCGGGCGCATCACGTCCTTCGCCGTGCGACGGTCGAGCTGGATGATTTGCAGGATGATTTCCTTCTCCGACGCCGCGAGCGTGCCCTGCTGGAACGCCAGCTCAATCAGCTCCTTGTAATCCGCATCCGTCAGCGTGGCCTGCGCTGTGATGGACTTGGGAATCGCCACGCGCAGCAACGCCTCGTTCAACCGCTGCGCCACCTGCCGCAGCGGCCGGCTCACCCGCACGAGGAAAATCATCGGCCCCGCCACGCGCAGCGCCCACGCCTCCGGCATCCGCACCGCCAGCGTCTTGGGCACCACCTCGCAGCCCAGCAGGATGAGCAGGAACGTGCCCACCAGCGTCAGGCCCAGATGCGCGCCCGTCACGCTCAGGCTCATCCACAGCGCGAGCGCGATGAGCGCGGAGTTGGCCAGCGTGTTGCCCAGCACGATGGTGGCGAGCAAGTCCTGCGGCTCGTTCAGCAGCGCCGCGACGGACCCGCCCAGCCCCGGCGACCGCTCGGCAAGCTGCCGCGCGCGCCACTTGCCCAGCGAGAACAGCGCCGTCTCCGCCAGCGCGAAGAAAAAGCTGGCCGCCGCAAAGCCGAGCACACCCAGCCAGGCGATGAACGGTGCCAGTGACATTGGCGGGAGCATGACCGCGAGAAGGGGAAGGCAAAAGGCAGAAGTAGCCGATCCGGCACTTCCCGCTTGCCAGCCGCGCGCTCGGCGGGCATTTACTGGCATGGCAAATTCCAACGCCGCCAACGCCCTCGACGCCGAGTTCTACCAGACAGCGGAACGCTTTTTTCCGAACCAGGCCGGCACTGCGCTGACCTACGACGATGTCACGCTCGCGACGCTTTACTCGGAGATCCTCCCGCGCGACACGCAGCTCGACACCACGCTGGCGGAGAGCCTCCAGCTCAACATCCCCATCGTTTCATCAGACATGGACACGGTGACGGAGGCGCGCATGGCCATCGCGATGGCGCTCAACGGCGGGCTGGGCCTGATCCATTACAACATGCCGGAGAAACAGCAGCTCTCCGAGGTGAGCCGCGTGAAGAACCACGTCCACGGGCTGATCCAGGAGCCGATCAAGGTCTCGCCCGACCAGTTCATCGGGGACGTGCTCGCGCGCATCGAGGAGAAACGGTTTGCCTTCAGCACCTTTCCCGTCGTGGATGAGCAGGGGAAATTGCTCGGCCTCCTCTCCGGCAGCGTGGTCAAGCCGCGCTACGCGAAGCGCAAGGTCTCCGACGCGCTCACGCCGCGCGACCAGGTCTTCACGCTGACGGAGAAGAAGCTCGGCAAGAATCCCATCGCGGCGGCGGACAAGTTCTTCAACGACCATCCCGGCATCCACAAGCTGCTGGTGGTGGACGACGAGGACCGGCTGCGCGGGCTGTTCACGATGAGCGACATCGAGCGCATCACGTCCGAGCGCGCGGCGCAGTTCAAGCCGGCGCGCGACGCGCAGTTCCGCCTCGTGTGCGGCGCGGCGGTGAGCGCGACGCGCAACGCCTTTGGCGAGCTGGACCGCGACCGCATCCTCGCGCACGTCGGCGGACTGGTGGAGCGCGGCCTCGACTCCGTGGCCGTCTCCACCGCGCACGGCCACACGAAAGGCGTGGGCGACACGGTGCGGATGCTGCGCGACGCGTTTCCGAAGCTGCCCATCATCGCCGGCAACGTCACCAGCGCGGCGGGCGTGGCGTTCCTCGCGGACGCGGGCGCGACCATCATCAAGATTGGCCAGGGGCCGGGTTCCATCTGCACCACGCGCGTCGTGGCGGGCGTGGGCATCCCGCAGCTCACGGCGCTCTACGTCTGCTCGCGCGCGGCGGCGGAGAAGAAGGTCACGATCCTCGCGGACGGCGGCATCACGAAGTCAGGCGACATCGTGAAGGCGCTGACGCTGGCGCAGGCGGTGATTTGCGGCGGCGTGCTGGCAGGTTGCGCGGAAGCACCGGGAGAAATCCTCGAAATCGGCGGCAAGCTCTACAAGCAATACCGCGGCATGGGCAGCCTCGCCGCGATGAAGGCCGGCTCCGCCGCGCGCTACGGGCATTCAACCGCCGACGCCACGCGCAAGGTCGCGGCGGAAGGTGTCGAGGCGCTCAAGGAAGTGGCCGGCCCGCTGGAGCGCACGCTCGCCACGCTCATCGGCGGCATCCAGTCCGGCATGGGTTATCTCGGCGCGGCGAACTTGTCCGAACTGCGCAAGCGCGCCCGCTACATCCGCGTCACGGCCGCAGGCGTGAAAGAGGCTGGGGCGCATGATGTGGTCGAGGTGAAGACGGGGAACTGAGGGAGGAGTGTCCAGTAATCAGTGTTCAGTATTCAGTCGGGGAACGGACAGCCTTGGGCCGCTGAATACTGAACACTTCCTCAGAACTCCACCGCCTCGTTCGTCGCGCCGCACTGCGGGCAGCGCGACACCTCCACATCCTCGTCATCGGTGTAGACGTAGGCGCACTTGCGGCAGCGGAAAATCGTGTCCTCGGACGGCTCCGGCTCGAAGCTGCGGCGCCGGCGTTCGGCCAGCCCGGCGATGGCGGCGATGGCGGCCAGCAGGAGGGCGACGTAGGCGAAGATGAGGCTGTCGGCGGTCATTCCTTCCCCCCGGCAGGCAGCGGGACCGTGTGCCACTGAAACACGAGCGTGCCTTCCATCAGCGCGCCGTTGCCGCCGGCCTTCGGCACCGGGGCAAAGCGCAGGACGCGCGCCAGTTCGACCGCGAACTGGTCGGCGGCGTGCTGGGCGGGATTCCGCGTGCCGCCGCCGGCCAGCCGCGGGGTAAAGACCAGCCCCTCGTGGTTCACCAGCACCTGCACGCGCGAGTCCGCCAGCACGTCCGAGTGGCTCCTGGAGGGCAACGCGGGCGGGGTCATCAGCGGACGGGCGCGCACCGGCCCTTCGATGACCAGCCGCGAGGCCGCGCGCAACGCCGGCTGGAAGGCGGCGACGCCGGGCGCGGTCGCCGGCGGCTTGCGCGCCGGATCAAACACCGGGCGCGCCCCGGCGGACGCGACCATTGCAAACACACTCCCAAGCGACTGGGTCGGCTGCCCCAACGGCCGCTCCGGCGTGCTCCACTCGCTGAACTGGAAGCCGGGCGACTGCGGCAGCAGCCACGCCCCGGAGAAGCCACGCCGGCTGGCCATGGCGAAGAGCGTCGGGTCATTGAGCAGGCGGGCGTCCAGCGCCTGGCGCGCCAGGACCGGGTCGGTCAGCCACCGCACCGCCAGCGTTGCGGCGGCCGCAGGCGGGGGGGGCGCGGTCCGGGTGGAGCCGAGCCAGAGCAGCGCGAGGTGCAGCGCGAACACCGCAAGCACCACGGCGACCCAGCGCCGGGGCGACCACGGCGGAATGCTGGCGGCGGCACCATTCATGGCGCAGGGGTGGTGGCCGGCGGCGCGACGCGCGGACGGGTGGCCTGCAACAGCTCGCTGACCCCCGCCTCGCGCGCCAGTTCGCCGAGCCGGAAGGTCACTTCCGTGGGCGTCAGTTGGTCCGCGAGGATGACGAGGGTGAGTCGCGCCTGGCGGTTGCGTGCCTGCTCGGCGGCGGTGCGGAGCCGCTGCCGCAAACCGGCCTCCCCGATGACCTGGTTTTCGAAATAGAACTGTCCGCTGCGGTCCACGACCACGGCGACACTGGGGTTCGCCGTGCCCGGCAGCCCATCCGCCTGCGGCAGCTCGACCCGCACGCCGGGCGTGAAGACCAGTTGCGAGTTGAACGTGAGGAAAATCAGGACGAGGAAAAACACCCCCGCGAACGGCGCGGCGTCGAGCTGGCCTTTAAAAATGCGGGCGTGGCGTGGGAATCTCATGGGGGGATCGAAAACGGAGCAGGATCAAGATCAGGATTAAGAGCAGAAAGGAACCGCGCGCCCAGAGCGAAACTCCTGCTCGTAATCCTGATCCTCCGTGCCCTCATCCCTTCCTCCCATTCTCCCCCGTCACGAGGTTCAGGATTTCGTTCGAGGACTTCTCCATGTCGAGGACGATCTGGTTCACGCGGCTGACGAGGTAGTTGTAGCCGACGTAGCAGGGAATCGCGACGGCCAGGCCCATCGCCGTGCAGACCAGCGCCTGCCAGACGCCGCCCGTGAGCAGCGCCGCGTGGGCGAACTGCCCTTCCTTCTCCATCACGCCGAACATCTTGATGAAGCCCAGCGCCGTGCCGAGCAGGCCGAGCAGCGGCGCAATCTGCGCGATGGTGGCGATGAGGTTTAACTTCTCTTCGAGGCGCGGCACTTCCTGAAGGCCCGTGTCCTCCAGCGCTTCGCGCACGCCCTCGCGCCCGCGCTCGCGGCTGAGGATGGCGTTCTTCACCAGCCGCGCGACCGGGCCGGGCGTGGCGTCGCAGATCGAGAGCGCCTCGACGACGTTGTCGCGCTTGAGCACGGTGCGCACCCCCGCGAGAAACTCGGCGGAGTTGATCTGCGCGCGGTGAAAGTGCAGCACCCGCTCGATGAACACGGCGATGGCGACCGCGCTCAGGAGCAGCAGCAGCCACACAACCGGCCCGCCCGCGGAGAGTAACTTCGGCAGCATGGGTTTCTTATAGGGAGCGGACGGGGGGGGGCAAAGTTCAATCTTCGTGGTGAACCGGTAGATTCGAACGCGCGGCTCTCCGGTTTGGAAGGCGCAAAGCCGATTCGGGAATCCTCGCCTGACATTCGCGCAGACCAAGGGCTGAAAGCCCGGCAGATGATAGCCCAGGGCAAGCGAGACGCAGTCCGCGCCGCCCTGGGTCACCGTCCCAAAGAATCTCAAGCCCTGTAGGGGCGGCAGAAACCTTTTCCACGCTCTTCAGACACGCTATTCTGCCGCTGTGCCAAAGCCGCAGCATCCCAAAGCGTTTGCCTTCCAGCGAACAGGATTGTTCGCCGGTTTGAAGTCGTTTGAAGAGCTTGAGGCCCGCATCCTAAAGCTGCCTGACCAACAGGCGAAGGGCGCGGCGCTCGAAGTGTTCGCCGAGGCGTGCCTCGCGACGCAGCGCGTGTATCAGGCGCACGAAGTGTGGCCGGGGAATTCGATGCCCGCCGCACTGCGACAGAGCCTTCGCTTGCCGATGACGGATATGGGTGTGGATGGCGTGTTCGTGACGGCGGCTGACGAGGCGGTCTGTTACCAATCGAAGTTTCGCACGGGGCGACCTGCTCTCACTTGGACGGAGCTTTCGACGTTCTATGGCTTGGCGGATGTCGGTCAGCGCAGGCTTGTCTTCACCAACTGCGATGAGATTGCTCGCGTCGCCGAGGAAAGATTGGGAGCAATCTTCGTCAGAGGCAGCGACCTCGACCGCCTCACGCCGGAAGATTTTCAAATCATCGAAGCTTGGCTCGCGGAGCGGCCTGCCACTCCGAAGAAGAAAGACCCAAGGCCACACCAAATCGTCGCGCTGAACGGCATCGTGGCCGGCCTGTCATGCGGGCCGCGCGCCACGGCGCTGATGGCTTGCGGGAGCGGCAAAACTTTGGTCGCGCTTTGGACCGCCGAACGACTCGGCGCGCGCACCGTGCTCGTTCTCCTGCCGTCGCTCGCGCTGCTTCGCCAAACGTTGCACGAGTGGCTCCACGAAACGAGTTGGCCGGACGTTCAGTTCTTGTGCGTCTGTTCCGACCCGACAGTTCAGCCGGAGGAGGATTCGCTGTTGGTTCGGCCTTCCGACCTCGACTTTGCAGTCACGACGCAAGCCGCCGATGTGCGCCGATTCCTTGAGCGTCCGACCGACGCGGTGCGGTTGGTGTTTTCCACTTATCAATCCAGCCAGGTCGTCAAAGCGGCCATCGCTGGCTTGCCACCGTTCGATTTCGGTGTCTTCGACGAAGCTCACAAGACCGCTGGACGCGACGGAATGAAGTTTGCGCTCGCGCTCAAAGACGAAAACCTGCCCATCGCTCGCCGACTTTTTCTGACCGCGACGCCGCGTCACTACGACGTGGCAAAGAAGGACAAGTTCGGCGAATCGAAAGTCGTCTTCTCGATGGACGTGCCCGAAACCTACGGGCAGGTCGTTCACCGGCTGCCGTTCAGCGAGGCTGCGAAAGCCGGCATCATCACCGACTACAAGGTCATCATCTCGGTCGTGACATCGGAGATGGTCACCAACGAGGCACTGCGGCTCGGCGTTGTGCTGGTTGAAGGAGATGAAGTGAAAGCTCGGCAGGTCGCGAACCAGATTGCCCTCAAGTCGGCCATCGAGAAATTCAACGTGTCGAAGGTGTTCACATTCCACTCCAAGGTGGACTCCGCGAAGTCGTTCACTTCCGCCGGCCCGGAAGGCATCGGCACGCACATCGAAGGATTTCACTGCGCGCACATCGAAGGCGCGATGACGACCGCCTACCGCGAACGTCTCTTGCGCGAGTTCGCCGCCGCACCGCGCGCTATTCTCTCCAACGCCCGTTGCCTCACGGAGGGCGTGGATGTTCCCGCCGTTGACATGGTGGCGTTCCTCAGCCCGAAGCGGAGTCTCGTGGACATCGTGCAAGCGACGGGCCGGGCGATGCGTCTATCGCCCGAAACTGGAAAGCAATTCGGCTACGTGCTCGTGCCGCTCTACGTCGAGAAGGCGCGCGGCGAAACGATTGAGCAGGCTGTTCTGCGCAGCAACTTCGACGAGGTTTGGAAGGTGCTCCAAGGACTGAAAGAGCAGGACGACTTGCTGGCGCAAATCATCTCCGAGATGCGGATTGAGCGGGGACGGACGGGCGGCTTCGACGACAGCCGATTCCGCGAGCGCGTTGAAACTCTCGGTCCCGAGTTGTCGCTGGAGACGTTGCGCCGCACCATCACGGCGGCGTGCCTAGAAGCGATTGGTGAACAATGGTTCGAGCGTTACGGGCAACTCGTCGCTTACAAACAGGAGCACGGGGGGTGCGACATGCCCGCGCGATGGGAGGAAAACCAAAAACTGGCGACGTGGGTGGTAAATCAGCGCGTGCTGCAACGTGACGGCGCGTTGGAGCCTGAGAAAGTCGAACTGTTGAACCGGCTTGCCTTCAAGTGGAACCCACACGCAAGCAACTGGCGGACGTATTACCTCGCTCTGCTTGAGTATCGAAAGCGATTTGGAAACTGCCGCGTGCCCCAAGGCTGGAACGAGGACAGAAAACTTGCCACATGGGTTTCCACGCAACGGAATAAATACCTCCATGGAAAAGCTTCCCGCGAGCGCATCGCGATGCTGGAGAAGATCGGGTTCGAGTGGGCCACTGGGCTCGCATCATGGGACGAGCGATTCGCCGAACTGTGCGCCTTCAAAGAGCGATTTGGTCATACCCGCGTGAAAGTTAAGTGGTCAGAGAACTCGCTTCTCGGGGCGTGGGTAGTCAGCCAGCGATACAAGCACCGGAGAAAGGAGTTGGGCGAAGAATACGTTCAACGACTGAACGCCATCGGCTTTGATTGGGATGGGCGAATCGCCGCAAGGCCAGTTCAGAAGACTCTCTCAGACCCGGACAAGAATTGGCACGATATTTTCGAGCGGTTCAAAACTTACGCCGCTGCGAACGGCGCGGACGTGGTTACGGTGGTGGACGAGGAGACGAAGAAGCTCAATCGCTGGATGCTTTATCAGCGGCAAGCGAAGAACCAGGGCGAGTTGAGCGAGGCGCGAATCAATGCTCTGAACGAAATCGGATTCGTCTGGCAGCGAAACGCGCGGCGCACCGGACCGCGCGCACCTCGTTCTCCGGCAGTCGAAGCTCCCATTACCCGCACTTGGGACGAGATGTTTTCAGAACTGGGGGACTTCTTCAAACTGCACGGTCATTGCAACGTGCCTGATGACTGGGCCGCACAGCCCGAACTTGCGCGCTGGGTCGCCATGCAGCGCCGGGCCAAGAAGCAGAATCAGCTATCGCCGGAGCAGGTGAACCGGATGGAAGAAATCGGCTTCGCTTGGAGCACGCATGACGGCGGTTGGGATGCGATGTTCGCGAAGCTGGTTGAGCACATGCGGCCGATGCACAATGGCAAGCCGCGCGAGGCACCCGCCAGCGATGAACTCAAACGCTGGATGCTGACGCAGCGCCAGTCGAAGAAGCGCGGCGACCTCGAACCCGAGCGCGAGAAGCGGCTGACCAGCATCGGATTTGAGTGGGAGCCTTTCTCCGCGCAGTGGGAGGCCATGTTTACCCGCTTGCGCGCTTTCCATGCGGAGCGCCGCAACTGCCGCGTGCCCTCAAAGTGGCCTCAAGACCCGCAACTCGCGAGTTGGGTCGGCACACAGCGGATGCAGAAGTCGGAAGGCAAGCTGTCAGTGGAGCGAACCGCGAAGCTCGACACGCTGGAGTTTGAGTGGAATCCCAGACGAGGTGGTGCCGGCGGTGAACGCGAGCCGTGGGAAACAATGTTCGCCCAGCTTCAGGAATACCACCGGATCAATGAGCATGCATCGGTTCCCCAGACATACCTCCCCAACAAGAAGCTGGCTTGGTGGGTCACTACTCAGCGCCGGAAGTATCGGAAGCAAAAACTCGCCGATTGGCAAATCGCGCGTCTGAACGAACTGAATTTTGAATGGGACGGGGGACGCAAGGGCGGCAGACCGAGAACGAACACGCCTAAACCGCCGAGTGGTGAGAAGCCGCTTTCCGGCGAGAAATACTTCGAGACGATGTTGCAGGCGTTGCTGGAATACAAGCAGGCGCACGGTGACTGCCTCGTTCCGCAGCGTTGGAAGGAGAACCGCAAACTCGCCGAGTGGGTTTCAGCACAACGCATGGCCTACAACCGCGAGCGTCTTGACCCCGACCGAGTTCGACGGCTCGACGAGGTTGGCTTCGAGTGGGATCCCGTCGGCACACGGTGGGAAGAAATGTTCCAGCAACTCGTCGAATACAAGAAGCAGCATGGTGACACCAACGTGCCGCAACGCTCGGGCAAATATGCCGAGCTTGGAACGTGGGTTCGGAATCAGCGCGCTGCGAAGCGATACAATCGCCCGATCCTCGCCGAGCGCGGCAAACGACTGGATGAAATCGGTTTCGTCTGGCGGCTTGTCGAGCGGGACGCTTGGGAACGAATGCTGGAACGGTTGGTTGAGTTCAAAAATGTTTATGGCCATTGCAATGTCCCGCAGAAAGACGGAGTGAACAAAAGGCTGGGAAAATGGGTGAACACGCAGCGGACTCACTACAAGCGGGGAATGCTGAAGACTGAGAGACAAAGGCAACTGGAAGCCGTCGGTTTCGTCTGGAACACGAAAGTCAGATGAATTTCTGTCGCCCTTACGGGGCTTGAAGGTTTCTGCGGACTCGCTTTGCCCTGGGCTATTATCTGTCGGGCTTTCAGCCCTGCGGAGGGGTAGGTTTCAAGGGAATCCCCCGCCCTCGTTTCTTCAGAGAACGCCCCGGCGGGACATTGTGTTTTCGCACGATGTCCGCCGGTTTTTCCCATCGGCTGCACGAGATAAGTTGCCGTTGCGCAGGGAGCCACTCAGATAAGGCAGAAATCATTTTTACACGCGCGCGTGCGTTTGGTAAGCAAGACCAGTTTGGGTTTGATTGAAACCGACATGAAGCAACTGAACGTCCGTCACCGGCAGCCAGCCAGCGGGGCGCGGCGGGGCGTTGTGCAGGCAGGTCAATCGGCGGGGCGCGGGACTCCGGCCCGCAGCGGCAACTTCGCCGCCAGCGCGGTGGACAATCGCATCCATTGCCCGCCCCAGCCGCTACGGCCCGGAGGGCCGCGCTCCGGGAAACAGCCTGCGGATGCGGGCGAGCGGGTGCGGAAATGCAAAAAGCCATTGCGCCTGCGAAGTGGTTTGTTACCGTCGCGCCGCTTTTTTCGGCGCGACCAGACTGAACCAGCCTTTCTGAGAGCGAGGAAGCTTTCCATGCCGGGACATTCACCGGCCAGCCAGTGACGATGAACGACCAACAAATGAGCACACAGGCGCGGTGGCAAGGATTGCCGCCCAAGCAGGGACTTTACGACCCGCGATTCGAGCACGATGCCTGCGGCGTCGGCTTCGTGGTCAACATGAAGGGGAAGAAATCCCACGAGGTCGTCCAGCAGGGCATCCAGATTCTCGTGAACCTCGACCATCGCGGCGCGTGCGGCTGCGAGCCGAACACCGGCGACGGCGCGGGCATCCTCATCCAGCTCCCGCACAAGTTCTTCACCAAGGCCGCGAAGGAAAACGGCTTCACGCTCCCCGCGCCCGGCCGTTACGGCGTGGCGATGATCTACATGCCCAAGGACGAGGAGGACCGCCATCTCTGCGAGCGCACGTTCGAGCGCGTGGTGCGCGAAGAAGGCCACTCGGTCCTCGGCTGGCGCACGGTGCCCACGGACAATTCCCCGCTCGGCCCCACGGCGATTGCCAGCGAACCGGCTGTCCGACAGTGCTTCATCGAGCGCAACGTCCGCCGCGCCAAGGACGAGCTGGCCTTCGAGCGCAAGCTCTACGTCATCCGCAAGCGCGCGCTCACCGAGATCCGCAACTCCGGCCAGCGCGGCACGCAGGAATGGTATGTGCCCAGCGCCTCCTGCCGCACCATCGTTTACAAAGGCATGTTGATGCCGGCGCAGGTGGACCAGTATTATCCCGAGCTGCGCGACCCGGACATGGAGTCGGCGCTGGCGCTCGTTCACTCGCGCTTCTCCACGAACACCTTCCCGAGCTGGGAGCGGTCGCACCCCTACCGCTACATCGCCCACAACGGCGAGATCAACACGCTGCGCGGCAACATCAACTGGATGCACGCCCGCCAGTCCATGTTCGAGAGCGACCTCTTCGGCAAGGACATCAAGAAGGTCTTCCCCATCATCAACCCGAACGGCTCCGACTCGGCGATGTTCGACAACTGCCTCGAACTGCTCGTGCTCGGCGGCCGACCGCTCGCGCACGCGATGATGATGATGATTCCCGAGCCGTGGACGAACCACGAGTCCATGAGCGATGAGCGCAAGGCGTTCTACGAATACCACTCCTGCCTGATGGAGCCGTGGGATGGTCCCGCGTCCGTGGCGTTCACTGATGGCGTGCAGATCGGCGCGTGCCTGGACCGCAACGGCCTGCGCCCCTCGCGTTACTACGTCACCAAGGACGACCTCGTCATCATGGCGTCGGAAGTCGGCGTGCTGGACATCGCACCCGAGCGCGTGCTCCAGAAGGGCCGCCTCCAGCCGGGCCGCATGTTCCTGGTGGACACGGCGCTGGGCCGCATCGTGGCCGACGAGGAAATCAAGGAAGCCATCTGCAAGTCGCAGCCTTACCGGCAATGGATCAACGAGAACATGGTCGAGCTGGACAAGCTCCCCGACGCGCCGCACTTGCCGGAGCCGGACCACGACACCGTGCTGCACCGCCAGCAGGCCTTCGGCTACACCTTCGAGGACTTGCGGATGCTCATGGTCCCGATGGCGCGCGACGGCGTCGAGGCCGTCGGCTCGATGGGCACGGACACGCCCATCGCGGTGCTCTCGCAGAAGCCGCAGTTGCTTTACAGCTACTTCAAGCAGCTCTTCGCGCAGGTCACGAACCCGCCGATTGACTGCATCCGCGAGGAGATTGTCACCAGCGCCGAGACGACCATCGGCTCCGAGCGCAACCTGCTCAACCCGCAGCCCGAGAGCTGCCGGCTCATCGAGTTGAAGCAGCCCATCCTCAGCAACGAGGAGTTCGCGAAGCTCAAGCATCTCAACCACCCGCACTTCAAGTCCGCCACGCTGCCCACGCTTTTCAAGGCTAGCGAAGGCACCAGCGGGCTGGAGAAGGCGATGGACGATTTGTGCGAGGCCGCGACCAAGGCCATCAAGGACGGCGCGAACATCGTCATCCTCTCCGACCGCGGCGTGAACGCGGAGAACGCGCCCATCCCCGCGCTGCTCGCGGTCGCGGGCGTCCATCACCACCTCATCCGCGAAGGCACACGCACGCGCGTCGGCCTCGTGCTCGAGTCGGGCGAGCCGCGCGAGGTGCATCACTTCTCGCTGCTCATCGGTTACGGCTGCGGCGCCATCAACCCGTATCTCGCCTACGAGACGCTCGACGACATGATTCGGCAGGGCTTGCTCGTCGGCATTGACCACAAGACGGCGGTGAAGAACTTCACCAAGGCCGCCGTGAAGGGCGTCGTGAAGGTCGCCTCGAAGATGGGCATCAGCACCATCCAGAGCTATCGCGGCGCGCAAATCTTCGAGGCCATCGGCTTGAACGACGCGGTCATTGACAAGTATTTCACCTGGACCGCCTCGCGCGTCGCGGGCATCAGCATCGAGGACATCGCGAAGGAAGTCCTGACCCGCCATGAGCACGCGTTCCCCGACCGGCCGACGAACGGCCACACGCTCGAAGTGGGCGGCCAGTATCAATGGCGCGCGGATGGCGAGCTGCACCTCTTCAACCCGCAGACCGTCCACAAGCTTCAGAAGGCCGTCCGCAACGCGGATTACAAGACCTTCAAGGAGTATTCCGCGCTGGTGAACACCCAGCTCAAGGACATCTACACGCTGCGCGGCCTGCTGGAGTTCAAGCCTGCGACTGCGATTCCCATCGAGGAGGTCGAGTCCGTCGCGACCATCTTGAAGCGCTTCAAGTCCGGCGCGATGAGCTACGGGTCCATCTCCAGCGAGGCGCACGAGACGCTCGCCATCGCGATGAACCGCTTCGGCGGCAAGAGCAACACCGGCGAAGGCGGCGAAGACCCGGCGCGCTACACCTGGACCAACGACAAGGGCGACTCGAAGAACTCCGCCATCAAGCAGGTCGCGTCCGGCCGCTTCGGTGTCACGAGCCTCTACCTTACTCACGCGAACGAGCTGCAAATCAAGATGGCCCAGGGCGCGAAGCCCGGTGAAGGCGGCCAGCTCCCCGGCGCCAAGGTTTATCCGTGGGTCGCGAAGGTTCGTCACTCGACGCCCGGCGTCGGTTTGATTTCGCCGCCGCCGCACCATGACATCTACTCCATCGAAGACCTCGCGGAGTTGATTCACGACCTCAAGAACTCCAACCGCCGCGCGCGCATCAGCGTCAAGCTGGTCGCCGAGGTCGGCGTCGGCACCATCGCCGCCGGCGTCGCGAAGGCGCACGCGGACGTCGTGCTCATCTCCGGCTTCGACGGCGGCACCGGCGCGTCACCGCAGACTTCCATCAAGCACGCGGGCATTCCGTGGGAACTCGGCCTCGCCGAGACGCACCAGACGCTCGTGTTGAACAATCTTCGCTCGCGCATCGCAGTGGAGACCGACGGCCAGTTGAAGACCGGTCGCGACGTCATCATGGCGGCGCTGCTCGGCGCGGAGGAATTCGGCTTCGCCACCGGCCCGCTCGTGGCGATGGGATGCATCATGATGCGCGTCTGCCACCTGAACACCTGCCCCGTCGGCGTCGCGACGCAGAACCCGAAGTTACGCGGCCTGTTCCCCGGCAAGCCCGAGGACGTGGTGAACTTCATGACCTTCATCGCGCAGGAAGTGCGCGAGCTGATGGCGCAGCTTGGCTTCCGCACCATCGCCGAGATGGTCGGCCGCGTGGACCGGCTCGAAGCCCGCAAGGCCGCCGACCATTGGAAGGCGCGCGGCCTCGACCTCTCCAGCATCCTGCACGCGCCCGACGTGGACGCGAGCGTGGGCCGCTACTGCCAGATGGCGCAGGACCACGGCTTGGAGAAATCCATCGACATGACGCACCTACTGGAGGCGTGCAAGCCGGCCATTGATCGGAAGGAAAAGGTCGTCGTGCAGCTCCCGATTCGGAACATCAACCGCGTCGTCGGCACGATTCTCGGCAACGAAATCACCCGTCGCCACGGCGCGGCGGGCTTGCCCGAAGACACGGTGCAACTGCACTTCAAGGGTTCCGCCGGCCAGAGCCTCGGCGCGTTCGTGCCGCCCGGCGTGACCATCCGCCTCGAAGGCGATGCCAACGACTACTGCGGCAAGGGCCTCTCCGGCGGCAAGCTCATCATCTACCCGCCCGGCGGCTCCACCTTCCGCGCGGAGGAGAACATGATTATCGGCAACGTCGCCCTCTACGGCGCGACCGCTGGTGAGGCCTACTTCCGCGGCATGGCGGGCGAACGCTTCGGCGTCCGCAACTCCGGCGTGAAGACCGTCGTTGAGTCCGTGGGCGACCACGGTTGCGAATACATGACCGGCGGCACGGTCATCGTGCTCGGCAAGACGGGCCGCAACTTCGCGGCGGGCATGAGCGGCGGCGTCGCCTACGTGCTCGACGAAGACGGCACGTTCGCCCGCAACTGCAACAAGCAGATGGTCGGCTTGCAGAAGTTGGAAGACGCCGACGAAATCGCCGACGTGCGCGCGCTGATTGAGAAGCATGTCCTCTACACCGGCTCCGAGCGGGGCCGCAACGTGCTCGCACTCTGGAATGCGAACGTGCCGAAGTTCGTGAAGGTCATGCCGAAGGATTACGAGCGCGTGCTCCAAGCCATCAAGAAGGCCCAGGCCGCCGGCCTCACCGGCGACGACGCCCTCAACGCAGCCTTCGAGGCCAACTCCAAGGACGCCGCGCGCGTGGGTGGTGGTTGATTCACGCCCTGACACATCGCAGCCGAACCAATACCGAAGCCACTTTCCTTCACTGACTCATGGGCAAACCCACCGGATTCCTCGAATTCAACCGCGAACTTCCCGCCGACCGCTCGCCGCTGGCGCGCACCGCCGACTGGGGCGAGTTCCACGACCACATGCCGGAGCCGAAGCTGCGCGAGCAGGGCGGGCGCTGCATGGATTGCGGCGTGCCCTTCTGCCACACCGGCCAGCTCATCAGCGGCATGGCCAGCGGCTGCCCCATCAACAACCTCATCCCCGAGTGGAACGACCTCGTCTATCGCGGCCTCTGGCAGGAGGCGCTCGAACGGCTGCACAAGACGAACAACTTCCCCGAGTTCACCGGCCGCGTCTGCCCCGCGCCCTGCGAAGGCTCCTGCGTGCTCGGCATCAGCTCGCCGCCCGTCACCATCAAGAACATCGAGTGCAGCATCATTGACCACGGCTGGGAGAACGGCTGGGTCAAGCCCGAGCCGCCCGCCGTCCGCACCGGCAAGAAGGTCGCCGTCGTCGGTTCCGGCCCCGCCGGCCTCAGCGCCGCCGCCCAGCTCAACAAGGCCGGCCACCGCGTCCTCGTCTTCGAGCGCGCCGACCGCCCCGGTGGCCTGCTCATGTATGGCATCCCCAACATGAAGCTCGACAAGAACGAGGTCGTCCTGCGCCGCATCAAGCTCATGGAGCAGGAGGGCATCAAGTTCGTCTGCAACGTCGAGGTCGGCAAGGACGTGACCAGCAAGCAGCTCATGGACGAGTTCGACGCCGTCGTGCTCTGCACCGGCGCGACCAAACCACGCGACCTGCCCATCGAGGGCCGCTCGCTCAAGGGCGTCCACTTCGCGATGGAGTTCCTCCACGCCAACACCAAGGCCCTGCTCGACCAGCACAAGAACGGCAACTTCATCACGGCCGAGGGCAAGGACGTCATCGTCATCGGCGGCGGCGACACCGGCACCGACTGCGTCGGCACCGCCATGCGTCACGGCTGCAAGAGCCTCGTGCAGGTGGAAATCCTGCCCAAGCCCCCGCTGGAGCGCGCGAAGGACAACCCCTGGCCGGAGTGGCCCAAGACCTACAAGCTCGACTACGGCCAGGAGGAGGCGAAGGCGAAGTTCGGCGACGACCCGCGCATCTACCTCACCACGGCGACCAAGTTCGAGGACGACGGCAAAGGCAACGTCAAGGCCGTCCACCTCGTGAACATCGAGTGGACCAAGAACGACAAGGGCCAGTTCATCCCGAAGAACATCCCCGGCACCGAGCGCGTGGTTCCCGCGCAGCTCGTTTTGCTGGCGATGGGCTTCCTCGGACCCGAACAGCCGCTGCTGGACGCCCTCGGCGTCGAGCGCGACCCGCGCTCCAACGTGAAAGCCGAACACGGCAAGTTCCAGACCAGCCTGCCGAACGTCTTCGCCGCCGGCGACTGCCGTCGCGGCCAAAGCCTCGTCGTCTGGGCCTTCAACGAAGGCCGTGGCGCCGCCCGCGAGTGCGACCGCTACCTGATGGGCAAGACCGAGCTGGCCTGAGCCGGAACGCCCTCCCATTAGCACCCGGCTTCAGCCGGGTGTTCAGGGCGGTCCGGTGGGAAACTGTTTAAACAGTTTCCCCTTGGAAGCGAAGTGGTCACCCGGCTGAAGCCGGGTGCTAATGAGATGTCGTTTCAACCTCGCGAACATTCCCCTTGTCGCCCCGCTCGCTGACGCAAATCCTCCACCCGTGGACGCCGCCGCCAAAGTCACGCCCGACACCATCCGCGCCATGAAGGCCGCCGGTCAGCGCATCGCCTCGCTGACCGCTTACGACTACCCGATGGCCCGGCTGCTCGACGAGACAGGCATCCCCATCCTCCTCGTGGGCGATTCGCTCGGCATGGTCGTGCTCGGCTACCCGGACACCACGCACGTCACGCTGGCCGAGATGGAGCACCACATTCGCGCCGTCGCCCGCGCGAAGCCACGCGCCCTCCTCATCGGCGACCTGCCGTATCACAGCTACGAGACGCCCGAGCAGGCCGTAACCAGCGCGCAACGCCTCGTGGCCGCCGGAGCGGAAGCGGTCAAGGCCGAGGGTGGGCGCGACATCCTCCCGCAGATTCGCGCCATCCAGGCCGCTGGCATCCCCTTCATGGGCCACCTCGGCATGTTGCCGCAGCACGTCCTGGAGGAGGGCGGCAAATACCGCATCAAAGGCAAGGACGACGCCGGCCGCGCCAAACTCCTCGATGACGCCGCCGCGCTCGCCGAGGCCGGTGTCTTCGCCGTCGTGCTCGAGCTCGTCACTCCGCCCGTCGCCAAGGAAATCACCGCGCAGTTCCCCTTCGCCACCATCGGCATTGGCTCCGGCCCGGACTGCGACGGGCAAATCCTCGTGACCCACGACCTCCTCGGCGCGTTCCCGTGGTTCACGCCGAAGTTCGTGCAACCCAAGCTCCGCATCGGCGAGGACGTGCGGCGCGTCGTCCGCGAGTGGGCAGATGGACTTCAGGCCGACAATTGACGCGCCCCGCTCACGCCACTAGCTTTCCACGCATGACCGAAGTCAGCCTTTCCCTGTCCGACACGGCGGTCGCCGCGTTGCATGTGGCCCCTGACCGCGTGGGTGAAGAGCTGCGGTTCGCAGCAGCGGTGAAGCTGTTTGAGCTGGGCCGGCTGTCCAGCGGCGCGGCGGCGGCGGTGGCCGGCGTGCCCAAGCCGCTCTTCCTTCAGCGGCTCACGGACTATCAGGTGCCCGCGTTCCGCCTGACCGCCGCCGAGGTCGAGCACGACTTCGCCAATGCCTGAGGTCGTCTGCAACACCTCGCCCGTTCAGTATCTTCACCTGCTGGGCAGGCTGGAGGTTCTGCCGCAGCTCTACGGTCGGGTGCTCCTTCCGCCTGCCGTTGTCAGTGAACTCGACGCAGGCCGCGCGCTTGGCGTTTCGTTGCCGGATGTCCGCTCGCTGTCCTGGTGCGAAGTCCGTCCGCTTCCCGTCAACATTCTCTACCTGCCCGGTGACCTGGACCGGGGCGAATGGGAAGTCCTGAACCTTGCCCATCAGCTAGGTGCTCTGTCGATTCTGGATGACGGTCGCGCCCGCGCGCACGCCCAGCGGCACGGGCTGCGGTTCACCGGCACCGTCGGTGTCCTGTTGCGGGCGAAGACTTCCGGCCTGCTGGGAGAAATCAAACCGCTGCTCGAAAAACTCCGCCAACTCGGCTTCCGCTTGGACAACGACGCGTTTGCAACCGCGCTCCGTCTGGCCGGAGAATCTAAACCATGAAACGCCTCTCCCACCTCACCCGCACCGGCGAAGCCCGCATGGTGGACGTGTCCGCCAAGCCCGTCGTCCTCCGCGAGGCCGTCGCACGCGGGGAAATCCGCCTCCAGCCGGCGACGCTTAAACTCATCGAGTCCAACGCCATCGCGAAGGGCAACGTGCTCGCCACCGCGCGGCTCGCGGGGATTCAGGCGGCGAAGAAGACCGGCGAGCTGATTCCCCTCTGCCACCCGCTGCCCATCACGCACTGCGAAGTCACCTTCGCGATTCCCGCCCGCCGCGACCGCGTGGTCATCACCGCCTCGGCGAAGATTGCGGCGCAGACGGGCGTGGAGATGGAGGCGCTGACCGCCGTGACCGTGGCCGCGCTGACCATCTACGACATGTGCAAGGCCGTGGACAAGGCGATGGTCATTGGCGAAATCCGGCTGCTGAAGAAGACGAAACGGACGGCGGGGAAGTGATCCGCGGTTGCCTTCCACAGCGCGGCTGCGGCCCGCTCAGAACGCGTAGTTCAAGCCGGTGTTCACGCTCATGATGCCGTCGAGCTTCACGTTCGAGGACTTGCCCTGCACGGAGGAGCGGGAGCTGCCGGCGTATTGGTAGGCCAGGCCCAGTTCCCAGCTCCACGCCTCGCTCAACGCCACGTAGAGGTTCGCCTTCGCGACGGCGGTGAAGAGCCAGTCGTCCGCCGAGACGCGACCGGAGCGCGTCGCGGTGACGACGGCCGGGACCACCACCGTCTCGGTGAAGGAGTAGGTCGTGCTCGCATAGACGACGCCCAGTCCACCGCCGAGCGTGAGCGACACCTTGTCGTGCAGCGGCAGTTCGATAAACGGCCCGATGTTGAAGCCGTAGAGGGAGCCTTCGAGCTTGTTGTTGACGGTGCCGGTGGCGGCAACCGCCGTGAGCGCGCGGTCGGCCGGCACGTCGGGAATCAACGGCCCGGCCGTGCCGAAGCTGCCGGCATAGGGCGCAAGCGGCGGCAGCACCGCGCCCGTGGCGTATTTGTCCGTGGTGAGGCCGACGATGCCGGCGAGCGAGCCGGAGTCCTGCTGCCCCAGCCGCATGTAGCCAAAGGAAACCAGGACGCCGATGTTCGCGCGCCGCTTCTCGCTCATGTGCCAGCGCCCCAGCACCTCCTCATACACCAGCTCGAAGCCGGGCGTCATCTTGTCCCGGCTGCCGCGCGTCTGGCCGTCCGCCAGCGAGCTGACAGAATGGAAGGCGAGCGAACTCGCACCGAGGAACGGCGCGGCAGGGTCGGCGGCGGTGAACTGCCCGGCGGTGTCGTAGCCCCAGTTCCACGTCGTGCCGCCGGCGTTGCCGCTGATGTCCACCTTGACGAAGCCGTCGTCGTAGGTGCGGTTCACGCCGGGGACGAGCGCGCCGGAGTTGTTCGGCGTGGCGCTGGTGAACTCGGTCTTGATGCCGAAGTTGAACGTCGCCTTGAGCGAGAAGCGGTTGCGGCGCTTGAGCATCGCGTCGTTCATCTCCTCCACGGGAAAGCGCTCCTGCGCGAGGGCGTCGCCACCGACGCACGCCAGGCCCACCGCCCCAAACCAAAGTGTGTTTCTCATGTAGTGGGAAATCGGTTACGGCACCTGGAGCAGCCGGTAGAAGCGCGTGCCCGCCGCCGTGGGCAGGCTCGTGGTGCGGGGGGGGCCGGTGTCCACCCATTGCTGCCGACCGCCGGTGCCCGTGATGCCGGGGAAGGAAGTCTCCCACGGGCCGACGGCGCTGGCGCTGTATTGGATGTAGTAGGTCTTCCCGGCGCTGCTCAGGAAATCAATCTTGAACCGGCCCAGATGAAACTCCGCACGGTCCGGCGCGAGCACCGTGCCCGCCGGGGCGACCGGGAAGCCGCCCGTCACGACCTCCACCACGAGGCGCGGCTTGGGCGAGGTCACGCGGTCGGAGACGTAATACTCGACGTTCAGCGGGAAGGACCCCGCCGGCGCGATGGTCGTGGGGATCAGCACGTAGGGCACGCCGTTGTTCGTGCCGGTGGCGTTGATGAGGTAGATCGCGTTGCCGAGCGAGTCCACGCCGAGGTCGAAGAACGAGATGCGCAGGAAGGTCAGCGCGCTGGCGCTGCCGGCGGGGTTGAAGATCGGCAGCGCCTCCTCGGTGGCCCCGGTCTGCGAGCGCAACTGGTAGGCGTTGGTGCCGGTCGCCTTGAACACCACCGCGCCGCTGAGGAAGTAGCAGGCCAGCGGCGCGCTCGCGACGTCGAGCACCTGGTTCGTGGTGGGGATGCCCTGCAAGGTCAGGCTGGCGATGCTTTGGGTGACACCGGCCGCGACGGTGAAGTTCAGGAAGACGACGGCATTGCTGCCGGCGGAGAGCGTGGCCGCGCCGGCCAGCGTGAGATCGAAGCCAATCTGCCCGGCGGCCGTGGCGTTGGTCGTCGTGAGCGCCGCCGTGGTGAACGGGCTGGTCACGCTGACGAAGGCGAGCTTGTTGGTGTCGTAGGCGACGCTCGCGCGCACGCGGTTCTCGCCGCCCTCGGCCAGCAGCGCCACGGGCACGGCGACCGCCGCGCCGGCGGTGAGGTTCGTGGTCTGTGTCGTGACGACCTGCAACGTGCGATTCGAGAGCGCCAGCGCCGCGTTCACGCTGGTCACGGAGCCGTCGGCATTCGTCACCTTGACGCAGTAGTTGGCCACGTCGGCGGTGGAGACGTTGGCAATGGTCAGCGTGGCGTTCGTCGCGCCGACGATGTCCACGCCGTTCTTGCACCACTGGTAAAGTAGCGTCGGCCGGCCAACGGCGGTGACACTGAACGTCGCGGTGCCACCGGTCAGCACGGAGACGGACGCGGGCTGGACGATGATGACCGGCGGGTCGAGCACGGTGAGCGTGGCGTTCGAGCTGGTGGCGGTGCCATAAGGGCTGGTGAGGACGACGGAGTAAAGGCCGGCCTGGTTGGTCTGGACGTTCGTGAGCGTGAGCGGGTTGTTCGTCGCCCCGGAGATGGGGACGCCGGCGAAGCGCCATTGATACGTGAACGGCCCGTCGCCGCCCGGCGTGACGGAGAACGTCGCGCTCGTTCCCCTGAGCACGGTGAGCGACTGCGGATGAGCGAGGAACGAGGGCGGCGTCTTGAGCGTGAGCGTGGCGTTGGTGCTCGTGGCGGTGCCGAAGGGATTCGAGACAACCACGGAGTAAAGGCCCGCATTCGCGGCCTGCACGTTGGTGAGCGTGAGCGTCGCGCCGGTCGCGCCCGCGATGTTCACCCCGCCGAAGCGCCACTGGTAGGTGAGCGGCGCATCGCCCGTCGCCGTCACGGAGAAGGCCGCGTTGCTGCCGGCGATGGATTCCAGCGACACCGGCTGCACGACGATGGTGGGCGGCACGTTGACGGTGAGCGTCGCGTTCGAGCTGGTGACGGAGCCGTAGGGGCTGGTGATGACGACGGAGTAAAGGCCCGCGTTGGTCGTGAACGCGCTGGCGAGTCCGAAGCTGGAGTTAGTCGCGCCGGTGATGCTCACGCCGCCGAAGCGCCACTGGTAGGCGAACGGCCCGTCCCCGCCCACCGTGACGGAGAACGCCGCCGGGCTGCCCTGCAACACCGTGAGCGACTGCGGCTGGCCGGACTGCGGTTGCGTGACAATGAAGGGCGCGGTCTTCACGTCGAGCGTGGCGTTGCTGCTCGTGACCGTGCCGTAGGGATTGCTCACGACCACGGAGTAGAGGCCGAGCTGGCTGGTCTGCACGTTGGTCAAGGTCAACGTCGCGGCCGTCGCGCCGGTGACGTTCACGCCGTTGAGCCGCCATTGGTAAGTCAGCGTCGGGTCGCCGCCCGCGACGACCGTGATGGTCGCGTTGCTGCCGACGATGACCGTCTGGTTCGTCGGCGTGGGCTGCGTGATGATGAAAGGCGGCACGCGCACGGTGAGCAGCGCATTCGAGCTGGTGGCGGAGCCGAAGGGGTTGCTGACGACGACGGAGTAATTGCCCGCCTGATTGGTCAGCACGCCGGTCAGCGCGAGCGGGTTGTTCGTCGCGCCGGTGATGTTCGTCCCGTTGAAGCGCCATTGATACGTGAAGGGCTGGTCGCCCGTGGCGCTGACCGAGAAGGTCGCGTTGCTGCCCTGGATGACCGTTAGCGGCTGTGGCTGGCCATTGTCAAAAATCTGCGGCGGGGACTGCACCGTGACGACCGCGACTTGACTGGTCGCGGTGCCGTAGGGGTTACTCACCACGCAGACGTAGTTGCCCTCCAGGCTTTCCTGCACGTTGAAGAGCGTGAGCGCGGCGGCGGTCGCGCCAGGGATGGCAGTGCCGTTGAGGCTCCACTGATACGTGAGCGTCGGCGAGCCGGTGGCGGTGACGGAGAGGTTCAGCGTCGCGCCGTTGGTGAGGGTCTGCGACACGGGCTGCACGATGATGGTGGGCGGCGTCAGCACCGTCAGCGTCGCGTTGGAACTGGTCGTGGTGCCGAACGGGTTGCTGATGACGACGGAGTAAAGCCCCGCCTGCGACGGCTGCACGTTGGTGAGCGTGACCGAGCTGTTCGTCGCGCCGGTGATGTTCACGCCGCCGAAACGCCACTGGTAAGTCAGCGGCGTGCTGCCGACGACGTTGACGCTGAACGTCGCGTTCTGCCCCTGCACGACTGTGAGCGACTGCGGCTGGCCGGTCGCAGGGTCGCCGCCGCCCGCGCCCGGCAGGATGGCCGGCGGCGCGGCGATGACCTCGGTGGCGGAGTTGGTCACCGCGCCGAACTGATTCGAGACGATGATGGTGTAGACGCCGCCGTTGGTGAGCTGGAGGTTGGTCAGGTTCAGCGCCGCATTGGTCTGGTTCGCCAGCGCCGCGCCGTTGAACAGCCATTGATAGAACAGCGGCGTGGTGCCACCGGCCACGACCGTGAAGTTCGTGTTCTGGCCGACGAGGTTCGTCTGCGAGGCCGGCGGTGCGACGGTCAGGAAGGGCAGCGTGCCCAACGTGAGACTCGCGTTGGAGCTGGTGGCGGTGCCGGCGGCGTTGGAGACGATGACCGAGTAGAGGCCGACGTTGGCGTTCTGCGCGTTGGTGATGGAGATGGGATTGTTGGTTGCGCCGGCGATGTTCACACCATTGAAGCGCCACTGGTAAAACAGCGGCGCGGTGCCGCTCGCCGTGACGGCGAACGTCGCGGTCGTGCCGGTGAGGATGAACAGGTTGGTCGGATGCGAAATGATGAGCGGCGGCGTGGGGTCGGCGGTCTCGACGCGGGTGATGAAGTTCAGCGGGATGTTGTTGAACTGCCGGAACTCGCCCACGACCACGAGCAGGGAGTTGGTGTCGAGGGCGCTGGCGTTGACGGCGGCGTTGCTGGGGTTGTCGAGGAAGCCCGCGCCGGTGCCGGGGTTGAAGGTGGTGTCATGCGCGCCGTTCACGTCCAGCCGCGCGACGCTGCGGCGGGAGACGCCGTTGATGTCGAAGAACACGCCGACGATGAGCAGCTTGCCGGTGGGCAGCAGCTCCGCGTCGCGGATGTCGGAGTTAATGGCCGTGGCCGCCGCGTAAGCCGTGTCAATCGAGCCGTCCGCGTTGAGCCGGATGATTTTCGCGCGGGCCTGGCCGTTGAAGAAGTTGAAGCCGCCATAGACGATGATTTTGCCGTCGGTCTGGATGATGGCACCGTTGACGAGGCCGGACGCGCCGGTGCCGGGGTTGAACGTCGTGTCCACCGAGCCGTCCGTGTTCAGCCGCACGATGCCCGCGCGCGCCGTGCCGTTGAACGTGGTGAAGTTGCCCGTGACGATGCTTTTGCCGTCGGCCTGAAGCTGGATGGACACCACGGGCGAGTCCGGGCCGATGCCGGGGTTGAACGTCGTGTCCAGCGTGCCGTCGGCGTTCAAGCGGGCGATGCGGTTGCGCGCGGTGCCGTTGAAGTTCTGGAAGCGCCCACCCAGCAGGATCTTCCCGTCCGCCTGCAGCGCCAGCGCGTCCACGCCGTTGTCTGCGGCGGTGCCCAGCGCGGTGGTGAAAGCGGTGTCCAGCGAGCCATCGTCGTTGAGCCGCGCCAGCCGGCGGCTGTTCGCGTTGCCCACGCCGAAGAAGTCACCGCCGATGACGGCCTTGAGGTCGGGCTGGAGCGCGATGGCGTTCACCGAACTGTCGGTGCCCGCCGTGGCGAAGGTCGTGTCCAGCGCGCCGGTCTGCGAGAGGCGGGCGATGCGCTTGATGACCGTGCCGTTGTAGCCATCGAACGTGCCGCCGATGTAAATCTTGTTGTCGTTGGTGCGGACCTTGGTGGCGTAAATGATGGCATTGGCCCCCGTGCCGTTGGTGAAGGAGAGGTCAATGTCGCCGGGGCCGGCGAGGAGGCGGGCGGGCAGGAGGCCGGCGGCCAGTAACAGGCACAGTGGGAAGGCGCGCGGCCAGCCGGGGGCTTTCATGACGGAAGGTCTGAGGACATCGGGCGGCTTGGTAGCAGACGGGAGGGGGGCTGGCGAGCGGTTTTCCTCCGTCGGAATCCTGCGGGCGCAGCCGAGGTCTTTTTCCCCATTGGCGGACGGCCTGAATTGGTTCAGGCTGGCCGCACCAACTGCCCAGCACATGAAAACCACCCCCGCCCTCCTGTCATTGTTTGCCGCGCTCCTGCTCACGCCCGCCGCCCACGCCGCGCCCGTCCCGCTCTTCGACGGCAAGACGCTCGACGGGTGGGATTACGATCCCAAGGTCTGGCGCGTGGAGGACGGCCTGATCACCGGCGGTTCGACGACCGAGAAGATTCGCGAAAACTTCTTCATCGCCACCAAGAAGAGCTACCAGAACTTCGAGCTGGTGATGAAGATCAAGTGCAGCGGCGACCCCAAGACAGGCTTCATCAACAGCGGCATCCAGGTCCGCAGCGTGCGCGTGCCCGGCGGCAACCACATGAGCGGCTACCAGGTGGACTGCGGCGCGGGCTGGTTCGGGAAGATTTACGACGAGTTCCGCCGCAACCGCGTCATCGCCGAACCGGTGGACGCCGCCGCGCTCGCGAAGGTCGTGGACGTCTTCGGCTGGAACACCTACCGCATCCGCGCCGAGGGGCCGCGCATCCGCACCTGGATCAACGGCGTGCTGGCGATTGATTACACCGAGATGGACAAGAACATCGCGCTCGACGGCCAGATCGGCCCGCAGGTCCACGGAGGCGGCGTCTGCCTCGTGCAGGTGAAGGACGTGACCGTCGAGGAACTGCCCGCCACGCCCGGCGTGCCGACGTGGCAGTCGCTCGGCGGAGTGGAGGCCGCGCGCAAGCTCGTCACTCCCGCGCCCAAGAAGAAAGCGGACGAGAAGAAGAAGTCCGCCGCCAAGCCATCTGACAAGGCGAAGTAACCAGCGCACATGAACCTCTTCACGAACCGGAGCGCGGGACTCCGGCCCGCAGCAGCCACCTCCACCCGGGAGTGCTGCGAATGCTCGCACGCTACCCGGCACACGTTGCCGCTGCGGCCCGGAGTGCCGCGCTCCAACTCGCGGACTGAACGCCCGCCAGTTTGTCGTCCGGCCATTCGCCCACCCCGTCACGCCGCCGGTTCAACCCGCACCCCACTGCTTTGCCTCATCGCTGCCGCTAGGGAAACGCTGATTTAAGCCATCGGGTTTCGATTTGTTGCAGACGGCGCGGCGGGCGTTTTCTAAACTGCCTGACATGACCCACCAGACCAGTTTC
>WRPG01000051.1 GCA_009773355.1 Limisphaerales bacterium
AGAGTAAAGCACCCACGCGAGGCCGAGCTGTTTGAGGTTGTTGGTGCATTTGGTCATGCTGCCCTTGAGCTTGGCCTTCGAGAGCACCGGCAGGAGCATTCCTGCCAGAATCGCAATGATGGCGATGACGACGAGCAGCTCGATGAGGGTGAAACCGACTTGCTGCCGTTTGGTTTTCATTGGCTGGGTTGGTTGCTGTTGGTTACTGGTTAAGGTCATGGCTGGCGGGAGGTGGCTGAGGTGGCTGAATTCATGCCAGCAAGGTCAGTAGTCCGTGCATTTCTCCTTCAGCCACAGCACATCCACGGAGGTGTTGGCCGCGATGCGGACGGTGTTCTGGACGGTCACGGTGCTCCACTTGTGCAGTTCCACATGGCCATCCACGAAGCCCAGGCTGGTGCCGTTGTTGTGCAGGGCCGCCGGCGCGTTCTCGAACACGAGGGGCGGCTGCGCGCCGGGCGTGGTGGAGAAGTTGAGCCGGAAGGTGGCGTCCTCAATCGTGTTGGGATTCTCGTGGATGAAGGTGAAACGGTCGCTGGGCTTGCCAATTTCCAGGAGTCGTTTGTAGTTCTTGCCGGCCCCGACGAGCGAGCCGGCTCCGGCATCCCATGCCATCCACATGTTCATGGAGACGCTCCGGCAATAAGTCTGGGTGAGCGCCGGGTGAATCCATTTGTCCGAGGGGCACTTGAAAATCTTGGCCGCGCCCGCGTAACGACCGAGCAGCGCGTGCATGAAATAGTTCACATTGGTTTCAGTGCCGGCCACATAGGCGCCGCTCCCGGGCTTCATCCAGCCGGTGCACCAAGCCTGGTTGGTCCGTGCCAACGGAATTCCCCCGCGCGTGGAGACGATGCGATCATCCTGATCGCCAGCGTAAAGAGTCCAGGCGAGCTGGAGCTGCTTCATGTTGTTCAGGCAGGAGGTTCCCAACGCCTTTTCCTTGGCCTTGGATAGCGCCGGCAACAGCATCCCAGCCAGAATCGCAATGATGGCGATGACGACGAGCAGTTCGATGAGCGTGAAGGCTTGCGAGGCACCGGTGCGCGTGGAACTTCTGGCTGGCCGGCGCGTCCACCTGAGGTTGCAGGTTGCGGGTGCGTTGCGATGCTCGGAGCCGCCATCAGTCAAGCAGGCCGCCAGCACGCTGGGTTCCAACCAGAAGGGTGATACCAACAGAGCGTGCATTTACCCGTGAAACTACGAGCGATCCCTGCCGTCGCTAAATAGCCATTTCTGCTCATGAGTTCCCGCCGGACTCGTGGCGGACGCGCACCTTGGTGGCCCGCTCGTCCGCGATAGGCATTTCTGCCGGCCCCTGCTCCGTCGGTCACGGCTTGACGTGTCTGAGAGCAACCGTCCAACTCCTTCCCGCATGCCCAGACTCCGCGCCATCGCCAGCTTCCTGTTCTGCGTTGGTTGGGCGCTGTCTGTTTCCGCCGCCGAGCCTGCGCGTCTCTCTTCCAAGTATCGTATTGACGGATGGCAGCTTGACGAGGGGCTGCCCCAGAATTCGGTCACCACCGTGATCCAGTCTCGATCCGGCTACCTGTGGCTCGGCACGTTCAACGGATTGGTGCGGTTCGATGGCGTCAATTTTCGCGTTTATGATTCCGACAACACCCCTGAGCTGGGGGGGAATCGCATCACGAAGCTGATCGAGGGCGCGGACGGCTCGCTCTGGATTGGCACGGACGGCAGCGGGCTCACCCATTACCGAAACGGACGGTTCAAGCAGATCGTCCATCCCGAGTTATCGCAGAGTTCAATCACCACGATGTGCGAAGACCGTGACGGGGGCCTCTGGATCGGGACTCTCGGCGGCGGGGTTGTGCGGTTGATGAAGGCTCAAGCCACGGTTTACGGCGCGAAAGAAGGGTTGCCCGATGCCAGCATTCGTTCCTTGGCGGCAGACAGATATGGCCGCATCTGGGTGGGGGCTGCCGCGTTTCTTGGATTTTTTCAGCAGGACAAGCTCACCTCCATCTCCGTGGACGCAAATGCCGAAGTGCAACTGGGGCCGGGGCGCAGTGGCACCGTGTGGATTGCCATTGGCGATCAATTGCAGCAGACGGATGAGCACGCGGGGCTCAAGGTGATTGGCGGCATCCCGTCCACGAAGCAAAGAAACACCGTCACGATGCTCTACGAAGATCGCCGGGGCGACCTGTGGCTCGGCACCTACGGAGGAGGGCTGCTCCGCCATCATCGCGGGGTTTTCGAGAACATCACGACGGCTGACGGCCTGCCGCACGACACGGTCCTTAGCATCGTCGAGGACAAGGAGGAGAACCTGTGGGTTGGGACGCGCGGAGGTGGTTTGAGCCGGCTGAAGGAGCGCGTCTTCGAAGTCTTGGACACCAAGGACGGGTTGTCCGAGGAAGTGGTTTTGTCGGTGTGTCAGGGTCCGGCCGGCAACATCTGGATCGGCACGGATGGCGGCGGGCTGAACTGTCTGAGCAATGGCCAGTTCACCGTTTACTCGCAGAAGCACGGCTTGCGGCATCAATCCATCCTGGGGGTCTATGAAGACCGGCGGACCAATCTCTGGGTGGGCGCGGCGGGCAGCGGCCTTTACCAGCGACGTGGGCCATCCTCGCAGTTCATTCGCCGGTTCAGCCTGTCCGGGCGGCATGTGCAAGCCATCAGCGAGGATCGGGACGGCACGTTGTGGGTGGGCACCTCCGATGGCGGATTGAACTTTCTCCGGCCGGGGCCGTTTCCGAGGTTCTTCACCCATTTCACCACCCGCGACGGGCTTTCCCATAACGACGTCCGGGTAATCCATCCGGACAAGGCCGGCAATCTGTGGATCGGCACGGGCGGCGGCGGCTTGAACCGGTTTGCTGACGGAAAGTTCACCACCTTTCGCAAGCGGGATGGGCTGCCGAGCGACCTCGTCCGGACCATCCACGAAGACACGGACGGTGCTTTATGGATCGGGACGGCGGGTGGGTTGTGCCGGCTGAAGGAGGGAAAGTTCACCCCGTTCACCCAGAACCACGGGCTGCCCGTCACCGTCATCACGCAAATCTTCGAAGACGGAGCGGGCAATTTCTGGATTGGCTCCGCCAAGGGCATCTTCCGCGTTCGGAAACGTGAACTCGACGATGTTGCGCTCGGTCGCCGCCAGTCCGTGACCTGCGTCAGCTACGACAAGTCGGACGGGTTGGGGAGCCGGGAGTGCAGCGGCAACTTTCAGCCCGCCGGCTGGAAAACAGCCGATGGCAGACTTTGGTTTCCCACGATCAAGGGCATCGCCGTGGTGGATCCAAACAATTTCAAGGTCAACAAGCGTCCACCTCAGGTCATCATCGAAGAAGTGGTGGCGGATGGGCGACGGAACGAGCTTGCCGGCCCGAGCATGGAAGACCGGGCGGTCCAAATCAAACCCGGCGCGGACCAGATCGAGTTCCGTTACACCGGCCTGAGTTTCTCCGCGCCACGCCGGGTGAGTTTCAAATACCGGCTGGAAGGTTTGGACAAGGACTGGGTGGATGCCGGGACACGGCGGAGCGCGTATTACGGCCAGTTGCCGCCGGGCAATTACCGCTTCCAAGTGCTAGCCGCCAACAACGACGGCTTTTGGAATGACGTTGGGAGTTCGCTTGCGGTGATGGTCCCCACGCCCTGGTGGCGCACCTGGTGGTTCACCAGCCTGGCCGCGCTCACCCTCACGGCCGCGATGGTCGGGGTCACGCGCTACCTGACCTCGAAACAACTGACGCGAAGGCTGGAGTTGCTGGAGCACCAGAACGCGGTCGAGAAGGAGCGCACGCGCATCGCCCAGGACATGCACGACCAGCTTGGTGCCAGTCTCACGCGCGTGGGGCTGCTCAGCGAACTGATCCGGCGCGAAGCCTCCACGCCGGCGGCCGTGGTCGCCCACACCAGCAAGATTTCCGAAACCACGCAGGAGGTGGTCAAGACGCTCGACGAGATCGTCTGGACCGTGAATCCGAAGAACGACACGCTCGACAAGCTCGCTGACTACCTCGTGCATTATGCGGAGGAGTTCTTCGAGTCCACGCCCGTGCGGTGCCGGCTCGACGTGCCCGCCGAGCTGCCGAGCCACCCGCTCACCGCCGACGTCCGGCACAATGTGTTCCTCGCCTTCAAGGAGGCCTTGAACAACATCCTGCGGCACGCGGGCGCCTCCGAGGCCGGGGTGCAACTGGTGATTGGCAACGACCACTTGGAGCTGACGGTGAAGGACAACGGCCGGGGGTTCGACGCGAGCTCCGGCGACCCGCGCGGCAATGGGCTGCCCAACCTGCGGCGGCGGCTGGCCGAGATTCACGGCCGCTTCGAACTCCGCAGCGCGCCGGGACAAGGCTGCGTCCTGAAGTTTTCCGTCCCCCTGGGCCGATGAAACGAAACACCGCTTCCCGCGAGAACCCGGCCGCCTGCGCGCGCGGCCCGCTGGTCGCGCGAGCCGCGCAAATGGCCGTGGTGGCTGGCCCCGGTCTGCGCTAGGTTCAGGCCGTTCAGCGCCAAACGAAACGCTCATGTCCATCAAGGTTTCCATCGTGGAGGATGACCGCGGGATTCGGGAAAACCTGTCGGTGCTGGTCGGCGGGTCGCCGGGGTTTAGCTGCGCGAGCACCCACGGGAACGCGGAGGAGGCCTTGAGGCAAATCCCCTTGAAGTCGCCGGATGTGGTGCTGATGGACATCAACCTGCCGAAACTCTCCGGCATCGAGTGCGTGCGCCAGCTCAAGGCACAGATGCCCCGCGTGCAGTTCCTGATGCTTACGGTCTATGAAGACAGCGACATGATCTTCAAGGCCCTTGGCGCGGGGGCCAGCGGCTACCTGCTCAAGCGCACGCCGCCCGCCCGGTTGCTGGACGCCATCGAGGAGGTGCATGCCGGAGCCTCGCCGATGTCGGGAAAAGTCGCGCGCATCGTCGTGCAGTTCGTCCAGCGGATGAAGCAGGCCGCCCCCCCCACGGAGCTGTTGTCCAAACGCGAGCAGGAAATCCTCGACCTGCTCGCCAAGGGCTATCGCTACAAGGAAATCGCCGACCTGCTGACCATCAGTTACGACACCGTGCGCAGCCACATCCGAAACATTTACGACAAGCTGCAAGTCCACTCGCGCACGGAGGCGGTGGTTCGCTATCTGCGTCCGTAGCGTGGCATTCCGGTTTAAGCCCGCAGTTCTTCCCGTGGCATTTTCCCGTGAACCTGGCGGGGAGAGCGGGCACTCCGCCGGCTTCGGGTGCGCGGACGCGCAAACGGGCAGGGGAAACTCAAGGTCGCGAATCGCTTGCCGGAACGACCCCGGTGATGGATTGCGGCCACCGGCAGAACTGACTATCCAACGCCGCTTCACCTTGGAGATTCATCAACTCGCCAGCAGAAATGGCGATGCCCCCGGCCCTGCGGCTCGCGTAGGTTGCGCAGCAAAGCCTGACCAGATGTTTCCATGACGAAAACGGATCGCTCCCCGCCTCCTCGCCAGACCGTTGGCTGCGCCCAAGTCCGGGCGTTCACCCTTATCGAGCTGCTCGTCGTCATCGCCATCATCGCGATCCTCGCCGGGATGCTGCTGCCGGCGTTGGGAAAAGCCAAGGCGAAGGCCAAGACCACCCAGTGCCTGAACAACAACAAACAGCTTGGCCTGGCGACGATGCTTTACAAGGATGACTGCGACGACCAGTTCCCCTTCGGCATCCAGATCACGGGATCGCCCGCCAGCTCGCTCACCGATCCGCGCGGCTGGGTGGCGCAACTCATCCGCTACATGGGCGGCACCACCAACAGCCCGCCCAAGGCGCTGACCTGCACCGCCGACCCCACGCCCAGCCCGGGGGCGTTCGCCTTCGCGGTGCATTTCCGGGCCAGTCGCCACATCTTCCGTGACACCGGTTTTACCGACCCAAGGCCGTTGCGCGGCTTTGTCATCCAATCGCCGTCGCAAATGGTGATGCACACGGAGAAGGACTCGAACAACGCCAACTTCAGCATGAACAACGGCGGCTACAACAATGTCCGCAACGCCTGGAATCGGACCACGGGCGGTGGCCCCAACGGCTTCACCCGCTCGGGCATGGTGCGGCACCAGTTCGGCATGACCGCCAGCGCGGCGGATGGACGAGCCGTCTGGCTCAAGATGCCGCCCTTCAACCCCGGCGCGCCCGCGCCGGCCAACCTGGAGGACTTGGGTGACATCGCCGGAGGCAACCAGGCCGGTGCAAGCTGGCCCAAGACCGGTCGGGAGAAGGTTTATATCCGCAACCACAATGGCACCGGCGGCTTTTAGTGGTCGCTTCCCTGCTCGCTGGCGGCAGGGCAGCCTGCGGGTCGGATGCCTCGGCGCTCATCGGATGGGATGCTCGGCCGGCCGGCAAACTGGCCGGTCGCATTCGGTGATTGGCCGGCCACCGGCAGAGCGGAACTGACTGCAAATCACCGCTCCAGCACCGAGGTTCGTTCTCTCCCCGGCAGAAATGGCGGTGCCGTGTGCGGCGTGACAGAGCCGCAGTGACAACGAGACTGGGTTCGTCGGCCTTCATGGGTTGACCATGTGGCCGGAAGGAGAGCGCTGCCTGTCCCGCTCAATGTCATTTGGCCCGCTTGCTTTGCTCCGTGTGCTTCCGGCACTTTCCTCGGCGGCATGAAAGTCCAGTTCCTCCAGCTCGCCGGGGTCGTCGTTGCCGCCGGTTGCCTGCTCAGTTGCGTCGCGCCCAACGCCAGTTCCCCCAAGCCCACCCGCATGATGACCACCCGCCTTGGCTATCCCGAAACCGTGAAGCAGGACCTCGTGGACGACTACCACGGCACGAAGGTTGCCGACCCGTATCGCTGGCTGGAGGACGACAATGCCGCCGAGACCAAGGCCTGGGTCGCCGCGCAAAACAAGGTCACGTTCCACTACCTCGACCAAATCCCCGAGCGCGCGAAGCTCCGCGAGCGGCTGACGAAGCTGTGGAACTTCGAGCGCTACGGCATCCCCTTCAAACAGGGCGGCCGCTATTTCTACTCGAAGAACGATGGCCTCCAGAACCAGTCCGTCCTCTACGTGGCCGACTCGCTCGACGCCGCGCCGCGCGTGCTGCTCGATCCGAACAAGCTTTCCTCCGATGGCACGGTGGCGCTCTCCGGCTACCGCATCAGCGAGGACGGCAACCTGATGGCCTACGGCCTCTCGACCAGCGGCTCGGACTGGAACGAGTGGAAGGTGCGCGACGTGCGGACGGGCGCGGACCTCAGCGACCATCTCGAGTGGGTGAAGTTCTCCGGCGCGAGCTGGACCAAGGACGGCAAGGGCTTCTTTTACTCGCGCTACGACGCGCCGAAACAGGGCGACGCGCTCAAGGGCGTGAACAAGTTTCAGAAGCTGTATTTCCACAAGGTCGGCACACCGCAGGGCGACGACGTGCTCATCTACGAGCGGCGCGACCAGCCGGACTGGGGCTTCGGCGGGCAGGTTTCCGACGACGGGCGCTTCCTCATCATCTCGATCTGGCAGGGCACCGACCCGCGCAACCGCGTGTATTACCGCGACCTCACGCGCCCCGACGCGCCCGTGGTGAAGCTGCTCGACGACTTCGACGCGGACTACAGCTTCGTGGACAATGACGGCGGCGTGTTCTGGTTTTACACCGACCTGAAGGCCCCGCGCGGCCGGGTGATCGCGATAGACACGGCGAATCCCGTGCCGGCGCAGTGGAAGGAAGTCATCCCGCAGGCCGCCGACACGCTCAAGGGCGTGAACCTGTTCGGCGAGAAGTTCCTCTGCACGTATCTCAAGGACGCGCGCAGCGCGGTGAAGCTCTTTAGTCGCGAGGGCAAGCCGCTGGGCGAAGTCGTCTTGCCCGGTTTGGGCAGCGCGGGTGGCTTCAGCGGCAAGCGCTCGGACACGGAGACTTTCTACTCCTTCACCAGCTTCACGACGCCCGGCACCATCTACCGCTACGACGTGACCAGCGGCACGAGCAGCGTCTTCCGCGCGCCGACGGTGGACTTCGACTCCGCGCGCTACGAGACCAAGCAGGTCTTTTACGCCAGCAAGGACGGCACGCGCGTGCCGATGTTCCTCACGCACCGGAAGGGCCTGAAGCTCGACGGCTCGAACCCGACGTATCTCTACGGCTATGGCGGCTTCAACATCCCGCAGACGCCGGGCTTCAGCGTGAGCATGGCGGTGTGGCTCGAACTCGGCGGCGTCTATGCCGTGGCGAACCTTCGGGGGGGAGGGGAATACGGTGAGGAGTGGCACCAGGCCGGCACGAAGCTCAAGAAGCAGAACGTCTTCAACGACTTCATCGGCGCGGCGGAGTGGCTCATCGCGCGGAAATACACCTCACCGGCAAAGCTCGCCATTGCCGGCGGCAGCAACGGCGGCCTGCTCGTGGGTGCGTGCATGACGCAGCGGCCCGACCTCTTTGGTTGCTGTCTGCCGGCGGTGGGCGTGATGGACATGCTGCGCTTCCACAAGTTCACCATCGGCTGGGCGTGGACCAGCGACTACGGCAGCGCGGACAACCAGGACGAGTTCCCCGCGCTCTTCGCCTACTCGCCCTACCACAACCTCAAGCCCGGCGTGCGCTATCCCGCCACGCTCGTGACCACGGCCGACCACGACGACCGCGTGGTGCCAGCGCACAGCTTCAAGTTCGCGGCGCGCTTGCAGGCGTGCCAGAGCACGCTCGGCGCGCCCGTGTTGATCCGCATCGAGACGAAGGCCGGCCACGGCGCGGGCAAACCGACAGCCAAGCTCATTGAGGAGGCGGCCGACAAGCTGGGCTTCGTGGTGCGCGAGCTGGGAATCGGGATGATGAACTGAACGGCAGGGAGGCGATGCGGAGATTTCATCCCGTTGGCGCGGGTGTTCCTTGCGTTTCCGTCCATCGCAGGCACACGTAAAGGCCGTCGGTTGCCGGCGATTGGTTCGCCGAACTCCGAATGGAAACAATGTCCGCCACCGTTTCGCCTGCCGCGCCCACCACGCTGCTTCAAAGGCTCCCCGACGGCTCGGTGGAGGTGGCGCTGCGGGGCGCGTTCTCGCATCCGCACTGGCTGGCCTATCTGCTGCGGGCGCTGTCGGAGAGCCAGGTTTCCCTCGTGTCCGGGCGGGCGGTGCAGAATGACGCGCTGGAGTGGGACGCGCGCATCGTGCTGGATTTCCGGTCGAGCCAGTTGCTGCCCGAGAAGCTCGACTACGTCATGCTGGCGCATCAGCGCTTGGACATGGCGACGCTGGCCGCGCCGCAGTTGGGCAGCTTCCGCATCGCGCGCCGGAGTGATCTGCAACTGGAGGTCCACCTCGAAGCGCCGGATCAAGTCGGCTTTCTGGGGCGGTTGCTGACGCGCGTCTCCTCGCTGGGGCTGTTCCCGTCCGAGATGGAGATTGCGACCGTCGGTGGACGCATCAAGGACCGCATCATCTTTCGCGGCATCATGAACAAGGCTCCGACCGACACGGTGCAGAAGTCGCTGGAGGCGATGTTCCGGCTGATGTCGGCGCCCGTGCCGCCGGAGGTTCCCGCCGCTCCGCCATCCACCGTGCCCGTCCGCCGGGCTTGATCGCAGGTGGAGAGTGCTTGGCGGCGAGGGGCGGCTTCGGCCAAAGTGTTCGCGCGCGTGCGCTCGCGGCTCTGCCTTTGCGGTCCGGTCTTGATGCGAAGGCTTCCGTGGTCGCTGTTTGCCGAACTCCGTGTCCGCCCCCGTCCTCCTCGATGAACGCCTGTGGTTTCCCGACGCGGGCGACGCGGTCAAGCGCGGGCCGCACGCGGGCTTGGTGGCCGTCGGCGGCGACTTGTCCGTGCCGCGCCTGCTGCTGGCGTATCGCAGCGGGCTGTTCCCGTGGACGGCGGACCCGGCGACGTGGTGGTCGCCGGACCCGCGCGGCATCATCGAACTCGACCAGTTCCATGTTTCCCGCAGCCTCGCGCGCACGCTGCGGCAGGGCGGGTTTGAGGTGACGTTCAACCGCGCCTTTCGCGAAGTCATCACCGCGTGCGCCAAGACGCGGCGGCCCGGTGGGTGGATTTCGCCCGAGTTCATCACCGCCTACACCGCGCTGCACGAAGCCGGGCACGCGCACAGCGTCGAGTGCTGGCGGGCAGGGGAACTGGTCGGCGGCGTCTATGGCGTGGCGGTGGGCGGGCTGTTCGCGGGCGAGTCCATGTTTCACCGCGCAAGCGACGCCTCGAAGGTCGCGCTGTTCCATCTGGTCGGGCGGTTGCGGGAGCGGGGTTTCACTTTGTTCGACACCCAGATGGTCACGCCGGTGACGCGGCAGCTCGGCGCGACGGAGATTTCCCGGGCGAAGTATCTTCAGCGGCTGGCGGCGGCCGTGGCGGTTCAGGCCCAGTTTGGGTGAATCTGCCGGGAAATACGGCTTTACACCCCCCCTGCAGTCTTCTACGCTGCCGCCTTCATTATCGAAAAACGAAAGTATGGAAGCACAGACTAAGAAGAAAATCCTCACGGACCACCAGCTCCACGCGAAGGACACCGGTTCCGCCGACGTCCAGATCGCCCTGCTCACCGAGCGCATCAATCACCTGACCGGCCACCTCCAGGGCAACAACAAGGACCACAGCTCGCGTCGCGGGCTGCTCATCATGGTCAGCCAGCGCCGCCGGTTGCTCAATTACCTCCAGAAGACGGACAACACCCGTTATCTGGGCATCACCAAGAAGCTCAAGCTCCGCAAGTAACCGCCGGGCTTTTCACTTTCGGAGCCGGGCGGCCTTTGCGGCGACGCCCGGCTTCGACACACACCCATCCCGCCGCTAAGAAACCGGCCCGTCACCATGGGGAAATTTCATTCAGCACCCGCGCCGTCGAGTGCTCACTGAAGTTCCTCCCGGTGCGCGGGCCGAAACACCAGTAAGAAACCATGTCAGTCAAAGTCACCGCCCAAGTCGGAGGGCAAACTCTTTCCATTGAGTCCGGCAAAATCGCCAAGCAGGCCGACGGAGCCGTGATGGTCCAGTTCGGCGAGACCATCATCCTCACCGCCGCCGTCGCCGCCGTGAAGGCCAAGGACGGGCAGGAGTTCTTCCCGCTCACCGTGGACTACCGCGAGAAGGCCGCCGCCTGCGGCAAGTTCCCCGGCAGCTACTTCAAGCGCGAAGGCCGCCCCACCGAGAAGGAAATTCTCACCATGCGCCTCACGGACCGGCCCATCCGGCCGCTGTTCCCGAAAGGCTGGTTCAACGAAGTCCAGGTCCAGTCCATCCTCCTCAGCGCGGATGGTGAGAACGACCCCGACATTCTCAGCATCCTCGGCGCGAGCGCGGCGCTGATGGTCAGCGACATCCCGTTCGCCGGGCCGCTCGGCGCGGTGCGCGTCGGTCGCGTCGGCGGCGAGTTCGTGGCGAACCCCACGCATTCGCAGATGGCCCAGAGCGATCTCGACCTTGTCTATGTCGGCAACGAAAAAGACGTGGTGATGATCGAAGGCGGCGCTGACGAAATCACCGAGGCGGACTTGAACGACGCCCTGCGCTTCGCCCACGAAGCCTGCCAGCCGCTCATCGCCGCGCAGAAGGAACTCGCCGCCCAGATCGGCAAGAAGAAGCGCGACATCACGCTCATCCTCGTCCCCGACGAAGTCCTCAAGGAAGCCAAGAAACTCGCCGGCGACCGCATCGCCACCGCGTTGCTCACCCCCGGCAAGCTCGCCCGCGAAGCTGCGTGCAAGGCCATTCAGGACGAGATCGGCGTAAAGCTCGTCGAGAAATACGGCGCGGAGAAAGTGACCAAGTTCACCATCTCCCAGGCCTTCTACTACATCCAGAAGGAAGCCGCCCGCGAGATGATCATGACCACGGGCAAACGTCTTGATGGTCGTGGCTGCGATGACTTGCGCGCCTTGAGCAGCGAAGTCGGCATGTTGCCCCGCGCCCACGGCTCCGCCGTGTTCTGCCGTGGCGAGACGCAGGCGATGGCCCTCGCCACCCTCGGCACCACCGAGGACGCGCAGAACTTCGACGCCTGGACCGGCGGCCAGACCAAGAAGCAGTTCCTCCTGCACTACAACTTCCCGAACTTCTCCGTCGGTGAGACGGGCCGCATCATGGGCCCCGGTCGCCGCGAGATCGGTCACGGCGCGCTCGCCGAGCGTTCGCTGGAGCCGGTGATTCCCTTCGCCGACTTCCCCTACGCCATCCGCGTCACCGCCGAGATCATGGAATCCAACGGTTCCACTTCCATGGCCTCCGTCTGCGCCGGCACCCTGGCGCTCATGGACGCTGGTGTCCCCATCACCCGGCCCGTCGCTGGTATCAGCGTCGGCCTCTGCTCCGAGACCGACGACAACGACGTCATCAGCGATTACCGCCTCCTCACCGACATCATCGGCTGGGAAGACGCGTTCGGCGACATGGACTGCAAGTTCGCCGGCACCACCAAGGGCATCACCGGCTTCCAGCTCGACCTGAAGCTCCGCGGCCTCCCGCACAAGATTCTGGCCGAGTCGTTGGAGAAGGCCCGCATCGCGCGCCTCGCCATCCTCGACTCCATGCTCGCGGTCATCCCTGAGTCGCGCAAGGAGCTGAACAAGTATGCCCCGCGCATCGTGACCGTGAAGATCAACCCCGAGAAGATCGGCGCGCTCATCGGACCTGGCGGCAAGAACATCAAGCGCCTCGTCGAGGAGTCCGGCTGCGAGATCAACATCGAGGACGACGGCACCGTGCACATCTACTCGATCAGCGAGGACGGCATGAAGATCGCCCGCGAGTCCATCGAGGGCATGACCGCCGAGGCCGAGATCGGCAAGATCTACAAGGGCCGCGTCGTCACCATCAAGGAGTTCGGCGCGTTCGTGGAATTCCTTCCCGGCAAGGACGGCCTCGTCCACATCAGCGAGCTGTCCAACAAGCGCGTCAACAACACCGAGGACGTCGTCAAGATGGGCGACGAGATTCACGTCAAGTGCCTCGGCGTGGACGAGAAGGGCCGTGTGCGCCTTTCCCGCAAGGCCGCGATGGAAGACCGTGGCGAGGCCGTTGCCGGTGAAGGCGACGCTGCTTCGTCCGACGCCCCCGCTGAAGCCAACGGCGAAAGCTCCGGTGGCGAGCGCCCCGAGCGCGGCGGCCGTGGCGAACGCGGCGGTCGTGGTGAGCGTGGCGAACGCGGTGGTCGTGGCGAACGGGGCGGTGAACGCCGTGAAAAACCGGGCCGCAAGGAACCCGCCACCCCCGCCGAGGACGGCAAAATCTATCGCGCCAAGGTCGTTTCGATTAAGGACTTTGGTTGCTTCGTGGAATACATGCCCGAGTCCGAGGGCCTCGTGCACGTCAGCGAACTCGCCAACTTCCGCGTGAAGCAGGTCGAGGACATCGTCAAGACCGGCGACGAAATCTGGGTCAAGTGCATCGGCACCGACGAGCGTGGTCGCGTCCGCTTCTCCCGCAAGGCCGCGATGGAAGAGCGCGAGAAGGAACAAGGCGGCGGCGAGGCCGCAGCCGCTCCCGCTGCTGAAGAGGCTCCGAAAGCCTAAGCGCAACGCAACTCACTCGAACGGCGGACTGGCAACAGTCCGCCGTTTTTCTTTTTGGATACCCATTCAACGCAAGGACGCAAAGACGCGAAGACGCAATGCTCAGCCCGAACGCCGGAGTTGAACGGGGTGGCACGGGCTACCAGCCCGTGCCGGCGGGCCACCGGCCCGACGGAATGACGAGACGGCCACCCTTGACCAGTGATGCCCGAAACAGTTCGGGCACCGTCGTCGTTCCGAGCGGCTGGTAGCCGCTCGGCACAGGCCGGTGGCCTGTGCTACCCGCCGGCTTGGCCGCTGCCACTTCGGCGTTCGGACTCAGAGGTCTTCCTGCCTTGCGCCTCCGCGTCTTTGCGACCTTGCGTTAAACCCGTTCGTCACAAGAGATTCGCTGGCAATCCCCCGCCGCCTTCGCTAAGACTTCGCCCACTTCAAAATGAAAGCACTTGTTACTGGAGGCGCGGGATTCATCGGCTCACACCTCTGCGAGGCGCTCTGTCGGCGGGGTGCCAAGGTCGTCGTCCTCGACAACCTCAGCACCGGCAAGCTCCACAACCTCGACTGGAAAAGGCCCGGCGATGAAGTGGAGTTCGCTCAGGGCGAAGTCGCCGACGAGGCGCTCGTGACGAAGCTCGTGGCCGGCTGCGACTGGGTCTTCCACGAAGCCGCGCAACCCTCCGTCCCGCTCTCCGTTTCCCAGCCCGTGCAGACCAACCGCGACAACCTCGACGCCTCCCTCGGCCTGCTCGTCGCCGCGCGCGATGCGGGCGTGAAGCGCTTCATGTTCGCCTCCTCTTCCGCCGTCTATGGCGACTCCGAGGCCCCCGTGAAGCACGAGTCCCACGCCGTCGCGCCCATCTCACCCTACGGCCTCCAGAAGTATGCCGCCGAGCGCTACGGCCAGCTCTTCCACCAGCTCTACGGCTTCGAGGCCATCAGCTTCCGCTACTTCAACGTCTTCGGCCCGCGCCAGTCCTTCGACTCGCCCTACTCCGGCGTCATCGCGAAGTTCTGCACCCTGATGCTGCAAGGCACGGCCCCGAAGATTTTTGGCGATGGCCTGCAAACCCGCGACTACGTCTATGTGCAAAACGTCGTGAACGCGAACCTCCTCGCCGCCGAGGGCGACGCGGCCAAGGTCGCCGGCAAGGTCTTCAACGTCGGCTGCGGCGAGAGCATTGACCTCCTCCAGCTCACCGCCGAGTTGAACCGGCAGACCGGCCAGAGCCTCGCGCCCGTCCACATGCCCCCGCGCACCGGCGACATCAAGCACTCCGCCGCCGACATCTCCGCCGCGCGCGCCGGCCTGAACTACGTGCCCGAAGTCACCTGGCAGAAAGGCCTGGAGCACACGCTGGACTTCTACCGCGCGGGGAACAAGTGACCGGGTGAAACCACGAATGCACACGAATGGACACGAAGCGGCATGGGGAGCGCGCCCACCCCGGGCGCAGCGAACCGCGCCCTCGCGGTTCGCTCGGGACGCTCGGCAACCCGCATCGTTCGGTTCATTCGGACGCGCCCGAGTTCGGTGCGAGGGCGCGCCGAACAGCAGCCGGGGCGGCTGCGCCCCCCAATTCCTGCCGCCCCGCTCCGGCTTGCTTGAGCGCGCTGGATTCCAGCGGCTAAACCGGAGCCGTTGGCGTTTGGGTGCGTTACCTTCTTCGACTTGGCCGGGCAACGCCGCCCCCGGCTGCGGCCAGCAAGACTCAAAGCCAGACTTAATACCGAGTTAGGCCGCGTCACCCACGATGACATTAACGAGCAAACAGTGGGCATTGGCGAGCGTAGTTTTGACTGCGCTTCTTCTCGCGTTGGCCATGTATGGCGGAGACTACCGTTCGCTGGGCACTTTGTTTGCGCCGCTCGGCTTGTGGCTCAGTCTCAAGCGAGAGCCGAAGCAGATGGAAGTTCGTCCAGCGATTCGAGTCCTCGGTTGGATATTTGTCGCTGTGGCTGCTTTCACAATAGTTGCGTCGGCCGTTGCAATTGTCGGAAGCAAATAGTGCATGACGACTATGTGGCCCTCCCCTAAACCAAGTTTGAACTGATTTATGAGCGAGCCAGTGGTTGAATTTCCCCATGTCTGACTCGACCCAAATCATCCGCCGCGGCCACGGGACGCCCGTCCTCATCGTCGAGGACATCGCCACCGAGGCGTTCACGCTGCGCAAGGTGCTGGAGCGCGCGGATTATCAGGTGACGCTCGCCACCACCGGCCAGGAGGCGCTCCGGCTGCTGGCCATGCGCGAGTTCCGCCTCGTCATCACGGACATAGACATGCCCGGCATGGACGGTTACGAGATGTGCCTCGCCATCAAGGACAGCCTCCGCACGCGCACCATCCCGGTCATCCTGCTCACCACGCTCTCCAGCCCGGCGAACATCCTGCAAGGCCTCAAGTGCAAGGCCGATTACTACCTCACCAAGCCCTACACGCCGACGCTGCTGCTCGCCCGCGTGCAGACGTTGCTGGAGCGTCCGCCCACGCCGCCCGACGCCGATGCCGAGCCGTTGCCCGTCGCGCTCGAAGGGCAGGAACACGTCGTCACGGCGGGCCGGCGGCAGATGGTGAACCTCATCCTCTCCACCTACGAATGCGCCGTGCAGCAGAACCGCGAGCTGATTGCGACGCAGGCCGAGTTGAACCGCCGCAACGACCAGCTCCGCGAGCAGCAGGAGCAGTTGCGCGTCGCCAACGAGCAGTTGAAGGCGCTCGCCACGACGGACGGCCTCACCGGCCTGAAGAACCACCGCACGTTCAAGGAGCGGCTCGCCGAGGAGTTCGAGCGCGCGACGCGCTACCACCTGCCGCTCTCGCTCATGCTGCTGGACGTGGACCACTTCAAGGCGTTCAACGACACCCACGGCCATCCAGCCGGCGACGAGGTGCTCAAGCGCGTCGCCAAGCACCTGACCGAGAGCACGCGCAGCACGGACTTCGTGGCGCGCTACGGCGGCGAGGAGTTCGCGGTGCTGCTGCCGTTCACGCACCAGCAGGCCGCGATGGCGCTGGCCGAGCGCACCCGCGCCGCCATCGAGCACGCGAAGTGGGACCTGCGCGCCGTCACCGCCAGCTTCGGCGTCGCCACCATCAACGCCGAAACACACACCGGCTCCATGCTGGTTGAGTTCGCGGACAACGCCCTCTACCGCTCGAAGGAAACCGGGCGCAACCGCGTCACCCACGCCAGCGAACTCGCCAAGAAGCCATGAAAGCCGCCAAAGCCAAACCCGCCGCGAAGCCCGCGCCTCAGTCCGCCACCGTCGCGCCGCCTCCGCCCGCTGCCAAGGCCAGGACGCGCGTCTTCGTCGCCGACGACCATCCGTTCCTCCGCGTCGGCCTTTCGCACCTCATCAACAAGGAAGCGGACATGACCGTCTGCGGCGAGGCCGAGACCGTCGCCGGAGTGCGCAGCGGCGTGGAGAAGGAGAAGCCGGACTTGCTGCTCACCGACCTTTGCCTCGGCGACAGCGACGGTCTCGACCTCATCAAGGGGCTGAAGGCGCAGTTTCCGAACCTTCCCATCCTCGTCCTCTCGCAGCAGGACGAAACCCTCTTCGCCGAGCGCACCCTGCGCGCCGGCGCGCGCGGCTACATCATGAAGGAGCGCGCCACGCAGGACGTGCTGGAGGGCATCCGCACGATTCTTGGCGGCGACCTCTACGTCAGCCGCAAGATCGCCGCGCTCGCCATGCGCAAGCTGGTTGAAGGCGGCGCGGATGCGGCATCCTCCGCCGGCTCCGAGGTGTCCGGCCTCTCCGACCGGGAATTGCAGGTCTTCCGCCTGCTCGGGGCGGGGAAGGGGACCAAGGAAATCGCCGACGCGCTGAAGTTGAGCCATAAGACCATCGAGACCTACCGCGAGAACATCAAACACAAGCTCAACATCCCGGACGCGACGGCGCTTATCCATCGTGCGACCGAGTGGGTGCAAGGTCAGGCGAAGCCGGGGAAGTGATGTTTGCCTTCTCCCTTCGCAAAGCGAGGGGAGAAGGTGGCCGACTCGTCCGCCGTAGCCTTGGCGAAGGCGGAAGGCCGGATGAGGGGTGAGGCCGCCAACGCCAACGAGAGAAACCCCTCACCCCGGCCCTCTCCCCTTGCTCCGCAAAGGGAGAGGGAGTTGTCCATCGAGGTAAGCGAGCACGTCGGCTTCCTACACCTTCAGCAGCTCCTTCGCCTCCGCCACGCCGGGGGCCGGGCGGCCAAACTCGCTGGCGGTGACGCGCGCGAGCGCCACGAGCTGACGCCAGCGGAACGCACTGCGGGTCGAGGCAAACTCATCACTCGCGGTGCGGTAATACTTCTCCGCGTGCAATGCGCCATCCTCGCTGATGGCGTAGCGCAGCAGCAGGTCGAACACTGGGCGCGGTGCGTGGCCCAGCTCCCCGTAGCGGTGGACAATGGCGGCGGCGTGCGACTGGAGGTTCCCGCGGATCGCCTCTTCCGCCTCGTGCAACAGCGCGGCGGCATCCGTGGACTTGGTGCGGTCGAGGTGCCACTTCACCGGCAACGCCTCCCACTTGAGGAAATCTCCGCCGCGCTCGATGCGGTCGTGCGCGACCTGGTGCGCGCCGAGGATGAGGCACGCGAAGGTGTTCCGCGCGTTGGCCACGCGCGCCATGTTCCGCCACGCGTTCGCGCTGTCGCAGGCGTGGACGCCGATGCTGTCGCCGTGGACGCTGCCGGTGGGTTTCCCGGCGCTCTCCGCTTGCGGCGGGCGGCCGTGGTCGCGGAGGACGAGCTGGTTCGCGGCGAGCGAGAGGGCCTCACCGATGACGGCGGGCGCGAAGCCCTCGGCCAGTGCCGATGCCACGGCTTCGGCGGCTTGCGCGGCCGTGGACTTGAAAATGGTCTGGCTGAGCTGGTCCACCCACTTGTCCTCGGCGGTGCGCGTGCCGGGCTTTTGGTCGAGGAGCTTGTGCTGGTCGAGCAGTTGGGTGAGCAGCGCGCAGGCGGGACCGGGGGTCGCGCTGCCGCGCACACAGTAATGCACGGACTGCCGAAGCATCGTGCCCGCGTGCTGGCGGCCCACCACGTCGAGCAAGTCCCACGCGCGATAGGGCATCACCACGCGATGCACTTCGCTGTGGTCCTGCACAGCGAGGAGCACGCTGTTGAAGGCGTCCTCGGGAGAGCGCTGGGCGATTGCGGCGAGCATCTGCTCCGCGCCCTTGGTGTCCTTCTTGCGCACGGCGTCGCGGATGGCTTCGCCGCCGGGCTGCGATTCGCCTGACGCGCCGGGCTTGACCGGGCGAAGCACTTCTTTCGCCGGCCCGCCGAACTCCTGGATGCGATTGGTGTTCCGGTAAAGCACCTTGAACACCGGCAGCGCCTGCTGCGCGGACGACAGCTCGCGCGACATCTGATAAGCCGGCGAGAGCGCCATCATCGTGTGGAAGCCGATGTAGTCCTCGCCGCCGAACGTGCGCGCGTTGGCGAGCGCGGCGGCGGCGGTGAGCTGGCGGAGGTCCGTGCCGGACGAGAGCTTCGCGACGAGCGCGGGCAGGAGCTTGTTCGCGGGTGTCTCCTGCATCAGGCGCACGAGCGGCTCGACGGAGCCGAAGTCGAGCTTGTCCGGCGCTTCGCCGGCGAAGGCGGGCGCGAGGCCGAGTTCGGAAGCGAGGCTGGTGCCGACAGCGGCGGCGACGGTGGCGCGGCTGACATCGGCGAGGAATTCACGGCGGGAGGAGGCGTTCATAGACGTTTTGGGGCAGAACTTTTTAGGAGCTTGTATCGGCGATACGCCTCTTACCCCGGCGCGTCAAGCAGTCGTTCTGGGCGAACAGCGCGACAGCCGCGCCAGGTTGAAAGCCGGGAGTCAGGGCACCCAGGATTTCACCTTGGCCAGGTCTGCCAAGTCCGCGGCCGGCATGGCCGCCGGGCCGGTGTAGTAGTGGGTCGAGGTGGGCAGGGACGCGCCTTGGGCCTCCTGCAACAGGAGTGAACCCTGCCACTTGGACAGCTCGACATGGCCGTCGGCAAAGCTGAACAACCCCGCGTTGCCGTGGCGCGCGCCGGGATATTTCGACCAGACGGTGTCGTTGACGTTGATGATCAGGTTGCAGTGGGCAGCCAGTTTCATGTCCACAAACACGAAGGCGTTGGCCGAGTTCAGCACCTGGGAGGCGAGGGTGAAGAAGCCCGTCGTCGGCCCCGCCAGCTTGCCGTTCATGCATACGCTGTAGGTGCCGTGATCCGAGCCGTTCTGTGGATCCTTGGGCTGGGCCGGGCACCGGTAGATTGCGGGAGCCATCGTGTAGCGGATGAGTGTGCCGTTGGTGGCCGGAAAATCGAGGCTTGGATACGACGGCGCGGGTGAACCGGAGCCATACTCGGTGCCGCCCACCCAGGCATTCGGATCCCGATAACCGGTGCCGGCCAGCGGGTTGATGTTCTTGGGCAGCTTGTCCGCAAAGTCGCCCGTGTAGAGATTGAAGCCGAGCTGGAGCTGCTTGAAATTCGAGAGGCAAGCCGTTCCTTTGGCCTTCGCCTTCGCCTTGCTCAACGCCGGGAGCAGCATTCCCGCGAGGATCGCGATGATGGCGATGACAACCAGCAGTTCGATGAGGGTGAACGCCGCGCCCGCGGGGTTCTGCACTGACAGGCGCTGAGGGGGCTTCATGGGTTTGTCGGGCTTGGGAAGCCGACGCGCCGGCACGGGTGCTATTCACTCCGCCACCGCTGCGCACTCGCGCCGAGCGCGGAAAAAACTGGAAACAAAGTTTGACATTGCTTCCCCTGCGCGGCAATTGGAGCGCCGTCCCGCAACCCCGCACACTCATGGGCAGCAAAAACACGCTCGTCGCCGTTGGCGCGATCCTCGCGATCCTCGGATCACTGGCCTGGCTCTACTTCACCGAGTTCCGCTCCGGGCCGAAGGCGAACCTCAAGCCGCTGGAGACCCTGGGCGCCGTGGCCGCCGAGGAGACGGCGGCGCTGCTCGGCGGTCAGGGCCGGGTGGTGGTCGTGACCGAGTTGATCGAGGTTCAGAAGAATCCGAACCTCGACGCGCAGGTCAGCGGCTTCAAGGCGGCGCTCGGCAAAAAGGGCGGCGTCACCCTCAAGGAGGTCAGGGAAATCAAACGCCCGCCCTCCGACGACCCGCGCCTGTGGCCAGCGGGCCAGGCTGCTCAAATCGCGCAGATGAGCGAGGGCGCGAACGCCACCGTGCTGCTCATGAGCCTGCCCATGCAGCTTGCCCGGGAGGATGTCGCCGCGCTCAAGGGCATCAAGGGCAGGCTCGTCGCCGTGACCTCGCAGTCGGCGACGCTCAAGCCGCTGCTGCAACAGGGCGTCCTCCACCTCGCCATCGTGAACCGCTTTCCCCCCAAGCCCGCCCCCGCCTCCGGCAAGGAGACGCCCCGCCAGTGGTTCGATCGCGTCTATATGGTCGTGAAGCCCGACGCGCTGGGCGAGCTGCCCTGAGGCGAAGGAAGGCAAAAGGCGGACGGTTGCCCGTCCGCCTTGGTTGCGTGGTAGGGACGACCTGCGGGTCGTCCGGACGCGCGGCAGCACGTCCCTACCATCCCTCACGCCTTGAGCACCCCGGCTGCCGTGTCACTGCGCAGGCCGATCTCGGCATCGTCCGAGACATACACCGCCTGATACTCGCGGCGCTCCGTGGCGGCACCGTTCAGGTTCGGCCGGTTGTCCACGTAGGGCGAGAACGTGTCCCGTGCGAGGAACGTGAACACCGTCTCGCTCCCGCGCTTGGTGTAGATGTTCACCCCGTCCGAGATGCTCTTGTTGAACCCGATGGTGACCTGTCCGTTCTGCGTGTCGTCCACCGTGAGCGTGGGCTTGGACGTGCTCAGGTCCGTCGTGTCCTCCGGGCCGATGATGCCGAGCTGCTGGCCCAGCGCGGCGGTGTAGGCCGGGTGCTCCTTGAGCCGGCGGGCCAGCGCGCGGGCGGCGGTCTTGATGGTCCGCAGCGACGTGGCGCACGCCTCCGTGGCCGTCTTGGCGGCGTTCCGGGCCGCGACCTTGGCGTCCACCTTCGTGTGCGCCGTGCCGTTGTCCGTGGCCACCGCCGCCACCTCCGGGTCCGTCAGGCCGAACGTGGTCTTCAAGGCAGCCGTCTGGTTCTTGAAGTTGTCGTGCCAGAGGAGCAACTGTGGGTCTTGGTCGGGCAGATAGTCCTGTTTTGCCATAACTTTGTTCCTTTCAACTGTTTGCGAACGGAAGATAGGCCACGGTGGAACGATTTTCCCGCACGGTGAAATGATTTTACCGTGCGGCGGAAACAGTCCGCCGTGCGGATAAAACCCTCGACCGTGCGGTGCTTGGACTTCTCCGTGCCCGGAACACGCTTCCGGGATTGCTGCAACCGTTTCCCCACGCGGAAAAGCAGCCCCACCGTGCGGTGAACGCCCTCACCCGCGCGGGAAACGCTCCTGACCGTGCCCGGTTACGTGAGCCGGACGCGGGCAAGTGGCTGCGCCGCGCTGCGGATTTAGGAATCCAACCTCTGTCTGCTGTTCGGGTTTAGGAGTAGCGCGCCGGGCGGGGGAGGGCAAGGGGGAAATGCGGCAGCGCTGGTCTTTGATGTGCCTTGTCACTTCAAGCGGCTATGAACTACTCTGCCGTGCATGAGTGACGCCATTCTGGAGGTGGATTTCGGTTTCCCGCTTGGAAAGCGAAGCTTTCAAAGTCATCAGGAGCTTCTGGTTTGGTGGGAGAAGGAAAGGACTTTTTGGAACCGCATCCTCAACGACAAAGCCGCTCAATCGGCAGGTGATATTCGCTCTTTCCTTACTCAGCCTCTTAATCAGTGTGACAGAACTCTCCGAGAAGGGGCGCAGCCTTGGACTTCTGAAAGTTCACCAAACCAAACCGACGCTCTCAAGAATTGGATGCGAAACGCCAAGAGCGTCCTTGAAGGTCATTATCTAAACGGCACGCTCTTCCTCGCGGATAGCCCAAAGGGACAGTTCTTATCCGGTTATTTTGAGAAGAGAGGTGCTTTGGCAGCGGTCTATGCAGCCAGCTTTCTCCTCCGACTGGGACACATGAACCAGTCATATCTGAAACAAGAGGCAGAATTTGCAGCCTTCTGCTTTCAGGAAGGTCTGGCGAACCGTGCAGATGCAGAAATCAGCGCCTTGAAACAAGCAGAAGCAGAATGGCAAGAAAGCCGCCGGATTCACGGCGAGGAGATGAAAGCACTCAAAGGAGAAGCAGCCGAGTGGGGCGAGAAACAAGGAGCTTTGCTCAATGCATTCAGAGAAGATACGAAAACCCTGAAGGGCGGATTCGATACGATGATGAAGGATGCCGATGGAGACTTGGCTAGAATCAAGGCGACCTACGACCGGAAACTCGCACTTCATGCACCGGTCTTATATTGGCGGGCAAAATCATTCCGCCACGGCCGAGCTGCTACTCAGATTGGGCGATGGACCTTGAGCGCAGTAGTGGCCTCAACTGCACTACTGATGTGGGTTGCCTACGAATTCTTGGTCAGCCCCATTCACAAGCAACCAAATTGGAAACCCGAACTTGGGAACTTCTTCGCCGTTGTGCTCATTGGTTCTGTCCTTGTGTGGCTCATGCGCGAACTGGTGAAACTTTGGCTCAGTGAGGTGCATCTCCGCCACGACGCACAATTTCGAATCGCGCTGCTGCGAACCTACTTGTCGCTGCTGAAAGGTGAGAAAGGAATTGGCGACAAGGACCAGTCGGCACTTGTAGCTGCGCTTTACCGGCCAACACCAGATGGCGTAGTTAAAGAGGACACTACGCCAGCGAGCTTGCTGGATTTCATCGCTCAACGCCTGAAATGAGAAGGCGGACGGTTGCCCGTCCGCCTTTGCGGAATCAGATGGAGGACGCGCGGCAGCGCGTCCCTACCTCAGTAGCGGTAGTGCTCGGGCTTGTAGGGGCCGTCCACGGGGACGCCGAGGTAGGCGGCCTGGTCTTTGGTGAGCTTGGTGAGCTTCACGCCGATCTTCCCGAGGTGCAGGCGGGCGACTTCCTCGTCGAGCTTCTTGCTCAGGCGATAGACGCCGACCTTGTAGACGTCCTTGTTCTTCCAGAGGTCGAGCTGCGCGAGCGTCTGGTTCGAGAAGGAGTTGGACATGACGAAGCTCGGGTGGCCGGTGGCGCAGCCGAGGTTCACGAGCCGGCCTTCGGCGAGCATGAAGATGCTGTGGCCGTCGGCGAAGGTGTATTGGTCCACCTGCGGCTTGATGTTCTTGCGCTTGACGCCCTTGGCGTTGTTCAGGCGGTCCACCTGAATTTCGTTGTCGAAGTGGCCGATGTTCGCGACGACGGCCTGGTCCTTCATCTTCGCCATGTGCTCCAGCGTGAGGATGTCCTTGTTGCCGGTGGTGGTGATGTAGATGTCGGCGCGGCCGAGGGTGTCCTCGATGGTGGTGACCTCGTAGCCTTCCATCGCGGCCTGCAACGCGCAGATGGGGTCAATCTCGGTGACGATGACGCGCGCGCCCTGGCCGCGGAGGGACTGGGCGCTGCCCTTGCCGACGTCGCCGTAGCCGCAGACCACGGCGACCTTGCCGGAGATCATCACGTCCATGGCGCGGTTCAGACCGTCCACGAGCGAGTGGCGGCAGCCGTAGAGGTTGTCGAACTTCGACTTGGTGGTGGAGTCGTTGACGTTGATGGCGGGGACGAGAAGTTTGCCCTGTTCGAGCATCTGGTAGAGGCGGTGGACGCCGGTGGTGGTCTCCTCGGAGACGCCCTTCCAGTCTTTCACGATGCCGTGCCAGTAGCCCTTGCCGCGCTTCTTGGCGATGGCCTTGAGGAGGTCCTTGATGACCTTGACCTCATGGTTGTCGGAGGGGGTGTTGACCCAGCCGTCGCCGTTTTCGAGTTCGTAGCCCTTGTGGATGAGCAGGGTGGCATCGCCGCCGTCGTCCACGATCAGCTCGGGGCCTTTGCCGTCACCGTGGTCGAGCGCGCGCTCGGTGCACCACCAGTATTCTTCCAAGCTCTCACCCTTCCAGGCGAAGACGGGGATGCCGGCGGCGGCAATTGCGGCGGCGGCGTGGTCCTGGGTGGAGAAGATGTTGCAACTCGCCCAGCGGACGGACGCGCCCAGGGCCGCGAGCGTCTCGATGAGGACGCCGGTCTGGATGGTCATGTGAAGCGAGCCGGTGATGCGGACGCCCTTGAGGGGCTTGTCCTTGGCGTGCTTCTCGCGGATCGCCATCAGGCCGGGCATCTCGTGCTCGGCGATGTCGAGTTCCTTGCGGCCCCATTCGGCGAGGGTGATGTCTTTGACTTTGTAATCGGCTTTGGCAGCGGTTTTCTTGGCCATAGTGGTGTTTGTTAAATCGTTGAACGGTTAAAAGGCTGAAGCGTTGAAGAGGAGAGGCATCGCCCCGGTCCCTTCAACGCTTCAACGACAGCAATTACTTCACGGCCTTTTGCAGCGCGCCGACTTTGTCCGTGGCTTCCCACGTCAGATCCTTGTCGCTCTTGCCGAAGTGGCCGTAGTTGGTGGTCTTGCCGTAAATCGGGCGCAGCAGCTTGAGCTGGGCGACAATGTCCGCCGGCTTAAAGCTGAAAACCTTGCAGACCGCGTTGGTGATGGCCTCGTCGGAGAGGCCTTCCTTGGCCGTGCCGAAGGTGTTGACGTAAACGCTGACCGGCTCGGGATAGCCGATGGCGTAGGCGAATTGAATCTCCGCGCGCCGGGCGAGGCCGGCGGCCACGATGTTCTTCGCCACGTAACGGCCCATGTAGGCGGCACTGCGGTCCACCTTGGATGGGTCCTTGCCGGAGAAGGCACCACCACCGTGACGGCCAAAGCCGCCGTAGCTGTCCACGATGATCTTGCGACCGGTGAGGCCGGTGTCGCCCTGCGGTCCGCCGACGACGAAGCGGCCGGTGGGATTGATGAGGAACAGCGTGTCGGGAGTGAGGAGGTTCCTGGGCAGGACCTTCTTCACGACTTCCTCGATGCAAAACTCCTCGATCTGCTTGTGCTCCACGTCGGCGGTGTGCTGCGTGGAGATGACGACGTTCGAGATGGCGACCGGCTCGTCGTTCTCATACACGACAGACACCTGCGACTTCGCGTCGGGGCGGAGCCAGTGAACCTTGCCGCTCTTGCGGATTTGCGTGAGCTTCCGGCCCAGGCGATGCGCGAACATGATCGGCGCGGGCATCAACTCCGGCGTCTCGTCGCTGGCGTAGCCGAACATCAGGCCCTGGTCGCCCGCGCCCTGCTCGGCCTTCTTCTTGCCCTTGGCGGCCTTGGCGTCCACGCCCTGCGAAATGTCGGGAGACTGCTGGGTGATGATGGTGTTCACGAACACCCTGTCCGCATGGAACACGTCGTCGTCGTTCACGTAGCCAATCTCGCGGATGGCCTCGCGCGCGAGCTTCACGAAGTCCAGCTTGGCGCGCGTGGTGATCTCACCGCCGACGATGGCGATGTTCGACTTCACGTAGGTCTCGCAGGCGACGCGGCTGTGCTTGTCCTGCGCCAGGCAGGCGTCGAGGACGGCATCGGAGATCGTGTCCGCGACTTTGTCCGGGTGGCCTTCGCCGACGGATTCGGAGGAGAAGATGAAGCGTTTGCTCATGCGTAGAACTGCGTGTTTTCGTTTTGCACTGCCGTTTTGACAGCGGGCGAGGAAACTAGCTTCCCTCCGTTTCAAAGCAATCTCTTTTACCGTTCCCGGCGGTTTGCCCGGCGGCGCTCCGTCCGCTACAAACTTTCCCCAGATTTTCCATTGGCCTGCCCGCCGAGGATTTAGTAATCAAACAGGCGTCCCGAGAAATGGCGTGGAGCGCTGTGACTCGGGCGGAATCAACGAACCCCAACCCCGCCCCTTATGGAAATCATCATCGCTGGAATTGTGATTGTGGGTCTGCTGGTGCTCGCGGCCGGCGTCGCCATCTGCATCCGCAAGATCCCGCCCGGCAAGGCCGGCGTCATCGTCGGCGTGGGCGGCATGCGCGTGTCGTTTGACTGGATGCTGCGCCTGCCCATTGTCCAAACCCTCGAACTGGTGGACATCTCGGTGAAGAAGCTGGAGATCCACCGCAAGGGCAAGGACGGCCTCGTCTGCAAGGACAACATTCGCGCGGACATCTCGGTGGCTTTCTACATCCGGGTGGACGCCACGCCCGACAGCGTGCGGCGGGTCGCCCAGATGCTCACGCCCGACCGCGTGTCGGACATCAACCAGCTCCGCGAGCTGTTCGAGGCGAAGTTCTCCGAGGCGCTCAAGACCGCCGGCAAGCAGATGGAGTTCCACGAGCTGTTCACCGAGCGCATCAAGTTCCGCGACCAGATTCAGGTGACCATCGGCAAGGACTTGGATGGCTTCATCCTGCAGGACGTGGCGATTGACTACCTGGAGCAGACGCCGCTGGACCAGCACGACCCGAGCAACGTGCTCGACGCCGAGGGCATCAAGAAGATCACCGAGATCACCCAGCGCGAGCGCGTCATTGCCAACGAGTTTTCCCAGCGCGCGCAGGTGCAGGTGGAGAAGGAGAACGCCGACGCGGACATCGCCAAGCGCGAGCAGAAACGCCGCAACGAGGAGGACACCGCCAAGCAGACGCGCGCCATCACCGAGGTCAAGGCCAACGAGGAAGCCGAGTCGCGCAAGGTCATCGAGAACCGCCGCCGTGAGGTGGAGGGCAAGCGCATCGAAGCCGAGGAATCCATCCGCCTCCGTCAGGAGGACATGAACCGCGCCGTGCAGGAACGCGAGTTCACCGTGAAGAAGGAAAAGCAGCGGCTCGATCAGGAATCCGTTCAAGAGGGCGAGGAGGCGCGCGTCCGCCGCGAGCGCACAGTGTCGCTCGCCGAGATGGACAAGGAAGTGAAGGTCGCCGAGGCCGCCGTCGAGGTGCAGCGCAAGCGCGCCACGGTTGTCGCCGAGGAGAAGGGCGTCGTCCAGCAGCAGCAGGAGAAGGACAACATCGAGGCGCGCATGACCGCCGAACGTGTCCGCGAGGTCACGCTCATCGAGGCGGACATGATCGCCAAGAAGGAGCAGGTCGAAAAGGTCGTCGCCGCCGAGGCGCAGAAGGAAGCCGACCGCCACCATGCCGAGGGCGAGAAGATCAAGGTCATCACCGCCGCCGACGCCGGGCGCGATGCCGCGGTCCGCGATGCCGAGCGCCTTCAGACCACCGCCGACGCCGAAGCCAAGGCGAGCGACAAGAAGCGTCACGCCGCCGAACAGCAGGCGGAAGGCATAGCCGCGATGGAAGCTGCGAAGGGGTTGGCAGAGGCGCGCGTCATCACGGCGAAGGCCGGAGCCAAGAAGGCCGATGCCAGCGCCATAAAGGAAGTTGGTCTAGCTGAGGCCGATGTCACCAAGGCCAAGGGCACCGTGCTGGCCGAGAACACCCAAACGCAGGCTGAGGCTGAGGCCGCCGGCACGAAGGAACGCGAGCTAGCCGTCGCCACCGGCATCGAGGCGAAGGGTCTGGCCGAGGCCAAGGCGATTCACCAAAAGGCCGAGTCCATGAAACTGCTCCACGCCGCCGGCAAGGAGCACGAGGAGTTCAAGCTTCGGCTTGCGAAGGAACGCGACGTCGAACTGGCCGCCATCCATGTGCAACGCGACGTGGCGCAGGCGCACTCGAACATCGTGGGCGAGGCGCTCAAGCACGCGCACATAGACATCGTCGGCGGCGAGAACGACTTCTTCGAGAAGGTCGTGAAGGCTGTCGGCACCGGGAAGTCCGTGGACCGCATGGTGCAGAGCAGCACCACGCTCACCGACGTGAAGAACACGTTCTTCAACGGCGACCCGGAGCACTTCAAGACCCAGGTGCGCCAGTGGGTCGAGGACTTCGGCCTCAAGAGCGAGGACATCAAAAACCTCACGCTCTCGGCGCTGCTGGCGAAGCTCATCGCGTGCGCCAGCGACGGCGGGGTGCGTTCGCTGATGGAGTCCGCGCTGGCAATGGCGAAGGACAAAGGCTTAGGAGACACACCGGCGAGCGCGGTGGTGGCCGGTAAGAAGTAGGGGCTGAAGTTTTTTCCAGCCTTGGTGGCACGATGAACGCGAGCACGCATCCAGCAGGCGCGGAGCGCCGCCAGAAAGTAGCCCACGGCGTGAGCCGTGGGTTGGCGGCGAGAGAATCCAAAGCCCCAGCGGGGCGACAGAATCAATCTGCGCACTACTACAAGCGATACGTGTTTGAATGAAGCCGTTGGGTTCAGTGAAGTTCTGCCGCCCCTCCGGGGCTTGCTCTCGTTTTGCGACTCACCCACGGCTTGCGCCGTGGGCTACTTTCTGGCGGCGCTCCGCGCCTGTGCCATCGCTTCATCATGGCTGACTCGGCCTCAACTCCTCCCGCCGCTCCATCGGCCGCGACCGCCCTCGGCGGCGCGACCTACGAGGTCATCCGGCAGCGGCTCGGCACGCACGCGGAGGCGTTGCGCGAGCGCATGGCGAAGCTCGATGCGCGGCGCGGCGAGGTCTTCGGCAGCATCGAGTTCAAGCTGTTGCAGGCCGACCGCGTCACGACCGCGCACAACTGCATCCCGCAGGACATGGTGCAGCTCGGCAGCGGACAGTTCCTCTTCGGTTTCAACGTGCAGTTCGGGCTGAAGAAGGACATCGAGCTGGCGGACGTCTTCGCCATTTACGCGCGCGACGACGCGGCGGGCATATGGCGCGAAGCCCCGCTGGACGCGTTGCAGGACAAGCATTTCATCACGGACTTCAAGCGGCTGTATCAGGTCTATTCGCGCGCGTCGTTCCACAAGTTCTCGCTCGTCGAGGGGCACCTCTACATGGTCTTCCGCACCGGCACGGGCGGGAGCGACCTCGCCGTCTTCAAGTGGCTCTACAACGACGGCCGCCTGCGCTACGTGGACGGCCGGAGCGAGGCGGAGTTCCGCAAGGTGGGCTTCCCGCCGCCGCACTCGTTCCGCTGGCGCACGCCGGACCGGCAGTCGTTCCGCTACGGCGACCACCCGCACGTTTCCATCGCCGACCGCGTGTTCGTCGAGACCATCGAGGGCGACCTGACCATCAAGGTCGAGGACAACACCGCCACGGGCGAGGGCATCTACTCCGAGCCGGTCGAGGACAAGTTTCAGAAGGTGGACGACGCGGAAATCACCTACGCCGAGCTGGGCCATCTCATCCTGTTGAAAGTCCGGCCCTACAAGGAGGCCAACGCGCGCTACTTCATCTTCAACGAGAAGACGCAGACCGCCGACCGCGTGGACAGCATCGGCCAGTCGTGCGCGTTGCTGCCGGAGGAGCACGGGCTGATTTTCCCGGACGGCTACTACCTCGGCACTGGCGAGCTGAAGCGCTTCGAGACGCACGAGGAGCCGATGACGCTGGAGCGCGTCATCCACTCGGCCAACGGCGAGGATTCGCTCTACGTGTTCTTCAAGCCGGAGACGGGGCATTACGCGCTGATGCCCTACCGGCTCATCGCGCAGAAGGTCGAGGAGCGCATCACCTGCAACGGCTTCTCGCTCTTTCCGAACGGCCACCTCGTCGTCTTCCGCGCGGAGGCCGAACCGCAGCGGCACCACTCGATTCAACTGCGGCAGACGCCGTTTTATCAGGCCGGCTTCGAGCCGCCGGGCAAGCGCGACGCCTTCCTCTATCAGGTCGGCAACAAGGAGGTCGTCCGCTGCCTCGCCGAGTGCAACGAGGTGCTCACGCTCGCGCGGAAGGAAAATCCCTACGCTGAGCTTTACAGCGACCTCGTGAAGCGCTGCGACGCGATGCTCGACACCTACCCGTGGCTCACGCACGCGGAGTGCTTCGCGCTCGACGCGGCGCTGCGCGAGGTGCGCGCGGCGGCGGACCAAGCAGTGGCGGAGTTCGACAAGGTGCGCCGCCTCCAGCGCGAGGCCGTGCAGCGGGTGAAGGAAATGAAGGCCCGCTGCGAGGAGCGCTTCAACATGGTGCGCCGCGCGAGCTTTCGCGTGCTGAATGACTTCGTCGCGAACCTGGCCGCACTCCGGCAGTTGCGCGGCGAACTCATCACGCTCAAGGAAGTCCGCTACGTGGACTTGCCGGTCATTGAGGCCACCGAGGCCGCCGTGACCACGCAGACGGAGGAGCTGTCGCGCGCGTGCGTGAAGTTCCTGCTCCAGCCGGCGGCGCTGGAGCCTTACCGGAAGCAGGCGGACGAGCAGCTTGCCGGCGTGGAGAAGGTCGCAAAGGCGGCAGAGGGCCGGCAGGTCGAGCAGGCCGTCGCCAAGGCGGGCGCGGAGTTGGAGATGCTCATCGAAATCGTCAACAACCTCAAAATCGAGGACGCGACCGAGACGACGCGCATCATTGACGGCATCACGGCGGTTTACTCGACGCTGAACCAAGTGAAGGCGGCGTTGAAGAAGCGCCTGCAGGAGCTGGTGGCCGTCGAAGGCGCGGCGCAGTTCAGCTCAAAGCTCAAGCTGTTGAGCCAGTCCGCCGCGAGCTACCTCGACCTCTGCGACACGCCCGCGAAGTGCGACGAGTATCTCAACCGGCTCACGGTGCAGATCGAGGAGTTGGAGGGCGCGTTCGCGGACTTCGAGGAATACACGGTCCAGCTCGCCGAGAAGCGCACGTCGCTCTACGAGGCGTTCGAGCAGCGGAAAGTCGCGCTCGTCGAGCAGCGCAACCGCCGCGCCGCCGCGCTGCTCACCGCCGCCGAGCGCATCCTCAAGGTCATCCAGAACCGGCTCGCGGGGATGGACTCGGTCGAGGCCATCCACACCTACATGGCGTCGGACCTGATGATTGCGAAGGTCCGCGAGCACGTCGCGCAGCTCCTCGCGCTGGGCGACTCGGTGAAGGCCGATGACCTGCAAGGCCGGCTCAAGAGCGTGCAGCAGGAGGCGGTGCGGCAGTTGAAGGACCGGCAGGAGCTGTTCACCGGCGGGCCGAACGTCATCACGCTGGGCCGGCACCAATTCAACACGAACACGCAGCCGCTCGAACTCACGGTGGTCAACCGCGACGGCGTGCAGCACGTCCACCTGACCAGCACGAAGTATTTCGAGCCGGTCACCGACGAGGCGTTTCTCGCGACGAAGGATGTGTGGGACCAGGAAGTCATCTCCGAGAATGCCCAAGTCTATCGCGCGGAGTTTCTGGCGTGGCAGCTCTTGAAAGCTTGCGGAGCGCCGGTCTCCGACCCGGCGCGAACCGATGGAAACGCCGGGTCGGAGACCGGCGCTCCGAGTATCGCAGGCATCGTCGCGATGTCCGACGAATCCCGCCTCGCCGCCGTGCAGCACTTCATGCAGTCCCGCTATGCCGAGGGCTACATGAAGGGCATCCACGACCTCGACGCCGCGCGCGTCTTCCACACACTGGTCACCACGCACACCTCGCTCCGCCTCGCGCGCTACCACCCGACGGTGCGCGCCTGCGCCGTGGTGTGGTGGCTCCGCTTCTGTCCGCCGGACACCCGGACACTCTGGACGGCCAAACTCAAAGGATTCGGCGCGCGCAGCCGACTTTTCCCCGGCGACCCCACGCAGCAGGTCTACATCACGGCATTGCAGGCGCTCCTCGCGGTGTTCATCGAGGAGACTAAACTCTTCGCACCGGAGCTGGCCGCGCCCGCTGGCGAATACCTTTTCCACGAGCTGACCACGGGCGACACCTTCGCCTCCAGTCACGAGGCCGAGCAACTCACCTCCGCCCTCCGCCAGCATCTCGTTGTGAAGGGCTGCGAAGACGATTTCGCTCAGGCCCGTCAGGCGCTCGCGGCGCATCCGGCGAGTGAGTTCGAACTGGTGCGCGACTGGGTGCGTGGCTTCCTGCTGGGGCAGGGCGGTCTCACGTATCTCGACGAGGTGGCCGCCATCCTGTTCTGCGATGCCACCCTGTCCCGCGCGATGGTCTCCGCCAGCACCACTGCGACGCTTGAAGGCATGAAAGGCGCGCACGGCACGGTGCGCGAGAGCCGCTACCGCTTCGATTACCTCGCGTTCACCGACAAGCTCCGCCGCTTCGAGCGCGAGGTGGTGCCGCGCTTCGAGCAGTTCCACCGCCTCAAGCAGGAACTGCTCGACCGCGAGCGCGCCAAGCTGCGGCTGGACGAGTTCAAACCGAAAGTCCTCACCTCGTTTGTCCGCAACCAGCTCATTGACCAGGTCTATCTGCCGCTCGTCGGCGACAACCTCGCCAAGCAGGTCGGCGCGGCGGGCGCGGCCAAGCGCACCGACCTGATGGGCATGCTGCTGCTCATCTCGCCGCCCGGCTACGGCAAGACGACCTTGATGGAATACGTCGCGAGCCGGTTGGGCATCGTGTTCGTGAAAATCAACGGCCCCGCGCTCGGCCACAACGTCACGTCGCTCGACCCGCAGGAGGCGCCCAACGCCGCCGCGCGCGAGGAAATCCAGAAGCTCAACCTCGCGCTGGAGATGGGCGACAACGTGATGATCTGCGTGGACGACATCCAGCACACAAACCCGGAGTTTCTTCAGAAGTTCATTTCGTTGTGCGACGGCCAGCGCCGCATCGAGGGCGTCTGGCGCAACAAGCCGCGCACCTACGACCTGCGCGGACGGAAGGTCGTCGTGGTGATGTGCGGCAACCCCTACACGGAGAGTGGCCTGAAGTTCAAGCTGCCGGACATGCTCTCCAACCGCGCCGACACATACAACCTCGGCGACATCGCGGCGGGCGGAAACGCCGATTCCTTCAAGGCCAGCTATCTCGAAAACGCCGTTACCTCGAACCCCGTGCTTGCGCCGCTGGCGAATCGCAGCCAGAAGGACGTGCGCACCTTCATCCGTCTCGCCGCGACCGGTGCAGGCCAAATTGAGGGTGAAACCTTCGAGGGCAGTTACTCGGCGCAGGAGGTCGAGGAGATTCTCAGCGTCATGCGGAAGCTGGTGACCATCCGCGATGTGGTGCTGCGGGTGAATCAGGAATACATCGCGTCCGCCGCGCAGGCCGACGAGTTCCGCACCGAGCCGGCGTTCCGCCTGCAAGGGAGCTACCGCAACATGAACCGGCTCGCCGAGAAGGTCGCGCCCATCATGAACGATGCGGAAATCCGCGCGCTCGTGCTCGCGCACTACCGCAACGAGTCGCAGACGCTCACCACCGGGGCCGAGGCGAACATGCTCAAGCTCAAGGAACTCCTCGACGCGCAGTCGCCCGAGGAGAAGGCGCGCTGGGAGGAAATCAAGCGCACCTTCAAGCGCAACCAGTTCACGCGCGGCGCGGACACGTCCGACCCGGTCGGGCGGCTCGTGGCGCAGCTCGCGACGTTCCAGGGCGGCCTCGAATCCATCCGCGACACGCTGGACCAGCGCTTGTCCGCCGCCGCGAAACCGGAGGAGAAGTCCACCGTGGAGGCGGACGTGCTCGCGAAGACCATCGAGGCGTTGCGCGCGAGTTTGGAGAACCGGAACGCCGCGCCCGCCGCCAGCGGCACGGACATGACGGTGGTGGTGAAGCAGTTCACCGATGGCATGAAGGCGCTGCGGGTGGAGTTGAGCCGCGCGCTGCGCACCGCACACTCCGGCCAGCTTGCGCAAAAGGTGGACAGCCTCACGCACGAACTGGAGCAGATTCATTGCACGATGAGCAGCGTGGAAGACCTCGCCCGTCAGCAGCGCGACCAGTTGCAGGGCGCAAAGGACTTGCTCGCCGCCCGCGCCAAGCAGGGCACGCTCGAAGTCGAGGTGACGCAGGAGATGCTGGAGAACCAGAGCATCTTCCTCCGCAAGTTCAACGAGGCGCTCGTCGCGGCGAAGCAACCGCAAGCGCCCAAGCCGCCGCCGATTCCCGGAGAAACGGAATGACACAGAACGCGCCAAGTTTCCATTACCGGTCGGAGCGCAGGAGTCCATCCTGCGCGTTCCAGTCGAATCACCTCACGCAGGTTGGACACCTGCGCTCCGCTTTCCTCCGTGTCCATCTGTGTTCATCCGTGGTTAACCCATTCCTGCCATGAAAAAAATGCTTCGCCGGGCCAAGGAACTTTCCGAACAAGCCGAGCGCGTCCGTGAGCTGCTCGAATCCGCGCCCGAGCGCATCGAGCAGGCCAAGGGCATCGTCACGCTCACCACCAGCCAGCTCCAGCAGCTCCGCACTGATGTGCAATCCAGCATCGCCGGCCTCCGCGCGGACACGGGCGACGCCGTCACCGCCGCCGTGCGCGAGCTGAACGAGGGCGCGCCGACCTTCCTCCGCGCCGGCTACGCCCTCAGCGGCGTGGACATGGAACTCGGCATCGCGCCGCGCGTGACCGCACATCTGGAGCGGATTGAGGAAGTGGGCATCCCGGCCATGCGCGCGCTGCTGGCTCCGAACAGCGACCGTCGCACCATCCACGGCATCCTCTCCGCGCTGGTGAAGGCCGAGGAACTCGCGGACAGCACGCACTTCGAGGGCATGGAATACACCGAGGTCTCCATCCAGGTCGGCCCCGCGCCGACCATCCGCTTGCGCTGGCGTGCGTCGGCCTCCGAGGTGGAAACCTACGCCGCCAGCCCGCCGCCGATTCCAGGTGCGGCGGTTGCCGTTGCGCCGGCTCCCACGCCCGCGAAGCCCGCGACTTCCGCCACGCCGATGTTCGCTCAAAGCTCCTACTTCGAGCCGCGCAGCAGTGCCGTAAAGCCAGCCAGTCCCACGATTGCCGAGTCCGAGCCGCCGCCGCAACCGGTGCGCCAGCAGTCCGCCACTCCGGCTGCTACAGCCGAAGCCAATCGTGACCCGCTGGCCCGCTTCAAGAAGATGCCAAACCTTACGAAGCCACGGCGCTGAAGGCACCTCATGCAGGACCACGAGCTGAGAGCGGCGCTGCGCCGGAGCCTGGCCGACGGCCAGTTCGACCGCACGGAGCGCGATGAGTTCCGCGCGTGGCTGGAGAACGCCTCACCGGATGGACACCGGCGGGCGGTTTGTCAGAGCATGGCCTTCGACCTCGCCCGCGAGGCCGTCGAGCAGCAGTCCGTCCCATTGCACTCCGCTCTGAACTGGCTGGAACGCATCGTCAAGCTCCTGACTCCGCTGGCGTCCGCCGGTTCACCGCAGACGGTCGCGGAAGCGTGCTTCAGTCCGCAGCACCAGTGCGCTGCGCGCATCGCGCAACTATTCGACTCTGCCCGGCGCTCGGCGGACGTGTGCGTCTTCACCATCACCGACGACCGCATCACGGAGGCCATCGAGAGCGCCCATCGGCGGGGAGTGAAGATCCGCGTCATCACCGATGACGAGAAGCAGTTCGACCCCGGCTCCGACGTGGAGCGCCTCGCACGGGCCGGCGTCCCCGTCCGTGTGGATCGGACGGCGTTTCACATGCACCACAAGTTCGCCATCTTCGACGGCGCGCTGCTCCTGACCGGCAGCTACAACTGGACCCGTTCCGCCGCGCAGAACAACGAGGAGAACTTCGTGCTCACCGGCGAGCCGCGCCTGCTCCGTCCCTTCGCACAGTTGTTCGAGGAGCTTTGGCGGCAGTTTTCCAGTTGAGGCTCACCGCGTCAGCACATGGCGCAGGTAGAGATACATCAGCGGCGCGTTGAACAGCAGGCTGTCCAGCAGGTCCAGGATGCCGCCGATGCCGGGGAAGTAGCCGCCGGAGTCCTTCACGCCGGCCTCGCGTTTGAAGAGCGATTCGATGAGGTCGCCGATGACCGCCGCGATGCTCAACAGCACGCCGAGCACGAGGGCGTGCGTGAGGTTCATGCCGTAGAGCTTCGTGCCCGCGAAGTGCGCAAACGCCACGCTCGCGCCCGTGGAAATCACCACCGCGCCCGCGAAGCCCTCCCACGTCTTTCCCGGGCTGATGCGCGGGATCATCTTGTGCCGCCCGATGAGCGACCCGGTGCAATACGCGCCCACGTCGCTGAACTTCGTCACGAGGATGAAGTAGAGCACGTAGAACGTCCCCGCGTCCGCCGCCGCGCCGGCCGGGAAGCGGAAGAACTCGATCTTCTGGATGAAGTTCAGCAGCCACGGCACATACATCAGGCCGAGCAGCGTGGTCGCCATCGCCACGATGCCGTTCGGGTTGTCCTTGGCGATGAACTGCCGGAGACAGAGGCCGAGAACGAAGAGAATGAGGAAGCTCGTCTCGAAGTCGTTGACCCGCGCCGGCGAGTCGTGGATGCCCAGTTTGCCGGCGCAATGCAAAAAAGTGCCCGCGACCATCAGCAGCCCCGCCGCCATGCCGAACTTGCGGAAGCACACCAGCCCGCGCGCCCGCACCAGCCCGTAGAACTCGAACATCCCGCACGCCGCCAGCAGCAGCATGATGAGGATGAACACCACGTCCGACACCAGCTTGTGGCCACAGAAGAGCGCGCCGAGCACGACGGTCCAGAGCGCCAGGGAACTGGCCAGCCGGCGCAGGAACACTTTGCCCTTTGACGGGGCAGGGGACGGCGCGGGCGCGGCAGGCGTCTCGTTGGTCATGCCCCGGCAGCGTAACGGGCGGGGCGGGGCGTTGGAAGGAAGTTCAACCTTCCCCCGCGCCAGTCTTGCGAGCGGGGGAGCGCCGCCTACACTCCCGCCATGCGCAAGCCCGTGTCCGCCGTCACCCGGCGCAAGTTCGTCGCCCGTTCCACTGCTGTTGTCGCCACTGGAGCGGTTGCCGGAAAACTGGCGGGCCACTCAGCCCGCGCGGCGGAGGTGGCCGTCGAGTTCCGGTCGAACTGGCACCAATCCCCCGACCGTGTCTGGCTCGGCGCGGACGTGTGGGCGAACCCGCTCCAGGACTGGCGCGTGGCGAACGGCCGCGCCGAGTGCGTCAACGCGGCGGCCGACCGGAACATCCACGCGCTCACGCGCCAGCTCGCGGCGCGCAGTGGCGAGGTGCGGATGTCGGTGC
>WRPG01000052.1 GCA_009773355.1 Limisphaerales bacterium
GTGCCGGGGCCGTAGCCCGGCGGCGGGGCGGCCGGCTGCGCTTGAAGCATCCCCGAAAGGGCAACGAACAGGGCGAAGGCAATCCGCGCGGCATCATTCCGGGATCGCCCAGAAAAGGGTGCGCGTTCTGCGTGCGGAATCGGCGGTTGGAAGGGCATGGCTTGGACTGCGGGCCAGCCTACCGAGCCAGAACGCGGAAAGTCAAAACTTTCAGCGCCACCGCTCGTAAGCCAAGGCCGTGCGCCGGCCGCGCAACCACCCCAAGCCAGCACCGGGCGGCCCTCGGAAGCCACGCGCTCGCGGTCGGGCAGGCCGGGCAGCGGAATGGCTTGCCGACGGTTCAGAACCCGCTGGCCGTCGTTGAGGTCATCCGAATGTAGATTTTCGGCGGCGTGGGGGGATTCCAATTGGGCGTGCCCACCTTGCAGTCCCCGATGGGACCGTAGTCAGGGAGGGTGGCGGTCGTCCCGTTGCGCGGTGGCATTTTGAAATACTCGGCGTGCCCGTCGGCCAGGCCCGCCTGAGCCCCGGCATTGTGGCGCGTGAGGCCGACGCCGTAATAGGCCGTGTTGCCCTGGTTCCAACTGTTCACCCGTATCCAGTCCCAGTCGCCCACATACCAGTCGAAGTTGTTCATGCGCCGGGAGTCCTCGGTCTGGGTGAGATACACACTCGGGGTGTCGAGCTGGGAAGTCCGCAAGGCCGGCCGGTTGGTCACCTGCATGATGTAGTTGTTGGCCACGTAATCCACCGGGTAGGGCAGGTTCCCATTCATCGCCACGTTGTCGTAGTGGCCGGGACATTTGTAGATCGTCACATTGCTGCCCAAATACGGGAGCAACAATTTGAACCAGACGTTGGGCAGTGCGAGTTGCGCATTCTCCGCTTGGGAGCCGGAGGCGTAACGGTCATCGAAATCACCTGCATACAGGGCCAGGCCGAGCGCCATCTGCTTGTGGCTGTTGATGCACTTGATGGCCTGACCCTTGGCTTTCGCCTTCGAGAGCGCGGGCAAAAGCATCCCCGCCAGGATCGCGATGATGGCGATGACGACGAGGAGTTCAATCAATGTGAAGCCGACGGCGCGGAGGCGGATGGCAGGGGTTTTCATGTGTGAAGCGTGAGTTCGACGGGGCTTGCCCGATTGGTGTTCAGGATCGTTCGCCCTCCGGTAGCAGCCGACGTGAGGAGGCTCTCATCCACTCGGAATTCGGATTGTGAACTTGCAGCATGTCAGAGCCTCCTCACGTCGGCTGCTACGCGGGCCTTACACCCGCCCCTTCACCAGCGACTCCACCACCGACGGGTCGGCCAGCGTGCTGATGTCGCCGAGGTTGTCTGTTTCGTCCTCGGCGATCTTGCGCAGGATGCGGCGCATGATTTTGCCGGAGCGCGTCTTGGGCAGGCCCTCGGTGAACTGGATTTTCTCGGGCACGGCGTGCGGGCCGAGGATTTCGCGCACCTTCTGGTTGATCTCCTTGTGCAGCGCGTCGCTGACGGTCTGGCCGGTCTTGAGCGTGACGTAGGCGTAGATGGCCAGGCCCTTGATGTCGTGCGGGTAGCCGACCACCGCCGCCTCCGCCACCGCCGGGTGCGCGCCTATCGCGCCCTCGACCTCCGCCGTGCCGATGTTGTGGCCGGACACGATGAGGATGTCGTCCACGCGGCCGGTGATCCAGTAGTAGCCGTCGGGGTCGCGCCACGCGCCGTCGCCGGTGAAATACTTGCCGGGGAAACGCTTGAAGTAGGTGTCCACGAAGCGCTGGTGGTCGCCGAAGACGGTGCGCATCTGGCCGGGCCAGCCGGGCTTGAGGCAGAGGTTGCCGCGCACGTCGTTGCCGGTGAGTTCGTTGCCCTGGTCGTCCACGATGGCGGGCTGCACGCCGGGGAGCGGGAACGTGGCGGAGCCGGGTTTGGTAGGCGTCGCGCCGGGCAGCGGCGTGATGAGGATGCCGCCGGTCTCGGTCTGCCACCAGGTGTCCACGATGGGCGAGCGTTCCTTGCCGATGACCTTGAAATACCAGTTCCACTCCGGCTCCTTGATGGGTTCGCCGACGGTGCCGAGGAGACGAAGTGAACTCAGGTCGTGCTGGTTGGGCCACTTGTCGCCCTCCTTCATGAGCGCGCGCAACGCCGTGGGCGCGGTGTAGAAGATGTTCACCTTGTGCTTCGCCACGACCTGCCAGAAGCGCCCGTAGTCGGGGAAGTTCGGCACACCCTCGAACATCACGGCCGTCGCGCGGTTCGCCAGCGGCCCGTAGAGGATGTAGGTGTGACCGGTGATCCAGCCCACGTCCGCCGTGCACCAGTAAACATCGCCGGGCTGATAATCGAAGACGTAGTGGTGCGTGTAGGCGGCGTAAGTCAGATAACCGCCGGTGGTGTGGAGGACGCCCTTGGGCTTCCCGGTGGAACCGCTGGTGTAGAGGATGAACAACGGATCTTCCGCGTCCATGACCTCGGGCTTGCACTCGGGCGAGGCGGCGGCCAGGGCGTCGTGCCACCAGGTGTCGCGGCCAGGCTGCATCTCGACGTGCGTGCCGGTGCGGCGGACGACGAGCATTTTCTCCACGGTCGGCGTCCGGGGCGCAGCCTTGTCGGCGTTGGCCTTCATCGGGATGTCGTGCTTCGTGCCGCGCACGCCGGTGTCCTGCGTGATGATGACCTTGCAGGAGGAGTCGTTGATGCGCGTGACGAGCGAGTCCGCTGAGAACGCGCCGAACACCACCGAATGCACCGCGCCGATGCGTGCGCAGGCGAGCACCGCGACGGCCAGCTCGGGAATCATCTGGAGGTAGATGCACACGCGGTCGCCGCGATGGACGCCGAGGGCCTTGAGCGCGTTGGCGGCGCGCTGGACCTGGTCGTAAAGCTCGCAGTAGCTGATGCGGCGCGACTCCCCCGGATCGCTGCCCTCCCAGATCAGCGCCGACTGATCGCCGTGCCCCGCCTCGACGTGCCGGTCCACGCAGTTGTAGCAGGCGTTGAGCTTCCCGCCGATGAACCACTCGATGCTCACCGGGTCGTGGTAGTTGACCTCGGAGAGCTTGTCCCACTTGCGCATCCAGGTGAGCCGGTTCGCCTGCTCGGTCCAGAAGCCCTCCGGGTCCTTGATGGAGCGCTCGTAGAGGGCGCGGTATTCGTCGAGTGACCTGACGTGCGCGCGGGCGGCGGCGGCGGGCGGCGGGAAAACGGGCGTGGCAACGGTGTTCTGGCTCATGTCGGTGACGAAAGTGCCCGGCATCTTAGGAGTGAGCCGCGAAGCGTCAACCCGCGAAAACACCAGCGCCCGTCGTCACCACCAGCCGGCCGCTACTTCAGCGTCAGCACGAAGGCCTGGATGTCGGCGAGTTCCTGCGGGCTGAAGATGTCGCCCATCGGCGGCATCGGGGAAATCTTCAACTGCTCGAAACCCTTCGCCAGCACCTTGCTCGGCTCCAGCAGACTCTCGCGGATGTAGGCGGGCGTGCTGCGCGTGGCGACGCCATCGAGCGCCGGGCCAACGGTGCTGCCCTGGCCCTTGAGCGAGTGACAGAGGACGCACGCCGCCGGGTGCTTGTGGAAGAGTTCCGCGCCGCGCTTGGCATCGGCCACGACGGGTTTGCTGTCCTCCTCGGTCGGGAGCAGTTCGCACAGGCGCACGTCGTCGAAGTAACCGTCGCCCCGCGCGACGTGCAGGACGTTGATGCTGGCCTTGGTGCGGGCGCCGCTGTTGAAGACAACCTCGACCTCCGTCCAGTCGGACTCACGCCGGCGGACGGTCTCGGTCTCGGCGCGGCCGAGGTGATCGTTGAAGCTGACCTTGCCCTGGAGCGCGTGCGTTTTCACCCAACCGGCGAGGCGATACTGCGTGTTCGGCTTCAAGGTCACGTCGGCGTAAAGGCTCGTGTCAGCCCCGTCGCGTGTGATGCAGCGGACGGCCTGCTTGCCGCCGTGGAACTGCCGCTCGCCGGTCACAACGGTCCATTCGGCCTTCTGCGTGCCTTCGTTCCGGCTGTAATCACGGCGCTTCCAGCCTTCGGGCAGGCCGTCGCTGCCGAGCGTCTCGAAGCCGGGGTTCGGCAGCAGGTTCGGACCTTCGCGGTGGAGCTGCGCGCCGTGAAGCTTGGTGAGGATGCGGGTGATTTCCGCGAGCCACTCTTCCTTCTGGTTGGCCGGGTTGCGCGCGATGCTGGCGACGACGGTCTGAATCTGCTTCGTGTCCGAGAACTCCGCGGCCTTCACAAACGCGGCGAGTTTGGTGAGCGGGTCGGGGTCGCTCACGACGCCGGCGCTGAAGAAGTTGCCGATGGCGCGGGCGTCACGGCCCAGCGCGCGGGTGGCGTTGCGGCGGACGGCGGCATCACCGTGGTTCAAGGCGGCACGGTGGGTGGCGTCGTCGAGCTGGCCAAGGCCGTGCAGCGCCCACAGCGAATGCAGCGCGGCGAGCGGCGCGCTGTTGGTGACGGCCTGCTTGAGCGCGGGCACGGCGTCGGTCTTCCTGCCCTCGACCAGCAGGCGCTGCGCGGTGAGCCGCCAGAACTGGTTGTCGTTGCCGAGCGCGGCGACGAGCTGGGCGCTGCCTGCGCCCTTGAGCGAGGTGACGGCGGGCTGCTTTGCCTTGTCCCACACGACGCGGTAGATGCGGCCGCGAGCGTGATCGCGCAACGGGTTTTCATGCGCGCCGCCGACCCCGGTTTTGGCATCGTAACCGCCGCGGCCCGCGCTGGGCGTGGGGTTGTGCTGGATGATGAAGTTCTGGAAGTCGGCGAACCACACCGCGCCGTCGGGGCCGACCTCGGCGAAGACCGGCGACATCCACTCGTCGCTGCTGGCGACGAGGTTGAAGCCATCCTTCGCCACGTAGCCCGCGCCGTCGCGCTGCACGTCCATGAGCGCGATGTTCTTCATGGTCGGCTCGCAGACCATCGCCTTGCCCTGCAGGCGCGGCGGGAGACTGCCGGAGTGGATGAACGCGCTGCCCGCCGCCGCCGTGAAGCCGCCAAAGACGTCCACCTGCCGGAAGTTGGGCGTGATGGTGTGGCACTTGTCCTCGACGTTGATGCGCTTGGCGGTCATGGCGCGCAGACCCTTGGGCACGATGGTCGCCGGGATGCCGCCGAAGAAAATGGGCGCGTTGTTCGCCGTGCCGCCGAACTGGTCGCCGAACTCGTTCGCGCTGTGGCCCCAGGCGTTGTTCGAGAATTGGTGCAGGAATTCCAGTGCCGAGCCGTCCGCCTTGAAGCGGAAAGTGCCCTGCGCGAAGCGAAGCTCCTTGCCGCCGACCGTGCCGTTGAAGCCGGAGTAGCCCACGCAGCCGTAAAGCCAGTTGTCGTAGCCGTAGTGGAGGCTGTTCGCCTGCGCGTGCGTGTCGTTCACGCCCCAGCCGGTCATGATCTCTTGGCGCACGTCGGCCTTGTCGTCGCCATCCGTGTCTTTGAGAAAGAGAAAGCGCGGCGGTTGCGAGACGATGATGCCGCCGTTGGCGAAGACGAGGCTCGTGGGGATGTTCAACTTGTCCGCGAAGAGGGTGAACTTGTCCGCCTTGCCGTCGCCGTTGGTGTCCTCGCAAACCTTGATGCTGTCGCGGCCCTGGCCGTCGGGCCGCACGTCGTGCGGGTAGTCGCGCGTCTCGCAAACCCAGAGACGGCCGCGCTCGTCCCACGCGAAGGCGATGGGCTTGGCGATGTCCGGTTCGGCGGCGAAAAGCTGGAGGCGCAGGTCGGCGGGCACCTGCGTGCGTTCCATGCTGCCCTTCGCGCTGAAAGGATGCTGGAAGGTGAGCGGCTGCGGGCGGCGCTCGTAGTTGGCGACGGTCGGGCTGGTCTCGCGCTTCTCCGGCTCGCGCTGGGCCAGGAACTTCTCCCACTCGGCGACACGTTTGGCACCTGCGGTGGCGAGGAGTCTGGCGCGGGCGGCCTTGAGGAATTCAGCGTCGGCCCACTGCTGCTCGTCGGCGGGGAACTCCACCTTCACGAGCTTCGCGGCCGGCAGCGCCGGGAAGGCGTCCACCGGCGCGTCGAGCAGCACGGCGTCGAACTTCGCGACGAACTCCGGGGTGGCGGCCCGCGCGCCAGACACATAGTCGAACCAGATGGCGTCGCGCCCGAACTCGCGCATCAGGACATGGCAGCGCATCCGGGGCGTGCGCTCCTCGGTTCCGCAGTAGAGGACACGGATGGGGCTGGCGGGGGCGGCGAGGACGCCGAGCAGGACGGCCAGCAGGGTGAGGGCTGATTTGTTCATAAGCTGAGTCGGCGCGCAGCGTAGGCGCAATGGCCCTTGTCAGGCCACGATGAAAGAGATCGCCCATCCCTGAAGCAGGCGGCGGGCGCGATGAATGGAGCGGAGACAGCCATGCGGGCACGCGGGTCAAAACTCCCAGCGCGGCAACTGTCCGGCGGCGCCGTTGCCGAAGGCATTGGTCATCTGCGCGTGGTTGCGCCAGCCCGCATGCCCGTCGAGGAAGGCGATGTTCCCGCCGGCGGGGCGGATGCTGTTCAGGTGCGCGGTGCGGTTGAGGAGGGTGCCTTGCACCCGGTTGTAGCTGCCGCCCTGCGACATGGTGGGATCCACGATGATCTCCTGGTCCACAGGATTTTTTGGGGTGTTGAAGGTGTTGGACACCTGTAATGAAGCCGGCAGCGCGCGGGTCTCCAGCAGCAGGGGCACGTAGCCGATGATGCTGAAGTTGGCGTTGAAGTTCCAGGACTGGTCGCGGTCGTTCAGATTGCTGTAGGACGGACAGTAATAGACCTCCTTGGTGGGGCCGAAGCGCGTGAAGTTGGTGATGGCGTGCTTGGCCACGTCCCACGGCCAGCCGCCGACCAGCGCGTTGGACTGCGTGCGGGCGACGCTGATGATCTTGTTCTCGTGCTCGTCCGCATAGAGCACGACCGCGAGTCCGAACTGGCGGATGTTGCTCAGACACTTGGTGCGCTTGGCGGATTCCTTCGCCTTCGAGAGCGCGGGCAAGAGCATCCCGGCGAGGATGGCGATGATCGCGATGACGACGAGGAGTTCGATGAGCGTGAACGCGCCGCGCCGGTTGGGACGGCGCGGCGCGCGGGGTTGGGAGCGGTTGGTCATGGTTGGTGGTGCGGTTGGTGGTTGGTGGCCGTTATCAGGGGGCGGAACGTAGGGAGGCAGGCAGGCCCGCGCCATGAGGTTTAGCGCAAATGAATTGAGATATTTCGTCGCGGGCGGACGCGGCGGCCCGGCGGCAGTTACCGCCCCCCCGAAAACGGCAGAGCCGCCTGGCGGCGGCTCGGCGTGAATCGTGGTTGCGCGGATTGGCTCCGCTGGCGGGCTACAGCGGCGAGCGCTGGAGGGGATCCCAGTAGCGCGCGTTCTTGATGCTGGCGGGGGTCGTGGTGGGATTCCGGGGCGGGTTGATGTTCTCGTCCTTGCGCGACTCGGTGTGGCCGTCGTTGAACGACACCATGCCCTGGCCGCGGTGGCGGTTCGGGTCCACGCCCTCGAAGCCCCTCGGCGTGCCGGTCATTCCGGCATTGGGCCACCAGAAGCTCGTGCTCCAGGTCACGGCGGTGGTGGGCATGGACTCGCCCGTGACCATGCTCTCGGCGGGATTCACGACCTGGGTCCGGCGGAAGTTGTCCTGCGAGGCCATGTTGACGCCGCCGAAGCTCGCGTTGGCGGGCGCGTTGGGCCGCGTCCCATGCCAGTAGCCGTTGTAGGCGTAGGCCGCGCGGTGGACGGTGAAGGCCCAGGTCCACGTCACTCCCTGGTCCACCCGGCTCCCTTTCAGCATCGGACAGAGAAAGATGTTCGTGTGCTGGACCCGGCCCATGATGTGCGGCCCCCACCAGTCATCGAGCACGGTGGTGGTGTTCGGCGCGCCGTTCTTGTTGTTGCGATGCCACGGATACACGTCGCTGCCATCGTCCGTGTAGAGCTGCATATACACGCCGATCTGCTTGTTGTTGTTCACGCAGACGGTGCGCTGGCCCTTCTCCTTGGCCTTGGAGAGCGCGGGCAGCAGCATTCCGGCGAGGATCGCGATGATGGCAATGACCACGAGCAGCTCGATGAGCGTGAAGCCGCCCCGGGCGGGGCGGGCGGCGGCTGGCAGGGAGGAAGAACGGAGGGCGGACTTCATGGCGTGGGCAGTCGGTGCTTTCTTCGGGCTTGCCGGGGAACCTGCGCCCGGCCACCGGCATCGGCCATGAGATTTAGCGCATTTGATTTGAGATTTTTCCCAGCCCGCCTGGCGGGCTGATGGTTCGGCAAGATGATTGCCGGAAGGCGTTCCTTGGTTCAGCATCCGTCACCGTCACACCATGCCGCCACGATGAAGCAAGTCGCCCTCCTCATCGAAACCTCGAACGCCTATGCGCGCGGGCTGCTGCGCGGCGTGGTGGCCTACCTGCGCGAGCACGAGCCGTGGTCGCTCCACCTCGCCGAGCACGGGCGCGGCGACCGCCCGCCGAGCTGGCTCGCCTCCTGGTGCGGCGACGGCATCCTGGCGCGCATCGAGACGCCCGCGATGGCCCGCGCGCTGCGGCGCATCAAGGCCCCCATCGTGGACGTGAGCGCGGCGCGGCTCATCCCGGCGCTCCCGTGGTTCGAGACGGATGACGCGGCCATCGCCCAGATGGCCTTCGAGCATCTCCGCGACCGGGGCTACCGGCACTTTGCCTACTGCGGGGACACTCGCTTCAACTGGTCCAACTGGCGCGGTGAGCACTTCCAGCGCGCCGTGGCGGCCGAGGGCGGCGAATGCCACTTCTACCAGCCCGCGCGCCACTTCCGACCGGACGACGCCGCGCAAGGCGACGATCTCGTGCGCTGGCTCCGCAAGCTGCCCAAGCCCGTCGGCGTCATGGCCTGCTACGACCTGCACGGGCGGCAGCTCCTCGACGCGTGCCGCCGCGCGGGCATCGCCGTGCCGGACGAGGTGGCCGTCATCAGCGTGGATAACGACGAGGTGCTCTGCGAACTCTCACATCCGCCGCTCACCAGCGTCATCCCCAACACCCACCGCACCGGTTACGAGGCCGCCGCGCTGCTCGACGAGTTGATGGCGGGCCGCAAGCTCCGCGCCGAGACGCGCCTCGTGCCGCCGGTCGGCGTCGCCGCTCGCCAGAGCACCAGTTCGCTCGCCATTGAGGACCGGCAGACGGCGCTGGCCGTGCGCTTCATCCGGGAAAAAGCCTGCTCCGGCATCAACGTCTCCGACGTGCTCCAGGCCGTGCCGCAATCGCGCCGGCTGCTGGAAAGCCGCTTCCGCCGCCTCCTGGGCCGCACGCCGCATGAGGAGATTCTCCGCGTGCAGCTCGATCGTGTGAAGCAACTCCTCGTGGAAACCGACCTGCCGCTTTCGGAAGTCGCCGAGCGCGCTGGTTTCGCGCATGTGGAATACCTCAGCGTCGTCTTCAAGCGCGAAACCGGCATCCCGCCCAGCGCCTTTCGCCGGGCGAACCGGTAGGGTGCTCCCAGCTCTTGGCCCGGCGGACTCCCGAGATCGGGTCAGTTCGCCAGATACTCCCGCGGGTCGGTTACCTTGCCGGTGATGGCGCTGGCGGCGACGGTCGCGGGGCTGGCGAGATAAACTTCGCTTTCCTTGCTGCCCATGCGGCCGGGGAAGTTGCGGTTCGTGGCGCTGATGCACTTGAGGCCGCCCTGGTTCATGCGGCCAAACGTGTCCACCGGGCCGCCGAGACAGGCAGAGCAGCCGGCGTTTTCCGTCATGCGCACGCCGGCGTTTTCGAGAATCTGCCAAATCGTCTCATTGCCCCAGCGCGTGGTTTGCAACTCGTGGACGATGTCCGGCGTCGCAGGCACGCCGAAGGTGTCGATGCTGACCTTGTGCCCGCGCAGGACGCGTGCGAACTCAACGAAGTCGCTCGTCTTGCCGCCGGTGCAGGAGCCGACGTAGGCGCGGTCGAGCTTCATGCCGTTCATCTGCTTGGCCGTCTTGCGCTGGCCGGGGTCGGGATGGCACGCGACGGTCGGCTCCAGCTTGCTGAGATCAATGACGGTCTCGTAACAGAACTTCTGCTCGCGGTCCGGCTCCACGGGTTCGTAGGCGGTCTTGGTGCCGTTGAGCTTGGTGCGGGCGTCCACGTATTCGGCAGTGCGGGCGTCGAACTCGAAGATGGCGTTCTTGCCGCCGGCCTCGATGGCCATGTTCGCGATGGTCATGCGGTCGTCCATCGAGAGCGTGGCGATGCCGGGACCGTCGAACTGCATCGCGCGATAGGTCGCACCGTCAAAGCCGATTTCGCCGATGACGTGCAGAATGATGTCCTTCGCCATCACGCCGGGCTGGAGCCTGCCTTCGAGGCGGAAGCGCATCGTCTCGGGCACCTTGATGAGCAACTTGCCCGTGCCCATCACGAAGCCCGCGTCCGTGTTGCCGATGCCGGTGGCGAACTCGTTGAACGCGCCGGCCATGCAGGTGTGCGAATCGGTGCCGAAAAGCACTTCGCCGGGACGCGTGTGGCCCTTGGCTGGGAGCGCAGTGTGGCAGACGCCGGCGTATTGGGAGCCGTATTGGCGCTTGGTGTTGCCCTTCGTGGCGTCGAACTTCCAGTGCCCGTTCGGGTCGTCAATCACGTCGTAGAAGTAGGGCAGGCCCTGCTCGCGCACGAAATCGCGGAGGATGTCCACGTTGCGGTTGGACATCGAGTCGGCGGTGAAGATGTAGTGGTCGGGGATGATGACGACGCGCTGCTTGTCCCAGACCTTGGCGGTCTGGCCAAACTCGCGCTTGAACACGCCGATGGTCCCCGGCCCGCACACGTCGTGCGTCATCAGGACATCGGCCTTCACCCAGATGTTGTCGCCCGCCTGCACGGCGGCTTTGCCGGCGGCGCGGGCGAGGAGTTTCTCAGTCAGCGTCATAACAGGGGCGGCACGTTACCGGTCAGGCAAGGCCGGTGCAATCGGAGAAACGCGCTGCGGACGCTTGCCGCGACAGCGTCCCCGCGCCAGACTGACGCGCATGAAACACATCCTTCGCATCGGGGCGCTGTTGTGCGCCTGCCTGCTCGCCGCGTCTGCTCAGGCCGCCGTCAAGGCGCTCATCGTGGACGGCCAGAACAACCACGACTGGAAGGGCACCACGCCGCACTTGAAGAAATATCTGGAGGAGACCGGCCTCTTCGAGGTGGACGTGGTCACCACACCGGACAACAAGGGCGACATGTCCACCTTCAAGCCTGACTTCAAGAAATACAAACTCGTCGTCTCGAACTACAACGGCCAGGACTGGTCCAAGGAGACGCAGGCGGCGTTCGAGGAGTTCGTCCGTAACGGTGGCGGTTTCGTCAGCGTCCATGCGGCGAACAATTCCTTCCCCAACTGGCCGGCCTACAACCAGATGATCGGCCTCGGCGGCTGGGGCGGGCGCAGCGAGAAGTCCGGCCCGTATGTTTATTGGGAGGAGAAGGCCGCGAAGGTCGTGAAGGACATCGCCCCCGGACGCGGCGGCAGCCACGGTCCACAGCACGCCTTCCTCGTCGAGACACGCGAGGCAAAACATCCCATCATGGCCGGCCTGCCGATGAAGTGGACGCACGCCCAGGACGAACTGTATGACCGCCTGCGCGGCCCGGCGGAGAATCTCACCGTGCTGGCCACCGCCTTCTCCGACTCGGCGAAGAGCGGCACGGGCCGCCACGAGCCGATGCTGATGACCACCACGTTTGGCAAGGGTCGCGTCTTCCACACGGCGCTGGGCCACGCGGGCGGCGGCAAACGCACGGCGCAGCAGTGCGTCGGCTTCATCGTCACCTTCCAGCGCGGCGCGGAATGGGCCGTCACCGGCAAGGTCACGCAGAAAGTCCCCGCCGACTTCCCGCCCGCCGACAAGGTCAGCCTCCGCGAGTGAACGCGACCGCGTTTCCACCGCTCGAAGCCCGCGACGTCCACCTCGTCCGCGCCGCCGAGGGCTGGCTGGAACTCAACCTGCCCGCCGAGGCCGAAGCCGAGCTGGCCCAGCTCTCGCCTGCCGCACAGGCCCATCCGCTCGTCCTCCAAGCGCTCTGGCAGCTCCACGCGCACCAGCATCGGTGGGCGCTGGCCCACACCGTCGCTGAACAGCTCGTGCAAACCTTTCCCGGCGATGTCAACGGCTGGGTCCACCGCGCCTACGCCGCGCGCCGCATGGAGGGCGGCGGACTCCAAGCCGCGTGGGACGCTCTGCGCCCGGCGGTCGAACAATTTCCCGGCGAAACCATCGTTCCCTACAACCTCGCCTGCTACGCCTGCCAGCTCGGCAAGCTGGATGCCGCCCGCCACTGGCTGGGCCGCGCCTTTGAAATCGCCGGCAAGCACAAGGCCCGCGAATCCCTCAAGCAAATGGCCCTCGCCGATCCCGACCTCGCGCCGCTGCGGGAGGAAATCCAGGCCCGGTGAGCCGCTTGACAGCCCGGCGACCCATTGCGACGGTGGCCGCGCAATGCCGACGAAACCGCAGCCCCAATCCACTTTCCGCGCCCGCGCCGCGTTCACGCTGATCGAACTGCTGGTGGTGATCGCCATCATCGCGATTCTTGCCGGGATGCTGCTGCCGGCCTTGAGCAAGGCCAAGACCAAGGCCAAGGCCATCAAGTGCAACAGCAACGCCCGCCAGCTCGGGCTTGCCGCGCGCTTCTACGCCGACGACCAGAACGGCTTCCTGGTGCCCTATGCGCTGGACGTGCCCGCACCCGCCGGATCATTTGTGCCCGACCCCGTCGTGACCCGCTGGCCGGACGTGCTGGTGCGCTACGTCAGCAAGGCCTCGAACATCTTCCACTGCCCGGCCAATCCGCCGAAGTCCACGCTCAACATCGGGATCAACCTTCAGTTGAGCGGCGGCTGGACCAACGTGTTCATCCCGGAAACGAAGGTGGCCAAGCCCTCCGCCACGATCTACTTCGTGGACACGGCCATCGCCAGCAACCCGAACGAGACCAACCCCGACTTGTTCGCCGAGGCGCCGGGCAGCCTCAGCATCCACTTCCGCACCGACACGGTGAACGACTCGCTCTTCTACAGCCACCCCACGCGCATCGTGAACCGCCACGGCGGCCGGGCCAACGTCGTGATGATTGACGGCCATGTGGAGTCCCTGCGCGCCGGCGAGGTGGGCTACTTCCTGCCGCAGGGAAATCCGGGGAACCTCTGGGACTTGTTCTGACGGCCTGGTGCCGCCGCTGGCCGTCGCTCCGGCCGATCACGGCTTTGGGGACTCAGGGCGACCAAGTCGTCCCGATGGCACGGTTTAGGAACCATCACCTGGTGACCAGCAGCTCCCTGCCGTTCAACCTCACCGGCTCCGCCTGCGCCTGCTTCTTCGCCGGGAACGCCGCGCCGCCCAGCTCCTTCCACGCGCTCTCCACCTGCATGGTGATGAACTGGCCGAGGTAGTGGGCGATGCGCTCGTCCTTGCGGAGGGTTGCCTTGATGGTGTCGCACGCGGCCACCACTTCGGCGGTTGTCTTGCCGGCGTCCTTGAGCTTCTTCACCTCGGCGACGAGGGATTTGAAATACAACTGCTGGTTCGCCAGCACCTCGGGGCCGCCGCTCGGGCCGTGCGCGGGGCAGACTTTCAGCGGCTTGAGCGCGATGACCTTGTCGAGGGTCTTGATCCACTCGTGGATGTTGCCGTCGCCGGTGTAGTTGTAGGGGCCGTTCACGCAGGCGTCGCCGGTGAAGACGATGCGCTCCTTGGGCAGCCACGCCCAGCCGTCGCCGTGCGTGTGCGCGACGCCGAAGTGCAGCAGCTCGACGCGGTGCGTGCCGTCGTCGAAGGCCATCTTCTGCTCGAACAGCAGGCTGGGCGGACGGAGCTTGCTGGCGGCCACGTCCTTGCGGCCTTTGGCGGCGTCCTCCCAGCGGCCCGGCTTGCCGCCGCCAAAGAGGTTCGTCTCGTATTTCTTCATCTCCGCCAGCACGCCCATGTGCCCGACGATGGTCGCGCCGGCCTCGTGCATGACCTGGTTGCCATAGGCGTGGTCGCCGTGGTGGTGCGTGTCGAAGGCGAACTTGATGGGCTTGTCGGTGAGCGCCTTGATCTTGGGCAGGATGACCTGCGCGCCGGAAGGGAAGTTCGCGTCAATGACGAGCACGTAGTCGTTGAAGACAATCCAGCCGTTGTTGCAATGCCCGTGGCGGCCGATGTCGCCTTCGTGGAAGTAGACGTCGGTGGCGACCTTCTCGACGAGATTCACCTCGGCGCGGACAAGCGGAGCGGCGAGCAGCGTGGCGAGGGCAAGCGCTTGGGCGGAGCGGAGCAGTGGTTTCATGGCGGCGACTTTTGCAGAACGGGCAGGCGCGTCAAACGGGAAGTGCGGGGGTGCGGAAGCCGGGGAATGGCTCGACTTCCAAAACGGACCGGGCTAGAGCTTTCGGCCAAGCTGGTGTCCGTCGCGGCGGATGGTTTTGGTGATTGCCGAAGCTGCGCGGCGGGCGGGACGGCCGGGCTATGGCAAGAGTTCTCATCGCCGACGACGAGGCGGATATGCGCACGCTGTTGCAGCGCGCGCTGACGGTGGCCGGGCACGAGGCGCGGGTCGCCGCCGATGGCAACGCGGCGCTGGCGGCGTTGCGCGAGGCGCCTGCGGACGTCGCGGTGGTGGACATCTACATGCCCGGCAAGGATGGCATCGAGACGATCATGGACATCCGCCGCCGCCACCCCGACACCAAGATCATCGCCATCACGGGCAGCGCGCCGCAGACCGGCGGGCCGATTCTCACCATGGCCCGGAAGCTGGGCGCGCACCTGACGATGGCCAAGCCCTTCTCGGCGGAGGAATTGATCGCGGCGGTGAACAGTCTGCTGCCTGAGCCGGCCGCACCCGGAGCCTGACGGGACGCGGCGCGGCATCCAATCACCCGCCGATGCAGCTCATCGTGCGCTCGGGCTGCTGGAAGCTCGGCTCGCCGATGTGGTGGCGGTCTTCCTTGCCCAGCACAATCTCCCGCAAACGCGCAGCCAGGTCCGTGTCGCTCGCGTTGCCGCGCAGGAGCGGCTTGAGGTCGTGCTCGTGCAGGCTGAAGAGGCAGGTGCGGATTTTGCCATCGGCGGTCAGGCGGAGGCGGTTGCAATGGCCGCAGAACGGCTCCGTGACCGGTGCGATGATGCCGATCTCGCCGCGTCCGTCGGCGAAGGTCCAGCGCTTCGCGGTCTCGGACTGGTTTTCGGACACCACCGGGCGCAGGTCGAAGCGGGCTTGCAGCCGCGCGAGGATTTCGCGGCCGGGCACGACGAGGTCCCGCAACCAAGCGCGGCCGGAGTCCAGCGGCATGAACTCGATGAAGCGCAGGCTCACCGCCTGCTCGCGCGCGAACCCGGCGAGGCACTCCAGCTCGTGGTCGTTCAGGCCGCGGATGACCACGGCGTTGACCTTCACGGGCGCGAAGCCGAGTTCCTTCGCCTGCGCGATGCCGGCCAGCACGGCGCGGAGACCATCGCGGCCCGTGATGCGCTTGAAGTTGTCGTGGTCGAGCGAGTCGAGGCTGAAGCTGACGCGCTGAAGGCCGGCGGCGCGGAGCGCGACGGCGTGCGTGGCAAAGTGCGCGCCGTTGGTGGTCATGGCCAGATCGCGGATGCCACTGATGGGGGCGAGGCGCGCGACCAAGTCCGGCACGCCCCGCCGCAGCAGCGGTTCGCCACCAGTGATGCGGACCTTCTCGACGCCCAGCCCGACGGCGACGCGCACAACCCGCTCGATTTCCTCGTAAGTCAGCAGCGCGGACTTGGGCTTCCACTCGCGGACGATGGGTGTGAGCGTGGGCTGGGGATTCTTGAGCGCGTCGAACTTGCCGCGATAAAAGTTGGCGGCCTCCTCCGTCTCCGGCAGGCAATACAGGCACCGGAAGTTGCACCGGTCGGTGATGCTGACGCGGAGGTCGCGCATCGTGCGGCCGAAGGAGTCGTTCAGAGGCGGCGGGGCGGACATGGGAGAGTGTCAGTAATTAGTGCTTAGTAGTTAGTCGGCCCGGCGGTGCTTACTAAGCACTAATTACTAATCACTCACTTCCCAGCGCAAAGACGGCCACGCCGCGCGCCTTACTTCTTCTTCGGCGTGGGGCTGCCGGGGAAGTCGGGGCCAACGGTCACGCTCTTCTCGACGCCGCCCGGGGCGGGCTTGGGCGCGGCGGGCGCGGGGGCCTTGATGGTCACGGTGCCGTCGCGGTGAACCTCGACGTTGAGCTGGCTGCCCTTGGTCGTCATCGGCTTGGCGGTGGCGAGCGGCTGGAGGCCCTCGTTGAGCAGTTGCCCGCCCTTGCGCTCGTCCAGGAACAAGCCGCGCCGCATCCAGTCCACGCGACGGGCGACGGCCTGGTCGCTCTTGATGGTGGACATCTGCTCCTTGAGGAAGGCGAGGTCGTTCATCTTGCGCTCCATCTCGGTGCGCTCGCCCTGCATCCGGGCAAGCTCCTTGGTGAGAAACGCCTTGTCGTCCTTCGCCACCGCCAGCTCGCCCTCGACGAAGGCAATGCGGGTGTTCAGCGTGCCGATGGTGGAGTTGAGCTTGGCGATGTCCTTGTTCAGCCCGGCGATCTTCGCGTTCAACTGGTCGCGGGTGTTCTGCAAATCCTTGATGCTGGCGTCGCGGGTGGCGACCTCCTGCTTGCGCTTGGTGTCGAGCGCGGCGTAGCGCGTGGCGGCGGCCTGCGCATCGGCCTTCGCCTTGGCCTCGGCGGCGGTGAGGGCGGCGGTGAGCGTGGTCTCGACCTTTTTGGTCTCGGCCTGGGCCGCCTTGGTGGCATCCTGCGCCGCCTTGGTCTCGGCCTGCGACTTGGTGAGCGCGCCCTTGGTCTGGGTCAGCTCGGCGGTCGTGGCCTGCACCTTGGCGTCCAGCGCCTTGGCCTCCTCGGTCTTGGCGGCGAGGCCGGCAGTGATGACCTCGTTGGTCTTCGTGAGCGAGTCGTTGACCTGCTTCTGCGCGGTCAGTTCGCCCGTGGTCTTCTTCACCGTGCCCTCGAGTTCGGCGATGGTGCCGTCGTCCTTCTTCTTGGTCTCCACCGCGCTGTTGTGCCGCATGAGCAGGCCAATGCCCAGCAGCACGCTGAGCGCCACCAACACCACCACTGCCGTCTTGTTATTCATACGAGTTCAGCATGGGGAGGGGGGACGGGTTTGGCAAGCCCCCAGCGGCAACCACGCGGGCTGGCTCCCCGCAATGCGGACAATTGCCACGCGGACCGGCCTCTGTCAGTTTCACGGGACATTCATTCACTGGTTGCCATGCACACGAACCGCCGCCAATTCCTCCGCACCTCCGCCGTCGTCGCCGCCACGTTGCCCGGTGCCATTCATTCCGCGCTGGCCGCCACCGGCGTGAGCTGGCCCGTCGGCTGTTTCAACCGCCCGTGGACCAAGTGGAGCTACGACGACGCGCTCGACGGCCTCCAGGCCGCCGGCTACACGCTCACCGGCCTGCTCACCCCGCACAAGGGCGAGGACTTCTCGTCCGCCGCCACGCCGGAGTATCTCACCGGTCTGAAGAAGCGCCTCGCCGCGCACGGCCTCTCGGCGAACATGGCTGCCATCCGCTTCAAGCCCGCCGCGCCGCTCGATGACAACATCCGCGACCTGCGGAAGCAGATTGAGAACGCCGCGCGGCTGGAGCTGAAGTTCATGCTCACCTTCGGCGTGGACAAGCCGGAGCACTACGAAAACTTCTACCGCCTCATGGCCGACGCGGCGGCGCAGGCGGCCAAGCGCGGCATCCAGATCGCCGTGAAGCCCCACGGCGGCGGCAGCGGCGCGGCGGAGGAAATCACGCGCTGCCTGGAGAAGGTCGGCCACGCGAACTTCAAGGTCTGGTATGACGCCGGGAACATCATCTACTACACCGGCAAGGACCCCGTCGCCGAGCTGGCCTCCGTCGCGAAGCACGTCACCGGCTTCTGCGCCAAGGACTGCGCCGCGCCGAAGGCCGAGGTGATGACGCAGTTCGGCACGGGCAAGGTGGATTTCGTCGCCGTGTTCAAGCTGCTCAAGGCCGCCGGCTTCAACGGCCCCGTCATGGTCGAGGGCGTGAAAGTCGGCGAGACCGCGCAGGCAACGACGGCCAACGCGCGGGCAAACCGCGAGTTTCTCGTGAAGACCTTCGCGCAGGTCTGAGCCGGGGAAGGTTCGGGGAAACACACCTGCGCGCGTGCGCTCAGGCTCCAGTTGTGGCTTAGTGGTTCCGATGAGTTGCGCCTGCTCAAACTCTTGCGATGCGCCTGCGCCCCCCGCAGACACGAACGCCACGGAATTTTCCGTGCGCGGCATGAACTGCCAGAGCTGCGTGCGCAAGGCCACGGCGGCGCTGCAGGCCGTGCCCGGCATCGCCAGCGCCGTGGTCAGCCTGGAAGCAGAGCGCGCCACCGTCCGTTGGCAGCCGGGCACCACGCCTTCGGCGGAAGCCATCGTCCGCGCCCTGCAAGCCGCCGGCTACGAGGCCGAGCCAATCCGGCAATCGGCAATCGGCAATCGGCAATCGCCCTGGTCGCCGCTCTCCGGCTGGCAGTTCAACGTCGTCTTCGGTGGCGCGGTCACGCTGCTGCTCATGCTCGGCGAATGGGCCTTCCGCCTCGGCGTGGAGCGGTGGTTCCAGTGGACGGCCTTCGCGCTCGCGCTGCCGGTGCAGGTGGTATGCGGTGCGCGCTTTTATGTCGGCGCGTGGCGGCAACTCCGTGCGGGCAGCTCAAACATGGACACGCTCGTCGCGCTCGGCTCGACGACGGCCTTCGGCTTCAGCGCGTGGGCGCTCTTCACCGGCTGGCACGGGCATCTCTACTTCATGGAGGCCGCCGCCATCATCACGCTCATCAGCGTCGGCCACTGGCTCGAAGCCCGCATGAGCGCGCGCGCGGCGAGCTCGTTGAAAGCGTTGTTGAACCTCGCGCCGCAAACCGCCCGCCGCCTCGACGCCAGCGGTGCGGAAAGCGAAGTCCCCGTCGCGGAACTCAAAACTGACGACCGCGTCGCGCTCCGCCCCGGCGACCGCGTGCCCGTGGACGGCGAAGTCCTCGAGGGCCAGTCCGCCGTGGACGAGGCGATGCTCACCGGCGAATCGCTCCCGGTCGAAAAAACTCCCGGCGCGAAGCTCTACGGCGGCACGGTGAACCAGAACGGCCGCCTCGTCTTCCGCGTCACCGCCACCGGCGACGCGACCGCGCTGGCGCAAATCATCGCCGTGGTCCAGCGCGCGCAGTCCAGCCGCGCGAACATCCAGAAGCTCGGCGACCAGGTCAGCGCGGTGTTCGTGCCCATCGTCGTGCTGGTCGCACTCGGCACGGGGCTGTGGTGGGGGCTGGGCTATGACAGCGCGTTGCGCGCGGCCACGACGTTGCTGCCGTTCCTTAAGCCGGAGCACTTCCCCGCGTCGCCGCTGGCGGCGGCGTTCATCCACGCGGCGGGCGTGCTCATCGTTGCGTGCCCGTGTGCGATGGGCCTCGCGACGCCCGCCGCCATCATGGCCGGCGTGAACGCGGCGGCGCGGCGCGGCATCCTCATCCGCGACGGCGCGGCACTGGAGAAGAGCGGCCGCATCACGGCTGTCCTCTTCGACAAGACCGGGACGCTGACGGAGGGAAAGCTCGCGGTGGCGGCGGTGCATGAGGTGAAGGCCAGCGCGGAGCGAGTCAAGGAACTGGCCGCCGCGCTCGCCGCACCCTCGAATCATCCGCTAAGCCGGGCCATCGCCGCCGCTGGTAGCCGCCGACGTGAGGAGGCGGACGGTGCCAGCAGCGGGAGAATCCGCCTCCTCACCTCGGCGGCTACGTGGAACGAGGTTCGCGGGGCGGGCATTGAGGCGACCAGTGCGGGGACTGTTCTTCGCCTCGGTTCATTGCGTTGGCTCGCGGAATCGGGTGTGAGCGCGGAGCAGAACCCGTTTGTCTCCGAGTGGACTTCCCAAGGCGCGACCGTCCTCGGCCTCGCGCGCGGTTCCGAGCTGCTCGCGCTGTTCGCCTTGCGCGACCAGTTGAAGGCGCACGCCGCCGAAGTGGTCGCGGGCTTGCAGCGGCAGGGCAAGACCGTGTTCCTCGTGACCGGCGACAACGCGCAAACCGCCGCCGCCATCGCCGCGCAAGCGGGCTTGCCGAAGGAAAACGTCTTCGCCGAAATCCGCCCGGAGCAGAAGGCCGGCATCGTGCAGCAGTTGCAGGCGCGCGGGCAGCGCGTGGCCTTCGTCGGCGACGGCATCAATGACGCCCCCGCGTTGGAGCAGGCGGACCTCGGCATCGCCGTTGCGCGTGCGAGCGACGTGGCCCGCGAGGCGGCGGACATCATTCTCCTACAGTCTGATATTCAAGCCATCCCCGAGGCGCTCGGCCTGGCGCAGGCGACGCTCCGCACCATCAAGCAAAACCTCTTCTGGGCGTTCTTCTACAACGCCGCCGCCGTGCCGCTCGCGGCGTTGGGCCTGCTGAGTCCGGTCTTGTGCGCGGCGGCGATGGGCCTGTCCGACGTGCTGGTCATCGGCAACGCGCTGCGGTTGCGCGCGTGGCGGCCAGCGCACCGCGCTTCGTAGGGTAGCCGCCGTCGTCTGCCGGGTTGGGGAACGCGCTCCTTGACGCACCCATTTCCAAGCTGCCAGCCTGCGGTTCGCTGGTGGGGCTTGCCCGCCTGCATGTTCGACGAGCTGTTTTCGCGTCTTCGCCACGCTCCCGCCGCGCAGGGCCTGCTGCGGCGTGTGGAGTCGGGCGGTGCATTGACTTGTGGTGGCGTCACCGGCTCGGCGCACGCCTTTCTGGCCGCGTGGCTGCACCAGGAGTTTCCGCACCGACCCATCGTGCTCGTGGCGGAGAACCTCAAGGCGCAGGAAGTCCTGCATCAGGACTTGGAGACGTGGCTGGGGAAAGGTGGGCAGAGTTCAAAGTTCAAGGTTCAAGGTTCAAAGTCGGCGGACGCCCCACCCCAGGCCCCAGGCCCCAGACCCCAGACCCTGTTGTTTTTCCCCGCTTGGGAAATCCTGCCGCATGAGGACAAGCTCCCGCACGCGGATGTCATCAGTGAGCGGCTGGAAACATTGGTGAGGCTGATGGCGAGCGGGCCGCCGCGCGTCCGCCACGACAGCGCGCCACCTGTAACTTGCCACCTGCCACTTGTCACAACTTCGATCACCGCCCTGCTTCAGCGCACGTTCCCGCCGGCCATGCTCGCGGCACGGACGCGCACGCTGCGGCGCGGCGAGCGCGTGGACCCGCTCGATCTCATCGAGTGGCTGGAGGACAACGGCTACGACTCCGAGGCCCAAGTCTCGGCGAAGGGCGACATCGCCCTGCGCGGCGGCATCGTGGACGTGTTTCCGCTCACCAGTCCGTGGCCGGTGCGGCTGGAGTTCTTCGGCGACGAACTGGAGTCGTTGCGGACGTTCGACCCGGTCACGCAGGTGTCGCGCGAGGGTGGGGAGTTGGAAGAAATAGTTCTGCCACCGGCGGGTGAGCTTGGCGTGCTGAAGCAACTGCATTCCGTAGTCGCAGGCTTCAGCCTGCGCGCCAATGCGGAGGCGACGGAGTCGAAGCGCAACCTGAAGGTTGCGACTACGGAACCGCTGGCGACGCTGCTCGATTACCTGCCGGACGACAGCATCGTCATCCTCTGCGAGCCGGAGACCATTGAGCGGCACGCGGAGGAATATGGCGAACTGGTCCCGACCAACGACCCGTTCTTCGCAAGCTGGGAGGAACTGCGCGGGGAACTGCTGCGGCGCAAACTGACGGTGCTGGCGCTGATGGAGGACGAGCACGGGAGCGCAGGAGTCTATCCTGCGCGTTCAGAGGAAACTTCATCGCGCAGGTTGGACACCTGCGCTCCGACTGGCCCGGCGGTGCCCGACCCGTCACCTGTCACTCGTCACCTGTCACCCCTTCTCTCCTCGCTGGAACCCTTCCGTCCCATCTCCGACCACATGCCGGAGCAGGAAATTGCCCTGGCGCAGCGCCAGGCTTTCTTCCACCAGCTTGCCAGTTGGCTGCGACAGGGCTTCGCCGTCCATGTCGTCTGCAACAACGACGGTGAGGCCCAGCGCTTTCAGGAGGTGTGGGCTGAGATGGCGAAGTCTCCGGAGCGCGGGTTGATGAACCCGCAAGGCCGGAGCGCGGACGCCCACGTCCGCGATGCCGCGCTCCAAGGCATCGTCCTCGGCACCCTGAGCCGCGGGTTCCTCTGCGAGGCGGCGAAGTTCGTGGTCGTGACGGATGCCGAGGTCTTCGGGCGCTACAAAGTGCAGCGGCCCCGGCGGATGAAGTCCGCCCATGCGATTGCCGCGCGCTCGGCGCTGGACATTGATTTCGCGGAACTGGAGGAGGGTGACTATGTGGTGCATCTCCAGCACGGCATCGGGCGTTTCAAGGGCTTGAAGGTGCTGCCCACGAACAAGCCCGGCCGCGAGCGGCATCACTTGGACCCGGAGGCGTTGCGACCTGAGGGCAATGCACCCACCCCCGGTAGCAGCCGACGTGAGGAGGCTCCATCTAAACCCACCCAAAATAGTCAGAGCCTCCTTACGTCGGCTGCTACCCGTGTCGAGGAGGGCATCGAATGCCTCGTCCTCGAATACGCGCCGTCCGACACCGACCGCGAGCCGCCCAAGCTCTACGTCCCCGTGACCGAGGCGCACCTCATCAGCAAATACGTCGGCGCGGGCAAGATGCGTCCGCCGCTGAACACGCTCGGCGGGAAGCGGTGGGAGAAGACGAAGCAGCAGGCCGAGCGCGCGGTGCGCGATGTCGCGGCGGACTTACTCGCCATCCAGGCGAAGCGCGCCACGCAGCCGGGTCATGCGTTTGGACCAGACACTCCTTGGCAGCGCGAGTTTGAAAGCTCCTTTCTCTACGAGGAAACGGCGGACCAGCTCCGCGCCATCGGCGAAGCGAAGCACGACTTGGAAATCGCCAAGCCGATGGACCGGCTCATCTGCGGCGACGTGGGCTTCGGCAAGACGGAGATTGCCATCCGCGCCGCGTTCAAGGCCGTGATGGGCGGCAAGCAGGTCGCCATCCTCGTGCCCACGACCGTGCTGGCGCAGCAGCATTACAACACCTTCCGCGAACGCATGGCGGACTACCCGGTGCGGGTCGAGCTGCTGTCGCGCTTCCGCACGCGCAAGGAGCAGTTGCACGTCGTGGAGCAGCTCGCGGCGGGCGCGGTGGACATCGTGATTGGCACGCACCGGCTGGTGCAAAGCGATGTGACGTTTAAGGATCTCGGCCTCGTGGTCATTGACGAGGAGCAACGCTTCGGCGTGATGCACAAGGAGAAGTTCAAACTCCTGCGCACGCATGTGGATGTGCTGACGCTCTCCGCGACGCCCATCCCGCGCACGTTGTATCTCGCGCTCACCGGCGCGCGCGACATGAGCACGATCCAGACGCCGCCGCAGGACCGGCTGCCCGTCGAGACCATCGTCGAGCACTACGACGAGCGCGTCATCCGCGACGCCATCTTGCGCGAGCTGGGGCGCGGCGGGCAGGTGTTCTTCCTGCACAACCGCGTGACGACCATCGAGGCGATGCGGTCGAAGTTGCAGCTCCTCGTGCCGCACGCGCGCGTCGTGGTGGGCCACGGGCAGATGAGCGGTGATGAGCTGGAGGACGTGATGACGAAGTTCGTGAACGGCGAGGCGGACGTGCTGCTGTCCACGACCATCATCGAGAGCGGCCTCGATATTCCGAACGCGAACACGCTCATCATTGACCGCGCGGACCGCTTTGGGTTGAGCCAGCTTTATCAACTGCGCGGTCGTGTGGGCCGCTACAAGCACCAGGCGTTCGCTTACCTGCTCCTGCCACGTCACGCGCGCTTGCTTACGGACGTGCGCAAGCGCATGAGCGCCATCAAGCAATACGCGCAGCTCGGCAGCGGCTTCAAAATCGCGATGCGCGACCTCGAAATCCGCGGCGCGGGCAACTTACTCGGCGCGCAGCAGAGCGGCCACATCACGGCAGTGGGCTTCGAGCTTTACTGCAACTTGCTCAAGCAGAGCGTGGCTGCGCTGAAGGGCGAGAAGGTGAAGCAGCGGACGAACGCGGCGCTGCGGCTGGATTTCCTGGCGATGAATCCGGTGGCGGAGGAGCCGGACGTGTTGTGTGCTCCGTATTCCGTGCCCGAGGCCGAAGGACATCGAACGCCTTCACGCAACACGCAACACGCAACACGCAGCACGCCCTCCATCTCCGTCCCGCGTGATGGCGGCGTGTGGATTCAGGAGAGTCGTCGCGAGCGGGAGGAGGAAGTTGTCGAGGTGAAAAAGGGCGGCGCGTTTCTGCCACCCACCTACATCGCCGAACCTCAGCATCGCATCGAGGCGTATCGCAAGCTCGCCCAAGCCGAGACGAAGGCGGATGTGGACGCGCTGGCCCGTGAGTTGAAGGACCGTTACGGCAAGCCACCCAAGCCGGTCGAGCTGCTGCTGGTGGCCACTGAACTGAAGCTGCTGGCCGGCGAGCGCGGCCTCGACGCGATTGAGACCAAGGCCGGCAAGCTTATGCTCCACCGGCGTGGCGATTACATCCAGCTCGGCGGCAAGTTCCCGCGCCTGACCAAGACCGAGCCGCTCGCCGTGCTGAAGGAGATCAAGAAGCTGCTGCTGTCGTTGTAGGGCGAGGAGCACGGACGCCCACGTCCGTAAGGGCCGCCACCGCGAGCGAATGGACTGCGGACGTGGGCGTCCGCGCTTCCCGGCTGCGGATTTAGTGTTGGACTTTGAGGTGTCACGCGGAATCATCTGCGCGTCAGCAGCCACGGTTTATCATGCGCACACCGCGAGTCTTAATCGTCGAGGACAGCCCCGAGATGGCCGACCTGCTGGCGATTTCCCTCCAGACCGACAACATCGAGTCGGACACGGCCGGCGAGGGCAAGCGCGCGCTGGAGCTGGCGCAGGCCAAGGTGCCCGACCTCGTGCTGCTCGACCTCGGCCTGCCGGACATGGACGGCCTCGACGTGCTCGCCGCGCTCAAGGCGAACCCCGCGCTCAAGCACATCCCCGTCATCGTCATCACCGGCCGCGAGCGCACGGAGGACAAGCTCCGCGCGTTCAACCTCGGCGCGGTGGACTACGTCAACAAGCCGTTCAACTTCCTCGAAGTCCAGGCCCGCATCATCGCCACGCTCAAGCGCAAGTCCGCCGCCGACGATGCCGAGCAGGCCGTCGCGCAGGAACGCCAGCGCACGCACGAGGAGATGCTGCGCATCAGCCGCGCGGTGGACGCGGCGGGCGACGCGATTGCCATTTTGAATCCCGAGGGCCACGTCACCTACGTCAACGAGGCCTACGCGGATTTCTTCGGGCTGGGCGCGCCCGACCTCGGCGTGTCCGAGCGGCACCGGCGGCTCTTCCAGCGGCCCGAGCTGTGGGACGAAATCTGGCGCACCTGCGAGGAGGGCGGCGCGTGGAGAGGCGAGCTGGAGATGCGCGCGTCCGGCGAGCGGCTCGCCCCGACGCTCTGCCGGGCCGACGCCATCCGCGACGAGCGCCGGGCCTTCCTCGGCGTCGTCCTCATCTTCACCGACATCACGCAGCGCAAGCGGCTGGAGGAGGATTTGCTTTACCTCGCCAACCACGACCCGCTCACCGGCCTGCACAACCGCCGGTTCTTCCTCGAAGTGCTGCAAAGCGCCGTGGACAAGGCCCAGCGCGGCGCGCACAGCTTCCTGCTCTACCTCGACCTCGACAACTTCAAGGTCGTCAACAACTCGATTGACCACCAGGCGGGCGACCGGCTGCTCGTGGACATCGCGCGCACGCTGCGCGACCAGCTCCGGCCCGGTGACGAGCTGGCGCGGCTCGGCGGCGACGAGTTCACCATGCTGCTCAACGGCGCGGACGAGGCGGCGGCCACGCAGTTCGCGCGGCTGTTGGTGCAGCTCTTCGACGGCTATCGCTTCAAGGAGGGCGGCAAGGCGTTCTGCTGCACCGCGAGCATCGGCCTGTCGCGCATTGACGGCGAAGTCACCGCCGAGGATGCGCTCTCGCACGCGGACTCCGCCTGCTACTACGTGAAGACCCACGGGCGCAACGGCCACGAGGTCTTCCGCCCGGACAACCAGGCCATCGCGCAGCTCAGCACCGAGGCCGGCTGGAGCATCCGCATCAAGGACGCCCTGCGTGACCGGCGCATGGAAATGTGGCTCCAGCCCATCCTGCCGCTGCGCGCGGATGGCCGCGCGTATTTCGAGGCGCTCGTGCGCCTGCGCGATCCCGACGGCAAGATCATCATGCCGGGGCAGTTCCTTTCCGCCGCCGAGAACTTCGGCAACATGCAGCAGATTGACCAGTTCGCGCTCTACGAGTCCATGAACCTGCTGGCGGCGCACCCGCAGCTCTCGCTCTCCATCAACCTCTCCGCGCGCACGCTCAACAACGCCAACCTGCCCGTCATCGTCGAGCGCCTGCTCTCCGCCTCGAACATCGCGCCCGACCGCGTGCTCTTCGAGATCACCGAGACGGCGATGATCCAGAACCTCGCGCACGCGCGCCAGCTCGTCACCGCCATCAAGCAGCTCGGCTGCCGCTTCGCGCTCGACGACTTCGGCGCGGGCGCGTCCTCGATGCTCTACCTGCGCGACCTGCCGGTGGACGTGCTGAAAATTGACGGCAGCTTCATCCGCTCCGTGGACGTGGACCCGATCAACCGCGCGCTGGTGAAGTCCATCAACGAGATCGCCCACATCCTCGGCAAGCAGACCGTCGCCGAATACGTCGTCAACGCCGGCGTGCTGCAGGTGCTCAAGACCATCGGCGTGGACTACGTGCAGGGCTGGCACGTCTGCGAACCCGCGCCGCCGGAGCACTTCTTCAAGCTCGGCCTGGAGAACGTCACGCTGCCCAAGGCGTGAGGCCGGGGGCGTTGGGGGCGCATCTGGACGCGGCCCCCGGATTCGCAAGGGCGTGGAGCGCGGGCGTCCCCGCCCGCTTTGCGCGTCCGGCCGCGACTGCGGGGCGAACCGTTGGGCTGGTGCGTGGGCGCAAAGCGGCCCGGCGGGCCGCGCTCCGGGGCAGCAGATGCACCTGTGGCGTTGGGTTCCGCGAGGAAACCCTTGACAGCCGCCGGACGCAGGAGCAAAACGACCACGCTCCCCGGCCCAAGCTGGTAAATCTGAACCGGGGACAACCAATGAAAGGATAGCTGAAGAAACATGAGCCAAAACCTCATCGCCCAAACCATGACCGATGTGCAGCGCGACGCGCTGCTCGCCGACCTCGCCGCATTCGACGCCAAGTGGGGCCCCTACAAGGTCAACCTCGGCCCTGACCAAATCGCCAACATCGCCAAGCTCAGTCCCAGCGACATCGGCCTGCTGGAGATTGCGCTGACCTTCACCCAGCAGAACGCCGGCTCCATCAGCGCGGACCAGGGGGCCGCCGCCCTGGCCCAGGACGTGCCGCTGGCCCGGCAGGCCATCATCGTGGACGCCGCCGCGCAGCAGAAGGCCGCCATGACCCGCAACACCCTCATCGCCATCATGAGCGACGCCTTCGTGGTGGCCAACGGCATCTACCGCGTGGAGAAGGCCAAGGGCAAGAACCCGCAGAACGAGACCTTCCTCGAAGCCTACGGCGCGCACTTCGCCCGTGGCCCGCAGGAACCGCCCCCGGCCAATCCGCCGAATCCGTGACGCTGACACCGCCACCGGGTTCTGCCTTTGCTGGAGTTCTTCCGGGATTCGGCAGAACCCGGTGGGGCAATTCTTCTAATCATTCTTAGTCAAACCGAGATCACTCATGAGGAAGCGCGACCTAGATTCAGTGTTGGGAGACTTCAAGTCAGATCTGAAATCTCTGAAAACATTTTATAAAAAAGCACATACGGGCTTAGAGGCGCAGGATGAAGGCAAGAGCCAGCATGGGACATTATGCGAATTGGTTTTCCACAGCGCTTATGTTGCTTTCGAGACTTACGTTTCATCTCTGTTCGTTGCTTACATAAACAAGGATGCGTCGGCTTTCTCCGCAGCTCAAGAGAAGCGCATCCTCAGTCTCGTCGAACAGGAGGTCGGAGTTTGGCACAAGGATCGGACGAAATTCTCTCCCGAGCCTCATATTCCGATGGAGCGAGTGGAAGAGCTGATTGATCCCAATGGATACAATCTCACTTTCAAATCTGCATCCGAGATGAAGAAGCGCGCAAAGAAGTGGCTCGCACCGAACCACGCATCGGGATTCGATGCACTTACAGAAAGTGACCTTGCCTTTCTCGATGCGGCACGCAGTGTCCGAAATTGTTTGGCGCATCAAAGCAAATCATCATTCGAGCGAATGAACGAATGCTTGGGTTCAAAAGAACTCACCGGTCAATATGCGGTTTTCCGCCGTGGTCAATATCTTAAGTCAGATATTGGCGCGTATCTGAAAAGCGATGTAGATGGAAAAAGCCGCTTGCTGGCTTATTTGGAAACAATCGAGTCGGTGTCGAAAGGGCTTAAAGGTGTTTAACAAGGCGGGATGCCAACGCCCATAGCCTGTAATGCCTCGCGCATGCTCCACCGCCCGTTCGTGCTGCCGCGCGCGGGTTGGCTCAGAACGCGGCCGAGCGAACCCCCTCTCCCAGCGGGAGAGGGTCGGGGGTGAGGGAGAACGGCCACGGCATCACCAGAGCCTCCGACAGTCACGGGAGCAGCCGGTTCACCTCCGGCCAGCCCCAACGGGGCTGCATCACTCAGCCCAAGGTTGCCGAGCCTGCGAGGCTACCTTGGGTCCGCGCGCAAAACGTGAGCAACCCTGAAGGGGTTGCATCTCCGGCTGGAACCCCTTCAGGGTTCCGGTCTTTCGGTCGGCTCACCCAAGGTAGGCGTCGCGCTGCGCCGCCAACCTTGGGCTGAAAGCTGCAATCCCGTTGGGATTGATGGGCTGAGGCCACGGCATCACTGGTGCCTCCGGCTACATTCATTGGCCCCTTTGAGGCCGGGAAGCGCGCCCACCCAATATCCATTCCACTGAAATCAGCGAGGAACAGACTCATTTGGCGAAACCAATTGGAAATCAGCCCTTTGCATCGGTTTCACCTTCTCCAATCAGCGCAAATGCCCGAAAACCGCCCACCTATGCCTGATTTTCAGGCTCCAGCGGGTGAAAATCAGGGGTTGGCATGCCAACCGGCGCTAAATTGCCTGAAATTCAGCCGATTTTCCCTGATTTTCAGGGAAAGCAGCCCGATTTTCGGGCTTGGCTGCCTGAATTTCAGGGAAGGATGCCTGCCGGGCAGGCGTCCACCCCTGATTCTCAGCGGCCAGCGGAGGGGGTTCCGAGGGTAGCACAGGCCACCGGCCTGTGCCGTCCGGCCACTGGCCGGACGGAATGGCGAGACGGCCACCTTTGAACTTGGCGCACCGTATCCATTCGCACGCCCTCGACATTCCGAGCGGCTGGTAGCCGCTCGGCACAGGCCGGTGGCCTGTGCCACCCATTTCAGTTTCGGCATTCGGGCAGCGCGGGAGGCTCGGCGGTCGCAGACCGCCGCTACAAGGCGCAGACCGCGCCGCTCAATCCTCCGGGCGCTCGCCGTGGGGGGCCATCTTCACGAGCTTGGGGTCGAACTGGCCGAGGGTTTCCACGAGGTCGCTTTGTGCGGCCATGACTTGGTGGATGTCCTTATAGACCATCGGCACTTCGTCGAGGCCGGCGCTGAGGAGGTGGACGCCGGCTTCCCGGAGCACGCGGTTGACCTTGTGCCACTCGAAGGTGGCGGTGGCTTTCTTGCGGCTCATCACACGGCCCGCGCCGTGCGACGCGGACCGGAGGGAGGCGTCGTTGCCCCGCCCGCGCACGACGAAGCCGGGCGAGGCCATTGAGCCAGGGATGATGCCGAGGACGCCGACGCCCGCCGGGGTCGCGCCCTTGCGATGCACGACGACGTCGCGCTCGACGCCGCCGATGAGGTGGCGCTCCTGCCACGCGAAGTTGTGGTGGTTCTCCAGGTCGAGGAGGACTTGCAGGCGAAGGTGCCCGGCGATGTGCTGGTGGATGAGAGCGTGGTTGGCGGCGGCGTATTGGCCCATGAGTTCCATGGCGGCCCAATATTCCTGGCCTTCGGCGGAGTCGAGGGAGAGCCAGGCGAGGTGCTTGAGCTCCTTCGGCAGTTCCGGGTGAAGGTCCATCGCGAGCTTGCTGTAATGCTCGCAGACGGCCGCGCCGGTGCCGCGGCTGCCGCTGTGCGAGAGGAGGGCGACGTATTCGCCGGGTTCGAGGCCGTTGATTTTCTCGCGCGCGGTGAAGAGGCCGAACTCGACGAAGTGGTTGCCGCTGCCGCTGGTGCCGAGCTGCGACCACGCGCGGCCTTTGCGCAGCTTGGTGACGGGGCTGACGTTCCAGTCGGCGTCGAGGACGGGATGTTGCCGGGGTTCCTTGAAGTGCGCGCCGATGCCGAAGCGGGTTTCGTCCTCGATGGCCTTGATGAGGCGCTCGCGGCGGCGGTCGAGGTCGCGCACGGGGAGGTCAAGGACGGTCATCTTCATGCGGCACGCGATGTCCACGCCGACGGCGTAGGGGATGACGGCGTTGTCGGTGGCGAGCACGCCGCCGATGGGCAGGCCGTAGCCGACGTGGGCGTCGGGCATGAGCGCGCCGGCGACGGAGACGGGGAGCTGGCACGCGCGGGCCATTTGGTTGATGGCTTCGGGTTCGAGGCCTTCGCCCCACTGTTGCCACGGGGCGGGGGCGGCGGTGATGGGCTTGGGGGATTTGAGGAGTGCTTTGGCAAACTCGCCGCGCAGTTCGTCCGCCGCGAAGTCCGCCGGGGCGCGCACGACGGCTTCGACTTCGGCGGGCAGTTGGGTCTTGTCGCCGCCCTTGAGGACGAAATCCGCGATGAAGGCGATGCCGCGCCGCATGGGTTCACCGGGCGGAACGCCGAGGGCGATGAGGTCTTTGGTGTTCATGGGCGAGCGCTGGCGGGGTGAGGATAGCGCAACGGGGGACGGGGGAAATACTTTTGACCTGCGCAATCCTTGCGCAAACGGCCCCGGTTTGCGCAGTGATTGCCCGGCGCGGGCCGGCACGCCTGCCGAATCCGGCCCAAATCTGTAAATCCGTCTTGGCACGGGTGTTGCGTTGGAGAGGCCAAACCGCGTCCGCTGTGCGGGCGCAACTGTCAACACATCAACCCAAGCCAGAAGGAACCGTATGAAGAAGTTAGCCCTCCTCGCCGCCGCGCTCGTCGCGTTCGGCGGACTTGCCAGCAATGCCACCGCCCAAGAGCAGCGTCGTGGCGGCTTCAACCCCGAAGAGATGCGCGCGCGCATGGCCGAGCGGATGCGCGAACTGCTCGACGTGAAGAACGACGACGAGTGGAAGCTGATTTCCGCCCGCCTCGAAAAAGTCACGGAAGCCCAGCGCGAAGTCCGCAGCCTCAACGGTGACATGCGCCTGCTCTTCAGCCGCAGTGGTGATCAAGGTGGTCAGGGCGGTGGCGACAACAACCGCAGCCGTGGTCCCGGCGGACCCGGCGGCAGCCTCTTCGGCGGCACGCCGAATCCGGATGCCGAGGCGTTCTCCAAGGCCGTCCAGAACAAGGCCCCGACCGAGGAGTTGAAGCAGCGCATGGCCCGCGTGCGCGAGGCCCGCAAGAACGCCGAAGCCAAGTATGAGAAGGCCGCCGATGACTTGCGCCAGGTGCTCACCGTCCGTCAGGAGGCGACGCTCGTGGCCATCGGCACGCTCAAGTAATCACGCTGCAACCGGGAAACTGGGATGAGCCAACTCACCATTGCTGACGGGGCGCTGCGGGAGCTGCTGGAGCGGATGGTTTCCGACCGGCAGCTCTCCGCGCTGGACGCGCAGACCTTCGCCAAGCAGGGCGGCGCCGCCACCGAGGACGCCGCGCTCCGCTGGCTCGCGAAGGAATACGACGTGCCGTTCACCGCGCTCGACGCCGTCGAGCCGGACCGTCAGGTGCTCTCCCTGTTTCCCGCGCGCGTGCTGCTGAAGGAGCATCTGCTCCCGCTCAAGCGCGACAACGGCGCGGTGGAAATCGCCACCAGCCGCCTCTTCGCCACGCAGGGCCTCGATGCCCTCAAGGCCATGACGGGCCTCTCGCTCAAGCCCGTGCTCGCGCCCACGGAGTCCATCCAGCGCGAGATGAAGAAGCATCTCGGCGTCGGCGCGGACACCATCGGCACGCTCAACGAGGAGGCCGGCCTCGAAGTCGTGCAGGAAGGTTCCGCCGATGACACCGACCTCGACAGCGCCGCCGAGGACGCGAGCATCATCCGCTTCGTCAACCAGGTGCTGCGCGACGCCATTGAGCTGCGCGCGTCGGACGTTCACCTTGAGCCGTTCGAGGACGAATTCCGCATCCGCTACCGCATTGACGGTGACTTGCAGGAAGTCCCGGTGCCGCCCGCGCTCAAGCGCTTTCAGCCCGCGATTGTCTCGCGGGTGAAAATCCTTTCGCACCTGAACATCGCCGAGAAGCGCGTGCCGCAGGACGGCCGCATCAAAATCCGCGTGGACACGCACGAGGTGGACATCCGCGTGTCCATCATCCCGATGCTGCACGGCGAGGCCGTCGTGATGCGTTTGCTGCGCCAGAACTCGAAGCTGCGCGGCATGGGCGACCTCGGCATGGGCCACCGCGAACTGGACTGCTTCCGGCGCGTCGTGCAACTTCCGCACGGCATCGTGCTCGTCACCGGCCCCACCGGCTCGGGCAAGACCTCGACGCTCTACACCGCGTTGAACGAAATCAACGACCACGTCCGCAAAATCATCACCATCGAGGACCCGGTCGAGTATCAGCTCAAGGGCGTCAACCAAATCCAGGTCAACGAGAAGTCCGGCCTGACCTTCGCTCGCGGCCTGCGCTCGATTCTCCGCCACGACCCCGATGTGGTGCTCATCGGCGAAATCCGCGACCACGAGACGGCGCAGATTGCCGTGCAGGCGTCGCTCACCGGCCACCTGGTTTTTTCCACGCTCCATACGAACGACGCACCCGGCGCGTTGACCCGCCTCGTGGACATGGGCGTGGAGCCGTATCTCGTCGCCAGCTCGCTCGAAGCCGTGCTAGCGCAACGTCTCGTGCGCGTGCTCTGCCCGCACTGCAAACAGGTGGACGACACGCCGATCGCCGCCGCTTACAAGGCGAAGCTCGGCATTCCGCTGAACCACAAGATTTACAAGTCCGTCGGCTGCCGCGAGTGCCGCAACACCGGGTTCCACGGGCGCAACGCCATCTTCGAGTGGATGGACACCAACGTGGAAATCCGCCAGTTGATTCTCCAGAACACCTCCGCCGACAAGCTCCGCGACGCCGCCATCCGCGACGGCATGAAGACACTGGCCGAGGACGGCTGGCGGCTCGTTCGCGCAGGCGCAACGACCGTCGAGGAAGTCCTGAGCGTCACGACCGCGAAGGAAGTTTCCCGCACGAGCGTGGACGAGAAGGACGACGGCGGAGACGTGCCCAGCGCGGCGGAACTGGCCGTGGCGAGGTGATTATGAAGCTCCAAATCCCAAGCTCCAAATCCCAAAGAAGCTCCAAGTTCCAAGCTCCAATTGGCGCTCGGACTTCGCGGGCTGCGGGTGATGAACAGGCTTGGCTTGGGGCTTGGCAATTGGAGCTTCTTTGGAGCTTGGAACTTGGAACTTGGAGCTTCCAGCCATGACCTTCTTCTCCTATCGCGCGTTGCAGGCGAACGGCTCCGTCACGGAAGGCGTGCTGGAGGCGGCCGGGCGCGCGGACGCGTTCAAGCAGATGGAGGCGCGCGGCCTGCGGCCCATCAGCCTGAACGAGCGCAACGGCTCGACCAAGACCGTCACCGCCGCGCCCAAGCCGGCGGCCAAGGAAGCCAAGCCCGCGGCCAAGTCCCCGGCCACGAAGACCACCACGGCGACGAAGGACACCAAGGCCGCCGCCGCGCCGGACCAGCCGGCGACCAATGCCCTCAGCTTCGGCGCGCACAAAATCACGCCGCGGATGCTGGAGAACTTCACGCGCCTGCTCTCCAGTTTGCTGGCCGCCGGCGTGCCGTTGAGCCGCGCGCTGGTCATCCTCCAGCGCGAGGCGTCCAGCCCCGCCGCGCAGGCGAAGTGGAAGGAGATTCACGACCTCGTCGTGGACGGCCTCTCGCTCGCCGACGCGATGGCGAAGTCGCCGGACGTTTTCCCGCGCGTGTATGTCGCGATGGTCGAGGCCGGCGAGACCGGCGGCTTCCTCGACGTGGTGCTCGCGCAAATCGCCGACTTCCAGGCGAGCGAGAAGGAGATGAAGGGCAAGGTCATGACCGCGATGCTGTATCCGGCCATCTTGCTCGTGCTCGCGCTGGGTGTGCTGGTCTTCCTGCTCGTGTTCTTCATCCCGCGCTTCCAGCTCGTGTTCCAAGGCTTCGGCGCGAAGCTCCCGCTCCTCACGCAGATGATTATCGGCGCGAGCGACGTGCTGCGGAACTACGGCATCCTCCTGCTGCTCGGCGTGGGCATCGGCGGCTACCTTGCGCGCAACTGGGTGACATCACCGACCGGCCGCCGAGCTTGGGAAGGCTTCATCCTCAAGGTGCCAACCATCGGCACGCTGGTCGCGCAGTTCGCCATGTCGCGCTTCTGCCGGATGCTCGGCACGCTGCTGGGCGCGGGCGTGCCGCTCATCGCCTGCCTGAACGTCGCGCGCCGCTCCATCGGCAACCAGATTCTCGTGGACGCCGTGGCGCACTCGATTGACCGCGTGAAGGAGGGCAAGGCGCTTGGACCGAGCCTCGGCGACTGCCGCGTGCTTTTCAGCGGCTCGACACTGGAAATGATTTCCGTCGCGGAGGAGAGCGGCAAGCTGGACGGGGAGCTGATCCGCATCGCGAACGTGACCGAGGGCGACCTCGACCGGCAGTTGAAGACGGCGGTGGCGATGGCCGAGCCGCTGATGCTCTTCGTCATCGCCGCGTTCATCGGCACGATTTTCATCGGCATGGTCATCCCGATTTTCACCCTGCAGGAGCACATCAAGTAACTTTCAACCCGTAAACACCATGAACATCCGCATCACTGAAACCCGAAACCCAAAACTCCAAACCCGGAACCGCGCCGCGCGTGGCTTCACGCTCATCGAGCTGCTGCTGGTGCTCGTCATCCTCGGCATTCTGGCGGCCATAGTCGTTCCGAAGTTCTCCGGGCGCACGGAGCAGGCGAGGGAGACCGCCGCCAAGACGCAGATTGCCGGCTTCAGCACCGCGCTGGACGCCTACGAGGTGGACACCGGCGGCTACCCGAAGGGCAGCGAGGGCTTGATGGACCTCGTCCAGGCCCCGAGCGACGTGCAGGGCTGGAAAGGCCCCTACATGAAGGACGTGCCGGCGGACCCGTGGGGCCGCCCTTATGTCTATGTCAGCCCCGGCCGCAACAACGCCAGCAGCTACGACCTCTACTCGGTGGGTGCCGACGGCCGCGAAGGCACCGAGGACGACGTGACCAACTGGAACAAGGCGAAGTGAGGAACCGGCGATGAAGCTCAATGCAAACAACAGGACGCGACCGGAGCGCGGGCTTCCAGCCCGCAGCGGCAGCGTCGTGTCGGGCGCGTGCGAGTTATCTGCCAGTTCAACTGTGGCCGGACGTGCTGCGGCTCGGAGAGCCGCGCTCCGCGCCTTCACGCTCATCGAACTCATCCTCGTGATGGCGCTCATCACCATCGTGGTGAGCGTGTCGCTGCCGTCGCTCAAGGGCTTCTTCCGCGGCCGCGACCTCGACTCCGAGGCGCGCCGGTTCCTCTCGCTCACGCGCTACGGCGCGAGCCGCGCGGTGGCCGAGGGCATCCCGGTGGAGCTTTACGTGGACACGCAGCAGCGGCTTTACGGCCTGCGCGCGCAGGCGGGCTTCCTCGAACAGGACACCAAGCGCGTGGAATACAAGCTCCCGGCGGAAATCAGCTTTGAAGTCACCGCCGCCCCGACGAAGAAGGCTTCCGGCGAGGAGAACTTCGACAATCCCGACGAGCAGTTTCTCAACAACCTTGAGGACATGTCGGACTCCGGCAACCCCATCAAAATCATCCGCTTCAACTCCGACGGCTTCATCGGCGACAAAAGCCCCGCCGCCGTCATCCTCCGCCAGCGTTCCGCCGAGGAGTCCGCCAGCGCGGAGGGCGACGCCATCGCCATCGCCCAGAGCGCCACGCGCCTGACCTATGAGATTCGCACCCTCCAGCAACAGCGTTAAGCGCCGCCGCGCCGCGTTCACGCTGGCCGAGGTGCTGGCGGCGCTGCTGTTCATGGCCATCGTCATCCCGGTGGCGCTGGAGGGGCTGCGCATCGCGAGCCTCGCCGGTCAGGTCGGCGAGCGGAAGGCCGCCGCCGCCCGCGTGGCCGAGCGCGTGCTCAACGAGCTGGCCGTCACCGGCGGCTCCACCGGCACCAGCGACAGCGGCACCATCAACGAGGGCCAGCACGAATTCCGGTGGACCGTCGAGTCCGTCGCGTGGGTCGAGGACAGCGCGTTGCAGGAGACGACGGTGCGCGTGGTGTATTTCGTCCAGGGCCGCGAATACGAGGTGACGGTCAGCACGCTGATGGAGGCGGCGACGCTATGAGGGTGACGCGCGCCAAATCTGAACTTGCGGCTGGCCTCGACTTGCGCGTCGGCGTGTTGCGTGTTGCGTGTTGCGTGAAGCAGTTCGAGCGCGGTCGGGCGGTCGGGCGCACGCAACACGCAGCACGCAACACGCAGCACGTTCCGCCTTCACCCTGCTGGAACTCCTCATCGCCGTCGTCGCCTTCGCCATCGTGCTGGCGGCCATCAACGGCGTGTTCTACAGCGGCCTCAAGCTCCGCAACCGCTCCGCCGCGTCGCTGGAAAAATCCCTCCCGCTCGCGCAGGCGCTCACCGTCCTCAAACGCGACCTCGCCAGCCTCGCGCTGCCGTCCACGAACGAGACGCGCCTCATCGGCGAGCTGCAATCCTCGCCGACCGGCACCGGTTCGGGCAGCGGGAGCGGGCCGTCGAGCCAGCCGCGCTTTGGCTCGCTCGCGGGCGCGACCGGCGGCATGAGCGGTCAGACCGCGCAGGTCAGCCCGGATTTCTACACGCTCTCCGGCCTGCTCGACACCTCGTCCCCGTGGCCGAGCGTGCAGAAGGTCGCCTACCTGCTCGTGGACTCCACGAATCGCAGCGCGCTGGGCAAGGACCTCATCCGCGCCGTCACGCGCAACCTGCTGCCCGCCGGCGGCTTTGAGGAGGAGCCGGTCGAACAGCTCCTGCTGACGGACGTGGAAGACGTGTTCTTCCTCTACCACGACGGCACGGACTGGGTGGACTCGTGGGACTCGACGGCGGACGAGACGATGAAGCTCCCACGCGCCATCAAGGTGCAGATTCAACTCGCCGCCGAGACCCGCGCCAGCCAGCAGGCTCCGGTGGAACTGGTCGTCCCAATCGTCGTCGAGGCGAGCACGAACTCGACATCGCAAAGCAGCGGAGGTGGGCGATGAGGCTGCCGTTCAATCCGGTAGGGACGCGCTGCTGCGCGTCCGCCCCCGTGCCGGCGATTTGCAATCGCCGCATTGCGGGTGGACCGCTCGAAGCCGTTTCGAGCGAGGTTGCATCGCGGACGGCGACTGCAAGTCGCCGGCACGAGCGCGCTTCCGTGCTCATCATCGTGCTCTGGGTCGCCTTTGGCCTCGTGAGCCTCGCGATTTACTTTGCCAACTCCTCCTCACTGGAGCTGCGCGCCGCCGACAACCGCGTCGCCGCGCTGGAGGCCGAGCAGGCCATCGCGGGCGCGGCGCGCTACGTCAGCAACGCGCTGGCGAACGTCACCGAGCCGGGCACGCCGCCGGACCCGGCGCTCTTCAAGACCGAGGCCGTGCTGGTCGGCAGCGCGCGCTTCTGGCTCATCGGCCAGCCGCTCGACGAGGAGGATGATTTGCAGGTCACGTTCGGCCTCTTGGACGAGGGCGCGAAGCTCAACCTCAACACCGCCACGCTCGCCATGCTCAACAAGCTCCCGCGCATGACCGACGCGCTGGCCGCCGCGATCGTTGACTGGCGCGACGCGGACAGCGACCCGTCCGAGAACGGCGCGGAGGACGAGATTTACGGGCGGCTCAACCCGGCTTACCGCTGCAAGAATGCGCCGTTCGAGAGCATCGAGGAGCTGCGCATGGTCTATGGTTTCACGCAGGACATCCTTTACGACGAGGACGCGAACCTGAACGCCGTGCTCGACAACAACGAGAACGATGAGGACGCCACCTCGCCCAACGACAACCACGACGGCGTGCTCAACCGCGGCGTGCTCGCCTACCTGACCGTCCACAGCAAAATCTCGAACCTCCGCACCAACGGCGAGCCGAAGGTCAATGTTGGCACCGTGGACCAGAACGGCCTGCGCACGTTGATGACGGACGCGGGCATCAGCAGTGAAAAGGCAAATCAGGTGCTCGCTCCTTATGCGAGCGGCGGTGGTGGAGGGGGGCCGGGGGAACCCGGTGGTGGTCAAGGTGGCCAGCCGCAGCCGCAGACCACCGTCACGAACAACAGCGTCCTCCAGTTCTACATCCGCAGCGGCCTGTCGGCGGAGGAGTTCGCGCTCATCGAGAGCGACCTGACCGTTTCCACCAACTCGGTCGTTGAAGGCTTGGTGAATGTGAACGCGGCCTCCGCCACCGTGCTGACCTGCCTGCCCGGCTTGGACGCCGAGAAGGCGGACGCGCTCATCGCCGCGCGCGCCGGCCTGACCGCGCAGACCTCCATCGCGTGGGTGAAGGATGCGGTGGACCAGGCCACCGCCGACCAGCTCGGACCTTACATCACGGGCCGCAGCTACGTTTTCTCGGCGGACATCGCGGCGCTGGGTCATCACGGACGCGGCTACTCGCGCGTGCGTTTCATTTTCGACACGACCGAGGGCGGCGCAAAAATCCGCCAGCGGCAAGACCTCACGCACTTGGGCTGGGCCTTGGGTTTAAGCGTCCGCCAGCAGATTGCCGAGTTGCAAAGCCAACGATGAACGCCCCGAAGAAAACCACCGCCACCTCGCTGCTCGGTCTCGTGCTGGACGGCAACCGGCTGGACCTGGTCAGCGTCAAGCGCACCAACGGCTCCGTGGAAGTCCGCCATGCCGCGACCGCCACGCTCACGCTGGACCCGCTCACGAACGACCCCGACCTGGTCGGCGCGGAGATACACACGCACCTCGAAAAGGCCGGCGTGCGCGACCGCCGCTGCGTCGTTGGCGTGCCGCTCAACTGGGCGCTCACGCTCGCGGTGAAAGTCCCCGCCGGCCTCACGCCGGAGGACGTGCAATCGCTGCTGGCGATGGAGACGGAGCGCGGCTTCCCCTACGCGCCGGAGACGTTGATGGTGTCGCAGTCACTGGTCGGCCCGGCGGAGGGCGAGCGCACGGCGACGCTCGTGGCCATCCCGCGCGACCACATCACGCGCCTCCAGGACGCGCTGGAGTCCATCAGCCTGCGCCCGTTGAGCTTTTCGCTCGGTCTGGCTGCGCTTCAACCAGTCGCCGAATCGGAGACCGCCGGCGGCGTGGTCGCGCTGGTGGCCGGTGAAAAGGGCGTGGGCCTGCAAGTCACCACGCAGGGCGGCGTCGCGGCGCTGCGGCTGCTGGAAGGGGCCATCACTCAGGAAGGCCCGGAGCGGACCGTGCAGAAGGATTACCTCGCGCGCGAGCTGCGCATCACGCTCGGCCAGTTGCCGGACGACGCGCGTGGCGCGGTGCGGAACCTGAGGGTGTTCGGCAACGACGAGCTGGCGGAGGAGCTTTATGAGCAGGTGCGTCCACGCGCCGAGGCGCTCGGGCTGCGCGCGCAGCAGGTGAAGGAGTTCGCGCCGCTGGAGTTTGGCCCCGCGCTGCCGCCGGGCACCGCCGCGTCCGCCGCGCTGGCGCTGGCGGTGCGGCACTTGACCGGCAAGCCGGCGGGCTTCGAGTTTTTGCCGCCGCGCGTGAGCAAGTGGAAGCAGTTCACCGAGCAGCACGCGTCGAAGAAACTCGTGTATGCCGCCGCCGTGCTGGGCGTGGTGTTGCTGGGCGTGGCGGGAATGTTCGGCTGGCAGCAGTGGCGGTTGAGCAAGCTGGAAGGCCAGTGGAAGGGCATGGAGGCGCGCGTCACGCAAATCAAGGACATGGAAGGCCGCATCCGCAAATACCGGCCGTGGTATGACGAGTCCTTCCGCGCGTTGAGCATCCTCCGGGCAATCACCGAGGCGTTCCCGGAGGATGGCGCAGTCGCCGCCAAGGCCGTCGAAATCCACGACCGCTCGGGCGTGACCTTCAGTGGCACGGCGCGCAACAACTCGGCGCTGCTGCGGATGCGCGAGCAGTTGGGAAAGACCAAGGGCGTCAGCGAACTCAAGGCTGGCGGTCCCATCAAGGGCGGCCAGAACAACCAGCCGCTGGAATTCACCTTCACCTTCCACTGGGCCGACGCCCAGGCCAGCCGATGAACAACAAGAGCCGAGAACAATTGCTGGCCCTCCTGGCCGTCACCGCCGTCCTGCTGATGGTGGGCGACAAGTTCATCCTCCAGCCGCTCACCGCGAGCTGGGCGGCGCGCAACAAGCGCATCGCCGACCTGGAGAAGCAGGTGGCTGAGGGCGCGGGCAAGCTCGACCGCGAGCGCGCCGTGCGTGACCGGTGGACGGCGATGCGCGCCAACGCGCTGACCAACAACGTCTCCGCCGCCGAAGGCCAGGCGCTGCGGGCCTTCGAGCGCTGGGGCCGCGACGCGAACGTGACCGTGAGCGGCCTCAAACCCGCGTGGAAGCGCACCTCCGACCGCGAGGAGCACCAGACCCTCGAATGCCGCGCGGACGCGACCGGCAGCCTGTCGAGCCTTGCGCGTTTCCTGTATCAGATTGAGAAGGACCCGCTCGCGATGAAGGTGGACGTGGTGGACCTGACCACACGGGACACCGAAGGCAGAAATCTCACCCTGTCGCTGCAGGTCAGCGGCCTGGTGCTCACCCCGAAGAAGAATGAAAACGGCGCGAAATAACCCACCTCGGAGCGCGGGCGCCCCGCCCGCAGCGGCCACCTTGCAGGGAGCGGCCTTGAACTCTGGATGCCGTCAACCGGGCGAGCCGCTGCGGCCCGGAGGGCCGCGCTCCGGCGGGAACACGCTGGCAGCCGGATGCCGGACGTGCGAGAGTCCCGCCATGAAGCCGGCCCGACATGTCACCCTGGCCTGTGCCGCCGCGCTGCTGCTCGGTGCCGCCCTCGCCCCCGCGCAGTCCTCGCGCACGAACAACCCCGCGCCGCCGCCAAAGTCCTCGAAATCCTCCGCCAAGGCCGCGCCCGCGCCGCCCGTTCCCACCGGCACGTTCGACGACTTCAAGGCCATCCCCGACCGCAACATCTTCAACACCCGCCGTTATGCGGGCCGCTCAAACACCGAGGCCCCGCCGCCGCGCCGCGAGCGGGTCATCGAGTCCTTCTCGCTGCTGGGCACGCTGGAGTATGAGAAGGGCCGCGTGGCCTTCTTCGAGGGCAGCAGCTCGAGCATGAAGAAGTCCGCCAAGGTGGATGACACCATCGGCGGCTGCAAAATCACCGCCATCGAGGCCAACGTCGTGACGTTGGAGGCGGCTGGCAAACCGGTGGAACTCAAGGTCGGCTACATGCTGCGGCGCGAGGACGACGGCCCGTGGCAGTCCCGCGAGGCGGAGCGCCCGACGGATTACGGCTTTGGCTCCTCGTCGAGTTTCAGTTCCGGCTCCAGTTCCAGCTCGCCGTTTGGCTCCAGCTCCAGCCGGTTCAGCAGCTCGGGGTCGAGCCGGGACTCGCGGTTTTCCAGCGGGTCGAGCCGCGATTCGCGTTCCAGCAGCTCCAGCAGCTTCAGCCGCGACCCGCGCTCAAGCTCGCCCTTCGGCGGGAGCAGCAACCCGGCGGAGATGGCGCAGTCGCGCATCCGCGAACAGGACCGCAACAATGACGGCAAGGTTTCGCGCGACGAGGCGGACAGCCGGATGCGCGACCGCTTCCGGGAGATTGACCGCAACGGCGATGGCTCCGTGGACACGGAGGAATACACCGCCTACTACGTGACGCGTTTCGGCGGTGGCTCCAGCAGCACGTTCAACTCCGGCAGCAGCAGCGGCTTCAATTCTGGCGGCTCGCTCAACTCGGGCGGGAGCTTTAATTCCGGCGGCAGCTTCAATTCTGGCGGCGCCGGCAGCCCGCCGGGTTCGAGCAGTTCCGGCACCCCGTCCAGCGGCTTGCCCAGCTCAGGCGGCGGCGAGAGCGATCTTTTGCGGAGACTTATGGAACAACGTGCCCGGGAGAACCGATAACATGAAAACCACCCTGTCCCTCATCCTGACCGCCAGCCTTGCCGGCAGCGCGCTGGCGCAAAACCAGCCCGCGCCCACACCGGCCCCGGCCCCCGCTCCAGCCGCCCCCGCGCCCAAGGCCAATGACGAGCC